>NZ_PBSH01000028.1 GCF_002726155.1 Alcanivorax sp. | reverse complement strand
GTCAGGGTGGTTTTACCATGGTCAACGTGACCAATGGTGCCTACGTTTACGTGCGGTTTATTACGTTCAAACTTTTCCTTTGCCACGGCTCTATACCCTTAACAAATTAACCGTAAATTTAAGATTTCTTGCCGCTGATGACTTCATCAGCGATATTCTTCGGCGCCTCAGCGTACTTCAAGAACTCCATGGAGTAACTGGCACGGCCCTGAGACATGGAACGCAGATCAGTAGCGTAACCGAACATTTCAGACAAAGGCACCTCGGCACGAATAATCTTGCCGGCCATGGTGTCTTCCATGCCCTGAACGATACCACGGCGACGGTTCAAGTCACCCATCACGTCACCCATGTAGTCTTCCGGGGTTACCGCTTCCACCTTCATCATCGGCTCAAGCAATACCGCACCAGCTTCCTTCGCTGCGTTCTTCACAGCCAGGGCACCCGCCATACGGAAAGCGTTTTCGTTGGAATCCACCTCATGGTAGGAACCATCGTACAGAGTCGCTTTCACGCCCAGAATCGGGTAGCCCGCCAGCACACCAGCCTGCAGCTGCTCGTCGATACCCTTCTGTACCGCGCCGAAATATTCCTTCGGTACAGAACCACCGTGAATCTGCTCCTCGAACTGGAACTCTTCATCACGATCGATAGGCTCAAACTTGACCTTAACGTGACCGTATTGACCACGACCACCGGACTGCTTCACGAACTTACCGTCCACGTCCGCAGGGCGAGTGAAGGTTTCGCGGTATGCCACCTGCGGCGCACCGATATTCGCTTCCACCTTGAATTCACGCTTCATACGATCCACGAGAATATCCAGGTGCAGCTCACCCATGCCAGAGATAATGGTCTGGCCGGTTTCTTCGTCGGTCTTCACGCGGAAAGACGGATCTTCCTGCGCCAGACGCCCCAGTGCCAGACCCATTTTTTCCTGGTCTGCCTTGGACTTGGGCTCCACAGCAACGGAAATTACCGGATCCGGAAATTCCATACGCTCGAGAACGATCGGGCTCTTCATGTCGCACAGGGTGTCACCGGTAGTGACGTCCTTCATGCCAACACAGGCCGCAATGTCACCCGCCAGTACTTCCTTGATCTCCTCACGGCTGTTTGCGTGCATCTGCAGCAAACGCCCCACACGCTCTTTCTTCTCGCGTACGGAGTTCATCACGCTGTCACCGGAATTCAGCACACCGGAGTAGACACGGATGAAGGTCAGAGACCCCACAAACGGGTCGGTAGCGATCTTGAATGCCAGCGCAGAGAACGGCTCATCGTCTGAAGACTTACGCGCTTCAACGGTTTCGCCATCCGGCAGCACACCCTGGATGGCTTTTACTTCATCCGGGGCCGGCAGGAATTCGATAACGGCGTCGAGCAGCGCCTGAACGCCCTTGTTTTTGAACGCGGAACCACACAGGCCGAGAACGATTTCGTTGGCCAGAACCTGCTGACGCAGACCCGCCTTGATATCGTCATTGGAAAGGTCACCTTCTTCCAGGTACTTTTCCATCAGCTCTTCAGAGCCCTCTGCTGCCGCTTCCGTCATTTGCTCACGGAGCTCGTCACAACGTGCCTTAATGTCGTCCGGGATGTCCTTCTCTTCGTAGGTCATCCCCATGTCGTCTTCGCTCCAGTAGATAGCCTTCATCCGGATCAAATCGACGACACCCTTGAAGTTGTCTTCCGCACCGATATTGTACTGAATCGGCACAACGGAAGCACCCAGACGCTTGCGAATCTGGTTACAAACGGAGTCAAAATCTGCGCCAGCACGGTCCATCTTGTTGACGAACACGATACGCGGGACTTCATATTTGTTGGCCTGGCGCCATACAGTCTCGGACTGCGGCTCAACGCCGGAAGAACCACAGAACACCACCACGGCACCATCGAGTACACGCAAGGAACGCTCGACTTCAATAGTGAAGTCAACGTGCCCCGGAGTATCAATGATGTTGATACGGTGCTGATCATACTGCTGGTCCATACCCTGCCAGAAAGTGGTGGTCGCAGCGGAGGTAATGGTAATACCACGCTCCTGTTCCTGCTCCATCCAGTCCATGGTGGCAGCACCGTCGTGCACCTCACCAATTTTGTGAGACACACCGGTGTAGAAAAGAATACGCTCGGTAGTAGTGGTCTTGCCCGCATCTACGTGCGCACAGATACCGATGTTGCGATAGCGATTAAGAGGAGTCTTACGAGCCACGGTGCTAACCTCGATTCACTGGTTCAAATACAAAAACCGGCCTGTACACAGGCCGGTTTCACTCGCTTGCCTTCTGCCTTAGAAGCGGAAGTGGGAGAAGGCCTTGTTGGCCTCGGCCATACGATGCACGTCTTCACGTTTCTTCATCGCAGCGCCTTTGCCTTCAGCGGCATCCATCACTTCGCCGGCCAGACGAGCAGGCATGCTCTTCTCACCACGCTTACGGGCAGCATCTACCAACCAGCGCATTGCCAAAGCAGTACGGCGGCTGGGACGAACCTCAACAGGAACCTGGTAAGTCGCACCACCAACACGGCGGCTCTTTACCTCGACGGCAGGACGGATATTGTCCAGCGCCTTTTCGAACGTCTCCAGGGAATCAAGCCCTTTACGCTCGGTGATAATATCCAGCGCACCGTAAACAATACGCTCGGATACAGATTTCTTACCACTAACCATTACATGGTTCATGAACTTGGCCAGAATCTGGCTTCCAAACTTCGGATCCGGCAGGATCTCCCGTTTGGCGACAACGCGACGTCTTGGCATCGGATGTGTTCCTCTAACATTCCCGCTTTGGGGCGGGGAAAGCTTCAGGTGACTCCGGAACGGCATGCCGTCCGGACCTTACTCATCCCTCCGCAGCCACACGGGCTACGGCATTCAGAAAAGGTAGCTAGGTATTACTTCGGACGCTTGGCGCCATACTTGGAGCGACGCTGCTTGCGGTCCTGCACGCCTGCCGTATCCAGGGTGCCACGCACGGTGTGGTAGCGAACACCGGGAAGGTCTTTTACACGACCGCCACGGATCAACACTACGGAGTGCTCCTGCAGGTTATGTCCTTCACCACCAATGTAGGAAGAGACTTCATAACCGTTGGTCAGACGCACACGACACACTTTACGCAGCGCGGAGTTAGGCTTCTTCGGAGTAGTGGTATACACCCGAGTGCAAACGCCGCGACGCTGGGGGCAGCCTTGGAGGGCTACGGAGTCGCTCTTTTCTACCTTGCTTTTGCGCGGCTTGCGCACCAGCTGGTTTACAGTTGCCATGAAACTACTGCCTCACGCTTACAGTTCTGTGACAAAAACCGTCAGTTTACGGCCCATGCCACCCAATTACCGCCCATGAAACCATGGGGGGCAGCGATTGTAGGGAGCCTCCGGCATCCCGTCAAGGCGCCGGAGAATCTCTACGGTTGCCCCCGAAGGGGCGAAATGGCACCAGCCACTTGTGCGGGTGCCATTATCGGGTCAAGAAAACGCCCGCACTACTCGTCGGAGGAGCTAAGCGCCTCGGACAGAGCCGCTTCCACCTCGTCCATGGTCGGCGCTTCCGGCCCGCGTGCGTCAGCACGCTGGCGGCGGCGATCCATGTGGTAGGCATAGCCGGTACCGGCCGGGATCAGACGACCCACAACCACGTTTTCTTTCAGGCCACGCAGGTCGTCTTCCTTGCCGGTTACCGCCGCTTCGGTGAGAACGCGGGTGGTTTCCTGGAAAGACGCCGCAGAGATGAAGGATTCGGTTGCCAGGGAAGCCTTGGTGATACCCAACAGCAGACGCTGGTATTGCGGCAGCATCTTGTCTTCGGCTTTCAGACGGTCGATCTCTTCCATAACGCGGGCATATTCTGCCTGCTCACCCTTAATGAAGTGAGACTCGCCCACTTCCAGGATCTCTACCTTGCGCAGCATCTGGCGGATGATCGTTTCAATGTGCTTGTCATTGATCTTCACACCCTGCAGGCGGTAAACCTCCTGCACTTCGTTAACGATGTAACGGGCCAGCTCGGACTCACCTTTCAGGCGCAGGATATCGTGGGGGTTCAGCGGCCCATCGGAAACCACCTCGCCCTTCTCAACCCGCTCACCTTCAAACACGTTGAGCTGACGCCACTTGGGAATCAGTTCTTCGTAGTTGTCATCACTGTTATCCGGAGTGATCACCAGGCGAACCTTGCCTTTGGTTTCTTTACCGAAGGACACGGTACCGGTCTTTTCAGCCAGGATTGCCGCTTCTTTCGGGTTCCGAGCTTCGAACAAGTCAGCAACACGGGGCAGACCACCGGTGATGTCACGGGTCTTGGAGGATTCCTGCGGAATCCGCGCAATCACGTCACCCACACCGATGTTGGCGCCATCCTTCAGGCCACACAGCGCGCCGCCCGGCAGGAAGTACTGTGCCGGCATGTCTGTGTTAGGCATGACAATAGGCTTGCCCTTGCCATCCAGCACCCGGATAACCGGACGCATATCCTTACCCGCAGAAGGACGGTTCTGGGAACCGAGCACTTCGATATTGGTCAGGCCGGTCAGCTCGTCGGTCTGGTGGTTTACGGTGATACCTTCTTCCATATCACCGAACTGCACCTTACCTTCCACTTCCGCGATGATCGGGTGTGTGTGCGGATCCCAGGTTGCAACAACCTGACCACCGCCAACTTCATCCCCTTCATTCACGGTCACAGTGGCACCGTAGGGCAGCTTGTAACGCTCACGCTCACGGCCCAGCTCATCAGCCACCGCCAGATCCGCAGAACGGGAAACGATGACCAGCCCGTCCTTGTGCTGCACGTGCTTGGCATTGTGGAAACGCACCTTGCCGCCGTGCTTGATCTGAATACTGGACACTGCAGATGCCCGGCTAGCCGCACCACCAATGTGGAAGGTACGCATGGTCAGCTGGGTACCCGGCTCACCAATGGACTGTGCCGCGATAACACCGACAGCCTCGCCCACGTTGACCTGATGGCCACGGGCCAGATCACGACCGTAACAGGTGGCACACACGCCCCAGCGAGTCGCACAGGTAATCGGCGAGCGCACCAGCACTTCGTCCACACCCATGGTTTCCAGCTGTTCAACCCAGACCTCATCCAGCAGGGTGCCGGCTTCCACCGCCACTTCGTCCTGTTTCAGCGGGTTCATCACATCACGGGCGACCACACGACCAAGAACACGTTCGCGCAGCGGCTCTACCACGTCACCACCTTCGATCAGCGGTGTCATCAGCAGACCTTCTTCAGTGCCGCAATCGTTCTGGTTAATCACCAGATCCTGCGCCACATCCACCAGACGACGAGTCAGGTAACCGGAGTTCGCCGTTTTCAACGCGGTATCCGCCAGACCTTTACGCGCACCGTGAGTGGAGATGAAGTACTGGAGTACGTTCAGACCTTCACGGAAGTTGCTGGTAATCGGCGTTTCGATAATGGAGCCATCCGGCTTCGCCATCAGGCCACGCATACCGGCCAGCTGACGAATCTGGGCGGCGGAACCCCGCGCCCCGGAATCGGCCATCATGAAGATGGAGTTGAAAGAGCCCTGCTCTTCGTCCTTGCCGTCGCGGTTCTTGACCACTTCAACCCGGAGGTTTTCCATCATCGCCTTGGCGATCTGGTCATTGGTCCGCGCCCAGATATCCACGACCTTGTTGTAACGCTCGCCGCGGGTTACCAGACCGGAAGCAAACTGCTCCTCGATCTCGCGCACTTCCTCTTCGGCAGCGTCGATCATGGTGTACTTGGCATCCGGAATCACCATGTCTTCCACACCGATGGAAGAACCGGACAATGTCGCTTCACGGAAGCCCAGGTACATCAGCTGGTCAGCGAAGATACAGGTCTCTTTGGTGCCCAGAATCCGGTAGCAGGTGTTCAGCAGCTTGGAGATGGCCTTCTTGGTCATGTTCTGGTTGACCATATCGAAGCCCAGACCCGCCGGCACGATATCCCACAGCTTACAACGGCCAGGGGTGGTATCGGCAATGAAGGTACGCTCTTCCACGTTACCTTCCAGGTCTTTCACCACTTCATGCACACGCACTTTAACGCGGGCATGGATATGCACCTGCTTGTTACCCAGCGCACGCATCACTTCCTTGGTGTCGGCAAACACCTGGCCTTCACCCTGTGCATTCACACGGTCACGGCTGATGTAGTACAGACCCAATACCACGTCCTGGGTAGGACCGATAATCGGTTCACCGTTGGCCGGGGACAGGATGTTGTTGGTGGACATCATCAGCGCACGGGCTTCGAGCTGGGCTTCCAGGGTCAGCGGTACGTGTACCGCCATCTGGTCACCATCGAAGTCGGCGTTGAATGCCGCACACACCAGCGGGTGCAGCTGGATGGCTTTACCTTCAATCAGTACCGGCTCGAACGCCTGGATACCCAGACGGTGAAGGGTCGGCGCCCGGTTCAACATGACCGGGTGTTCGCGAATCACTTCGGCGAGGATATCCCACACCTCCGCGGTTTCGCGCTCGACCATCTTCTTGGCCGCCTTGATAGTGGTCGCCAGACCACGCCCTTCCAGCTTGGCAAAGATGAACGGTTTGAACAGTTCCAGCGCCATCTTCTTGGGCAGGCCACACTCGTGCAGCTTGAGGGTCGGACCTACCACGATCACGGAACGACCGGAGTAATCGACTCGCTTACCCAACAAGTTCTGACGGAAACGACCCTGCTTACCCTTGATCATGTCAGCCAGGGATTTCAGAGGACGCTTGTTGGAACCGGTAATGGCACGACCGCGGCGACCATTATCCAGCAACGCATCTACAGATTCCTGCAGCATACGCTTTTCGTTACGCACGATGATGTCCGGCGCGCTCAGGTCCAGCAGACGCTTGAGGCGGTTGTTCCGGTTGATCACCCGGCGATACAGATCGTTCAGATCGGAGGTCGCAAAACGGCCACCGTCCAGAGGTACCAGCGGACGCAGATCCGGCGGCAGAACCGGCAGAACGGTGAGAATCATCCACTCAGGTGCGTTACCGGAATCCTTGAAGGCCTCCATCAGCTTGAGACGCTTGGACAGCTTCTTCAGCTTGGTATCGGAATTAGTGGATTCCACTTCCTCGCGCAGGATCTTGATCTCTTCAACCAGATCCAGCTCCATCAGGAGCTGCTGCACGGCTTCGGCACCCATCTTGGCTTCGAATTCGTCACCGAATTCTTCCAGAGAGTCGAAGTATTCTTCATCGGTAAGCAGCTGCCCACGCTCAAGCGTGGTCATGCCCGGCTCGGTCACAACAAAGGATTCGAAGTACAAAACCCGCTCGATATCACGCAGGGTCATGTCCAGCATCAGACCGATACGTGACGGCAGTGACTTCAGGAACCAGATGTGAGCAGTGGGGCTGGCCAGCTCGATATGGCCCATGCGCTCACGACGCACCTTGGACAGGGTGACTTCAACGCCACACTTTTCACAGATTACGCCACGATGCTTCAAACGCTTGTACTTACCGCACAGGCATTCGTAGTCCTTGATCGGACCAAAGATTCGCGCACAAAACAGACCATCACGCTCAGGCTTGAACGTGCGGTAGTTAATGGTCTCAGGCTTTTTAACTTCGCCAAAAGACCAGGAGCGGATCAGATCCGGCGGCGCAAGCGCGATGCGGATCTTGTCGAACTCCGTGACTTGTCCCTGACTTTTGAGCAAATTCAGCAAGTCTTTCAAGGCCAGTCCTCCGTAGTGAGCTTTCGCTCTAGATTCTTTCCTAAACCCGGGTAACAGTGGCGCCGTCTACTAACAGACGACGCCCACTGCCTCAGTCGTTTTCCAGCTCGATATTGATACCGAGAGAACGAATTTCCTTCAGCAACACGTTGAAGGATTCCGGCATACCCGGATCCATGCGGTGATCACCATCCACGATGTTCTTGTACACGCGGGTACGGCCATTCACGTCATCGGATTTCACGGTGAGCATTTCCTGCAAGGTGTAAGCGGCGCCATAGGCCTCCAGCGCCCACACTTCCATCTCACCGAAACGCTGACCACCGAACTGCGCCTTACCACCCAGCGGTTGCTGGGTAACCAGGCTGTAGGAACCGGTGGAACGCGCATGCATCTTGTCGTCCACCAAGTGGTTCAACTTGAGCATGTACATGTAGCCCACGGTCACCTTGCGGTCAAAGGCTTCACCGGTACGGCCATCCCACAACTGCACCTGACCGGAGCGGTCGTGTCCAGCCAGCTCCAGCAGCTCCTTGATCTCGAACTCTTTGGCGCCGTCGAATACTGCCGTCGCCATGGGCACGCCGCCCACCAGGTTCTTGGCCAAGTCGATGATTTCATCATCGCTGAAGCTGTCCAGATCTTCCGGTGTGCCACCGGCACCCGCCTGGTTGTAGATCTTGTCGAGGAAGACGCGAATGTCCGCAATCTTCTTCTGCTCGGCCAGCATTTCGCCGATCCGCTCACCAAGACCTTTCGCAGCCCAACCCAGATGGGTTTCCAGAATCTGCCCCACGTTCATACGGGACGGTACACCCAGAGGGTTCAACACCACATCCACCGGCACGCCATTCTCGTCATGCGGCATATCTTCTTCAGGCATGATTACGGAAATCACACCCTTGTTACCGTGACGGCCGGCCATCTTGTCACCGGGCTGAATACGACGCTTGATTGCCAGGTAAACCTTGACCACTTTCAGGACACCGTGAGCCAGATCATCACCACCGGAGATCTTGGCCTGCTTGTCCTTGTAGCGCTCGTCCTGCTCTTTCTTGTGCTGCTCCAGATACTGCTGGGCACGCTCAAGTTGCTCGGCCACATCATCGTCAGCCGGACGCAGTTCGAACCACTTCTCGGCATCCAGGCCATCCAGAACGTCACCGGTCAACTCAGCGCCGCGCTTGAAGCCCGCACCACCGTTAACCTTCTTGCCCACCATCACGGTGCGCAGACGCTCAAGAATATCCTGCTCGAGAATACGGTACTCGTCTTTCAGATCCTTGCGGAACTGCTCCAGGGCAGCCTGCTCGATCTGACGAGCGCGCTCGTCTTTCTCGACACCATCACGAGTAAAGACCTGTACATCGATGATGGTGCCTTTAACGCCGGAAGATACGCGCTGAGAGGTATCCTTCACGTCGGAGGCTTTCTCACCGAAGATCGCACGCAACAGCTTCTCTTCAGGGGTCAGCTGGGTTTCGCCTTTCGGCGTTACCTTGCCCACCAGAATGTCGCCGGCTTCCACTTCTGCACCGATGTAGACAATGCCGGACTCATCTAGTTTGGACAGCGCCGCTTCGCCCACATTGGGGATATCCGCAGTAATCTCTTCCGGACCCAACTTGGTATCACGGGCAATACAAGTCAGCTCCTGAATGTGGATGGAGGTGAAACGATCATCCTTCACAACTTTTTCAGAGATGAGGATGGAATCCTCAAAGTTGTAGCCATTCCACGGCATGAAGGCCACGCGCATGTTCTGACCCAGGGCCAATTCGCCCATGTCCACAGAAGGACCGTCAGCCATGATATCGCGGGCAGCAACCCGATCACCCACCTTCACCAGCGGACGCTGGTTGATGCAGGTGTTCTGGTTGGAGCGGGTGTACTTGGTCAGGTTGTAGATATCTACACCTGCTTCACCTTCGCTCACTTCGCTGTCATTTACCTTAACGATGATTCGTGATGCGTCGACCTTATCGACGATACCACCACGGGTCGCTACCACACAGACACCGGAGTCACGGGCAACGTGACGCTCGAAGCCAGTACCCACCAGCGGCTTGTCAGCACGCAGGGTCGGCACAGCCTGACGCTGCATGTTCGAGCCCATCAAGGCCCGGTTCGCATCATCGTGCTCGAGGAACGGGATCAGCGACGCCGCCACGGATACCACCTGACGAGGAGAGACATCCATATGGGTAATGGTGTCACGCTCCATCACGGTAAATTCGTAACGGTGACGTACGGTAACGAAGTCTTCCTCGAAACCACCGTCCTCAGTCATTTTCGCGTCCACCTGTGCGATCACGCACTCAGCTTCTTCGATCGCAGACAGGTATTCGATTTCTTCACTGACCTTGCCGTCAATCACTTTCAGGTACGGAGACTCAAGGAAGCCGTACTCGTTGGCGCGGGCATAGGTGGCGAGAGAGTTGATCAGACCGATGTTCGGACCTTCAGGGGTCTCGATCGGGCACACACGACCGTAGTGAGTCGGGTGTACGTCACGCACCTCAAAGCCGGCACGCTCACGGGTCAGACCACCCGGGCCCAACGCGGAGACACGACGCTTATGCGTAATCTCGGACAGCGGGTTGTTCTGATCCATGAACTGGGACAGCTGGGAAGAGCCAAAGAACTCTTTCACGGCAGCAGCCACCGGCTTGGAATTGATCAGATCTTGCGGCATCAGGCCTTCGGATTCAGCCAGGCTCAGACGCTCCTTGACCGCACGCTCAACACGCACCAGACCCACACGGAACTGGTTCTCGGCCATTTCGCCCACGGAACGCACACGACGGTTACCCAAGTGATCAATGTCATCGACCACGCCGTTACCGTTGCGGATATCCACCAAAGTTCTCAGCACTTCGATAATGTCGGAGGTTTCGCCGCCCATCTGTTCGAAGTACTGCTTGCCTTCCTCATCGGAGCGAGCGCTGAAGTAACGGCCGTCATAAAGGATGCCAGGACCGGTCTCATCTTCACGACCGAGACGACGGTTGAACTTCATCCGGCCAACACCGGACAGGTCATAACGCTCATCGGTGAAGAACAGGTTCTTGAACAGGTTCTCAGCCGCTTCCTTGGTCGGCGGCTCACCCGGACGCATCATCCGGTAGATTTCGACCAATGCCTCAAGCGGCGTACGGGTCGGATCAGCACGCAGGGTATCGGCCATGAACGGGCCGTTATCCAGATCGTTGGTATAGAGTGTTTCAAAGTCGGCAATGCCGCCCTGCTCCAGCTTCTCCAGCGTTTCCGCTGTCAGCTCGGTATTACACTCCACCAGAATCTCGCCGGTGTCCTGGTCAATGATCGACTTGGCCAGGTATTTGCCCTGCAGGTATTCAGCCGGGATTTCCAGGTATTCAATGTTGGCTTTTTCCAACTGGCGAATGTGGCGCGCTGTAATACGACGACCACGTTCAACCACGACTTCACCGTCAGCCAGGATATCGAAGGTCGCGGTTTCACCACGCAGACGCTCCGGCACCAGCTTCATACGGTAAATGCCGTCTTCCACTGCGATTTCATTGGTGTCGAAGAACATCTCCAACACTTCGTCGGAGGTGTAACCCAACGCGCGCAGCAGGATGGTCGCCGGCAGTTTGCGGCGACGGTCAATCCGGACAAAGACCTGGTCTTTGGGATCGAATTCAAAGTCCAGCCAGGAACCACGGTAAGGAATCACCCGGGCAGAATAGAGCAACTTGCCGGAAGAGTGAGTCTTGCCTTTATCGTGATCGAAGAACACACCGGGGGACCGGTGCAGCTGGGACACGATTACACGCTCGGTACCATTGATAACGAAGGTACCGTTTTCGGTCATCAGGGGAATTTCACCCATGTAGACCTGTTGTTCACGAATATCCTTGATCGCCCCGGATGATTCACGATCGTAAATCACCAGACGAATACGCACACGCAATGGCGCCGCGTAGGTAGTACCGCGAATGATGCATTCTTTTACATCAAAAACGGGTTTGCCGAACTCGTAGCCGGCATACTCCAGCGCTGCATTTCCTGAATAACTGGCGATCGGAAATACCGACCGGAAAGCGGCTTCCAGACCTTCTTCCAGGCGTTCTTCTGCGCTCTTATCCTGCTGCAGGAATTTACGGTAAGAATCGAGCTGTATCGCCAGGAGATAAGGCACTTCCATAACTTTCGGAAGCTTGCCGAAATCTTTGCGGATCCGCTTTTTCTCAGTGAATGAGTATGCCATCTGCGTTCCTCAGCTGTTGACCTATCACCCTGTGGTGATATTTCTGCATGAAACCCTTCATACAGAAACGACAAAAGGCTGGCAGCCAAAAAGCTGCCAGCCGGCGCCTTTCCGCGAAACCGCGGAAAGACATAGCGCTAACGCGCTTACTTGAGCTCGGCAGTACCGCCAGCCTCTTCGATCTTTTTCTTGATCTCTTCGGCTTCGTCTTTGGCTGCGCCTTCCTTAACAGGAGCAGGAGCGCCTTCAACCAGCTCTTTGGCTTCTTTCAGACCCAGGCCAGTCACTTCACGGACAGCCTTGATCACGCCAACTTTCTTGTCACCGAAACCGGTCAGAACAACGTCAAACTCGGTTTGCTCTTCAGCGGCAGCAGCTTCACCACCAGCGGCTGCAGGAGCAGCAGCAACAGCGGCAGCGGCAGTAACGCCGAACTTCTCTTCCATGGCCTCGATCAGTTCAACGAGGTCCATAACACTCATATCGGCGATAGCGCCGAGGATATCTTCTTTGGAAACGGCCATTTTCAATCTCCTAAATCACCACTTTGGTGATCCGATTGGATCGGGTAGTTACGCAACCTGAAAATCAGGCAGCACTCTGTTTCTGGTCCTTGACTGCAGCAACCGTGCGAACAAATTTGCCGGGCACCTCGTTGAGGGTACGAACAAACTTGGCCACCGGGGCCTGCATAACGGACATGAGCTGAGAAATTGCTTCGTCGCGAGTCGGCAACTTGGCCAGGACATCGATATCCTGCGCACCATAAGTTACGCCACCCACGGCCAGAGCTTTTACTTCCAGCGCGTCATGGTCTTTGGCGAAATCCTTGATGAGGCGAGCAGCAGCGCCCGGATCATCCTGGGAAAAAGCCAAAACAGTGGGGCCAACCAGTGCATCGTTCAGACACTCAAATTCAGTGTCTTTCACGGCGAACTTCGCCAGCGTGTTCCTTACTACTTTCAGGTACACACCGGTTTCACGGGCCTTACTACGCAACTCAGTCATCTGAGAAACAGTGAGACCACGATAGTCAGCAACCACAGCAGACAGCGCTTCAGTAGCAACAGCATTAACCGAAGCAACAATCGCTCGTTTGTCCTCCAGATTCAAAGGCATGATGTACCTCCTGGATTCACAAACATTAACCGTCAAAATCGACTGCAATCTGATTTCGAGGCGGTCGCCAGAGCCGGTTTCCCGGCTATTATCGCGGAGCCACAACCTGAGCAAATCAGGAAACAACTACCGCGCCTGCGCAGGCGGTTACCCCTTAATCCCGACGGCTTACTTACCTCATAAAGGCAGACACCAAAGCACACCGAAAACCTGCGGTCTTTGACGCCCCGGCGTCGCTCACTGCATGAGACGCGCCGCCGGGATCAAAGCCCTTTTGATCCTGCCTTGCAGCAGGATCGAAACTTCTTACATCGCCAGGGATGCCGGGTCGATGGACAGACCGGGACCCATGGTGGTGGACAAGGTAACCTTCTTGAAGAAAGTCCCTTTAGCGGAAGATGGCTTGGCCTTTTTCAGGTCAGCGATCAACGCTTCCACATTTTCCTTGATGGCGCTGGAGTCGAAACCCACCTGGCCGACGGTGCAATGAATAATCCCGCCTTTATCGGTACGGTAACGCACCTGACCACCCTTGGCGTTTTTAACCGCCTGGGCAACATCAGGAGTCACGGTGCCAACTTTCGGGTTCGGCATCAGACCGCGGGGACCCAGAATGGTGCCCAGCTTGCCGACAACCCGCATGGCGTCCGGGGAGGCAATCACAACGTCAAAGTCGAGCTCGCCCGCCTGAACCTTCTCGGCCAGATCGTCAAAACCGACAACGTCTGCACCCGCTTCTTTGGCTTCTTCAGCCTTGGCGCCCTGAGCAAACACGGCAACACGGACAGTCTTGCCGGTACCGTGAGGCAGAACAGAAGCACCACGAACGTTCTGGTCGGATTTACGTGGATCAACACCCAGGTTTACCGCCACGTCCACAGACTCTTTGAATTTCACGGCAGAAAGCTCAGCCAGCAGTGCGACAGCTTCCTCAACCGGGTACAGCTTACCCGCTTCAACCTTCTCGCGGATGGCACGGTTACGCTTAGACAGTTTAGCCATTGGTTAACCCTCCACATCCAGGCCCATGGAACGGGCAGAACCCGCGATAGTGCGCACAGCGGCATCCAGGTCCGCAGCGGTCAGATCCGGCTCTTTAGCCTTGGCGATCTCTTCCAGCTGCGCACGGGTCACCTTGCCCACTTTCTTGGTGTTCGGCTCACCGGAACCGCTCTTGATCCCGGCCGCTTTCTTCAGCAGGTAAGCCGCCGGCGGCGTCTTCATGGTGAAGGTAAAAGAGCGATCGTTATAAACGGTGATCACGACCGGAACCGGCGCACCGGCATCCAGCTGCTGAGTCTGGGCGTTGAACGCCTTACAGAACTCCATGATGTTCACACCGTGCTGACCCAGAGCAGGACCTACCGGCGGTGACGGGTTAGCCTGACCCGCTGCAACCTGCAGCTTGATGTAGGCTTGTACTTTCTTCGCCATTTTAAGACTCCTTGGGTGCAAACGCCGCGTCTATGACTGGCTCCCCTCAGGTTGTCAAAACGCCCCGGCCGCCTTTCAGCGACCAGGGCACCTAGTTTAAACGCTGCTCACAATCAGGTTTTTTCGACCTGACCGAACTCCAGCTCAACCGGTGTGGACCGACCGAAGATCATCACAGCCACCTGCAGACGGCTCTTCTCGTAATTCACTTCTTCGATCACACCGTTGAAGTCAGCGAAAGGACCGTCGTTAACACGAACCACTTCACCCGCTTCAAACAATGTCTTCGGCTTCGGCTTCTCAACTGCATCATCCATACGACGCAGAATGGCATCCGCCTCTTTCTGGGTAATGGGCGAAACACGACCCGGATTTTTCGGATCTTCACCAATAAAGCCCATCACCTTCGGGGTTTCCTTGATCAGGTGCCAGGAGTCATCACACATCTCCATTTGCACCAGAACGTAACCCGGGAAGAACTTGCGCTCGGATTTGCGCTTTTGCCCACCCTTGATCTCCACCACTTCCTCAGTGGGAACCAGAATTTCGCCAAAAAGCTCTTCCATAGAACGCAATTTAACGCGCTCCTCAAGAGCACGTTTTACGTATTTCTCGAAACCTGAATAGGCGTGTACTACGTACCAGCGCTTTGCCATGCTTACCCCTTAGCCAATAACCCAGGACATGAGCCCACCGAGAATCCAGTCGAGCACAAACAGCAACAGGGCCACAATCACAACAAAGACCAGAACAATCAGCGTAGTCTGCAAGGTTTCCTGACGCGTCGGCCACACAATCTTGCGAAGCTCGACCAGAGAATCCTTACGCAACTGGTTGAACGCTTTGCCCTGCTCAGTTTGCAGAGCAACAAACACCGCCACCAGAGAAACAGCAACAACACCGATCACCCGATACAGGGTTGCCTGGTCGGAGAAATAGCTATTGCCCACTACGGCCGCAGCAACAAACCCCACAACCAACAACCACTTCACCGCCTCAAAGGCGGCAGAGCCGGAACGCGCTTCTGTTTTCTCGCTCATCTGACGATGCACCCCACCACCTGAGTGGCAGTTTTGGGAAAATTGGCAGGCCAGGAGGGACTCGAACCCCCAACAGCCGGTTTTGGAGACCGGTGCTCTACCAATTGAACTACTGGCCTGTAACTCTTTAAACCTGAAACAAAACAGGGTGGCGAGCCTGCCCGCCACCCCTCATCACCGTAAAACTTACTCGGTGATTTTAGCTACCACACCGGCACCAACAGTACGACCACCTTCGCGAATCGCGAAGCGCAGGCCGTCTTCCATGGCGATCGGAGCGATCAGCTCAACGTCCATCTGCACGTTATCGCCCGGCATTACC
>NZ_PBSH01000027.1 GCF_002726155.1 Alcanivorax sp. | reverse complement strand
GGCAGTGGTAGCCAGAGTGCCGTCACAGGCGGTGGCCAGCAGCACATAGCCGTTGGTCTGGTCATTACCTGCCAAGGAGCCTGTTTGCCCGGTGCGGGCCAGTGCCCACAGCTTGCGTCCCCCTTTAAGGACGCCAGCGGTTTCCAGCTCAAACCCGGATTGCTCGGTGAGATCCCGATAAAACTCCAGGATCTGCCGGGGCTGAACGACCTTGAAGCGGTTACTCACTACCGACAGAGGCGCCTGATTGTCTGAGCGGAACAGCACCTTCTGATCCGGGAAGGACGAGATCTGGCCGAGGGCCCCGGCCTCGCTGCTAATGAAACGAACTGGGGTTTCACGTATCTCCCAGTCCATGCCGGCTTCCTGCATCCAGACATTGAGGGGTTGCTGGGTTGCGAGCTGGTTGCCCAGCCCGTGCCAGGGGGTGCGACCTGCATAGGCCATGCTTTCGACAAGATGTGCCATGGTAAATCTCCAAGAAATAGCAGTGCGCCCGAAGCGGGCGGGTTAACGAATGAGAAGAGGTGTGGAGAGTCAGGGGTAGAGCTAAAGCAGAATAGGAAAGACTCAGAGCCAGCCGCGCTGGGCCAGGCTGACCCATTCGGAGCGGGACACGACGAAGTGATCCAGGACCCGCACATCGATCAGGGCCAGAGCGTCCTTGAGCCGGGTGGTAATGGTGCGATCAGCCTGGGAAGGCTCACAGCACCCGGAGGGGTGGTTGTGGGCAAAGATCACTGCAGCGGCATTACAGGCCAGTGCCTGCTGTACCACCACACGGGGATACACCGCCGCGCCATCAATGGTGCCGTTGAACAGGGGCTCGAAACTGAGCACCTTGTGTTTGTTGTTGAGAAAGATGGCGGCGAAGACCTCGTTCTTCTCCTGGGCCAGAGCCAGCTGTAGGAACTGGGCGACATCGGTGGGAGCCGTGAGTGCCTCCCGGCCGGTCAGCTCATCCAGCAGGATGGTGGCTGCCGTACTGACAATCTCCTCAGGCTTAACGCAGCCCTGTACGTGGTACAGACCCTGCTCGTTCTTTACGAAAGTGGGGATATCCATTCAGGCCTCCAAAGCAGCATAAAGAAGCCCGCACAAGGCGGGCTTCGGAATAGCGGGTAATGGGAAAAGGGGGTTACTCGGGATCGAGGCGGAAACTATGACCGCAGTCCAGGCATTCCAGGTTGTCGAGATAGGTCTCGTCGAGCTTGGCCCCCAGTGCAGCACCAGCTTCACCGCCGGCTACGCCTCCAGCCAGACCGCCAAGCACGGCCCCGGCGATACCGCCGATGGCGGATCCGGCAGGACCAAACGCCAGGCCGACCGTGGCGCCCACACGAGCGCCACTGGTAGCCATGGCAAACCCACTGGCAGCACCGGCAGCCGTGCCAACAGTCCCGCCGACCTTGCGGCCATTTTGCAGGGCGATGACCCGGATAGAGCGGCAGGACGGACATTGAATGATCATGAAACCTCCATGAGATGGGGTCAGGAAGGCCATTCCTTCCTGGCTTCATGGTGGTGATATGTGTCTTAAATTATTTGGAATAAGGGGGAGGATATTGACAGTACGACAGCGTCACTGTGACATAGTGTTGATAATCTGCATGTTGTGTTGATTTAAGTAATTGAATATAAATGCTTTTTTTGTGATGCGAAAAAATGGCGCCATGCATACGTAGTAAGATATTATAAATAGCGCTCTGTGACATAAGGGGGAGGCATGCTTGTTCAAGCGTTGAAAACTTTGGGGCCGTGTTTAAGTACTGATCTAGCTGCATACCTTGTTGATAATCATGGATTGAGCCCAGCTGCAGCAAGGCAGCGGATAAGCCGGGCTCCACCTGGAGTGAAGCGCCTTGGGCATTTGCCATTCCCTAGGCGGGCTCGTTTTATTTATCTGGAAGATAGTTTCGCGTCTTTCTTGTATTGGGAGAATCTTTATAAAGCCATACATGATCTTGGGGGGCCTTACTCGCGTGCGTTGAATGCTGTCTTGGCTAGAGGTGTTGTACCAGTTGAGCACTTTAGAGGAGCTTGTGGTTCTCCGATTTCCCAGAAAAAGCAAATTTCTGCAGATGCAGCATTGGAGCGACTTATTAAAGCAAATGTGCTTGTCAAGGCTAGTGTCGGGGGGTTGGGGGAATGCGTCATGACCAAGCAAATGAGCGAGTTGATCTTTAGAGGGGTTAATCAAACAGTTAATGAGACGCGTAGCCGTCTAATAGCTGAAGAAATATTGCTTGAATATATTAAAGATTGGTCAAGGCGCTTGGGCATGGTTAGCTATGGAAGTGTTAAGACTCGGGAATCTAAAGGTAAGGAGCTACCTAGAGTAGGCACGTTTGCTTGGGACTTCACTGCTCCAAGCTATATTTCGGGTCTGTCTGATTGGGCGAACGGGGCAATTAAGCCAGGTTTCTTTGTATGTGATTTGCTTCTTAAAGATCAGGTTTCTCAGCAAGATATTGAGCCATTTGTTAATAAAATAAAGACCCTGAAGGCTTTGAGAAAAATTGGGAGGCAGTTTCCGGTGTTTGTTGCCGGTAGCTACCAGTTAGACGCTTTCAAATTGCTGCGCGAAAATGGTGTTATTCCTGCTACAGTAGAAAATTTATTTGGCAAAGAAACTGCTGAATCTTTCAAGGAATTAATGAAGGTTTTGATGAAGGCAGCGGAGGGGGTTTTGAATCCGGAGAAGCTGGATGAGCTTATTGGTCGGCTCGGGAAAGTTGAGGGTGCTGTCAGGAATATGCGGGGGGCTTTGTTTGAGTTTCTGGTGGCTGAAGTAATTAGGAAGGAATCTCCAGCGGAAGTGGAGGTTAGTAAAATACTAAAAGCTAAATCTGGAAGTGCTGAAGTTGATGTTTGGGAGTTAAAATCCGGGGTTGTTGCTAGAGCGATTGAGTGTAAGGGTATTAACCCGAGTGGGTATGTGGATGAAAAGGAAATTGATGTTTGGCTGCGAAAGAGAATTATTCGAGTGAGGGAATATCTGGATAGTATTGGATGGAATGGGCCAAAGCCTAGGTTTGAGCTTTGGACTAGTGGCCGATTGACAGATGACTCTCTAGAAAGAATTAAAAATACTCGTGAAGCGAATAAGAATAAATTTGAAATAGTCGCTTTTGACTCAATGTCTGTGTTTGGAAAGATAAGAAAATATAATGATAAGTCGTTGATGGCTGTTTATGCGAATAATTATTGTGACGCTTGGTAGTTTGTGGGCTGGGTCTTGCTTAAGGGTTGATGTTGTCTTTTATGAGGCTGTCCTGTGTGGTGTGCGGGATCTTAAGGTGCTTGCTGGAAGTTGCTCATATGGGGTGTTTGCCAGGAATTATGTAGAGGAAAGAGATGCAGATAAGGAATATTTCGATAAGAAACTTTCGAGGGATTAGGGAGCTAAATTGGGCTGTTCCTGATGCGAGATTAATATGTTTGATTGGTAGAGGGGATTCTACAAAATCAACGATTATTGAGTCGTTGCGTAGGGCTTTCTTCCCGCAATGGAATATCTCGTTTGATGATGCTGATTTCTATTGTGGAAATCCTGAAAATCCGATCAATATTGAAGTTGTATTGGGTGGTTTGACAGACTCGTTTCGTGACTTAGAAAAGTATGGCCATATGTTGACCGGCTGGAATGAAGTGACGCAAACACTTGCGCCTGAGCCAGGTGAAGGTTTGGAAGATGCTTTGCGTATTCGTCTAATAGTGTCGGATGATTTAGAGCCGTCTTGGAGTGTCATCAAGAGAGATGAGGATGATGGTATACCGTTTAAAGCGTCCGATCGGGCCAAGGTGGCAGTTAGTTTGATTGGTGCTATGTCGGATCGGCATCTTACATGGTCCCGAGGATCAATTCTTAATCAGCTTACCGAATCACAGGGCATCACATCATCGTTGGCAGGCGCGGCACGTGCTGCGAAGGCTGCGCTAAACGCCAGGCGGGCACAAGATCTTGCAAGTTTTGATACTGTTGCAGCCACTGCGGAAGCTGCCTCTCGTGCACTAGGCGTGAAGGTGGCCGACACCTACAGATCCCACTTGGATGCTGATGCGATAAATGTTCGGATGGCTGGATTGGCTTTACATGATGGGAATATACCTCTCCGCCAACTGGGTTTGGGCTCAAAGCGAATGCTAACAATTGGTCTTCAGAAAAAGACAATAAATTCAAAGCATATAACTCTTTTTGACGAGGTCGAACTCGGTTTAGAGCCCCACAGAATTGCCCGATTACTACAGCACCTGAAGGAAGATAAAGCGGGGCAGTATTTTTTGACCACCCACTCGCCTGTGGTGTTGCGTGAGCTAACCGTCGATGACCTTCATGTCGTTCATTATCAGGATGGTGTAGTAAATGTAATTGCAGCTAATCGTCCTGCTATATCCGATTTCGTTCAAGGAAAAATTCGTTCCGGAGCTGAAGCATTTTTGGCACCTAAAATTGTGATTTGCGAAGGGGCAACTGAGGTTGGTTTTCTGCGTGGCCTGGATGAGTACTGGACTTCAAATAAGGAAAGAGAGTCCTTTGCCTACAGAGGTATAGCGATGTTTGATGCAAACGGTGCGGGCAATATTTCTGAGATTGCCAAGAGCATTTTTTTGTTGGGGTACGATGTCGCTGTACTTGCGGATTCAGATGCACCTGATCAATTTTCTGATGAAGACGCGGATGAGCTGAGAGCTAAAGGTATTGAAGTAATCAAATGGGGCGGCGGGTTATCTATAGAGGAGCGATTGTTTGCTGATCTCCCTTGGGGGGCAGTAGAGAAATCTTTTTCTCTCGCTTGCGCTATTTCGAATAACACTGACCGCATACTTGATCAGATACAGAGTCAGTATGGACAAGGTTTTGATCGCAATTTTGAAGCGTGGATTGATGGTGAGAGGTTGCGCACATCGCTAGGAAAGGCGGCGAAAATAAGCGACTGGTTCAAGAGACAAAGTTGGGGGCGGGACTGGGCGCTAGCTGTTTCCGGCTATATCGATGGTGATGATATACAGGATAGTGATTTAGTACGGAAACTCATAACAATGCGGAGCTGGGTCGATAGTGTCTGATTTGCCATATTTTCTTGCTGAATATAAGGGAGAGGGTGGTTATGTGGTCGCTCCCGCAGGATATGGGAAAACCCATTTGATTGCTGAGTCAACGGCTCTTTGCAGTGGAAGGCAGCTAATTTTGACCCACACCTATGCAGGTGTGCATGCTTTGCGCCGAAAAATGCGTGTTTTAGGAGTCTGTGAACGATTATATCGCATCGACACTATTGCAAGTTGGGCGCTTAGGCTCTCACTTGCCTATCCAGAAGCTTCGGGGTGGTCTGATGAGCGTCCTGCAGATAGCGAGTGTTGGAACTCCTTGTATATCGCTTGCGCTAACCTCCTAGATCATGAGTTTGTCCGTAGGATTATCCGTGCCTCCTATAATGGTCTTTACGTTGATGAGTATCAGGATTGCTCGATTCATCAGCATGCGATCGTTGTCAAGCTGGCAAAAAATTTGCCATGCAGGATCCTTGGAGATCCCTTGCAAAGTATATTCGATTTTGATGGCCAGAATCCCGTGGATTGGAGAAGTGAAGTCCAGGGTGGCTTTGAATGTCTTGGAGAGCTTAAAGATCCTCATCGCTGGATTCAGGCTGGCGCCAGCGACCTTGGTTTGTGGCTAAAAAGTGTTCGCGATTGTTTGGAGCAGGACAAGCCAATCGATCTAAATGTGGGATTGCCTAAAGAGGTGCGAATTTTATCTTCCGATAGTAATCCCCGTGCTCTTGTTCAGGCGCAGAGCAATGTATGCCGTTATTTTGAGTGCGGAAGCAATCAAAAAATAATTGCCATTCATAAAGGCGATCAACAATATAAGGCCAAGTGCCACAGTTTATCAAGAAGTCTAGCGGGAAGATTTTCATCGATCGAAGAGGTTGAAGGTAAAGATCTTTTTTTATTTATTAGGAAACTAGAGGATGCGTCTAATAACACAGCTAGGTTAAAGGAAGTTATTGAATTTTCTAAGCGATGTATGACCGGTGTGACCAAGAATTTGCCGGCAGGAACATCTCGTGGAGAACATGTTGATATTCGGACGAAAACTCGGAACCCAGAAGTTGCTCGGGAAGCTAATGTTTACCTTTTGACTTCGGAGGTCTCCGCTCTAAGGGGCTTTCTTTTAGCCCTGAAAGAGACGGAAGGTGTAAATGTTTTTCGTGGTGATTTATTTTTCAGGGCTATTGAGACTTTGAATAAATCTATATTGAATCCAGGCCTCTCTTTGAAGGCGGCGGCAGAAAGATTTCATGTTGAGTTTAGGCATAAAGGCCGGCCGATCGGGCGGAGTCGATTGATCGGAACGACGCTATTGGTTAAAGGGCTTGAGTTTGATCATGCAATTGTTCTCGATGCGGCATCGCTTTCCAAAAAGGAATTATATGTCGCGCTTACCCGAGGGTCTCGCACTCTAACAATCGTTTCTACAACAACAGTACTGAGTCCGCGAACATAAACAGCCTTTGTGCCTAGGGGGGGCACCATTCAACAAAACGCTTCCTTCGTATCAGCTGCTTCAAAAAGTAGAGGTCGTATATCTTCGGGATTGGCTACCACTACAGGGTGGGTGCGACCCGAGCAGACAGCCTGATCGTCCACTAACTGCGTATTCAATGACTGCAGGACGTAGTGACACATGGATTGCCGAGGTCGTATGACCAACACCCCGTTCGTCATGCCGTATTCGGCTTCTACCATGGTCTTCTCTTCAGATGAAAGCTTGGGGTTGGCGATAAGCTCAATTGTTACCCTGGTATTCCAGTAGAGGTCTTTATCTCCGCTGACGTAGGCGACTCCTCGTACGGTATCCAGTGCAATTATACGATTTAGATTGAAGTCCCGGTAAGACTGAGTGCGCTTGTCGAAGGCGCGGGCATGCCAGCGCAGGCCGGAAAAGGCGATAGCATGTGGGTGAATCCGACGTTCAATTCCCGCCGGGTGATTCCAGGAGCGGTAGGTAATGTCGACCGGGACCCTATTCAGGATCGCCGCCACAACATCCTGAATGACTGGCTCGCGAACGGGAATGGGGCTTGCGGTGGCAAAGTCGAAAATGCCTTCGTGACGCTTGTGCCGTGCGCACAAAGCCACATACTCGTCCAGGCTGCCGTCGCTGAAGTGGCAACGAAACGAGCGGCTGGCGCGGTACTGCCGTCGGGAGGCGTCATATTCGATTCCCCCGAAGCGGACCCGGTAGTCGCGGAAGTCCCTGCCCGCATTGGTGCGATCCAGACTGAATAACTCTCCTAAGGTGGTGGCATTGCACCCGCCTTCCCAGCGAATCAGGAGCTCCAGGGCTTGATGGCGGGTCTCGCGCCGGTAGTCGTGATGGCTCATTGCAGACGCTCCACGGGCACCAGCTCCAGAGTATTGCCGGCTGCCAGCAATCGTTCCTGGGTGAATCCTGCCTTTCGTTCTCTCAGGAAGTCCACCCGCTGAGCCAGAACGGAACCTGGTGTCACGGTGTTTTGGACCCGGGCCCATTGGTCTTGTTGACGGTCAAAATCAGCTTCGCTGCCGGGGAAATTTGCTAGCTCATCAATGTCGGGTAGGAGAACCTTCTCCGCCCCCAAGTCCAGGGCTATCGCCAGACCGGCCGGATCGAAGTCAGGGTAGGCATAAAGACGAAGTCGGTGTTGCTGGGCCATAGCCTTGGCCCAGCTTTGGCCGCTGGCATGCTGCGTGTCGCCGCGGTACACCGCGAGCCACCGGTGTGGCTCCACCGCCAGCAGTTGGTTCCGGAATAGGTGGAACGCCCGGCTGTTCTCGATCACCACCAGTGCTCCTGCTTCAAGCGAGCGGATTGAATCGCCAGAGAGTGACAGGCAAGCATTCTCCACGGGCAATACCGGTAGCTCATGGCCGTTTACCCGCACGCCCGGGCTCAGGGCTTGTACCAGCACCCGTTTGTCATGGGTTGATCGGCTGGCATGCTTTTCATGGAGGCTGTGAGCGGCTACCTCTTCCCGGTGCCCGGTGCCATAGTATTCCGGTGGTGTATCCCAAGGCACCCCTTCGCGTTTCAACCACGTCTGCAGCATGTCCCGCTCTGCCGGCGTGATCACATACTCCCGACCCACTACCCGACCGTATCCCTTATTCGCCAGTACCTCATGGGACCGGTTAGCCTTGTGCTCACGTTTGGCCGACTGGGCCACAGTCAGAGCTGCCTGAATCACTCGTTTAGTCGGCATGGGGGGCTGTCCTTTCGTAGTGCACGGCCTGGGGCAGTTTTTCCTCAGGCAGAGCGTCGGCGTAGACGATCAGGTCGTGGAAGCGTTCGGTACCGGACAGCGGGTGGTCGGCCCGGGTGATGAGCTGGCGCTTGATCTTCTCGCCTAGCAATGCGCCCTCCGCGGTGGAGGCTCCATCTTCAATGTGGGTGTTAAGCGCGTAAAGGAACGTGGCCACTGCCCAGCCGGGCAGGGCAGGGTCGTCTTGCGCGGATTCCCAGTATTCTCGGGCGCTTACGGGCGCCCCGGACGCCAGAGCCTCGGTAATCAGGGTATCGAAGTGCCGCAGACCTTCTGGTGGCGACACCGCCTTGCAGGCTACATCCTCGCCCTGGAACGTGGAAGCTGGGCGGACCTGCGCCTGTGATGGCATGTTGAGCTTGGCGGCCAACTCGGCCACATCCTCGGCATAGAGGGTCGTGTTCGCATTAGGCCCGAGGTCGGGCGCCGCCGCGAGTTGTATTGGGGGAATCCGGTTTACGCCAGGGTGCTTGCCGGCCCTGGCGGCCGCTTTAAAGGGGAAGAACCCGGGATCCGCCTGGAACTTGGCCACCACCGCCCGAATTTTCATGGCGCGCTCCTCTCGCTGCCGATCCTTATGAAGCCATGCCGTGATCTCGGAGTTGGCCACATTGATCCGTTCGATAACGGGGATGGTGCGAACCCGCAAATCCACCACCCGGCCCGCAAACCAAGAATCACTGTCGAACGGCGCATCGCGCAGCTGCTCCGTCACTAGGTGGTACTCCTCGGTGAGCTTGGAGAGTCTCTGGTGGTAGAACTCGTTCATGCGACGGCGCGGGGCCGTCTCCGTTTGAGTGCCGATGTTGTCATGCACCTGGCGTTCAGCCTTGCGTGAGCCGTCATCGAGCTGGTCATAAATGCCGTCCAGACACTCCTGCATGCCAGTCTCAGCCATCTCAATCTGGTCCAGGTCGCTGCTCAGTCGGGCCTCCAGAAGCGATTCAAGCAGGGTGGCGGCCAACTCCACATGGCCGCGCAAATCGGTATTGATCAGGCCAATCCGGTGGGGGCGCAACGCGTTATCGAAGGCTTTGCGCATGTCCGGGCTCAGGGTCACAGCATCGCGTGCGCTGTTGAGTCGCAGAATCTGCCCCTTGATGAGCCGATCCGCGCGCCGGGCATCTCCGTCTGCCAGCGGTACTTCACGCTTCTCGTAGGCTTGGACGACCAGCTCTCGGGCCTTGTCCAGCTGGCGAAGCAGGGCGCCCAGAGGATGCTGATTGAGCGGTTTGTCCTTATCGGCGCTCACAACAGGTACTTCTGACTATCGGCACCATGCCCAGGGAGCGGGAGCTCTTCGTTTTCCTGGATGAACACGATGATGTCCTGAATCAGTTCCACACGACCGGTGAAGGAATACACCTCTCCGTCCTGGCGGGCCGGCACCAGCAGTCCTTCATCCTTCATGGTCTTGATCAGCGCATCTACCTGCTGCCGAGTCCCTGACTGCGGCTTGGATGTCTTCAGCTTCCCTAGCTGGTCGCGCAGGCTAGGGCTCACCTCGGCCGCAGCAACCACCTGGTTGGGGCGGATCACTTGCCCTGGGGCCAGCGCCGCGTCCGCGTCGGTCGCCTCCATCAGCAGATTGATGACATTCAGGTGCTCGCGCAGCGACACCATGATCTCCCGGAAAAGCCGGGTGGTATCGGCGCGTGCGGGCTCGTCCACACGGGTGTGCACCAGGTAATACCCCGCCCCACCGGACGTCTCAGCAAGTTCGTAGCCAAGGGCACGTACCCACTCATCGACCCGACTGCGCACTTCGCTATCTTGCAGGAGCCGGGCCTGCTCGGGGGTGGACCAAGGGCAGAGCACCTCCCCCTGCAGGAGCCGTTTCAAGGTATCGGTGTAGACTGGCGAGGGCAGATTACTCATTAGGAGGGCTCCCTGTGTTCGGTGGGCGGGCCAGGCGGCATAGGTGCCACGCGCTGCCCGGGCCATTGCATCTGGATGAGGCGACGCCGGCCGTTATTGATCTCCAGCTCGTAGGCCTCATGGAAATACGCAAGATCGGCCGGGCGGAGGTCCGGCGTCGCCGTGAGCAGGGCTATATCATGCTCCGCTAGCATCTTGAACAGCACCCGACGGTTAGTGGCATCAATAGTTCCGAGCTCGTCCAGCGGCCAGAGCATCGTGACTGTGTGCTTGCCGCGGACCAGATCCACGAAGCCTTGGAACAGCAGGATCAGCACGATGGCCGACAAACCGTTGGAGGAAATATCCTCCAGCTGGCCGGCGTTCACCGCTGTCATGGGCCGGCCCTCAATCTCCAAGTGGAACTTGAAGCGGATGAGGGAGGAGAAGTCCTCCTGCTGGCCGCGCTTGTCCCGAATGGTTTGGCTGTAGGCCTCGATGGCTTGCACCAGCGCGCGGTCTGGTAACTGCTGTCGACTGGATTTGGCCCAGGTGCGGTACAGCTCTGCCAGCCGCGTCAGGTCTTTCCAGAAATCGAGCTCGGACAGGTCGAGGGTGATCTTGGGCTCTACCCGGTCGATGAGATCGAAGTGTAGGTCCTGCTCCAGGTGGGCCACCAGATCCCGGTTGAACTTGCGCACCCCATTCTCAAATGCCTCGAGGCCCAAGCGATAGCTATCCAGTGTGCTGAGGTAATTGAACGCCACCAGCAGCTGGTCCTGGGCGAGCTTGTGGCTGCCGCCTTCGAAGTATTCCTTAACGGCTTTCGCCTTGCTGACCACCGCAATGTCAGTGCCGGCCCAGTCTGCTTGGCGCTGCAGCCAGTAGTCGTGGCTGGGGCTACCGGGATAACGCTGAAAGGCGTCCACAAAGACATCCACTATGCGGCCAAGACGATCCAGGTCTTCCTGAGCTAGCCTGTGCTGCTCTAGGTATTCCCGGATCAGGTGCTCGGCGGAGAGGGTGCAGTAGTACTCCAGATCCTCCTCCGGGGCGGTCAGGCCCACATTGCTGGTGGCCTCCCGAAGGGCCGCGCTGGTCTGTAGGATTTGCCGTGCCGTTCGTTTGTTTTGGAGTTCGCCGCGCTGGGCCGCTAGTGCCTGTTCGGTCTGGCGCTTTTCGTTCGTCCAGGCGGCCTGCAGGGCCTCAATCTGATCATCAAACTCGTCACGCTGGGCCCGCAGTCCCTCGGCGCGTTGTGTTGCCACGGCACAGTCCGGCCAGTCATTTTCCAGAAATGCCTGGTAGGTCTCCACCTGAACTCGGTAACTCTCAAGCTGCTTGCAACGGGCATTGAGCTCGTGGATCTCGTTCTCCAGCCTCGCGATGTCGTCAGGATTAACTCCGCTTTCCGCAATGGCGGACTCCAACTGGGCTGTCAATCGAGCCATGGTGGTCTCATGGTCGGTCTGGCGCTGACTCTTGGCCTCGGAGAGGGCCGCCAGTGCTCGCGCATGCTCGTTGGCGGCTGCCGTCAGCGAGGCCTCATGAGCCGCAGCAAGTTCTTCGCGGGCTGCTGCCTGCTCTTCGAGCAACGTTGCATGTTCGTCCTCAAGCTCGCCGAGCCAGGCTTTGGCTGCCTCCAGATCCGTTTCAAGACGATCCCGCGCCTGGCGCTCGGCGTCCCGGTGAGTGGCCTTCGCAGCATCACGAGAATCTGCTGCCTCTCGGCGCTTGCGTCGGGCAATGTCCACGGCGCTTTGTGCGGTACTGCTGGCTTTGTTTGCGGCCTCCCGGCGCGCAGCGGCCTGGTCCAGTTCTTTCTCCGTTTGGACGAGGCGGCGCTCGGCGGCTTCGTGCTGACGATGAGCCTCATCATAGGCAGCCTGCAGCGCTTCAGGCGCTTGAGGCGCCGGCAAGGACTTAACGTCCAGTCGTACACCAGCAAAAACCGACGGTTCCGCCCCGGGCACCAGCGCCGGAAAGAGGTCGCTTTGCCGGAGCAGCGCTGGGTTGATCACCCGGCCCAGAGTGTCTTGCCAGTCGGGTAATGACTCGTTGAGAAACTGCATTAGGGACCCGGGTCCGCCGGCTAGAAATTGCTCAGTATGCGCGAGTTCTTCCTCAGCCTTGTCGGCCTCGTACCTGTCCTTGTCATACTGGTTGTTGACCCGGTCAAAGTGCGCCTGGGCTTGGTTCTTTTCCTCCAGGGCTGCCTGATGGACATCAAACGCTTGTTGTGCCTCCTCATCCCTCGAAAGATATAGCGCCTGGGCTGCTTCAAGCTGGCGGACCACTCCGGGGGCTACCCGGGGGTGTTTGAGCTCGGTCTGAAGCCGAATTTTGTCCTCCCGGGCCTGCTGGCGCCGGTCCTCAACATGTTGTCGGCCAGCCTGCTGGCGGTCGTCGAGTGCCTGGCGGGCTTTACGGTAATCGCCATCCAGCCGCTCTCGCGCGGAGGCCCGGCACCGCTCGGTCTCAGCCACTGCCTTCTGATACTGGCTTTCAGCCTGCTGGGCGCGAGATTTCTCATCGGATATCGCTGCCTGAATTGGTCCTTCCACGTCGGCCAGATCTGCCTTCAACCTCTTGTGCTCGTCCCGGCGCGCATCCAACGTGGCCAGCTTGTCGGGGAGGGTGGCGATATCACGTGCTTTTCCGGGCAGGTCATCTGCGTCGAACCTTTGTTTCCTGGCCCTAAGTTGACTCTCGATGGCCTCTTGGTCGTTAAGCTGCGCAACCACGGCGCCACGTTGACTGCTGGCCTCGGACACCTGGGCATCAACCGCGTGTCCTCGGGCTTTTAGAGCCTTCTCTTCCTCTGAGAGCTCCACGGCGAGCCCATTGATTTCCCTGTGCAACCGATCATCAAGCGCCTTGGCGGCGAGGGCGGTGGCGCTGCGCTTGCCCTGGTGCAGCTTGAGTTCGCCGAGGGACCGGGTCAGTTCGGGAAGGCGAGCGTGGAGGCCGTTCAAGGCAGAAAACGCGTCAAAGTGCTCTACCAGCTCGGAGAGCTGCCGGCGGTTGGGCTCAAAGCTCGTTAGGTTGTGTTGGGCCTGAGGGCTTAGGTTGTTGCGTGCATAATCTTGGATGATCTGGGCAAAGTGTTCGAAGGATACGTTGCGCTGGAACATGTGGGTAACCAAGGGGACAACGGCTCCCATGCGCGCATTGCGCGAAACCAGGCTGTAGCGCAGCTGTTCCCGGTGGGTGCCGTCAAGGAGGATCGCCCGGTACTCGTCATTACTCTTGCACACGTAATGGGCCAGGCCGCGCTCCTTCAGGCGCGGGAGAAGCTCGGAGGATGGCAGGAATTTCTGAGCCTGCACATTCAGGAAGAGTGATTCATCGTAGCCGCCGTCCACCAGGACCTGCTGGTAGGTGTCGGGCCCGGAGCTGGCACGAAAGATGGCCATCTTCCGGTCGTCGTCGGCCCCCACGTATTCGAATACCAGGCAAGAGGCCTCACGTGGCATGTACCAGCTGGCGAAGCTCTTGCGGCCGCTGGACGTCTTGGTGATGAGGTGCCGGGGATGTTCCCCGTAGAAGATCGGCACTAGCCGCAGCAGTGAGGTCTTGCCGGCTCCGTTTCGCCCGTTGATGCTGGTGTGTCCAGAGACCGCCACCTCCGTGGCTCGGCCAGGCATGTAGCTGTCGATCAGGATGATGCGGGAAAGACCCCGGTCCATGATTTGCCTCAGTATGATGTGATTTACATTATAAATATTTATACATGATGCATTTTACATCATGTTTGGCAGGATTAATCAAGGACCAAGCATCGATTTTTATGCAGGTCATCTTTGGGCGGCCCGGCCAGCAGTGTTCGTGAAATGGGCCTGTCCAGGTAAAAAATCTGGGACTTATGTTTCTAGCAAAGTCTTGTATTGGTGTGGAATTGGGGTAGGCGCGAATTCTGGGGCTCAGCCGAGAGTGTTCTTGAGCTGGGGTGGGGGATGCTGCTGATCGAGAAGGGCAGCCTTGGGTTCAGAGGGAAGGGGTTCTCGGATTGGATGCTAAAGCCCGGCATGGATGCACCTGAAAGTGTCCACGGAAGCGCTAAAACATCATGATGATCTTGGATTTAGAATGAGGAAAATTGCCAAATTTGAAGTTGCTGAAGAGCAACTATTTGATTGTTTAAACCTATTTGTAGAGGGTCGTTACTATTCCGCATCAACATTGGCGGGAGCGGCAGAAGAAATATTTAGTAAACTATTAAACTCAAGGGGTGAGCAAAGCCAGTTAGATGAAGCTCACGAATTTGAGAGCATGATAAGAACAAGTGTCGGGCAGAATGTGCGTTCGAAGTCGAGCACAGGGGGGCGTTCTATACAAACTGAGAAACAGTTTGAAGCATATAGATATAAAAAGTAGGGATGATTTTGTAGTCAGGTTTAGACTCAATCCTGATGTGGAGGCTCAAATGCTAAGAGTCGTATTTAGCTATGAACGGCTTAAGAAAGGCCGTTCTATGCCTCGCCACATTGGGGAGGCTATATTTCGGTTTAGAAAAGAGCTTAGAAAGAACAAGTGATTTAGTTAGGTTGTGGCTGAGGTGGGTTGATGTCTGGGCTTTTTTCAATTCGGGGTGTAGTGGTCAAGTGTTTTAGGCCACCGTCTTTTGAGCTTTCCAGTAGGCCTGTTCTGCCACATTCGGCGGCAATCCGCCGTTGTGTTTATGAGGCCG
>NZ_PBSH01000026.1 GCF_002726155.1 Alcanivorax sp. | reverse complement strand
GGCGGGTTCTTCGGCAGCCAGCGCCGCCAGTCGCTCACGGTCGATCATGCCGGTTGCTGTAGCCCCGCCACGGCACCTTCAATGGCGTCCAGGTCCGGGATTACCGCCAGGTCGCCACCCACCTGAATATACATGGCCTCCGCCGGGCCGGTGTCTACCGGCTCTTCCACCGGGTCGTCCTTGGCCACTTTCATCAGGCGGGGAATCCCCTGCACGATCACTGCATAAAAAGGCGCCTTGCTGGCTACCGTGTTGAGCACGGCAATCCGGGCATCCTGGCCGATGGTGACCTGGCCGGATTCGTTGAGTTTTTCGAATGACAGCAGCGGGATCTGCTGGTCACGCCAGCTCAGCCAGCCCAGCAGCCACTCCGGGCCATGGCCCGGGCGATCCGGCTGGCGCAACGGGATCACCTCGGCCACCACAATATTGGGCACCAGCCAAGGGCGCCCCTGCATGGGGATCAACAGGCTGGAAATATCGGATGGTAAGCTGCTCATGGTTGACCTCTCAAATAGACAGCACGCAGCAGGTTTCACTCAACAGGCTCATCCTTCGCCGTGTTGCGTTCCGCCTGTTGCATGTTGCGTGTTTAATTCCCTTCTTACCCGCTCCACCAGTTGCAGCGCAAGCTGTTCGGGGGAGCCGCTAAAACTGACACAGCCGGTTTCACGGACGGAATCCGGCTGGCTGCTGACCGCACAGGTGTCTGCGCTTTGCGCCCACACCGGGCAACCGGTGGCCGCCAGTCGTGGCGCGGCGATGGCGCCGTCATTGCCCATGCCGGAGAACAGAATGGCGCCGCAGGCGCTGCCAAAGCCGTCCCCCACATGCTGGATAACCTGGTCGATGGAGGGCGCATAGGGGCCTTCCCAGGTGTCGCCGGTGGACTGGATACGGCCGTCATGGCGGAAACGCACGGCATACTCCACCGGCACAATGGCGAGTTCGCCGTGGCGCAGGGCTTCGCCGTCCACGCCGATTTTGCACTGGATAGGGTTATCCCGGCCCAACACCCCGCACAGGGTATCCAGAAAACTGCCGTCAATGTGCTGGGCCAGCACAAACGCCACGGGCAAATTGGCGGGCAGGCAGTCGAGAAACAGTTTTACCGCTGCCGGCCCGCCCAGGCTGGCGCCCAGTACCCATACCTGGCGGGGGCGATCGCCGGGGCGGATGGCCTGGAACTCCCGTGGCTGGGGAATGCGGATCCGGGGCGGTGGCGCGGGGATCACGTCCAGCCGCTCTTCCGCCGCTGGCTTGCCGATAAAACTCACCAGCTTGGTGACCAGGCGCCGCTCCCATTTGGGGTAGCGCATATCGGTGCGTGCCGGGGCCTGGCCGTCACAAAACAGAATCGGTACCTCGGCGCGCTCCAGCAGGTCGTCGAGGAAGTGCTGCCAGCGATCTTCGCTGGACAGATCCACCACCCACAGGTCCAGCGCGTCTGCGGCCAGCCAGCGGTCTTCCAGGGCTTCCGGTTCGGTGCTGACCAGTACCTGATAGCCCTGGCCCTTCACCGCACTGGCGAGCAAGTGGCCCTGCAATGTGCTGTCGGCGATGACACCGACGCGGCCGGGCGCGGTCATCCGTTATCCGTTTCCTGCAGTTCGCCCAGCAGTTCGCGAATGGTGGACAGCAGTTCGTTCTCCTGGAACGGTTTGCCCATATAACAGTTCACGCCAATATCGAAGGCCCGCTCGCGGTGTTTTTCACCGGTTCGGGAGGTGATCATGATAATTGGCACATCCTGCAGGCGGCTGTCGTGGCGCACGTGGGTGGCCACTTCAAAACCGTCCATGCGGGGCATTTCGATATCCAGCAGCATCACATCCGGGCGGATATCTTCCAGCTTGGCGATGGCGTCGATGCCGTCTTTGGCGGTGACCACTTCGTAGCCATTACGCTCCAGCAGGCGGGTGGTGACCTTGCGCACGGTAACCGAGTCATCGGTGACCATGACCAGCGGCGTGTCACGCTGCGGCTGGAGCTCTTCTTCCGGCTCCTGGGGCAGTGTCGGTACGGTCTCGCCGGCTGCCAGGGCGGTGGTCTGCACGTGAGCGGCACGGATCAGGGAATGGATATCCAGAATGATCACCACGGAGCCATCCCCGAGGATGGTGGCGCCGCTGATGCCAGCCACGGTGGCCAGCTGCGGGCCAACCGCTTTCACTACCACTTCCCGGGAACCGACCAGGTCGTCCACTACGATGGCGACGGTGTGTTCGGTGCTGCGAATCAGCAGTACCGGCATGGGGGTGGTCTGGTTCTCCAGGTGCGGGACCCGGTTGCCGTGGACAAAGTGGCCCAGGTACTGCAGTTCGTAATCCTGGCCCACATAGGTGTAGACGGGATTCTCTTCTTCGAAATAGTGCTGCAGTTCGAACGGGCTGATCCGCACGATCCCTTCGATCTGGTTCAACGGAATCGCGTAGGAGTCTTCCGCCGCTTTCACCATCAGGGCGCGGTTCATGGCCAGGGTGAATGGCAGGCGGATGATGAAGCGGGTGCCCTGCCCTTTACGGGAGTCGATGGTGACCGAGCCGCCCATCTGTTTGATTTCACTGGCGACCACGTCCATGCCCACGCCGCGCCCGGAAATCTGCGTGACGGCGGCGGCCGTGGAGAAGCCGGCGTGGAAGATGAACTGCTGAATTTCCTGCTCGGAGAGCTGCGCATCGGCGGCGATCAGGCCTCGCTCGATGGCTTTTTGGCGCACCGCATCGGTATCGATACCCTTGCCGTCATCGGACAGGGTAATCACTACCTCGCCCCCTTCGCGGCCCAGTTCCAGGTTGATGCGACCAGTGCCGTCCTTGCCGGCAGACTGGCGGCCTTCACTGGTTTCGATACCGTGGTCTACGGCATTACGCAGCATATGCTCCAGTGGGGCGACCACACGCTCCATCAGGGAACGGTCCAGCTCCCCTTCCGGGTTGAGCACATCGAAGTCCACGCGCTTGTCCACTTCGCCGGAAATCTGCCGGACGATACGGCGCAGACGCGGCACCAGGCGGCTGAAGGGCACCATGCGGGTGCGCATCAGTTTTTCCTGCAGCTCGGTGTTGATCCGTGCCTGCTGCAGCAGCAGGGTTTCGGTGTCCTTGTTGCGGTCCAGCAGGGTGTTCTTCAAATCCAGCAAGTCAGAGGCGGACTCGGACAGCTGCTTGGTGATCTGGTGCAATTCGGAGTACTGATCCATTTCCAGCGGATCGAAGTCCTCGTCGTATTCGCCGAGATCTACGCCCTTCTGGTAGTTGGACATGATCTGCGCTTCGGTTTCCGAATCCAGTCGGCGCAATTGTTCGTAAAGGCGCTGTACCGTGTTGCCCATCTCTTCCACGTTGAAGGCGAACTCGGTGATGCCCTGCTCGACCCGGCCACGGTTGATGGAGGTTTCCCCGGCCAGGTTTACCAGAGCCTCAAGCACATCCGCGCCGACCCGTACCATTTCTTGCGGTTGCGCCTGATTCTGGCGCTGGCGGCGGTCGTCTTTCTGCGGTTGCTGTGGCGCGGGCTGTTTGTCGGTGGCTGCCGGCAAGGTGTTGGCCGGTGCAGCGGCATCCGGGGTCTCGGCGACCGGTGCGTTGGTTTGTGCGGCCGCAGCGACGGACTCCATGCCCCGATTGATCTGGTCGTGCCAATCCAGCATGGGCTGGAAGTCGCTCTGGGCGGGCGTCTGGCGACGGCTTTCCAGGTCGAGCAAATAGGTTTCGAAATCGTGGCTGATGTCGCCCAGCTGTTTGAGGCCGGCCAGTCGTGCGCCCCCTTTCAGGGTGTGCAGCGCTCGTTTCAGATCGTCGATAAAGTCGGTGCTTTCCGGATGATCTTTCCAGGAGGTCAGGCAGGCATCGATGATGTCCGACAGTTCTTCGGATTCTTCCAGGAAAATGTCCAGAATTTCCGGGTCGCTGTCTGACTGCCAGGTGTCATCGGCGGCGGTGTTGGCCGGCGTGGGTGCTTCGCTGGCTGCTGTTGCTGGCGGCGGGCTGGCCGGTTGTGATACCGGGCTGGCCGCCATGGCGGGCAGGGTAAAGCCCTTCGGATCGGCGGCATAGCCGTGGATAGCGGTGATCAGCACCTCGCCACTGGGCAGTGGGCGGTCGGCTTTCAGGGCTTCCACCATCTCCGCCAATTGGTCGTGGCAGCGATGGAGCAGATCGAACAAGCTCGGTTCGATGGCCAGCTGGCTCTGGGCCAGCCCTTCGTAGAGCGTTTCCAGTTCGTGGCCCAGGTCACCCAGCTCCGGGACTTCGGCCATGCGTGCGCCACCCTTGAGGGTATGCAGGTCACGCTGCAGGGATTGCAGTTCAAGCAGGTTGTCCTGCTGGCTGATCCACAGCTCCAGGCTGTTGCCGGCGGATTCGAGAATTTCCTCGGCTTCTTCCAGGAAGATTTCGACCAGCTCCGGGTCGCGCTCCGGTTGAGGGGGCGCATCAGCGGGCGCGGGCGCGTCCTCAACCGCAACGGGCGCGGTGGCGTCAGTGGCCGAGCTGTCGCTGGATTCACTGTCCTCGACACTCTTGAGCGGCTGGGTGCTGTTGTCGTTCAGGCTTGCAGGGGTGGCGGGCGCCGGGGCTTCGCCACGGATGAAGGCCTGAATGGCCGCCACCAGAGCGGGGGCATCAGCCGGAGCGGTGTTGGCCTGCAGGTTTTCGATCATCACCGCCAAGCTGTCATGGCACTGATGCAGGAGCTGGAAAAGGGCCGCATCGGATTCCAGCTGCCCGGCATTATAGCCTTCGTACAGATTTTCCAGTTCGTGGGCTAGGTCGCCGACCGGGGCAACGCCGGCCATGCGGGCGCCGCCCTTGAGCGTGTGCAGATCGCGTTGCAGGCTGCTGACGTTGCTGCTGTCGCCGGCTTCCCACTGGTCGAGAATGTGGCTGGCAGATTCGAGAATTTCCTCGGCTTCTTCCAGGAACAGTTCCACCAGCTCCGGGTCCAGGTGGGCTTCGTAGCGGCTGTTGTCCGGAAACTCCGCGGTGATCTCGCTAACCGGGGGCGTGTTGTTTTGCAGGGTGTCACTGCTGTCGTCGTTATGGCCATCGACAGGCAGGCCGCCGTCCGGGCCGCCATCGGGTCCGCCGCCTTCGGCCAGCTCGCGCAGGGCATCCACCAGTCCCAGTTCCGGGCGGACGGTCTGGCCGGCGGCCAGGCAGTCCATCATGTTCATCAACGCGTCCTGGCCTTCGCCCGCGAGGGCGAACAAGCGCTCGCTGTAGGCCAGGCGACCGCCTTCCACCGCGCTGTAGCAGCCAGCCAGAGCCGCGGCCAGATCGTGAATCTCGTTGAGGCCGGCGGTGGTGGCGCTGTTGGACAGCAGTTCCAGTTCGTCGCGCAGCCGCACCAATTCGTCGGTGTGCTCGGGGTGCTGTGCCCACTGGCTGAGCAGCTGCTCAGCATCCACGATCAGGTCCATGCCTTCGGACAGGAATACGGACAAAATGTGCGGATCCGGGCCGGGGCTGTCGCTGCCCTGCAGTTGATCGCGTTGTTGATTCAGTGACTGGATCAGGGCATCGGCGCCGAGCAGATGGGCCGGCGGGGTCGGGTCAAGCTGATCCAGACTGCTGAGAATCAGATCGTGGCTCTGGGCCAGCAGGTCAACCTGTTGCTGGTTGGCGCGGCGGTTGCTGCTGATCAGGTCCCGGGCGAGCTTTTCGGCCGGCTCGGCCACTTCGGCCACGGCTTCGATTTCTGCCATGCGGGCGCTGCCCTTGAGGGTGTGCAGGGCGCGATGCACGCTGTCGTCTACCGGGTGTTCGGACAGGTCGATGTCGTTGCCGGCCAGCCACTGGGCGATCAATGCCAGGTTGCGGCGGGCTTCGCTGGAAAAGATTTCCAGCAGGACGGTGTCCGGGCCTTCTTCGCTCATGTCCGGAATGTCGGACAGGCTCTCGGCAGCCGCAGCACTGCTGTGGGCAGGGGCCTGGGTGTCGTAGTCCGGTTCCTGCTCTGGCAGGTCCAGAGTGAGGCTTTCGTCGATCTCGGTAAGGTCGTTGTCCACCGGCAAGACGTTGATGTCATCGCTGCTGTCGTCAGTGTCCCAGGGGGTGAGGCTATCTTCACTGGCGGCATCAAAGGCGGCCAGATCCTCGGCGGACAGGGTATGGTCGGTGGACGTGGCGTCGGCGTTTTCAGCGGACGGCAGCTCGGTGAGTTCCAGTGTGCTGTCGGGCTCGCTGTGCGCATCGGCTTCCAGGTCGTCCGGGCTGACATCAGCGGTCGTGCCTGTCGCGGTGTCGTCGATGGTGGCGCTGTCGGCGGCAACGATCACGGGTACTTGATCGATCTGGCCACCGGCGGCGAGGGTGTCGGCGGCATCGGCCAGCGGCTGCACGTCAAACGGGTCCGGCTGGCGCAGGGTAAAGGCATCCACCAGGGCGGGTACGCGATTGCGAACTTCCTGGACCAGGGCGATCAATACGGCGGTGGGCACAATGGTGCGGTCGATAACCCGGTTCAGCATGTTTTCCACGGACCAGCCCAGTTCCCCTACGGTGCTGGCGCCGACCATGCGGCCGGACCCTTTCAGGGTGTGGAAGGCGCGGCGGAATTCCACCAGGGACTCTTCGTCGCTGGTGTTGGCGGCCCACCGCGGGAAGTATTCGTCCAGGGCGTCCAGTACTTCGCCTACTTCTTCCTGGAAGATCTCGATGATTTCGTCATCGATCAGGTCGTCGTCATCGTCGTTATGAGTGTCGGCGTCTGATGCTTGCGGTGCGTGCGTTTCGGGCTCTGCCGGGGCGGTGATTTCCAGGGTAGGATCGAGCAGTTCGTCATCGTCGCTGCTGTCGAAATCCGGGCCCTCGTCGTCGCTCTCCAGCGGCTGTAGTTCCAGCGTGGCGTCCTGGTCCTGCGCGGTGGTGCCGGTTTCGTCGTCGAGCTGCCCGTTGGCAGAGAATCCGGACCAGGCATCCACATCGTGTTCTTGGGATACGTGGGCGTCAGCGTCTAGTCCCGTTTGTTCCAGTTCAATGCGTTCTACGTCGATGTCGTTATCGTCAAAGTCCTGTTCTTCTTCCAGCGGATAGCCCAGTGCATCCACACTGGCGCGGGCCAGCTGCAGGATATCGTCGGTGGTGGTCGGGTCGTCGCTGAGACGCTCCAGGTAGTATTCCACCGAGGTGATGGCGTCAGCGAGGGTATCCATGCTGCGCCAGTCGGGTTTGGGCTGATCCGCGTCCAGCAGCTTTTCTTCGATGAACTGCACGCACTGGCGCAGGATCAGGGCAGGTTTGCTCAGCTGGATCACATCCAGACCACCGCGGACAGCGTTCAGGCGTTCGGGCACCACTTGCAGGGGGTCGGGATTCCACTGGGAGGCAATGAATTCCACGATGCCGTCTTTGGCTTCTTCCAGCCCGGCCCGGCATTCGCGCAGCACGGCGTCCATGGCCTGGCCCACATGGCTGGGCATGTCGTCGCCCTGACCGGCATAGCCGGTGCTGCGGCGATCGCCGCTGATGCCGGCCAGGGTGGCTTCCACATAGAGCAGGGCGCCGGCGATATCCATCAGGTTTTCACGTTCGGCGGGGACCTTGCCGGCGACAATGTCTTCCATGGCGTGCAGTTGCTCTTCCACCAGGGCGCGGGGCTGACCCAGGCCGAGCACGGCCACGGTGTCGGCTACCTGCTTCAGGGTGAGCGTGAGCGGTTGCAGTTTGTTGGTATCGGTGTCGCCACTGTGCACGAAGCTTTCCAGGGCGTCTTTCACTGTGGTGAGCTCTTCGGAAAGCGCCTGCACCACGGAGTTCATGGCCTGGGCGTCCGGGCCGGTCATCCGCTGGCGTTCTTCATTGACCAGGTCATCGGAGGGCAGCGCTTCATCTAGCCGGAAACGGGCTTTTACATCGCGGATGCGGGGGCTGTCCACGTCGGCCTTGGCCACGTAGTAGAGCAGGTTCTTGATCAGTTCGGTGGGGGCTGGCCGGTTCAGGCTGGCCGCCCCTTCCACCGCCAGCTCACGCAGGTTGCGGTCCACGTGACCGAGCATCAGCTTGACGGAGGTGCCGAGAATAATGGCGTCTTCGGAGAGGCCTTCCACCAGCGCGTTACTGATGGACCACAGCGGAGCACGTGGTGCGTCACCGGTGACCTGTTCCAGTTTGGTGAAAACCTTGGCCATGTAGCCCAGGTTTTCGCCCATGTTGTCGTTGCGCAGTACGCCGAGCAGGGCGATCTGGAACATCTGGCGGATTTTTTTCGCCAGCAGGATAAAGCGTGGGTCGTTGAGCAGGTCGTCGGGAATCTGGCCTTGCCCGGTTGCTTCGCTGAGATCCGGTTTGAACAGGGAGGTTTCCGACAACAGGGATTCGCCGCGGGCGGCGCGCAGGTCATTGAGCAGTGGCAGTAATACCACTGGCAGATCACGGCGGTTGCTGGCGACCCGGTCCAGGTACGGTGGCAGCTGCAGGATCGCTCGCATCAGGGTTTCCTGGCTGTCAGTCACATTGCCTACATTGCCGTCGAGCAGTGCCTGCGCCAGTTTTTCCATTTCTTCGGCGAGCAGTGCCGCACCGTAGAACTCCACCATCTGCAAGGTGCCGTACACCTGATGCAGGTGGGTCTGGCAGAAACGCATACGAGTGGCGTCGTCCGGGTTGTCCACGAACGATTCCAGTGCCTGTTGCGCCTGGTTCAGGGTTTCCTGGATTTCCCCGCGAACCCAGTCCAGAGCCAGATAGTCGTGACGGTCACTCATGACGTCTCCTGTCATACATCAACCCGCCTTCTTTGGTGGGCAGGTTTTTATAATGCGCAACACGTAACATGCAGCAGGCCCCGAGCCGGTGGTTGCTGATGGGTGCTACCCCAAGCCTTTTCTTTTTCGCGTGCCGCATGTTGCGTGCCGCGTGTTGCGTTATGTCTTTCTGCGTTTCTATCGACAGCGCCGGAATGCCAGCGTATCGGCAAAGTGAATCCGTTCCAGATCCGGATGTTGCCAATCAGTCACTTCCCCGGGCCCGAGTATCAGGATGCCTCCTGGTGCGAGCCGTTCCGCCAGCCGGTTCACGATCTGACGTTTACGCCAGCGGCGGAAGTAAATCAGCATGTTCTGACAAAAAATCAGATCCATGTTGTTCATTGGTGCCGTGCTGAGATCCAGCACGTTAAGCCGCGCGAAGCAGATGCGTTCGCGTAGTGCCCCGGTGATGGTCACGGTTTGCCCGTTCCCGGTGGGCTCGAAATACTTGTCCCGCAACAGCGGGTCGACCTGCAATACCCGGCGTGCGGCATATTCGCCTTTGCGGGCCTTGGCCAGGGTGGGCAGGCTGATGTCGGTGGCCGTGATGCCGTAGAATCGTTTCTGCTCGCTAGCGGAAAACTGCTCGTTGATCATCATGGCCAGGGAATAGGCTTCCTCACCGGTGGAGCAGCCCACGCTCCACACATCCAGGCTGGCGCTCGCCGGCTGTTCGGCCATGAAACGCTGAGTAAATTCTTCCACCAGCGCGTAGGAACCGGGATGCCGGAAGAAACTGGTTTCCTGGACGGTCAGACGGTCCACCAGCACGGACCATTCCATGGCCCGTGACTGGGTGGAACCCACCATCAGGTGTTCGTAATAGGTGTCGTAGTCCTCGATGCCCAGCTCGCGCATGCGAATGTTCAAGCTGGTTTCGAGGAAGGTCTTGCGCTCGTTGGACAGCGACATGCCGGTGCGGTCTTCCAGCAGCGCCTGCCATAGCTGGAACTGCTCCGCATCCATGGCGGGCGTGCTTTTGATCGACCAGCGATCTGTCACTGCAGCACCCATGGCATGTCTCCCGAGACCGGCTCAGGCCGGATCAGGAGTGCTCCGGCAGGCGGAAGCCGGCAACGGAGTTACGCATTTCCTGGGCCATCTCGGCCAGGTTACCAATGGACCGTGCTGTTGCGGTGGTACCGGCAGAGGTCTGTGAGGTAATTTCCTGGATCACGTTCATGGTGTTGGAAATGTGACCCGCGGAGGCCGCCTGCTGGCGTGCCGCGTTGGAAATGTTCTGGATCAGGTCCGCCAGGGTTTTCGATACGTTCTCAATTTCTTCCAGCGCCACACCCGCATCCTGTGCCAGGCGTGCCCCTTTCACTACCTCGGCAGTGGTGGCTTCCATGGAGATAACCGCTTCGTTGGTATCGGTCTGAATCGTTTTAACCAGGGTTTCAATCTGCTTGGTTGCCGCAGCAGAACGTTCCGCGAGGCGTTGTACCTCATCCGCAACCACCGCGAAGCCCCGGCCGGCTTCACCGGCCATGGATGCCTGAATGGCGGCGTTCAATGCGAGAATGTTGGTCTGGTCGGCGATGTCGTTAATCAACGATACGATGTCACCAATTTCCTGGGAGGATTCACCCAGACGCTTGATCCGTTTGGAGGTTTCCTGAATCTGTTCGCGGATGGTGTCCATGCCGTGGATGGTGGCCTGTACCACTTCGGCGCCCTTGTTGGCGATGGCTACCGCTCGTTCCGCTACCGCTGCCGATTCGGCGGCGTTGGCGGATACCTGGTCAATGGACACCGCCATTTCGTTCACCGCGGCGGAGGCGCCGGCAATTTCCTGGGCCTGGTGCTCGGAGGCTTCGGCCAGATGCATCGCCGTGGACTGGGTTTCCTGGGCCGCCGAGGCCACCTGTACCGCCGAGTTGTTGATCGTCTGTACCAGGCTGCGCAGCTGGTCAATGGAGTAGTTGATGGAGTCAGCGATGGCACCGGTGAAGTCCTCGGTTACCGTTGCCTGCACGGTCAGGTCACCGTCAGCCAGGTCGCCCAGTTCATCAAGCAGACGTAGAATCGCGGCCTGGTTACGCTGGTTCTCACTTTCCAGCTCATCTTTCAGCTTGGCGGCCTGACGGTTCCGTTGAGCCATGATGATAAAGAAGAACAACACGGCCAGACCGGCGCAAACGCCACCCAGCCATACCGACGGGAACAGCCCGCTGGTGCTGTCTTCGAACTGGTTGTTCAGGTTGGTGGATTCCTGCAGCAGGTCCTGGGAGCGACGGAAGATGGTGTCGGCGGCGTTACGTACCTGGAACAGCTCGGGAGCGGTTTCCAGAATCTCATCCACGGACTGGTTTACGAATTCGTCGAACAGGTCAGCAATCTCGGCCAGGTAGTCCAGGGCATCGGGGTCATTCACCTGGTCAATACCCATGGCGGCGTCGCCCTCGATCATGCCGTTCATAACACGACCGAACAGGCTGGCATCACGGCCGAAGGAGTCTGCCGCGATCACCGCGCCATCGCCCCCTTCCAGTACCTTGGCGATGGACCGCACGATGCGCTCAGCCAGCCAGGATTGGCGCTGCGCAAAGGCGATCTGTTCCGGTTCCGCATCGGTGGCCACCAGAATTTCCACGACGCCTTCGTATTCAGCCTGCAGGGAGGGGATGGTCTGGGCCAGAGTGTCTGCCACTTCGTGCAGATCCAGTACCGTGTCTTCCCCTTTCAGGATCACGCCGGCGTTGGCGTTCACTTCATCCCACAGGGTTTGCAGGCGCGCCATGGCTTGCGGGTCGCTGACCGGCTCGTCCTTGACGTCGTCCCAGGCGGACTGGAAGCTTTTTTGGGATTTATCCAGCAATTCGAAGGCGTCGGCGTTACCGGCGGCCGCTTCCAGGGCGTTTTTGGCGATCTGCTGGGAAATTACCCGCATTTCGGAGGCGCGGGTAATGTTTTCCTGCGCCCGGTTTGCCGTGGTGGCGGACAGCAGGAAGTTGGCCAGTGCCAGTACGATAAAAATGGCAAGGCCCACGTAAAGGGCAATATTCAGCGTGCCGCCGCCTGAGCCCCCCCGCAGTTTTTCGAACAATGCTCCCGAATTGAACTTCATAGTCTGGCTCCTGGCCTGGCGTTCACTCTTCTTATATTCCCCGAGTTGTTCTATGCCGTTAGCCGGTACGGGCTACCTGCATAAAACGCGGGTCCTCTGCCAGCCTGGTGAGGCTGAACACGGACCAATACTCCCCTTCCCGTCGGTAGGCCCCGCGCACAAAGTTCGTGACGCTGGTGTCGCTGACCGGCAGTGATTCCACAAATTCATCAATGGGAAAATGTTGCATCCCCAGTACCTCGTCCACGGCCATGCCGGTGTAGAGGTCGTCCTGGTCCAGCACCAGCAGCCGGCGGCGCTTTTCCTGAACCGGTGAACTCTTTTCCAGAAAGCCGCTGAGATCCATGACGGTCATCAGGCGGCCCCGGACGTTGGCTACCCCTTTCATCCAGCTGCGTGCGCCGGGAATGCGGGTGTAAGCCGGCACCGAGAGGATTTCGGAAACCTCATCCAGCGGTGCCACGTATTTCTTGCCGTCGAGCACAAACCCCACGCCACTCCAGTAGCTGACCGCATCCTGCTGCATGGGCAGATCTTTGGCCTGCTCCCGGCAGCGCTGATTGTATTCAGCGAGTTTGATGTAGGCGGCGGAGGCGTTGCTGCTCATGGGCGGCTCCTTCAGGCGTCGGCCAGCATGCGGTCGACGGTTTGCAGGAGCACGTCTTCGTCCACCGGCTTGGTCAGGTAGTCCCGGGCGCCCTGGCGTTTGCCCCAGACGCGGTCGGTTTCCTGATCCTTGGTGGTGACGATAACGATCGGAATATGGGCGGTGTCCGCCCCTTTGGTGAGCTGGCGGGTGGCCTGGAAGCCATTCAGGCCAGGCATCACTACATCCATCAGAACCAGCTCGGGAAGCTCGGAACGCGCCGTGGCAACACCATCGGCTCCATTGGCGGCCTCGATTACCTCGTGGCCATGTTTTTCCAGAATCTCGCGCAACTTGTATGTCTCGGTGGGCGAGTCATCCACAATCAGAATACGTGCCATCTTACCCTCTTCAGGTTCAGCGGCGATGCCGCTTAACCGTTGATATGCTGACGAATCGCACCCAGAAGCTCGTCCTTGGAGAACGGCTTGGTCAGGTACTCATCGGAACCGACAATGCGCCCCTTGGCCTTGTCAAACAGGCCATCCTTGGACGACAGCATGATCACCGGGGTTGCCTTGAAGGCGCTGTTATTTTTGATCAGCGCGCAGGTCTGATAGCCATCGAGACGCGGCATCATGATATCGACGAAAATGATATTGGGCTTGCTGTCGGCGATTTTGGCCAAGGCATCGAAGCCATCGGTGGCCGTGATTACTTCACAACCCGCTTTCTTCAACAAGGTTTCGGCGGTACGACGAATCGTCTTGGAATCGTCGATTACCATCACCTTGAGGTCTTGGAAATTGTCAGTCATGGAAACTGCCTTTAACCGTGAACCGTAATTGGCCGCAACTTATTGTAATTTTTGGCCTTTCTAGTAATTCGTTGGGCGGGGCCTGTGGCGGTGTCAGCCCAAGCGAAGTTTTTAACACAGATTCTACAATCAATCTATAAGACCCTATGAAACTTGAGAAAATGTCCCTCAGACGGGGCGTTGAATAAGCTTCTCCGCGCATAGCGAACCTGCCTGTGCGCTGCTAACATTGCTTCGGTCATTGTTGGTATACGCAATGCCCGTACCAAATCCCCCGCGCGCAGCTGTCAGGCTGCCCGCGCCCTGTAGAACGGAGACTTCATGAGCCTGCGTGTTGGTGTGGTGATGGACCCCATCGCCAAAATCAAACCCTGGAAAGACAGCACCTTTGCCATGCTGCTGGAAGCGCAGCGGCGCGGCTGGTCCCTGCTCTACATGGAGCCGGGGGACCTTTATGTCCGCGATGGTCGCACCTTTGCCACTACCCGGGCACTGTCTGTCACCGACAATAACGACGATTGGTACCGTCTGGCCGACGCCGTGAATCACGACCTGGCCGATCTGGACATTATCCTGATGCGCCAGGACCCGCCCTTTAATGCGGAATACATCTACGCGACCTACCTGCTCGAGAAAGTGGAGCGTGAAGGGGTGCTGGTGGTCAATCGCCCGGGCAGTGTGCGCGACAGTAATGAAAAGCTGTTCGCCACCGACTTCCCGCAGTGCTGTGCGCCCACCCTGGTGTCCAGCCAGTCCACCCTGCTGCGCAACTTTGTACAGGAGTTTGGTGACACCGTGATGAAGCCGCTGGACGGCATGGGTGGCAGTAATATTTTCCGGGTACGCAAGGACAGCCCCAACATCTCGGTGGTGATCGAAGTGCTCACCCAGCACGGCAAGACACCGATCATGGCCCAACGCTTTGTGCCGGAGATCACCGAAGGCGACAAGCGTATTTTGATGATCAACGGCGAACCGGTGCCCTATGCGCTGGCGCGCATTCCCAAGGAAGGCGAGCTGCGCGGCAATCTGGCGGCGGGTGGCACCGGCCAGGGCCGGGAGCTGAGTGATCGGGACCGCTGGATCTGCGAGCAAGTGGGGCCAACCCTGAAACGTAAGGGGCTATACTTTGTCGGGCTGGATGTGATCGGCGATTATCTCACCGAAATCAACGTGACCAGCCCCACCTGTATCCGCGAGCTTGATGCGATTTTTGACATCAATATCGCCGGGCAGCTGTTTGACATCCTGCTGGAGTTGCGGCCGTCGTCATAGACCCGGCGGCCGCTGCGGGGCACACTGGCCGACCTTCTGTTGCGGCGGGCGCTGTCCGCCATGGCTGAATTCAATGGCTGACTGAGGCCGCTTAAAAGTAGTAGCGAAAACAATAACATGGCATCAAATCCGGCATCTGTTACCGCCTCTGACCGTCTCACCTTCACCGTTTTTCTGGCGGTGGCGTTCCATGGCATCCTGATTTTCGGGGTGAGCTTTGCGCCGGAATTGCAGCGTGCGGCCCCGCATACCCTGGAAGTGACTCTGGCCCAGCATCGCAGCGACAGTGAGCCGGAAGAAGCGGACTTCATTGCCCAGAGTAATCAGGAAGGCTCCGGTGATCAGGCCGACAAACAGGAGCTCACCACCACGGAACAGGCAGATTTTGCCGACAGTAAACTGGAAAACGTGCAGCTCAAGGAAAAAACCACCCGCGAGCGCCGGGAGCGGGTCAGCCAGCAACTGGTAATCACCACCGCCCGCGACAGTGAGCACAAGGTTAACGCTGACCAGAAAGAAAAGACCGAACCCAAGCCCCTGAAAGTGGCCAAGCAGGAAAACCTGCAGGACCTGAGCCAGCAGATCGCCAGCCTGCAGGCGCGTCTGGACGAACAGAAGCAGGCCTATGCCAAGCGTCCGCGGGTACGGCGCTTAACCTCGGTGTCCGCCAAGGCGCACTTCGAAGCGGTCTACATCGATGGCTTTCGCCGCAAGGTGGAAGACATGGGTACCCGCAACTTCCCCGCCCGGGCCCTGAACAGTAATACCTATGGTTCTGTGCGCCTGATGGTAGCGATTCAGAAAGACGGCTCACTGAAAGAAGTGCGGCTGCTCAAGTCCTCCGGCCATAAATTCCTTGATCAGGCCGCGATCCAGAGTGTGCGTCTGGCGGCTCCGTTCGATGCGTTTACAGCGGAAATGCGCCGGAACATGGATGTGCTGGAAATTATCCGCACCTGGAAGTTCGACAGGAACAAGCAAGTATCGTCCCGGTAGCGTGCAGGCATCATGCCTGTCCAAGCCCTTCCCTTCTCCATCCGGTCTGCGTGCCACCAATGAGTATCGCGCTGGCGGCGTCAATTTTCCTGCTTCACGATTGAAGGCGGAGGGGGTTGGCGTGCCAGTTATTATAGCGTTAGTGCGGTAAGAAAATGTTCGGAAGGTGCCCTGAAAGAAACACCACAAAGGCGAATATAAATCATCAGTGGGCAGCTTCGAGTCAGAGGCATTGCCGGCGTTTTTCCAATGATAGAAGCAGACTATATGGTTGATGATGTTATACAGTTTGCCGAGAGCGAAGCAGGTATGCTGTATTAAAGGTCTGTGCGACGGGCATGTTTTAATATGCAGCGAAGAGGCGTCAGGTATGCAATGTGATGCTCTCCTGGCAGCCTTGCTGGCCATCGTTCGCGTGGGAAGATGAGTTATCCAGGCTTTCCTTGGCAAGATAGATACCTTAACCGTGCTTTAAGCGATACCTATGGCAAGAAAAAAGAGCTTCAATAAAGACGATGTTCTGGAGCGTGCAATGAACCTGTTCTGGAAGCAGGGGTTTCACGCCACCAGCATGCAAGATATTGTTCAGAACGTCGGGCTGAGCCGTTCTAGTCTTTATGAGTCGTTTGGTAGCAAACAGGGGCTTTTTGACCAGGCTCTGGGTAATTACTGCCGCACTAACAGGGAGGGAGTTAAGGCCCTGTTAAGTAATGAGAAAAGCGTCAAGACAGGAATAAGAAACCTGCTTGAGTCATCTATCCACTGCACAATTAGTGATGCAGACAAGAAAGGTTGTTTTGTGGTCAATTCAACCACAGAGCTTGTACCGGGGGATGACGAAATGCTGAAGGCGCTTTCAAAAAATAGAGCGTCTTTTGAGAAAGTGTTTTTCGAATTTCTGCAGAAAGGTCAGGCGACAGGTGAAATACCGCCGAATAAAGACATTAAAACCCTGTCGGGTTTGATATATACCGTTTTTTCAGGGCTCAATGTGATTGCCAAGCTGGAGAAAAGCCCGAAAAAGTTGATGGCCCAAATTGATCAAATTGTTGGCTTGCTGGATTGATGTTCGTTGCCTGAGCCGACAAATTTGCCTGGGTGTCCCGGTGGGGATAGTAAGAAAGCGAAGCCATTTTGTTGGCTTTTCCGCACGAAATTTCCAGAACCCTTTGTTCAAAGAAACTCTGCATGACGCATGCGCCATTGCATCAATGATGCGGTCTAGATAGCGCCGATCCCCGTTTTACTCTTTCCTCTCTCGCCAGAATACGGCACATCCCTTTTCTTTGTGTCCGTAATGTATATGCGAGAGCTATGCATGTGGGAGTGGCCATGCATAGCGTTTTCTCAATGAGAACTAAAAGTCTGACGAATTTGCTAGCCGGCCAGAATCGGATTGATATTGGCGCCGCCGTCAATGTTGAATTCAGCGCCGGTGACAAAGGCCGCGTCGTCAGAAGCCAGATAGGAAACCAGGCTGGCTATCTCGTCGGGCTGCGCAAAGCGCTTGAGGGGAATGTTCGCCTGGAGTGCCTGGGCAAAGCCGCCAAGCTCATCCTGTGACATGCCTGTCTTTTCGAAAATCGGGGTTTCAGTCGGGCCAGGATTGACAGCATTGACACGGATTTTTCTGGGTGCAAGCTCTGTGGCTGCTGTTCGAGTGTAAGCATTGAGTGCTGCTTTTGAGGCCGCATAAACAGCGGTCATGGGCATCCCGGTATAGGCATTGATCGATGACAAATTAATGATTGACGCCCCTTCATTGAGAACGGGAAGGAGCTTCTCAATGGTGAAGATGGCGCCTTTAAAGTTAATCCCCATTTGTTGGTCAAACATTTCTTCCGAAATCTGACCTATTGGTGCCGGTGCGAAGATGCCGGCATTAACAAACAGAATGTCGATCGTGCCAAATTCCCTCTTGATTTGATCGACCAGATTATCGATCTGGGACAGGTCCTGAACGTCAGCAACAGCACCGGTAACAGAGAGAGATTCAGCAGCAGAAGACACCTTGTCAGCTGACCGGCCGGTGATCATTACTTGCGCGCCGAGTTCAGCAAACTTTTTGGCAGTGGCAAAGCCAATGCCGCTGTTGCCGCCCGTAATGACAGCCTTCTTTCCTTTCAGGTCATTCATCCTTTTTCCTTGGTTTGTGTATTTAATGTAGACCATTGCCCTTATTCGGGAATGGTCGTTCCTGAAAGTTATCATGACGTTATTTGGCGGGTCAAAAAGCGCCTGTTTAGTGTGTAAAGGAATACAGGGGAAGTGCGAATAGGATCCCATTAATGATCACAGAAGGTGCAAATAGTGGGCATTCAGGTAATAGTTGCGCTGGCCTCGGGCTGCTTTCGGGGCTGTCTATATTCTGAATATTATTCAGATTTTTCTTTGGTACGAATGTGCCTTTTATTGAGCAAGAAAGGTTGTCCGGCCAGATAGAGTGCCCAGGAAAGGGCGCAAAACTTCAGGTAGCACAGGGATGGTGCAAGAAAACCTACGGGTGCTCATATATTTAAATTCTCTGTTGCAAAAGAAATTTTGCTTATGTAGTTTGTTGCCCAATACTGGAATGATCGTTCTTGTTTGTTTTTGGTTGGACTCCTAAAGGAACTAGGATAATGAGAATTGGTATTGTGGGGGCCGGTGTAGGAGGGCTGACGCTGGCGTTGTCTCTGATAGATAAGGGCTACAGAGACATACAGATCTACGAAGCGGCAGAAGAGATAAGCGATCTCGGTGTAGGCATTAATATTCTTCCTCATGCCATGCAGGTTATGAGCGGGCTTGGTTTACTGGCCCCGCTTGTGGCGGCCAGCGTGGAAACGGGCACCCTGAGTTATTACACCCAATGGGGGCAGTTGATCCTTTCAGATGAGAGAGGGATAAACGCAGGCTACCGTTGGCCTCAGATATCCATCCATAGATCCCAATTAATACAGATACTGCACGCGGCCGTAGTCGAGCGATTAGGTATAGATAGAATCAAGACAGGTCGCCGTTGTACGGGGTTTTCGTCTACCCCAGGGGCGCCTGCCCAGGTCTACTTTGAGAATGGCCAGGAAGAATTTGATTTACTGATTGGCTGTGATGGGATTCATTCTGCAATAAGAAAAGGGATGTATCCCAATGAAGGTGATCCCAAATGGGACGGGATTACAATGTGGCGGGCGGTGTCCTATATGCCGGCCAACACGATCTTTGAATCCATGATAATTGCCGGAAAATCCGAGCACAGAATGGTTATGTACCCCATTGAGAAGGGAGGGGATGGCCGTTATCTGGTGAACTGGGTTGCTAAATACAAGACCGCTTCAGCACAGGAAATGCCGCGCCAGGACTGGATACACAAGGCTGAAGATAGCGAGATACCAGAAGATTTCCGAAAGTTTGATTTTCTGATGGCATCTGAGCTGATCGCTAATGCCGAAGTGATATACAAATACCCTCAGGTAGATCGTGACCCCCTTCCTTCCTGGAATCTGAATAACGTCACCTTGCTTGGTGATGCCGCTCATCCAATGTACCCCTCTGGCTCCAATGGCGCCTCGCAAGCGATTCTGGATGCTGAATCGTTGTCGCAGTCACTCATGAGTGAGCCCGGCATCGGCTTGGCGCTTGATCGGTACGATCAAGAGAGAAGGCCTGCGACATCTGAAATCGTCATGAAAAACCGACGGGCAGGGCCCGAGCGATGTATTGATCTTGTTGAGCAAAGAGCTCCACTTGGTTTTGATCACATTGATGATGTCATCGCTCATGAGGAGCTGCAGTTCATTCTTAAAGATTACAAGAAAGTCGCGGGATTTGATCGTGAAAGTCTGGACAAGGTCGAGAAAAAAGCAGCGACCTTGATGGGTGCCAAGTAAAAATAAAGAAAAGAGAAGGGACGTCAGGAGCGGAAAATGGATGCCGATAAGGAAGGAAGTGGTTATAGCCACTATCGTTCAAGTCTTGAATGTGGTGGCCAGGAAATTGCTAATGCGGACTATTACCCTGATAAGCTGTTGATCAATAAAAACATTAACAAAAACAAGTTAAGCCACCTTCAGAAAATACTGTTGATGACTGATGGCACGGTGACTGAGCTTCTCGAACATCTTTCTCGCGAGCCGATTGTAATTGAGAAATTGTATCAGGCGGTTATCAATAACCATGATGAGGTTCCCGCATCACATGCTCCCGGTGTATACCAGAGTGAAGGCCCTGTATTGATAAGAAAAATAATTCTTAAAGGGAAGTATACAGATAAAAACTATATATATGCTGAGTCAACAATACTCATTGATAGGCTTCCGGAATGTTTTCGTAATGAATTAATTGATTCGAAAACACCAATTGGAAAGCTTTGGTCGAAGCATAAACTTGAAACATATAAAACAGACTTTTCCGCAGAAAGTGAAAATTCCAACGTTGAGATATCTGGGTACCTTTCGGTTCCAGTCGACAGTGAATTGCTGTCCCGAACATATAGTGTTTATTCCTGCGGTGAAAAATCAATGATCATCACAGAGAAGTTCTCTTCGTCTCTTTTTGTTAGTTAGTTATCGACTGCTGCCGGCTAGGCGGTTTGTGTTCATTATGGGAAGAATGAATATGGAATCTTCAGACAATATCTATGAGTGTATTGTTGTTGGTGCTGGCCCTGGTGGCATCGTTGCCACGAAAGAGTTGTTGGAGAACGGATTCGACAACGTGCTCTGCCTGGAACAGTCCTGTGGCATTGGTGGGGTTTTCGCAAAAGGGTATGACAATCTTGAACTAACGTCTTCGGCAACCTTCAGTATGTTCTCTGATTTTCTTAACAAGCCAGGAGAAGAAAACCATTTCTGGTCAAAAGAAGAGGCCGTGTCTTACTGGAAACGATATGCGGATCGATTTGATGTAACTCAAAAAATACTCTTTGATACCAAAGTGACCAAGGTAAGCCGCAAGGGTGAGGGGCAATGGGTTCTGGAAACGAATTTCCAGGCGTTCCTGGCCAGGCGGATTGTTCTGGCTACCGGAAACAATAGCGCTGAAAGTTATCCTGGTTGGGCTGAAAAATTAACTGATATCGATTATTCGCATTCAAAGAAATATAAAAACGCAAGTCAGTATGCCGGGAAAAGGGTCCTGGTGGTTGGGGGCGGGGAGTCAGCTTCAGATATTGCTCTAGAGATTTCTCAGGTTGCTGATCAGTGCTGGATAAGCTTAAGGGAAAGTGCCGGCTGGGTCGTGCCTCGAAAACGTGGAAAGTATGCCACTGATATTTCAACGCACAGAGGTGTATGGGATCTTCCTCGTCACTATGGGGCTTATTTTACTCGGCGTTCAATTGAAATTGAAAAATCAAAAAATGACCCTCTTTTCGATGCTGTTGCGATGCTCAATAGCCGTATTCCCGACCCAAAAGGAATATGGAGTACTTATGGAACAAAGACCATAGCGCTCGCGGAGGCGATAGCTCATTACAACTGTAAAGTTGTTGGGGAAGTCACGGAGGTTGAAGAAGGCGGTAAACATCTGGTTTGTGCTGATGGGATGAGACTGGATGATATTGATGCTGTTGTCTTTTCGACAGGCTATAAAAACATCACCAATTTCATGCCTGAAGAATACCGTCAGTGCGACCCCAGGCATCTTTACAAGCATATGATCCATAAAGATATGGGTGAGTTACTGTGCTGGATCGGCGTCGCCAGGCCTGGCTTTGGAAGCCAGTTTCCAATAATGGAGATGCAGGCGCGGTATTTTGCACTGCTTTGTGCGGGTCGGCTGAAGCTGCCTGACGAAGCGGCTATGACGGAATCAATAAAGCAGGACTATGAGGACAACACAGCGCAGTTTGGCAAAAACGCAAAACGGATCCGGAGCCTGGTGGATTACTTCAGGTACATGGATGGCCTTGCCGACATCATCGGCTGCAAGCCACCGTTAAAGGAATATTTTAGGCGCCACCCGCTTATCTGGCTAACTATTATGTATGGTCCGACTCAGGCTACTCAGTATCGGTTGGTCGGCCCAGGAAGCAAGAAAAGAGAGGCACACAAAATAATAAAGCAGTTGCCCGTGAGCAAGTTCAACAATGTGGTAAAGATTGGCTTCAGGATGCGTTTGGCCCATGCGCTGGACTCGATTAACGGTTTTGCTCAACAGAAGCTTCTGTGATGAATATTCGAGTCGCTGACATAAGGAAAAGTGTCCTTATTATTCCCAATATTGGGAATTTGACAGTAATGCGTATCGTTTTTTATATGCTTAGCTGTGTCATTCTTTTTAGTCTTGGTGAGTCCATGCTGAGTCAACTGCCAGCAGATGAACCCTTCATGACCGGTCGTGCTTTATTGTTCTTCTTAATGGGTATTGTTGGTGCGACCATTGCCAGCTCTACAGGCGCTGGAGGTGGAATTGTCTTTCTGCCGATATTTATCAGTCAAGGGTTTTCCCCGCTTGAATCGTTGTCCACGAGCATTGCGATACAGTGTTTTGGAATGAGCTCCGGCGCCTTGGCTTGGGTTCAGTATCAGAATAGTGAAAAGGTAGATTTTCCTAATCAGTGGAAAGGGTTTTATCCAGTTCTTCTGGTCGCTTTACTCTCATCTTGTGCGGGTATTCTTCTGACGCTACGTCTATTGCCCGATCCATATATAGACATAGAACTCCTTTTCTCCGTTTTTTCTTTGTTTGTCGGTTCATACATTCTGGCGAGAACACTAAAAGTTACTGTTGAATTGAAAGGAAGGGAAAGTGCGCTTTCAAGATTGGAGCTGATGGGGCTTGTTCTGGTTAGCTTTTTCGGAGGTGTAATTACAGCATGGATATCAGTGGGTGTCGGGGAGTTGCTGCTGATTTTCCTCATCATTATTGGTGTGCGTCTTAATGTGGCCGTCGCCGTGGCGGTATGTGTAAGTGCGGTTAGCGTTCTTGCGGCAGTTCCCTACTTTATTTCTAAGCAAGCGATCAGTCTCGATGTCCTGGTTTTCGCTGCTCCAGGCGCGTTGATAGGGGGCTTTCTCGCTCGACATCTGGCGGTGTGGCTCGGAGCACACAAGCTAAAGATCGCCGCTTCCGGATGGATAATATTGAGTTCATTACCATACTTAACGTTTCACCTTATAGATTAGATCTTGATCGTCTCAATGTCTGGGCTTTTAACTAACAGGGGTTTGCAATGGAAATGCGCAGCAAAGTAAGCATAGGGATTTTGGTAATCGGGATGGCGTGGATGCCGTTGGACCTCAAGGCCCATGACTTTTCAAGCCAGCGAGTTGATGCTTCCGGTCAGCTTAAGCAGGACTGGTACTGGCAAAAAAACAAAGGACGCGGTCGAGGCCGAGGTCACGGACATGGTCATGGTCATGGTCACGGCGGAGGTGGGGATGGCAGTGAAAATCATGAGCCTGATATCACTGTGACGTATACCCCCGCAGATGCGCTTGATAACGATTTTGTCACGGAAAGCGGTGAACTTATCCAGGATATTATCCCGGACCGGGAGATAGCTCGTCTTCATGCGGCCAGTGAGTATCAGACTATTCCGCTGGAGCGGCATCTTTTACCGGCCTACTACTATTTACCTGCCATGAACACGGTTGAAGATTACGTCACAACTGAGGATGAATTCGTCAACATTAACCCGGCTCCTGGTGAATGGGTGCGAATAATGGAAGGCAAGCGTCACGGCTTCCAGTCAACCACTGTGGGCATTACCTATACCCAGCAAGGTGGCGGCGCGCCACTGCATACCCATGAAAGTGAAGAAACCCATGTTCTCAAAGAAAATGGGAAAGTCAGATACCAATTGGGAAATGAGGTCTTTGAAGTTGAAGGGCCCTACGTGATTAATATCCCGCCCATGGTTCCCCATGCCTTCATGAATCTTAAAGAAGAGCCCATCGAGCTGGTTGTCTTTTTCCCCTATAACAAATGGGAAGCTGATTTTGTTCAGCATGACGATGCAATGAACTTCTTTACGTTACCCTGAGTATCCAGCCTCTCACCCATTGGTTTATGTGAGGGGGGCGTCAGAATAAATTTCTCTTAATAGCGGATGGTAATGGCTGTTATGGCTTTGTTTTGCCATTTTTATGTCTTGGCAGGGTATCCGCGAAACTTGAAAACAAGGAAGTGAATCCTGATGAGCACACTGCTTATGGATTGTAGTGCCAGAAACGAGTTGTCGATAAGCAGGGAACTGACTCGTTATCTTGCTGAAGGTCTGGGTGAATCGATTACTGATCGTGATTTAGGGAACACCTCCTTTCCTTCTCTTTCTGGACAAGACTTGATTGATCTGCATAACGGGAAGCGTATTGATCGGCCTAGTCTGGTCAGGCATCACTTTTTTGCTGACCAGTTCATCGAGGAGCTCCGTAGCGCGACTTCGCTTGTGGTGGGGGTGCCAATCTATAACTTTACGGTTCCTGCTGTTTTGAAACAGTGGGTCGACTATGTGCTCCAACCCGGTGTGACATTCAAGTACGAGTCGGGGAGCGCGGTTGGGCTTTGTGACAATCTCCGTAATGTCTACATTGTGACTTCTTCGGGAGGCACTCCGGTAGGTGGAGAAAAAGACTTTGCAAGCTCTTACTTCAGCTTTGTTTGCAAATTTATCGGCGCTAGAAACATCGAGCTTATTGATGCGGGCGGATCAAAGAGGGAGCGAGAGCAAATTGTTGTTCAGGCAAGATCCCGAATTGATCAAATTCTGTCGAATCAGCGGCTTGTCGCCATCAATTGATCAGGCTTTTCAGCCTTGGTATTAACCGTAATGAATAAACGGGAATTATTATGAAAGTCTGTGTTATTGGTGCTGGCCCTTCCGGGTTAACGACAATCAAACAATTGCTTGATGAAAGCCATGATGTCACTTGCTTTGATGCCAACGAAAGTGTCGGTGGCATATGGTATCGAGGTGGTGATGATGGGCAGCAGATGAAGGCCTATGACAACATGATGCTTACTGTTTCTATGAAAATGATGTCTTTTTCTGATTTTATTTTCAAAGACGGCAGGAAGTTTACGGACCATAAAGGATATCTTCGTTATCTTGAAGAGTATTCTGATGAATTTGGCCTTACCAGACACATAAAATTCAACAGTCTCGTCAAGGAAGTGATCCGAGAAAGTGATGGCTCCTGGATAGTAAAGGTAAAGGTGGGGGATAAAAGAGTTTCGTCTCACCGCTTTGAGGCTGTTGCAATTTGCAGTGGACCGTTTAAGACGGCCAATACTGAAATTAGTGAAATTGATGGCTTCACTGGCGAGGTTGTCCACTCCAAGTCTTATCGGAATAGTAAAGACTTTGAGGGTAAGAAAGTTTTGGCTATCGGCCTGGCTGAGTCGGGTGCGGATATGCTTAGAGAAGTTTCCAATGTTGCCCAGAAATGCGTGGTTTCGATCAGGTCCCATACTTTTCTTATTCCCCGTCTTATCTACGGGAAGTATTCGACGGACACGTTAACCACCCGGTCTCATCATTATGAAATGTGGAACAGGGCTTCGAAAATAAAATTCCAGATGAAATCCTATAGCCAGGATAGTTGGGCCCTCAGGAATATTTTTCTGGGGGTTGTGAATGCCTATGGTCTGGCCTCGATCCCGGCTAACTTTCTTTCCAGAAAGATAATGGGTGATAAAAAAAATAATGATCCTGGAAAGAATAATATGGGCCAGGATGGCGACCCATCAAAAATTGACTATGATACAAAAAATGAAAAAGAGGTGGTGGATTTCATTAATAAATGGAATAAAAAATCCCATCATGAAAAAGGGAATTGGTCTCAAAAGATTATTTTCTCAAAGAATGTAAGTTTTGTCCCTAATATCCTTAACAACAAGCTTGTTGTTAAGGATTGTGGCATTGGAAGGGTTGATGGGGGCACGGTTTACTTTAATGATTCAACTTCGGAAAAATTTGACAAAATTCTGTTGTGTACGGGGTTCAAAAAAGATTTTTCGTTGCTGAGCAATGTGGAAATTAAAGACAATAACGTTCGAAATCTCTACAAGCATGCTTTTCATCCGGATCATAATGGGCGCCTGGCCATGATCGGTTTTGTTCGTCCTATTAGTGGCGGAATTCCAATTTGCTCAGAAATGCAGGCGCGCTATTTTGCCCTTTTATGTAGCAATAAGATCAACCTCCCTGAAGACGTTGGCGATCGAATTGAAAAAGAGAAGGATTGGGAAGAACAATGGATGTGCCTCAGTCCGAATCATACTGAATCCATGCCTTCTCAGATCATGTTTCTGGACTCTATTGCAAGAGAAATTGGTTGCCACTACCCGTTTCATAAACTGATCACCAAGCCTCGGCTACTAGTAAGGTTATGGTTTTATTCCTTTAACCAGTCTTGCTACCGAATGATCGGCCCTCATCACCATTATGATGAGGCGGTTGAAGATATTATGACTGAGGAAGTTCCTCTTCATGACTACGGGTTTATGCTGACGATGATAGCGCTGTCTTTCATGCCATCATTTGTACACCCCAAAAATCTCGATTTCCAATACGGTGTAAAGAACTGACATCAGTGCATGGATGCTTAAGGATATTGAAAATGGAACCCAATAATACGGACAATTTGAATATTGAATCTCAGTTCATGCTGGTCAACCCTGAACAAATTAAAACATCTATGCCAGTGTCTGAATCGGGTGCAAAAACGGTTAGCGATAGTCGCCGTGTCATCAAGAACATTCTTGAAAAAAAGGATCACCGCCTCATTGCTATTGTTGGTCCTTGCTCTATCCATGATGTGGAATCGGCACTTGAGTATGCAAAAAGATTAAAATCGATATCCGAGAAGCTTTCCGACACGCTCTATATTGTTATGCGGGTTTATTTCGAGAAGCCCCGAACTACTGTGGGTTGGAAAGGGCTTATCAATGACCCTCATCTGGATAACAGTTTCAGGATAGAAGAAGGGTTGCAGATCGCGAGAAAACTCCTAGTGGAGATCACTTCAATGGGGGTTCCTGTGGCTACAGAAGCTCTCGATCCGGTAGCACCACAGTACCTGTCTGATTTGATCAGCTGGTATGCCATTGGTGCGCGAACCACCGAATCCCAGACCCATCGGGAAATGGCCAGTGGTCTCTCGTCGCCGGTGGGGTTCAAGAATGCCACTGACGGTAGTTTGATGTTGGCGGTTAATGCGCTGAAGTCTTCTGCGCATCCTCATCGCTTTCTTGGCATCAATGGTCAGGGTCAGGTGGCGGTTATCAAAACCAAAGGCAATGATTATTCACATATCGTGCTGCGTGGTGGTGATGCTGGGCCAAATTATGACAGGCAGAGTGTCGGGACGTGTGAGGCTGTATTAGCGGATGCCGGGTTGGAACCCACCATTATGGTGGATTGCAGTCACGCCAATTCAGGGAAGGATCCCACACGCCAGCCCTTGGTGGTGAGTGATATTGCCTCCCAGATTCAGCAAGGTAATCGCTCCGTCGTTGGCTTCATGATGGAAAGCCATCTTAACTTTGGCAATCAAAGCCTCGACGTTAAAGGCAAGGAAGAGCTTCGCCACGGGGTTTCCATAACGGACTCTTGCCTTGATTGGTCAAGTACGGAGAGCTGCCTGATCAATTTAGCCAATGATATTCGGGTCGCCTTGAAGGCCCGTTGCCAGTCGGAGCTTGAGCCCGCCTGAAAGGTGGGGCGGATCAGCGATAGCTCCCGACTTTGCGAGTCGGGCTTGATCCGAGGGAAGCCGGATCAGGCCGGGCTTGGTCTGCCAGCGCTTGCCCTCCCCTGTTTCTGTACGAAATTCTCCCAGGTTGGTCCTCTCGGGGCTCCTTGAGCTTGCAGCGCTCCTCCCCTCCCCGGATACTGTCCCCATGGAAAACACACCCTTGAAGCACCAGTTGCTGGTGGCCATGCCACAAATGGCTGACCCGGACTTTGAACATTCCGTTACCTATATCGTTGAGCACAGCAGCGAGGGGGCCATGGGGCTGACGCTCAACCGCCCGGTGCAGATCAGCCTTGGCGATATCCTCAGCGACATGGATATTGAAATCGAAGTACCGCCGTCCGAGCGGCACCGGGTGGTGGCGGGTGGGCCGATCCAGCAGGAAGCCGGCTTTGTGCTGCACAGTGCCGCCACCCGCTGGCACGCCAGCACCGTCCTCAGTGATGGCCTGATCCTGACCACCAGCCGTGACATTCTCGAAGCCATCGCCATTGGTGAAGGCCCGGAGCAGTCCCTGATCTGTCTGGGCTACGCGGGCTGGGATGCCGGGCAGTTGGAGCAGGAGCTGGTGGATAACGCCTGGCTCAGCACCCCTGCCAGCCGCGAGCTGGTGCTTGATACTCCCTTTGAGCAAACCTGGCATGCTGCCGCCGCGCGCATTGGTGTCGATATGAGTCTGATTGCCACGCAGGCGGGGCACAGCTGAAAGGCAATTAATAATGAATAGTTAATAATTAATAGCGGCGCGGTTGAAGTTCTTGTTCTTGCAAGGTTAGAAGCCGCGGTCGCAACACCGGGCGCGGCGACGAACCTTGCAAAATCAGAGCAACGAGATCGCGCAACTATTAACTATTCATTATTAGCTATTTATTACCTCTATGATTCTTGCCTTTGACTACGGTACACAAAAAATCGGTGTGGCCAGTGGCAACGAGCTGCTGGGCACCGCCACGCCCTTGAAGGCCCTGCCCTGCAAGAATACCCAACCCAACTGGGATGATATCGCCGCGCTTTTGAAAGAGTGGGAACCGGAAGCTCTGGTTGTCGGCTTGCCGTTGAACATGGATGGCAGCGATAGCGAGTCCACCGGCCGCGCGCGTAAATTTGCCAATCGTCTGCATGGCCGATTTGGAAAAAAAGTGTGGCTGGTGGATGAGCGTTTGAGTACCCGCGAAGCCCGTGAGCGTACCGGCATTCAGAAAGCCGATAGCCGGGTGGATTCCATGGCGGCGGTGATTATTGCCGAAGGCTTTTTTGCGGGTGATGCCGAGGCCATTGGCTAATGGGTGGTAAAAGGTAGGTCAGGTCCACCCGGCCGGCACAAAGAGCCGTAGGCGTAACCTGACATCCTCTGTTCTTCTTGCGTAAAAGTGTGGAGGTCGGATTACGCCTGTGGCTAATCCGACCTGCGAAAACCAGCAGAGCTTACTGCTTGATCCCTTCCACAGAAATAATAATTTCCACGGTTTCTGATGCCGGCCCCAAATTCTTGGTGATGCCGAAGTCTGCCAGTGTCAGTGTTGTGCTGGCTTCCAGGCCCATGCGGTAGCCGCCCCAGGGATCATCGCCGTAACCGATCAGTTTGGCATCCAGTGTTACCGGTTTGGTCACGCCATGAAGGGTGAAGTCGCCGGTGATTTTTGCGGTTTTCTCGCCGGTTTTTTCAATGCTGGTGCTCTTGAAGGTGGCTGTTGGATATTCGTCCACGTCCAGAAAATCATCACCGCGCAGGTGCTTGTCACGTTCAGCGTGGTTGGAGTCTACGCTGGCCGTCTGGATGGTCGCGGTTACCTGGCTGTTCTCCGGGTTTTCAGCATCCACGGTGAAGGTGCCGTTGAAATCATTGAAGCGGCCATACAGCCAGCTGTAACCCAGATGAGAAATTTTGAAGGTGACAAACTGGTGGGCGCCTTTTTTGTCGAACTGATAAGTGCCTCCGGGCTGGTCGGCGAACGCCATGCTACTGAGCAGTAGCGCCAGGGCGGGGATCGTGACTTTTTTCAATAACGTCGACATAAGCATCAAACTCCGTTTCAGGTGATTAAGATAGGTTGTGAGTGTCGTTTGGGATTTGCGTTGTGGCTCGTGGCGCCAGGCCAAGAATGCGGCGTAAGGTGTCGTCGCGATCAAAAAGATGATGTTTGACGGCGGCCAGCGCGTGCAGGCCGGCCAGGCCGATGACGGCCCAGGTGGCCCAGTAATGAATCAGCCCGGCGGTGTCTTCCAGGCCGGTCTGGTGGCCGCTCACCGAGGGAACGGCGAACCAGTTGAACACATCCACGGAAGAGCCATCGGCACTGCTGATCAGGTAGCCGCTGATCATGGCTACAAATAGCAGCAGGTACAGCGCCCAGTGAGTGAGATGGGCGCTGATTCTTTCCCAGGGTTTGTGGGTGGGCAGCGGTGCCGGCGGCGGTGAAATAAAGCGCCAGGCCAGTCGCAGCAGCATGGCGATAAACAGCAGTATGCCGATGCTGCGATGCAGATCCGGGCCTTCGCGATACCAGGGGTCGTAATAGCCCAGGTCCACCATATAAAAGCCCAGCGCAAACAGGCCGATCACCGCCAATGCCACCAGCCAGTGGAATAATAGCGCAATAGCGCCAAAGCGTTGCGGGTCGTTGCGCAGTTTCATGATGGTTCCCTTCCGGTGTTGCTGCCCGTGTTGCCGGGCGATCCCTTCTTGTTCAGAGTCCGCACAGCGCGTCAGGTTCCGGCTTATACAAAACTTACAGGCGTTATGCGTCAGCGACCAGCTTGTCGGTATTTCAGGCCGGGACACAGCGCAAAAAACTGAACGGTTTGATCAGCTGTTCCGTTGATTGCCTCAGCAGCCCGGCCTTCTGCTACTCTTACCGCTCTGGATATGCCTTATGGATTGTGGGAGAGCGGCCTTGAGCTGGGACGAGCAACAATTGCAGACACACCTGGATGCCATGGCGGTGGCCATCAATGAGCGCTTTGCGGACAAGTCGCCGTTGCTGGTGGGGATTGAATCCGGGGGCGCCTGGGTGGCGCAGGCACTTAATGAGCGTTTGCCTACGGCGTTGCCGCTGGGGTCGTTGAATCCGGCGTTCTACCGGGACGACTTCGATACCCGTGGTCTCAAGCCCACGGTGACGCCATCCAAGCTGCCGTTTGATGTGGATGGCCAGCATATCTTGTTGGTGGATGATGTGTTGATGACCGGGCGTACCATTCGCGCGGCCATGAACGAGTTGTTTGATTTTGGTCGCCCGGCGTCCATCTCCCTGGTGGTGCTGTTCGACATCGGCCATCGGCAATTGCCAATTCGTGCCGATATTTGCGGGGAAACTTTGGCATTGCCACCCCATCAACGGGTAGAATTACGGGGGCCCTCTCCGTTGATTGCCGAGATTCGCAATCTGGTGGTTGAGGACGACACAGAGACAAGGTCATAAGAATGACGCCGACGCTTGCGCCATCCTCCCGAGTACAACTTACCGACGACGGTAAGCTTCGCCATTTCCTCACTACTGAGCACCTTCCCCGTTCCTTGCTGGAAGATATTCTCGATACCGCAGCCAGCTTTGTGGATGTGGGCGGTCGGGCGATCAAGAAGGTCCCCCTGTTGCGCGGCAAGACCGTGGTGAACCTGTTTTTCGAGTCCAGTACCCGCACCCGCAGCACCTTTGAGCTGGCGGCCCAGCGGCTGAGCGCCGACGTGCTCAACCTGGATATCGCCAAGTCCGCCACCAGCAAGGGCGAAACCCTGCTCGATACCCTGCGCAACCTGGAAGCCATGGCGGCGGACATGTTCGTGGTGCGCCACCAGGATTCCGGCGCGCCGTTCTTTATAGCCAACGAAGTGACGCCCAGCGTGGCGGTAATCAATGCCGGTGACGGGCGCCATGCCCATCCCACCCAGGCCATGCTCGACATGTATACCATCCGCCACTACAAGGGCGGGTTTGCCGGGCTGAAAGTGGCCATTGTCGGCGACATCCTGCATTCCCGGGTGGCCCGCTCACAGGTTCACGCATTGAATATTCTCGGCGCAGAGGAAGTGCGCCTGATCGGCCCCAAGACGCTGCTGCCGGTGGATGCGGAAGCGCTGGGCGCCACCGTGTTCACGGACATGGCCCAGGGCCTGAAAGACGTGGACGTGGTGATCATGCTGCGGTTGCAGAAAGAACGTATGGATTCCGCCCTGTTGCCCAGCGAAGGCGAGTTCTTCCGCCTCTATGGGCTGAACAACGACAAGCTTCAGTTCGCCAAGGATGACGCCATTGTGATGCATCCCGGGCCGATCAATCGGGGCGTGGAAATCGCCTCGGAAGTGGCGGATGGTCCCCGTTCCGTGATTCTCAATCAGGTGACCTTCGGCATCGCCGTGCGCATGGCCGTCATGTCCATGGCCATCAGCGGCCAGGACAGCGACAGCAATGCCCTGGCCGCCTCGGCAGAAAACATGGAAGGAGCAGGAGGTGCCCGTGGCCAGCGCTAACCGTAACCGCGCCCATATCCTGATCCGCAAGGGCCGTGTCATCGACCCGGCCAGTGGCCGTGATGACGTGGCCGACCTGCTGATTGAAAATGGCCGCCTGACGCGTATCGGCGCCAGCCTGGATGCACCGGGGGCGGATATTGTGGAGGCCGAGGGGCACTGGGTGCTGCCTGGCCTGGTGGATGCCTGTGTGCACCTGTCGTTGCCGGGCAGCGGTCGCACCGGCGATATCGCCAGTGAAACCCGCGCCGCGGCGGCCGGTGGCATCACCCACCTGGCGGCTCAGCCGGACTGCGGCCCGGTGGATTCCACTGCCGTGGTGCGGTTGATCCGTGAACAGGCCGGTCAGGCCGGGTTTGCCCGTATCATGCCCATTGCCGCCATGACGCAGGGACTGCTGGGCGAACAGCTGGCAGAGATGTCGACTCTGGCGCGGGCCGGTTGTATTGCCGTGGGCAATGCCGGCGGCAAGGTGGCCAATGCGCTGGTGCTCAAGCGCAGCCTGGAATACGCCGCCACCTTCGATTTGCCGGTCATGTTTCGTCCGCAGGATTCGGCGCTTAGTGTGGGTGGCTGTGCCCATGAGGGGCCGGTGGCGACCCGTCTCGGTTTGCCCGGTATTCCCGCCGTGGCGGAAAGTGTGGACCTGTCCCGCGATCTGCTGCTGGTGGAAGCCACCGGGGTGCGGGCGCATTTCCAGCAGATCTCTAGTCGCGATTCCCTGCGCCTGCTGCGGGCCGCCAAACGGCGAGGCCTGCCAGTGACGGCAGATGTAAGTATTCAGCACCTGCTGCTGGACGAGTCGGCCTTGGAAGGCTTCAACAGCCATTGCCACGTGATTCCCCCGCTGCGTAGCGCCGAGGATCGGGAGGCACTGCTGGAAGCGGTGGCCGATGGCACCATCGATGCTATCTGTTCTCAGCATACCCCCATTGGCTCTTCCAGCAAGGCGGCCCCGTTCCCGGCCACCAAGCCGGGCATGGCTGGGGTGGATGTATTGCTCTCGCTGGTTTTACAGCTGGTGGATGACGGCAAGCTGGACCTGCTGCGTGCCCTGGATGCGGTCACCGCGGCTCCGGCCCGTTGCCTTGGAATTCAGGCCGGCCAGCTGGAAACCGGTCGTCCAGCCAGCCTCTGTGTGCTGGACCCGGTGGGCGTCAAAGACCTCCGCGAAGACTGGCTGTCCGCAGGCAACAACTCCCCCTGGCGCCATGCCCAGCTCAAGGGCAGCGTGAAACTGACGGTGTGCCAGGGCAAGGTGAGCTGGCTGTCGGATTGAGTCAGCGGCCAGCTACGAAGCCGCTGTAGGAGTTCCCTTCCAGGGGACGAACCGCGCGTAGCGCGATATTGGCGAAAGCCAATCCTCTGTTCACCGGGTGATGCTTTTCCTGTAAGGCGAGCTGCAGTCAAAGGCGGCCACTGCTTCGCTGTCGCTCGGTTCGTCCCCTGGAAGGGAACTCCTACAAATAGCGTTTACCTCTCTTCGAGCTGAAACACTTCCTCCCTTAGATCGGCTTCCCCAACGACCCCCGGCGCCACACGCCAGCGCCCCTGGCTGTCCTGGAAAATCAGGGCCGGTGTGCCTTGCAGGCCCAGCCCGATCATCAGCCCGGTGTTGCTTTGAATCTGGCTGCGGATGGCATCGGGCACCCGTTGCAGCGGGCGAATGCCGCCGTCATCGTAGTTCGCCTCGTGCTCCGCTAGGGCGGCGGCCGGGTCCGGGGCAGCCAGCACGGCACCGCCCTGGGTGAAGCTGCGTTTGGGATTGATCAGCCCGACGATGATGTGGCGTACCTGCAGCACGTTGTCCTCATTCTCGATCATTGGCTGCATGTTTTCCCACAATCTGGCGCAGTAGGGGCAGGCCATATCCGTGAAAACATAAGCCACCCGTTGCGGCTGCTGTGCGCCTTCCGCTACCCAGGTGCTGGCTTCCAGCTTGGCCAGCAGGCTGTCCATGGAGGGGCCGTCGTCGGCCTGGCCGATCAGGGGCATTAGCAAGGTGAGCAGCAAGGCAACAGGTTTGATCATGGGGTGTCTCCCGGAAGGTGTTGGCTGAGGAAATGATGCAGGCTGGCGTCGGACAGGGGGCCAAAATGGCGCCCTACTTCTTGGCCCTGCTGATCGAATAAAAGGGTTAGCGGCAGGCCACGATTGCCCGCATAGCGGCCCAGATCCGCATGTGGATCCAATAACAGGTGCTCAAAGTGCAGCTGCCCTTCGGTGAGATACTGGCGGACCTGATTGGGGTTTTCTCCCTGATTGGCAAGAATAAAGCGAACACCGGGATAGCGCTGCTGCCCGGCCTCGAGCACGGGCATTTCCCGCCGGCACGGCGGGCACCAGGTGGCCCACAGGTTCACCAGCGTTACTCTGCTGGAGGCGGCGTTCAGTGTGGTGGCCTCTCCTTGCAGGTTATACAGGGTGACTTCCGGTAGCGTGCTGGGCGTTGGCGACAAGGCTTCCAGTGCGGCAAACGTCAACGTCATGCTGAGCAGTGCTGCGGCACTGGCAGACATCAGCGCGGCGCGAACACGGGGCTGCCGGTACAGGCCCACGGCCAGCACCGGCAGTGCCAGTAATGCCCCGGGCCACCACCAGCCCCCGTCACGGATATCCAGCATGGCCAGCCAGGATTCATATTGGCTGTGATAGCGCAATAAGAACGCCAGCCGTGCGCCGAGCACGGCAGTGATGGCAATCAGCCAGAGCGTTGCTTCGATGTGTTGCCCACGCCGTTGCCACCAGAGGCTGGTCAGGGTGGCGGCGAGAAACCCGATCAGGACCATGAAGGTGCCTGCCGGCAGCGCGAGGGGGCCAATAATGACAGCGTCCACGGTATCTCCAGTCAGGGAAGCGCCAGTGTGGCCCGGCCGTATTAACCGTGGGTTAACCGGTGGCACCGACACTGGGCTGCAACTTGCGCAGCCTAACCGGGTCAGAGCCACATGCATATTTTATTGATCGAAGATGACGCCTTGCTGGGTGATGGTATTCAGGCCGGGCTGCAGGCCATGGGGTTTACCGTGGCTTGGGTGACGCGTGCGCGCGAAGGGCTGGCTGCCTGGAAAAGTGTGGAGTTCGATGCGCTGGTGCTGGATCTGGGGCTGCCTGATCAGGATGGGGGCCAGGCCCTTTGTCAGTGGCGCGACGCCGGGCTCACTGCGCCGGTATTGATCCTCACTGCCCGGGATGCGGTACAGGACCGCATTGATGGCTTGCAGCGCGGTGCCGATGATTACCTGGTCAAGCCGTTTGATCTGGGCGAGCTGGCGGCGCGTTTGCAGGCGCTGCTGCGCCGTAGTCGCGGGCAGGCGAGTCCGTTGATTGAACATGGCCGGGTGCGGGTGGACCCGTTTCGGCAGCAGGTCTGGCTGGTGGATCAGGAGGTGGAATTGCAACGTCGGGAGATGGCGTTGTTGCTGGCCTTGTTGCAAAGCCGGGGTCGGCTGCTCACGGCGGACCAGCTGGCTGACCGCGTCTATGGCTGGGTGGATGGCGTGGAGAGCAACGCGCTGGCGGTGCATATCCATAACCTGCGCCGCAAGCTGGGCAGCGGCATTGTGGAAACCGTGCGCGGTGGCGGGTATCGCCTGGGGGCGCCGTCGTGATGGCGCGCTCGCTGCGTTCCCGGGTGTTGTGGCTGGTGGCGTTCAGTTTGCTGAGCGTCTGGCTGCTGCTGGCACTGTGGTTGCACAATACCGTCAAGCAGCATCTGGGCACGGCGCTGGACCAGCGTCTGGCGGCGTCCGCACGGATGGTGGCGTCCATGGCTAATGCCAGTGCACCGGCGTTATCTGCCAAGCCGGAGCTGCAGGCGGTGGTAAATAGCGGGCTGTTTTGTCAGGTGATGAATTTGCGTGGCGAGATTCTGGCGCGCTCCGGCGGCGCGCCGTCCGCCCACCTCGCCAGCAGCCAGGACGGCTTTACTGAGCGCTCTCTGGCGGGTGAGCGCTGGCGTGTTTATACCGTCAGCGAGGGGCAGGTACGGGTTGCCACCGCTGAACCCATGGCGGTGCGCGAATCGTTGCTGGCGACGCTGGCCTGGGCGTTGCTGGTGGGGTTGTTGCTGGCCCTGCTGGGGGCGTGGTTGGCGGTGCGCTGGGCGGTGAGCCGCGGCCTGGCGCCGCTGGACGCGGTGCGCAAGGAGTTTGAGTCGCGCCCGGTACAGGCGGCGTCAGCGACGCCCAGCGCGGCCGGGATCACGGAGCTGGTGCCCCTGGTGGCGGCGCTGGATCGCTGGGCCGATCAGGCCCGGCAAGCGCTGTTGCGCGAGCGGCGCCTGACCGACGATCTGGCCCACGAACTGCGTACGCCACTGGCTGCCCTGAAAACCCAGTTGCAGGTAGCCCGCTTGAAGTTGCCCCCGGATGCACCGGCCATGGCGGCGCTGACGGCGGCGGAAAATGCCAGCTCGCGAATGGCAGATAACCTGCAGCAGCTGCTGGCGCTGGCCCGCCTGGATGGGGTGCCGCAGAGTTATCCGCGCCCGGTGCAGGCGGTTATCGATGACAGTCTGGCCCAACTCGCCGGACATCCGCAGCGTGCGGCAGTGCAGCGCGATGACGTGGCGTGTGCTGCAATGACCTTGGCGTCCCCTTCCCTGGCCAGCCTGGCATTACGCAACCTGCTGGAGAACGCGTTGCGCTATACGCCGCCGGGCGAGCCGGTGTGGATTCGGGCGGTGGCGGATGCGACGGACCTGCACATCCATGTGGAAGATCAGGGGCCGGGGATAACGGGCAATGCGGAGGATTTGTGTACGCGCGGGCACCGGGGAGACCGGGGGCAAACCGGTCTGGGGCTGGCCATTGTCGCCTCGGTGATGGCCCGCAGTGGCGGTCGACTGGCGCTGGAGAACCGTGCCGGCGCCGGGCTCCGCGCGACCTTGAGCTGGCCGCTTACGGGTAGCGCTTGAACATGTCCTCGACGGCTTTTTCGATATGCGCACTGCGGCGCTCGCTGCTCATGTCATCGTGGAGCTCGTCGCGGCTGGTGGCTTGCCAGACCACATCCTTGCTTTGCTGATCGATCAGTTGCACCACCAGTTTGTATTCCTCGGTGATTTCACCCTCGGTGGGAGTGCTGGCGCCCAGGCCAATGTTGTTGCGGGTAAAGCCGAAGCCGAACTGTAAGGTGGAGCCATCGAAGCGCTGCTCGCGTTTAAAGAAGTGTTTTACCTGCACATCGGCCTCGGCAGCGGTGGCGGCCGTCAGGCCCTTGGCGGCCAGTGCTTTTTTCAGGGCGGCCTGGGTGCGTTGGTCATCCAGTTCGCGGGGTTTGTCCTCGTCCTGGGACACAAAGGCGTAGGTGCGGTATTGCTGCAAATCGGCGCCCGACTGGCTGTCGATCACCACCGGGCTGACACAGGCGCTGAGCAGCAGTGTAGCGGCGAACACCCATAATGCCTGAATCGGTAATCCTTTCATGGCAATCTCCTGACGTTGAGCTGGTACTCTCATCTACGTCTTGCATTGTACGCCTTGTGCGTCATGTCCGGGTGAGGACGGCTAAACCGTGACCCCCGGACAAGATAAGGCAGCAGCATCGCGAATCCGTTCCCCGAGATAGCGTGCGGCCTGGCCGGCATACTGGCCATCGGCGTAAATCAGGTACAGGTCCACCATGCGCTCCACGCCTTCATCCAGCGCCAGTATCTTCAGCGCTCCAGTGTCCAGGCCGTCGCCGATTTCCGCTTCCGGCACCCAGGCAAAGCCCAGCCCACGGCGAATGGCCGCGATACGGGTGGTGGCGTGGGAGACGGTCCAGCGCTGTTCGGCGCCCAGCCAGCCGGAATCAATGCGGCGGCTGCCGGAATCGCGTATCACGATCTGGCGGTGCTGGCGCAGGTCTTCGTGGGTAAGGTGTTCGGCCTGGGCCAGCGGATGGTCGGCGGCGGCCACCGCCAGAAAACGCACCCGCATCAAGGGGTCGCCGAAAAACCCCGGTGGCACACGCCCGCCCACCACCACATCTGCTTCCTTGCGCAGCAGGGCTTCATCGGAGCCTGACAGGATGGTTTCGCTGTACTCCACCCGGGTCAGCGGGCTGTGCTGGGCAAAGGCATCCAGCGCGGAAAGCATGCAGTGCTGGGGGAACAGGCCGTCGGCGGCCACCCGTACCAGCGGCTCCCAGCCCTGGCTGAGCTGGATGGCGGCACTTTCGATGCGGCTGGCCTCTTCCACCAGCACCTTGGCCTGGCGGTACAGCATTTGCCCGGTTTCGGTGAGTTTGGCGCGGCGCCCTTCCAGGGTGAAGGCGCGCACTCCCAGCTCGGTTTCGATTTTCTGCACGGCGTAACTGATCGCCGACTGGCTCTTGTCCAGCGCTTCGGCGGCGCTGGCGTAGCCGCCCTCATCCACCACGGCGAGCAGGGCGTGCCATTGATCCAGCGTGATTTTGGCCGACATATCGAAATTCCTGAGCTAAATGTGCAGTTTTATCCCGTTTTATATCTTATTTACTGAAACCACAATAGCCCCATCGAAACAATCCCGTCGGCGCATGGGTGCCGACCGCACCATGCAAAGACAGAAAAAGGAGTTGGGGTCATGAATATTCTGGTCATCAAAAGCAGTGTTTTCGGCGATAACGGCAATTCCTCTTCGCTGGTCAACAGCCAGTTGGCGACGCTGCAAGCACAGCACCCGGATGCCACCGTGGTGGTCCGTGATCTTTCCACAGACCCGATTCCACACCTGGACGGGGAGCGCGTAGGGGCCTTCTTTACGCCGGCAGACCAGCGTAGTGAGGATCAACAGGCGGTGGACGCGTTTTCCATGGCGCTGATCGACGAGCTGAAAACGGCAGATCACATCGTCCTGGGCTTGCCCATGTACAACTTTGGTATTCCCAGCCAGTTGAAGAGCTGGATCGATCATGTGGCTCGGGCGGGTGTTACTTTCCGCTATACCGAAAATGGCCCACAGGGTTTGCTGGACGACAAACCCGTGACGGTGCTGTCGGCCCGGGGTGGTCTGTATGCCGGCACCGAGAACGATACGGTGACTCCGTATATCAAATTGTTCTTCGGGTTTATCGGTATCACCGATGTGAACTTCGTTTACGCAGAGGGGTTGAACATGGGTGACGAGGCGAAAGAGAAAGCCATGAGCGAAGCACAGGCGGCGCTGGCGGGTTAGTAAGCGCGAGTGACGCGTTGCGAGTTTCGAAAACCAAGACAGAGTTTTGTCTTTTGTTTCTCGTCACTCGCTCCTCGATAGTCAACTTAGGGAGGCAATGATGGGACTGTTGGTCGACGGCAAATGGCAAGACAAGTGGTACGACACTAAGAGTACCGGCGGGCGATTCAAGCGCTCCGAAAGTCAGTATCGAAACTGGGTGACGGCGGACGGCAGTGCCGGGCCCACGGGTGACAGTGGTTTTGCGGCTGAGAGCGGGCGTTATCACTTGTATGTGTCCTATGCGTGCCCCTGGGCCCATCGCGCCCTGGTCATGCGTGCCCTGAAAGGGCTGCAGGATCACATCGGTGTGTCCGTGGTGCATCCGCACATGCTGGAGAGTGGCTGGGAACTGGATGACGGGTTTGATGGTGCCACCGGCGATGCCCTGTACGGTTTCGGCAAATTGTACGAGCTGTACCTGAAAGCGGACAGCCATTACACCGGCCGCGTGACTGTGCCGGTGCTCTGGGACACGCAACGGGAAACCATCGTCAGCAATGAGTCTGCAGACATCATTCGCATGCTCAACACCAGCTTCGATGCTCTGGGTGCTACGCCGGGAAATTATTACCCGCAAGCGCTCCGGGCGGACATTGATGCCATTAATGAGCGGGTGTATCACGACGTGAATAACGGCGTGTACAAGAGCGGTTTTGCCACCAGTCAGGAGGCGTATGACGAAGCGGTGGTGACCCTGTTCGACCGTCTTGAAGAATTGGAGCAGCGCCTGGGCGAAAGCCGCTATCTGGTCGGCAACACCCTGACCGAAGCGGACATTCGGCTGTGGACTACCCTGGTGCGTTTTGACCCGGTTTACGTCACGCATTTCAAGTGTGACCGCAAGCGCATCAGTGATTACCCGAATCTGCAGGGGTTCTTGCAAGAGCTGTATCAGCTACCCGGTGTGGCCGACACCGTGAACATGGCGCATATCCGCCATCACTATTTTTGCAGCCACCCGACGGTGAACCCCCACGGGATTATCTCCATCGGACCACAGTTGGACTGGACCTCACCCCACGGCCGCGAACGTTTGGGCGAGCGAGAAATTATTAACCAGTAACGAGTGACGAGTCACGAGAATCGAAAGGCAAAAGCATTGTGTATTTTGCGTTTCTAAACTCGATACTCGAGTCTCGAAACGGCTTATCAGGAGGCACCCATGGAACGCACAATACTCAATACGCTTCGGGCGATGGATACATCCGACGGTGCCGGTGTTCGGCTGAAGCGGGCACTGGGGTCGACGCCTGCCGTGCGCCTGGACCCGTTCCTGATGCTGGATGCATTTTCCTCCGACAACCCGGAGGACTACATCGCCGGTTTTCCGCCGCATCCACATCGCGGTTTTGAAACCGTCACCTATCTGGTGGAAGGCCACATGCGTCACCGGGATCACCTGGGTAATGAAGGCGATCTTAAACAGGGTGGCGTGCAATGGATGACGGCCGGACGTGGCATTATTCATGAAGAAATGCCGCAACAGAAAGATGGCTTGCTGCGCGGTTTTCAATTGTGGATCAACCTGCCGGCGGCGGAAAAAATGCAACCTGCCGGGTATCGGGATGTTGCCGACCATGAGATGCCGCGGCTGGACCTGGCCAGTGGCGGTCAGGTCAAAGCCATCGCCGGTGAAGTGACGATCGCCGGGCAGACGTTGAGCGCGCCGCTGAAAGGGGGCAAAACCGATCCCTTGTATCTGGACGTGATCCTGCGCCCGGATGAAACCCTGACGGTGCCTGTACTGTCCGGCTATAACGCCTTCATGTATTTGTTCGAGGGCCGTGTCAGTGTGGCGGAGGCGACGCTGGAAAGTGATCACCTGGCCACCTTCACCGATGGCGATAGCGTTACTCTGGTGGCGGGAAAGAAAGGTGCGCGCTTGTTATTGCTGGCGGGTAAACCACTGGGTGAGCCCATTGCCCAGTACGGTCCTTTTGTGATGAATACCCAGGACGAAATTAATCAGGCCCTGCGGGATTATCGCGATGGCACGCTGACAGCAGAAGCGTCACGGCTATAGCACCTGCTAGTCGCCTCGCCAATGGGGCGGTAGATCGGGATACCAGGTGGAGCCGGCCATTCGAAAGATACGAATGAGCGCGGCTTCCGCCTGCTCCAGCCGTTTGGCGGGGACCAGCAGGTCAACGCTGTTGCGGGTGCCACCGTTGTAACCGTTATCACTGGCGGCGGCGCCAGGCATGAAGGTCAGGCTTTGAATCGCACCGGGCCGGGTGTGCAAAAGCAGATGTCCGCGCCCTCCTTCCAGCGTTACCCCTTCAATTTGTTCCACATCCTGACGATGAAAGCGGAAGGCCATGCCAAAGCGGCTCTGGCTGCTGCCACGAAACAGCGTAATGTGTTGTTGCTGATCAAGGCTCAGGTGCTGGATTTGTTGGGATTCACTTTTTTTGTCGCTTAGCCCGAGAATCAACAAACCATTGAGAATAGCCAGCTGTTGGTAGAGGGCCGGGCCGGGAATAAAGGGCGCGCTGGAGGGGGTGATATCAATGGGCATTGCGATCAGGTATCCGTGAATCGTTCAGGAATTGTATGCGGGGCATGACAGAAATGCGTCACCCATATGGGGGATAAATGGCCCGGCGATGATGAGGCTTATCTCTTGTCACTGGCGCGCGTGTGGAGGAAGCTGGAATGCGCGTTCGCTTTAGTGTGGCTTCGCGCTGACCGATTCAGGAAACAGGGAGTAATGGTATGAAGGTTCTGGCGATAGCAGGCAGTCTCAGGGAGCAATCCTATAACCGGGGTCTGGTGCGCGCCGCTCAGGCACTGGCGCCATCCGGCATGACCCTCTCCATCGGGGACATCGCCCCGCTGCCGCTGTATAACGGTGATGATGACGGAGATAACCGGCCCGCGTCTGTGATGGCGCTGGCCGAGCAGGTGGCTCAGGCGGATGCCTTGCTGTTTGCCACCCCCGAATACAATTACTCGATCCCCGGCGTGCTAAAGAACGCCATCGATTGGTTGTCGCGTGTGCCGGGTGATATTTTTATGGGTAAGCCTGCGGTCATTATGGGCGCGTCCATGGGCGGCATGGGCACCAGCCGCAGCCAGTATCACTTGCGCCAGGTACTGGTGTTTCTGGACATGCATCCACTGAACAAACCGGAAGTGTTTGTCTCGGCCGCTCATGAGAAATGCGATGAGAACGGCGATCTGGTGGATGAGAAAACCCGGGAGATGGTGGCCAAACAACTGGTCGCCTTACAGGAATGGCATCAACGGTTGTCGTGACCTTTCCTCTGTGGGGCTGTCGATTAACGATAACCCGATAACAGAAAATGAAAGGGGTGGGCTACGGCCAAGTCATAGCCCACCCGTGTTGCCACTGTCATATCTTCGGGCCGCGGCCTCTCACCGCATTGGCCACCAGGCTGATGACCAGCAATACCAGAAAGATAAAGAAAATAATTTTGGCAATGGAAGCTGCGCCGGAGGCGATGCCGCCAAAGCCGAGTACGCCGGCAATAATTGCCACAATAAGAAATGTCAGAGCCCATCCAAGCATAACCGTTACCTCGTCCATGGTTGGTGTGTGGTTGCACTGTCCATGTCACCGTAACGGGTTCCGGTTGGTCTTGGCCCGGAACGATTCGACTATTTGACCTTCTTTCACATTGTTTTTGTTACAGCTGGGATTGGCGATCCAGCCATTTATCCACCGGGGGTGGAGAAAAATTCTGAAAATGATCCAGCAGTGTGGCCGGGTCCGTGTGGGCTTGCAAAAGTTGGTGGTGCTCCGCTTTCAGGAAGCCTTCCGCCACACTGTGTTCCAGAAAGTTCTGAAGGGAATCGTAATAGTGGTTCACGTTTAGCAGCGCGCAGGGTTTTTGGTGAAAGCCCAGTTGTGCCCAGGTAAGAATTTCAAAAATTTCCTCCAGGGTGCCCATGCCGCCAGGCAGGGCAATAAAGCCGTCGGACTGATCCGCCATGGCGGCTTTTCGCTCATGCATGGAATCGACCACCTGCAGTTCCGTCAGATGATCATTGCCGATCTCACGACGCATCAAGGCCTGCGGAATAATGCCGACGACCTCGCCGCCCTGGCGCATCACTGCGTTGGCAATGGCGCCCATCACGCCGACGCTGGCGCCGCCATAAACCAGCCCGATATTACGACTAACCAATGCATCGGCCAGAGCTTCGGCGGCCTGAATGTAGACCGGATTATTGCCGGGACTGGAACCACAATAGACGCAGATTCTTTTCATAAGTTTCGCTCATGCTCTGTGCTGATGGAGACGTGGTACAAATATTTCGACAAGGCCGCTGTAGGAGTGCCTCTTGAGGCGCGAATCCGTGAGTAAATGGGAAAGGGACAGAACTCGCCGCCTCTGTTTAACAGCCGGTCGCTGCGGGCGGCGATTCTGTAGACTCGCTACGCTCGGTTCGTCCCTCAAGAGGAACTCCTGCCGTGTTTTTACCCCGCCACCGCTGTCGGCTTGCTTACCAGCCGGTCCGCCGGGAAATGGCAGGTGAAGGTGCTGCCTTTGCTGAGTTCGCTGGTGATTTCCAGGCGACCGTTATGGCGGATCATCACGTGCTTGACGATGGCCAGTCCCAAACCGGTGCCGCCGGTCTGGGTGACGCGGCTGTTGTCCGGTCGATAAAAACGTTCGGTCAGTCGGGGGATATGGGCCGGGTCGATACCGATGCCGTTGTCGGTGACGGACAGGTGGGCGCCGTGGGCATCCTGCCACCAGCGGATGTGGATGGTGCCTTCGGCCGGGGTGTACTTCACCGCGTTGGTAATCAGGTTGCCGAAGGCGCTTTCCAGTTCGGCAGGGTTGGCGATCAGGCGGGCCTCCAGGGGCACATCCAGTTCAATCCGGTGGTGTTTGTCGCTACTGATGGCCAGCGCGTTGTCTTTCATGCGGTTCAGCATGCCGTGCACCGGTACGGCCTGGCGGACGCTGTCGGCTTCGGTGCCTTCCAGCCGGGCCAGCAGCAACAGGTCGGCGACCAGGGCTTCCATGCGGTTGGACTGGTTGTCCATCTGCACCAGCGCCCGGCGCAGGCGGGCCTGCTCATCGGGGATGGTATCGAGCAGGGTTTCCAGGTAGCCCTTGAGTACGGTGAGCGGGGTTTTCAGCTCATGGCTGACGTTGGCAACGAAATCTTTGCGCATCTGCTCCAGGTGATGCAGGCGGGTCACGTCACGGGCGATCAATAGTTGCTCACCGACACCAAACTCGGTGACGCGGAACTGGAGGATGCGGTTGTCGTCTACCGGTGAGGGGATTTCCAGGGCGTCGTCAAACTCGCTCTTGTTCAGGTACTCGGTGAAGCGGGGGTGGCGAACCAGGTTGGTGAGCGGTTGCCCCAGATCCTGGCCGGCATTGAAGCCCATGGCGCGTTCCGCAGCATGGTTCCAGTATTCCAGGTAACCGTGTTGGTCGATCAGGATGACCACGTCGTCCAGGGCATTCACCGATTGCTGGGCACGATGAATGATGCCCTGCAGGTTTTCCTGGGCGCGGCGTTCTTTCTGGAATAAATGCTCAAGGCGGGTATAAAACTCGCCCCACAGGCCGATGCTGTCCGGCGGTTCAGTGTGGTCATCGCGAACCAGCCAGCTGTACAGGGCGAACAGTTGGCGGGTGCTCCAGAAAATATACCCCACCAGCCCTGTCAGCAGCGGCCAGATATGCCCTACCGCAAGGGCAGCAAGGGCGGCCAGAAAAATCAGGCCGGCAATGCGATTTACTTCCTTGGCCAGGCTGGCTTTCATGCGTCAGTCACCGCGATTGGTTGCCGGGTTCGCAGGTTGTCGGGCGAGGGCTCGACAATGGGTTTCCAGTATAGGCAGCTGCGTGGCTGCTGTCTCAGCCTGCTTTGGCCGATTTTACTGAAAAGCGGTAGCCGGTGCCGCGTACGGTCTGGATAAAGCGGTCATAGTCGAACGGCGCCAGGGCCTTACGCAGCCTGCGGATATGCACGTCGATGGTGCGGTCTTCCACGTACACGTTGGCGCCCCACACCTGGTCGAGCAGTTGGGTACGGGAGTAGGCGCGCTCCTGGTGACTCATGAAGAACTCGAGTAACCGGTATTCGGTGGGGCCCATGTCCACGGGGTAATCGTCAGCGCTGATGCGGTGGCTGACCGGGTCCAGACACAACCCTTCCACTTCAATGGCCTTTTCCGCTGCCACACTGGATGCGCGACGCAGCACCGCTTTGATGCGCGAGATCAGTTCGCGGGTGGAGAAAGGCTTGGTGATGTAATCATCGGCCCCCACGTCCAGCCCCTGAATCTTGTTATCTTCCTCGCTTTTTGCGGTGAGCATGATGATTGGCACCTCGTTGGTGGTTTCATCACGCTTCAGGCGGCGGGCCAGTTCGATGCCGGTGACGGATGGCAGCATCCAGTCCAGAAGCACCAGATCCGGGCGTTCATCCACGATGATTTCATGGCCGCGCTGGGCGTTTTCTGCTTCCAGCACATCGAAATCAGCCAGCTCAAGGGCGACGGCAACCATCTCACGGATGGCGGGCTCGTCATCAACAATCAAAATGCGGTTACGGGACATGGCTTACCTTCCTTGCCTGTCATGGGCGCGCATGCGCTGCCCGGAATGTTGCCCTATTAGATTGCCTTTTTATGACATCCGTATGACAGATAGAGACGCGGCATGCAACAAGCAACATGCGACAACGCGGATCTGGGCTTGTAAGAAAGGGCAGAAATGTGGAGGGCCGCGAGCCATGAAAGGCGGTTTCTACGGTGTCCGGCATGGCTCGGCCGAAGGCCGCAGATGAAACTCCCCGGCGCGAAGTGATGCGGTTTCCCGTTCCCTGCAGGGGGTAGTTCGTGTTGTTGCGTGGCGCGTACAGCGTGCTGCGTCTCTCAAAAATACTGAAAATACAGCCCGATAAACACGCAGGCCCCGGCCCAGTGGTTGTTCAGGAAGGCGTGGAAGCTGGGCCAGCGTTCGCGGTAGCGGATCAGGCTGTGCTGGTAGGCAAAGCTCAGCGCCATGCCTGCCAGGCCCACGTACCAGGGCCAGCTAAAATCCAGCCGCTGGCCGACCATGATCAGTGCCAGCAGGGTTAGACCCTGGAGGATGGCGATCATCAGCCGGTCCGCATCGCCGAACAGGATGGCGGTGCTCTTGATGCCCAGCTTCAGGTCGTCTTCACGGTCGCACATGGCGTATTCGGTGTCATAGGCCACAGTCCACAGCACATTGGCCACATACAACAGCCAGGCGATTTCCGGCACCTCGCCGGTTTCGGCGGCAAACGCCATGGGAATTGCCCAACTGAAAGCGGCGCCCAGGAACAGCTGGGGCATAAAGGTGAAACGCTTGGTAAAGGGGTACAGCACGGCCAGCCCCAGCCCGCCAAAGGACAGCCAGAACGTCAGCTCGTTGAGGAACAGGACGAGGCCAAAGGCCAACAGGCCCAATCCGCAGAACAACGCCAGCGCCTGTTTGGCGCTGAGCGCGCCGGTGGCCAGTGGGCGGCCCTGGGTGCGTTCCACGTCGCCATCGAAATCCCGGTCGGCAAAGTCGTTAATCACGCAGCCCGCCGCCCGCATGATCACCACACCGAGGAAAAACACCACAATGACGGTCAGGCTGGGAGTGCCCGCCCCGGCAATCCACACCGCCCACAGGGTGGGCCAGAGCAGCAACAGCGTACCGATGGGGCGATCCAGGCGCATTAGCTGGATATAGGGCCAGAGGGCGGGGTAACGCTGTTCAACGAAGGCAAACATGGGACATCCGGTTGTCAGGGCGAAGAAGAGTTTCAGGCGACAAGCTGCAAGTTTCAAGGTGCGAATCGGGCGGCCCAGGCGGAGCCGCCTGCCCGAAATCAAACCGCCTGTAGGAGTACCTCTCGAGGTGCGAACCGAGCGAAGCGAGGAAAAAGCGTGGTCTCCATGCCAATCCATTCTATAGGGATTGATGAATTATTCGCCCGCCATCCGCATTGATACGCGGGTTCGTCCCTCGAGAGGAACTCCTACAGTGATTCTGTTCCAGCGGGGACGGTTGCAAATACCTTCTCCCACAACGCCGGCAGAAAATACTCGGCCACCAGCAGGGGGGCGCCGCGTTTGAGAAAGCGCGACTGCCGGCCCCAGCACACCGGGTGGTTCTGGCCCGGTGAGGCCAGCCGTGCCCACACCTGATCCCGCTGGCAGACCGGGCGGTTATATAACTCCAGGCCCAGGGAGCGGCTGCCCATGTGGCCAAGGGAGCGGTTGGCGCCGGCCAGGCTGGTCAGCGGCAGCACGCTGCGGGCCGCGACCACCGGGGTGCCGTCCAGATGCAGGGTGACTTCGCGGATCAGCGCAGCACGACGATCGGGCAGCGCCAGCAGCTGCCGTTCGTCGGCCCGCGGAAAGGCAATGGTATGCAGGCCAGGCATGACACTGAAGTGACCGTGACGTTTGAGGCGCCGGGTCAGGGAGTCCGGGTCGGCCATCCAGTCACGAATCACCGGGGGCAGCACCAGCTGTTCCAGCGGGCGCCAAAGGCTGTCAGGATGCAGGGCGGCAGGCAGCATGGCTCTCTCAGGATATCGCGTACTCTCGCGGGCGGCAGGACTATGGCCCATGTCTTGCAGCAGAGCAAGCGGTCGTCAAATTGCCCCGGGGGGCAGAGAAATGGCGCCCTCGCGTCCCAATATGACAGCGCTTGCTGTCATTGATTTTTGCGCCGCACGCCGATAGGTTAACGCCCCCCGAGATACACCCTGTATGTAGCGCAGTGAGCAAGTGCTCACTTTTACCGATGAGGTTCACGATGAAGAAGTGGGAATGTGTAGTGTGCGGTTTCATCTATGACGAAGCCGAAGGTCTGCCCGATGAGGGTATCGAACCGGGTACCGCCTGGGACGACGTGCCGGAAGATTGGGTTTGCCCCGATTGCGGCGTGGGCAAGGAAGACTTCGAAATGGTGGAAATCTAGACCATTACGTCAGCCACATCGCCCGTCCATTAATCGTTAAGGATTGCTCATGCACCCTATTGTCATCATCGGTACCGGCCTGGCCGGCTTCAACACCGTCAAGGAATTCCGCAAGCTGGACAAGGAAACGCCTATCGTCATGCTCACCGCTGACGACGGCCGCAACTACTCCAAGCCCATGCTGTCTGCCGGTTTTACCAAGGAAAAAACCGCCGATGACCTGTGCATGGCCACCCCGGAAAAAGTGGCCGAGCAATTCAATGTGGACGTGCGCACCGGCGTGCATGTGGCCGGCATCGACGCCGCCAACAAGCGCGTGCTGCTGCCCGATGACCACCTGGATTACAGCAAGCTGGTGCTGGCACTGGGCGCCGACACCTGGACCCCGCCGCTGGAAGGCGACGCTGTGGGTGAGGTGTTCTCCGTCAATGATTTGATGGACTACGGTAAATTCCGTGCGGCGGTGGACGGCAAGAAAACCGTGACCATCCTCGGTGGCGGCCTGATCGGCTGTGAATTCGCCAATGACCTGTCCAACGGTGGTTTCCAGGTATCCCTGGTCGAGCCCATGGGCCGCTGCCTGCCGCTGCTGCTGCCGGAGCAGGCCTCCGAAGCCGTGGGCCGTGGCCTGGCGGAACTGGGGGTGCAGTTCCATTTTGGCCCGCTGGCCAAGGCGGTACATCACGGTGATAACGGTCAACTGGTCACCGAGCTGTCCGACGGCAGCAAACTGGAATCCGATGTGGTGCTCTCGGCCATTGGCCTGCGCCCGCGCATCAGCATGGCCAAGGAAGCTGGCCTGGACACCAATCGCGGCATTCTGACCGACAAGACCCTGCGAACCAGCGCAGACGACATTTATGCGCTGGGTGACTGCGCCGAAGTGCAGGGCCATGTGCTGCCCTACGTCCTGCCACTGATGGCCTCTGCCCGAGCCCTGGCGAAAACCCTGGCCGGCGACACCACAGAAGTCAGCTACGGCGTGATGCCGGTGACTATCAAGACCCCGGCGTGCCCGGTGGTGGTCTGCCCTGCTGCAGAAGGCAGCGAAGGTGACTGGGAAGTGGAAGCGGATGGCAATACCGTGCAGGCACTGTTCCGTGGCAAGGATGGCAGCCTGTTGGGTTATGCCCTAACCGGTGAAGCGGTGAAAGAAAAAATGAAACTCAACAAGGAACTGCCGGCGGTCATGCCGTAGGGACGCAGCAGGCAACACGCTGCACGCCTCACACGCGTGATGCGTGTAGTCTGTGGCGTGTTGCTGATTTGATTTAAGGACGCTCGATGAAATTTTCACTGGTATTGCTGGTTCTCGGCTGGCGGCTGCGCTGGCTGGCGTCGCGTAACGCCGGCTTTCAAAAGCAACTGGAGAACCGCAATGTGGTGATGCAGTGGCGGACGTTTGCGGGCAAGCCGGCGCGCAGCTTTCACTTTATGCCCGGCAAAGTGGTGTCCAAAGGGGGGATCCATGGCGAGCCGACTGTGATCCTGAACTTCAAGAACGCCAGCTATGCCTTTGCCACCCTGCAACAGGCGGGCAAGAACCAGATGGCCTTCATGGAAGGCATGCAGGCCGGTGATATCAAGATCGAAGGCGACCCGGGCCAGCTGATGTGGTTCATGACCCTGATGAAATTCATCATGCCCGGAGGTAAGAAATAACCAGTCTCGAGATACGAGAAGCGAGTTTCGAAAGGCAAAACCGTTCCTGCAGCAGGTTGTCGCAACTCGAAACTCGTTACTCGCTCCCCTCCACCTAGCAATAGCGACCAGGCTGCGTTTCTGTCGCGGCCACTGATATTCCGCTGGCGCGGCGCTTTTCGCTGTGGCCTCTGTGCGTAAAACGCCTTACTCTGTCAGCACTTTACTTTGCATATCGAAGGATTTCCCATGCAGATGGTTCAACGTGCCTTTGTTTTCTGTGCGGTACTGTTGCTGGCGGCCTGTGCCACCACCACCGAAACCAATTCCACCTGGCAAACCAAAACCGGCGAAGCACGGCCGAGCTTTGCGCACCTGTACGTGCTGGTGCTGTCAGAGAATGCAGTGGCCTCTGCGGCGGTGGAACAACAAGTGAAGAAGAGCCTGGCCAAGCGCAAGGTCGAGGCGACCCTCGGTAGCGCCACGTTGCCGGCAGCTAACCAGCAGGCGGCGGATTTCCGGGGCAAGGTCGAGCAAGCGGTGAAAGACAGTGGCGCTGATGGTGTCATGGTGGTGACGCTGCTGAAGAGCCAGGAGCGTGATGAATACATGCCGCCCACGGTGGATTACCTGCCCATGGCCTCTGCGCCCATGTATCTTGGCTATGGCCCCTACGTCGGCTATAGCTACAGCGCTGTGTACCAGCCGGGGTACTACCAGAATGCGACGGACTACTACCTGCAAACCCAGCTCTACAACGTCGAGACGGAAAAGCCGGTGTGGCAGGCCCAGTCCCGCAGCATGAATCCTTATAATCTGAAGAGCGGTGCGGAAGGCTATGCCAAGAGCGTGGTCAGCAAGCTCGACCGTGATGGTGCCCTGAAGCGTTAGGGTATCGCGTTAACCGGTATGCCTGGGTGCTGTGGTGCGACGCCACAGCACCCAACCCATCAAGATGCCCCGCCCGGCCATAAAGCCGTTCATGGTCAGCCACAGGCCATGGTTATCCCAGCCCCGTGTCAGCGCCCATAGCGTAAAGAACAGCCCCATGGCGACCAACATGGTGTTGCGCATGGCGGCCCCCCAGGTGGCGCCGACAAAAATGCCATCCAGCCAGAAGCCGGCACTGGCGGTGAGCGGCAATAGCAGCATCCAGGGAAGATAGGCCACCGCCGTATCGCGGATCGATGGCAGGTCGGTGAGCAAGTGAATCAACGGCACGCCCCCCAGCGCAAAAACCAGCATCGCCAACGCCGCGCAGCCCACGGTCCAGCGGCCGGTGGCGCGCACTGCGGCCTGGAGGGCTGAGCGATCGCGTTGCCCGTGGGCCTCGCCGACCAGTGCCTCGGCGGCATTGGCAAAGCCATCCAGCAGGTTGCTGAGCAACAGCAAGAAAGTAATCAATACCGCATTGGCCGCCAGCGTCGCATCGCCGAGTCGGGCCCCCTGGGCGGTGAAGAAAAAGAAGCAGGTGAGCAGCGCCAGGCTGCGGATGAAGATATCCCGATTTACCGCCATCAACGCCAGAATCGCCGACGGCTGCCACAGGGTTTCCCGGTTGGCAGGTGGGCGCAGGGCGGCACGTAGCCAGAACAGCCCGCCGGCCAGGCCCACATACTCCGCACAGGCGCTGGCGATGGCCACGCCGCGCACATCCAGATGCCAGACCTGCACCAACAGCACATCGAGTAAGGCGTTGGTGCTGTGCATCAGCACGGTCATCTTCAGGGGAACGCGGGTGTTGTGGGTGCCGATGGCGAAGCCGATCAGGGCGAAGTTGGCCAGCGCGGCGGGGGCGCCAAGAATGCGGATGTTGATGTAATCCTGCGCCAGGTGTTGTACGGCGTCACTGCCACCCAGTAACCACAGGCCGGTATCGCGCAGCAGCGGTGACAACAGAATCAATCCCAGCCCGAGTAACGCAGACAGCAGCAAGCCACGCAGTAATACCACCCGGGTGTCCCGTTCCCCGCCCCGTGCTTGCGAGGCAAAGCCGGTGGTGCCCATGCGCAGGAAGTTGAAGGAGAAATACAGGAACATGAAAAAGTTGCTGCCCAGCGCCACGGCGGCCAGATAGCGGGGATGATCCAGGTGCCCCACCACCGCCGTATCCACTAGCCCCAGCAGCGGTGCGGTCAGGTTCGACAGCAACAACGGCCAGGCCAGCATCCAGATGCGTTGGTTAAGGGTCAGATTCATTCAAACTCCGGAAAAACCTTTTAACGAAGCCGCTGTAGGAGCTCCCTTCCAGGGGGCGAACCGTGCGCAGCACGGCATCGACCGAAGGGCGATCAGGCATGTCTGGTCGCGACAGGTCCAGAGAGAAACCGTCAGGCGGGTTTGCGCAGCAACGTCAGCACAAACAAACTGCTGGCGGCCACCACGATAGACGGCCCCACCGGGGTATTGGCGAACCAGCTCACCGCCAGCCCGGCCAGCACTGATGCGGTGCCCAGCACGCTGGCCACGGCGGCCATCTGCGCCGGGGTGTGGGTCAGGCGGCGAGCGCTGGCAGCGGGAATCACCAGCAGCGAGGTAATCAGCAGCACGCCCACGGTGCGAATGGCGCCGGCAATCAGCAAGGCCAGCAACAGCATCAGCAGTAACCGGGTGCGCTGCACCGCGATGCCTTCCACCTGGGCCAGTTCTTCGTTGACGGTAATACTCAGCAATGCCCGCCATTGCCATAGCATCAGCAGCAAGATGACGATGGCGCCCACCCACAGGCCAATCACATCCTGCCAGCCCACGGCCAGCAGGTCCCCGAACAGATAGGCGAACAAGTCCACCTGGATACCGGTTTGCAGGCTGATGGCAATCACCCCCAGCGCCAGGGTGGTGTGGGCGACAATGCCCAGCAGGGTGTCACCGGCCAGTTGCCGTTGCCGTTGCAGGCCGCTGAGTGCAGCGGCAAGCCCCAGGCACACCGCCACCACAGCCACGTACAGGCTGATATCCAGGGCCAGCCCCAATGCCGCGCCCAAGAGCGCGCCGTGGGCCAGGGTGTCGCCGAAAAACGCCATGCGCCGCCACACCACAAAGGCGCCCATGGGGCCGGAAACCAGGGCCACGGCGAGCCCTGCCAGCAGCGGCGGCAGTAACAGTTCAATCATGGTTACAGGGCCCGTCGTGGTCGTGGTGATGGCTGTGGCTGTGCTCGTGAGAATGGGTGGCGTTGCCGTGCAGGTCATGGTCGTGATCATGATCGTGGGTATACAGCGCCAGGTTCGGGGTGCCGGCGCCGGGGCCGAACAGCTCGTGGTAGGCCGGGTCCCGGCTCACTGACTCCGGGCTGCCGGAACAGCAGACATGGCGCTGCAGGCAGATCACCTCGTCGGTGGCGGCCATGACCAGATGCAGGTCGTGGGAGATCAGCAGAATGGCGCAGCCCAATTCGTCTCGCACCGTTTTGAGCAGGCCATAGAGAGCGTTCTGCCCGGCCACGTCCACGCCCTGGGCCGGTTCGTCCAGCACCAGCAGGTCCGGTTTGCGCAGCAGGGCCCGGGCCAGCAATACCCGCTGCATCTCGCCGCCGGACAACTGCTGTACACCGCGCCGGCGCAGATGTGCCACCCCGGCCCGCTCCAGCGCGGCCCGCCGGGAGGCCGTAGGCCCCGGTGCGGCCAGCCACAAAAAACGGTCCACGGTGAGTGGCAGGCTGTCATCAACCTTGATGTGCTGGGGCATGTAGCCCACCCGCAGGCCCTTGCGGCGGCTGACGGTGCCACCGCTGCCGTTGCCGTTATCCGGTTGCACCAGCCCCAGCACTAGCCGCGCCAGAGTGCTCTTGCCGGCCCCGTTGGGGCCGATCAGTGTGGTGATGCGACCGGGCGCCAGGGTCAGGCTGACGTCAGAGAGCACGGCATTGCCGCCGAGGGTGACGGACACCGACTGCACCGTGACAAGAGGTTCTGACATAAGAAAGGGCCCGAAGTACAAAGGCGCAATGATATACTGCCGCTCTGTCGCCTGCACGAAGCAGGCTTGCTGTAGGGGCGCCGCCAGCGACGCGATAAACCCAGTGACGAGTAATGAGTAACGAGAAGCGAAAATCATCGGGCTTTCCCCCTGTTTGAGGTTTGCCTTTCGAAACTCGCTTCTCGCAACTCGATACTGCATCTATCGTATCGCGCCGCCAGCGACGCTCCTGCAGGGGGCTATTTGAGGAAGTGATGCGCAGTTTGTGGTTGGTAATGTTGATGGTACTCAGTGCTCCGGCAATGAGTCAGACGGTGGTGGCCAGTGTGGAGCCGCTGGCCAAGGTGCTGCGCAGTCTTTACGACGATAGCGTTACGGTAACGACCTTGTTGCAGGCCAACCAGAATCCGCATCAGCTGGCGCTCTCCCCCCGGCAGGCTCTGGCCGTTCAGCAGGCCGATCTGATGGTGTGGCTGGGGGCCGGAGTGGAAGCGCCACTGGCACCACTGGTGGCTCGTCGCCAAGGGCCATCGGTGGCCTTGCTGGGATTGGAAGGCGTACACCGACGCAATGGCGGACACGATCATCATGAGGGTCATGACCATGATGAGCACCCCGGCCATGACGCCACCACTGACCCACACCTGTGGTTGTCCGTGGATAATATGGCGCTACTGGCGGGGGCGGTGGGCCAACGTTTTCCGGCGGGGTTGCAGCCGGGCCAGCCGCAGCAGTGGCAGCAGGCGGCCGCGAATCAGTTGCAGGCGGAGCGCGCGCAGCTGGCGTCGCTGGCCCGGGTGCCCTGGCTTAGCTATCACCAGCCCTGGGGCTACCTGAGCGAGAGCCTGGGGTTGGCGGAGCCGTTGGTGGTGTCGGAACAGCTGGATGCGGGGCCGGGCAGCCGGCGTTTCGTTACCCTGGCCGGGCAGGTGCGTGATCAGCAGGTACGCTGCGCGCTGCAGGAACCGGAGGCGCGGGCCGGCTTGCTCAAGCGTTTGTGCCCGGACTGTTATGTCCAGCCCCAGGACCCGTTGGGTCGTGATTCCTCGCAACAGGAATACCTGCCCTGGTTGGCGGAGCTCAGCGCCGGTTTCGCCCAGTGTCTGCGGGCGGCCGATCAGGGCTGAGTCCCAGTCAGCCCTTATGCGAGGCCGGGTGACAGTGGGCCACTTTACAGGTCGCGTATCGGGATCAGGTTGGGCGGTGCGGGTGGCGGGGTATTGTCTGGCACTGTTGCCGGGCGCACGGTTTCGGCCTGCCGCTGGCGCATCTCCTGCTGTTCGTTTTCCAGATAGCGCGCTTCTGCACTCAGGGCATTGAGCCCTCGGCTTTCGTCGCTGGTATCCAGCTCCACCGGTGATTGCAGGTACAGGGAATCCATCTCCTCGCCATCCATGGGGTGGGCGGGGCCTTTTCCCCGGGTTTGCGGGGCCGCATCGTCCGGCGGCGCGGTGTCCGGCAGTTGCTCGGCCGCCCAGGCCAGGCCCGGGGCCAGAATCAGTGTTGTCAGTATTGTTTTCATGGCATTGATAATAGCGCTCCCGGGGAGAAGGGGGAATCGGTTCGCACTTTTGAGCGTTTTTATGGGGGCCTTGAGTGTCAAGGCGGGTCAATACGCGGGTGACAGGGTGTAGAGCCATTGAGGCAACCTCCGAAACGGGTATGCTGATGCGCTTGATCTAAAAAGGCGGTAAGACCTGCATGGCGCAACACGATGCACAACCATTGGCGATGGCCTGCTGGGATATATCCTGGCTGCTGCAGCGCGATATTCGCGATGGCGCCTATGCTTCGTTGGAGCGCGTGCTGGATGAGACCGAGCGGCGGGGCTTCAATACCCTGCGCCTGGACCCCTGCCCCCACCTGATCGCCACCCCGGAAAACGGTATCCACATGGACCGTTGCGAGCTGATGCCCCAGGGCGCGCCAGCGGTGGAAGTGAAAATCCGTCATCAGCTTCAGCAGTTACTGCAGTCGGCCCATGAGCGTGGCTTCAAGGTCTGGTTCAGCAGCCGTTTTATCAACGACAGCCGCGCGCGCCGTTCCTTTGTGCGTCGCCCGGAAGATTTTGTCGCGGTGTGGAGTGAAACCCTGTCGCTGGTGGAGCAGTGGGGGTATCTGGGTGACGTGGCGGGGCTGGATTTCTGCTACCAATTTCCGTCGTTGCCTCACGCCCACGGGGTCGCCCGGCGCGTGTTCCGGCGCTCCCCGGAACGGTCACTGCCGTCGCACTGGTCCCCTGCGTCCAGTGAACGTCTGGAAGAGTATCTGCGCGATATTCCCCGCGCCTTGCACGCCCTGTTTCCGTCTGTGCCCGTGGGGCTGAGCACCACGGCGGCGCTCAGTGAGCAGCTGCGGCAGCTGGATACCAGTGAGCTGGATTTCCTCGATTTCAGTTTGTGGCTGGATGATGACCCCCGCTACCGGCTGGCCAGTGGTGAGGCCATGCCGGCCGCCGGCCTGCTGGGCAAGCTGGCCAATCCCATGAAGCAGCTGTTGCTGGACGCCGGTGGCATGCATTGGCAGCGGCGGCTGGAAGACCAGTTGCAGAGGCGTATGGCATTCACCCGGCTGCGCCGCCTGCAACCGGTGATCAGCGAAGGCTTTGTGCGCCAGCCACAGGGTTTGCGCAAGCTGCCCACAGGGTGGGCGGACTTGCATGAAATGATGGTGGTCAATGCCCTGACCCAGGGCGTGGAAGCGCTGACGCCCACCTCGCTGGCGTGCCCCAGCTACCCCTGGTTATGGCAGGAAGAGGAATACCTGGCGCACCTGAATCATCTGATTCTGTCTGGCGCAAGTTAGGGTGGAGCGGAAAGTTGAAAGTTCAAACGCGAGGAAGGCCATTGCAGCATCGAAGGCTGTGCCCGCGCCTTTCAACTTTGAACTTTACACTTTTAACTGTTTCTTAAACCGTTAACGCCTTCAGCCGCTGCCGATAAATCCGCGCAAACTCCTCCGGGTCCTTGCTGCCCTGCCCTTCGCTGTCGTCGGACACCGGGCCGGCCAGGCGCGATAACCAGAATCGCAGCGCGGCCACGGCCAGCGCTTCGCACAGGCGGCTGTGGTCCACGCTGCGGCCCTGTTCCCGGTAGGCAGACAGCAGCGCCTGTTCCCGCTCGGGTTCGATCTGGCCATGGGCGTCCACACACCAATCGTTGAGCGCCACGGCCAGGTCGTATTCCGGATGGTCCAGGCAGGCGTTGTAGAAATCCAGCAGGGCGCTGATCTGCCCGTCTTGCCATAACAGATTGTCGCGAAACAGGTCGCCGTGGATCAGGGTGCTGCCGGCGGGCTGGGCCAGCCAGTCGTGCAGCAGGGCGGCGGCGGTGTCGCGGTCGGCAGCGGGCAGTTTATCCAGGTGAGCGGTGAAGCCGCGCAGACGGTCGCGCTCGCTGGGCAGTGGGGCCAGTGGAGAGGTGTCGCTGGCGTGTAGCCGGGCCAGCAGGGTGCCCACCTGGCGGCAGCGATCCGCATCCACGGCAAAATCGTGTTGGCCAGGTAGCCGGGGCATCAGCACGGCGGGTTTGCCTGCCACGGTAATCTGGTCCTTGCCGTTGGTATCCGGCAGCGGCGCGGGGACCGGCAGGTGCTGCTCCGCCAGATGTTCCAGCAGGGTCAGATACGGCGCCAGGGCTGTTGGGTCCAGCGATTCGAATACAGTGAGGACCAGCGGGCTGGGCTGACCATGGCGATCACGGGCCTCGATCAGGAAGGTGCTGTTCTCGATGCCGTGGCTGGCGGCGTGGTAATCACGCAGCTGGAAACCGAACGGCGTCAGCACGTCTGCCAACTGGGCGTGGCTGAGCGGGGTGTAGACCGACATCACAATCCTCTTGCTTGATGAAAAAAGGCCGCAGATGACCAGACTCTGCACGCGGGCAATGGTATAACAGGCCGTCGGTGCGCATCAGCAAAGCGCATAATCCCAACAATAACAAAAAGGACGACAGGCAATGCGTTACTGGATGCTTTTCGGGTTGTTGTTCAGTCCCGCTCTGTGGGCGGACCCGGTGGCCCACTATCAGGATCAGCGTTCCGCCTATGTGGCCGGTAACCTGATGCACCTCAATCTCGATTATGACAGCCGGGAGGTAACGCCCTCCGGGGTTGGCCTGCGTCTGGGTGGCATGGTTAATCCCTACTGGGGGGTGGAGCTACGCGCGGCCACGGGGCCATCACCGGACACCTACCGGCCGCAAAACAGCCGCACCAAGGTGGATTATACCGTAGACCACGTGGGCGCCTTGCTGGCCACTGGGCGCTTCCCGTTCAAGTCTCCGGTGGCCCTGCCCTATGTGGAAAACCTGTTTGTGCAGGGCTTTGCCGGTATTGCGGATGTGAAGGTGAAAACCGTTACGCGTAAATGCAATGCGCAGGGCTGCCGGGACGATACGGCTCGCAATGACGACACCAGCCTGGCCTTTGGTGCGGGCATTGGCCTGCGCACGGAATTCAATCTGGGGCTGACCCTGGAATACATGCAATACATCGATGAAGAGTACCTGACTGTCACCGGCATTGAGGGTGGTCTGGAATGGTATTTTTGATAACGCGGCATGCTTCACGCTGCACGCAACACGGTTACGGATTTTAGCGTGGTGCGTGACGCTTGTTGCGGTACTTAAGGAGAACTCATGAATCCTGCTGTTTTTGAGCGGGCGACCGTACGCGCCCTGATGACGTTGCCCGGGCCGGTGCTGGCGCGTTTTGCTGCCGGACTGGAAACCCACAGTCGTTCGCATCTGGATGCGCGGCTGCGTTTTCTGCTGGCACTCAGCAGCGCCAAGCCAACTCTGGATTCAGGCACGGTTGAGCAGGCCCGGCGCACCTACCGTGACATGATCGCGCTGCTGGATGTGGCGCCGGTTCGTCTCCCCGTGGTGGTGGATCATCAGGTCACGGTGGACGACGGCAGCCAGATTCTGGTGCGCCGTTATCGTCCCGCCAATGCGCCGCGCGTGGCGCCTGCGATTCTGTTTTTCCATGGCGGCGGTTTTACCGTGGGCGGCGTGGAAGAGTACGACCGGCTGTGCCGCTATATTGCGGATCGCACCAATGCGGTGGTGCTCAGTGTGGATTACCGGCTGGCCCCTGAGCACCCTGCCCCAACTGGCATGGATGATTCATTGGCGGCCTGGCGCTGGTTGCTCGACAACACCGCGCAGCTGGGGCTGGACCCGCAGCGTCTGGCGGTGATGGGTGATAGTGCCGGAGGGTGCATGAGCGCAGTGGTCTCTCAGCAGGCGGCGTTGGCAGGCCTGCCAACGCCGGCGTTGCAGGTGTTGATCTACCCCACCACGGACGGTGCGCTGGCCCACCCTTCCGTGCAGACGTTGGGACAGGGTTTCGGGCTGGACCTGGCCTTGTTGCACTGGTTCCGTGACCACTTTATTCAGGACCCGGCACTGATCGAAGACTACCGCGTCTCCCCCCTGCGCAACCCGGATCTGGCCGGTCAGCCCCCGGCGATTGTGATTACCGCGACGGATCCGTTGCGGGATGAAGGTCTGGAGTACGCCGAAAAACTGCGTGCAGCGGATAGCGCCGTGACCTCACTGGATTACCCGGAACTGGTGCATGGATTTATTTCCATGGGCGGGGTGATTCCGGCAGCCCGCAAGGCGCTGAATGACATCTGTGATGCCACCGCCCAGCGATTGTGATTCAGCTACAAGCTACAAGCGGCAACGCGACTTAAGTCTTTATATTTTTTAACGCACAGAAGTCGCGGCCAAAGCATTGGGCGCGGCTTCTATGATTTTGGAGTGCGCAGGCCTTTACCGCGTTGCCGCTTGTAGCTTGTAGCTTGCAGCGGGTCTTTAAAATTCCCCCACAAACTGGTTATAAAACTGCCGTGCGGTGCGGCCAGAGCGCACGCCCTTCTCCATGGAAAAACGCCGGGCCCGCACGTGCAATTGTTCACGGTCTTCCACTGTGCCGAACAGATGGTCGACGATGTCAAAATACTGGGCCTCATTGATCGGATAAAAACTCAGCCCCAGACCGAAGCGGTCGGACAGGGAAATTTTTTCCTCCACCACATCGCCGTGATGCAGCTCCCGGTTCACCACCTGAGTCTGTTCGTTATCTTTCATGTATTCGGGGAGGAGGTGACGGCGGTTGCTGGTGGCATAGATGCGCACATTCTCCGGCGGCAACTCCAGTGACCCTTCCAGCACGCTCTTCAAATGCTTGTACTGGTTCTCGCCATCTTCAAAAGACAGGTCATCGCAATAAATGATAAAGCGCTGACTGCGATCGCGAATATCGTCAACGATATCCGGCAGATCGTGCAGGTCATCCTTGTCCACCTCGATCACGCGCAGTCCGCGCGGGGAATATTCATTGAGCAAGGCTTTGACGATGGAAGACTTGCCGGTGCCACGGCTGCCCCACAGCAGCACATGATTGCAGGGCTGGCCGGCCAGAAAACGTTCCGTGTTCTGCACCAGCTTGGCTTTCTGGGTGGCGATGCCGAGCAAATCGTCCAGCCGTACCGGGTCCGGGTGAGGAACAGGGCGGAGCGTTTGCGAACGGCCGCGCCAGATGGCCGCCGGGGTGTGGCGCCAGTCGATGGGTCGATGGGGGGAGTGCATGGTAAGCCTCACGGGCAACAGAAAAAGAATGGCGGCCAAAGTTTAACGCACCCCATAAGCAAACGCAGGCTGCGTTCGTGGCGAACTTTATCTATGCTTGGGTCTCAGAGATACCCTGTGTAATGCGCATTCACGCGTGCGCTCATGCACGCGGCACACGCGCTGACACACGCGACAAGGAGAGCAATATGAAAGCTGCCGTTCTGGCTGCAACAGGCCTGGCCCTGGTACTGGCGGGCTGTAGTTCCTCGTACGACAACGATTACCCCATGGGCCTGCCGGACGACACGCTCACCTGCCCGGATGATCCGCCCGATGTGTGCACCATGGATTACCGTCCGGTGTTTGGTTACGACCAGCAGGGTGGCATTCTGGGTGAGTTCTCCAACGCCTGTGGAGCCTGCGCCACCGATGGCGTGAAATATACGTCGGAAAAGAACGATCCGAATATGCCGGGCCCGGTGCCTGAGACGCCGGCAGCACCTGCGGATGAAGCGGCTCCGTCTGCGACTTCTTCCGCGCCGTCCCGTTATTGATCTGCCCTGACCCGAGGCCGCTTTGGCGAATGCATTAACCCTGCTGCTGGATTTTGACGACCAGTACCGCCGCGATGTGGATCAGAACCACGCGTTCCTGCATCGCCGCGACCGGCGTTTTGCCCAGCAGCAACAGGAACAGCGGCAGCCGCTCACGGTGCCCGTCTGGCTGGCCTCTCTACATGCCCTCAATGGTCAGCGTCAGGTAGACAGTGGCGCCGATCCGCGCCTGCGCGGCTGGCGACAGGCGCGCTGGGTGTTTGCCGGCCTGGGTGCAGTGCTGGGCGTGGTCTTCATGCTGGGCCTGCTCTATTACGATGGCGGCCAGCAGATCAATGTGACCCTGCTGGTCGCGCTGGTGGCCCTGCAAGGGCTGCTTGCGCTGTTCACCAGCGTGCAGGCCTGGCTGGGCTGGCAGCCCTGGCGCAGCCTGCTGGGTCGCTGGCGCGGGGAGGACGATGCGCTGGCGCCGTTGCGCCCGGTGTTGTCCGCCCGGGTCGCCCATACCGGTGGTTTGATGTTTGCCCTGACCGGCCTGTTGACCTTGCTGTTGCTGGTGGCGGTGCAGGACCTGGCCTTCGGCTGGAGTACCACGTTGCAGGCGTCCGCCGCCGGTTATCACCAGTGGGTCAGCGCGCTGGCGCTGCCCTGGCAATCCCTGTGGCCAGACGCGGTACCCTCGCTGGCACTGGTGGAAGGCTCCCAGTTCTACCGGTTGCAGCAGGGCAGTGGCGTGGCCAACCCGGCCTTGCTGGGTACCTGGTGGCCGTTCGTGTTGATGCTGTGGCTGGTCTATGTGCTGCTGCCCCGCTGTGTGTTGCTGATGCTGGCGGCGCTGCAATTACGCTGGCAAAGCCACCGTGCCCTGCGCGCCCACCCCGGCTGGCAGCCGCTCCATTACCGCTTCGATACCCCCTGGGTGGACACCCGGGGCGACGATGAGGGACAGGCAGCCCCGGCCCCGGCCCACACTGCCCTCTCGCCACTTCCTGCCAGCGCCACCCTGATTCACTGGGCCGGCGCGGGCCTGCAGTCTGCATCACTCGGTGCCGCCCTGTCGGCGGACCCGGCGCCGTTGCAGTTGCGTGCCGGCGGCAATAGCAGTCTGGATGAGGATGCCCGGGTGTTGGCGCAGGCGGCGGAATCCAGGCAACCGGTGATTGTGGTGGCCCGGGGGTGGGAACCGCCCACCGGTGAGCTGAGCGATTTTATTTTTGATGCCCGCGAACAGGGCGTGTCGGCGCTGCTGGCGCTGGTGCCATTGGCTGATGAAGGTGGCGCGGCGTTGACCGACGCGGGATTGCTCGCCCAGTGGCAACGCTTTGTGGACCGCCAGCGCGATAGCCAGTTATTACTGTGTGCCCCGGTGGCGGCAGAGAAGGAGCAGCAAGCCTGATGCACGAACCAGACAACGCCACTCCCGCGCCTTCCGTTGATCTGCCGCGCTTTGCCGTGGTGGGCCACCCCAACAAGGGCAAATCCAGCGTGGTGGCGACGCTCGCCCAGAACGACAGCATTGCCATCGCCATGGAGCCGGGCACCACCCGCGACAGTCACCGTTACCCCATGAAAGTGGATGACGTGACGCTCTATGAGCTGATCGACACCCCCGGTTTCCAGCGCCCCCGCAAGGTGCTGGCCTGGTTGCAGGGGCATAGCCTGTCCGCCTCGGACCGGCCGGAAACGGTGGCCGCATTCGTGACCCAGCACCGTGACGATCCGCGTTACCACGATGAATGCGAGCTGCTGCGGCCCATCGTGGAAGGTGCCGGGATTATCTATGTGGTGGATGGCTCGGTGCCCTACAACCGCGAGCACGAAGCGGAAATGAATATCCTGCGCTGGACCGGCCGGCCCAGTCTGGCGCTGATTAACCAGATCGGCCCGGATGATCACAGTGCCGCCTGGGAGGCCGCGTTGGGTCAGTATTTCCAGATCGTGCGGCGCTTCGACGCGGTGCGCGCTCCGTTTGAAAAGCACCTGGATTTGCTGCGCAGTTTTGGCCAGCTGGCGCCCCACTGGCGCGAGCCGCTGGATGCCGCGCTGGAATATCTGCAGGCGCTCAAATTTGGCCGTGACAGCCAGGCTCTGGAGCGCATCGCCGACGCCCTGATCGACATGCTCGGCCATCAGGAAACCGCACGGTTGAGTGAGTTCGAAGACGCCAGCCCTCTGTTGCCCAAGCTACAACAGCGCTGGCAGAACTGGCAGCGCGAGCGTGAGCAACGGCTGCGTGTGGCGGTGGAAGACTTGTACCAGCATCGCCGCCTGCAGCGTCAGGAAGAGGCGCTGGTAACCCCGCAAGGCGGCGACCTGTTCAGTGAGCGCACCCGTCAGCTATGGGGCATCAGCAAGACCCAGCTGGCCGCCGCGGGTTTCGGTGCCGGTGCTGTGGGTGGCGCGGGGATTGATGCGGTGGCGCTGGGGCATTCCCTGGGGGCTGGCGCACTGATCGGTGGGTTGCTGGGCGCGGCGGGCAGTTACTACTACAGCGACAAGCTCACCAAACTGAAATTCGGGCCGCTCAGTGGCGGTTTCCGCGAGGCGGTCTACGGTCCCCTGCGGGATCCGCAATTTGCCTATGTGGTGCTGGGCCGGGCGTTGGTGCACTGGTATCAGGTGAGCCAGCGCAACCATGCCGGTCGCGATGTGCTGGTGGTCACCGGCGCGCAGGACCACTGGCTGGCACAGATGGAACGCAGTCACCGCAATGGCTTGCAAAAAAGCCTGCAGGCCCTGGCCAGCCGCCGCTTTGACCCCAGCAAACGCCAGCGGTTGATCGAGCAACTGGAGTTGGCCCAGCAGGCGTTTGCCCAGTGGCAGCTACAGCCGTTCCAGGAATCTGGCGAGCTCTCCCCAGAGTAAACCCTTTTAAATCATATCGTTATTTCTGTTCGTGAAGTGCGAAGAGCCTTTCTACAACCAAATAGTTCATTTGTGTACTATTTGGTTGTAGAATAAATGAATCATGTTCATAAAGATTCAGGAGGGCTGCTTGAGCCGCTTCGACGCCACCGAAAACCGCATCAACCTGACCCACCAGCGTTTTCCCGATTATCCCCGGGAACCGGCCATGCTGGTGCGGCTGGTAAAAGCCATCTCCCAGCACGTCCACGACACCGCCAACCTGGTGCTGCGCCAATACGGCCTGAATCACACGGACTACAACGTGCTGATGATGTTGTATGGCTGCCAGCAGGAGGGGATGACCGTCACTCAGCTGCGTGATGCGGCGGCGGAGAAGTCGGCCAACGTGACCCGGGTGTGCAATATTCTCTACGACCGGGGCTGGATGGCCCGTTTTGCCGACCCCCAGGACCGGCGCCGTGTGCTGGTGTCCCTGACTCCGGAAGGAGAGGCGCTGGTAGAGCAGTTTCTGCCATCCATGTCTTCACTGCTGAATGAGTACGGCTCGGCCTTTGATGCGCAGGAAACCGCCATGCTGGAAATCTTGCTCAAGCGGTTGCTGGGCGTTGCCGAGCAGATCGAACGGAACCTGTGAGCGCCGCGCCATGAGTGCCCGCCACGACGACACCGCCGAGCCCGGCCCACAGCTGGCAGGCGTGCTACGCGAAGCCGCGCTGGACTGGTTGTACGTGGGCAAGGTGCTGCTGGCCATTTTTATCGGTGGCTGGTTGGCCATGCGCCTGGACCTGCAGCAGCCGGCCACCACCATGATGACGGTGGCGCTGGTGATGCATCCGGCCAGTGGCATGGTGCTGGCGAAAAGCTTTTACCGGGCCATGGGGACGCTGGTGGGGTGTGCTGTGGCCATCGCTTTAGTGGGCCTGTTCCCGCAACAACGTGAGTTATTGCTGGTGGGCATGGCCCTGTGGATTGGCCTGTGTGCGGCCGGGGCGTCCCTGTATCGCAACTTCATGTCCTATGGCTTTGTGCTGTCCGGTTACACCGTGGCCATTGTGGTGCTGCCGGTGGTGCAGCACCCGCTGGGGTTGTTTGACTCGGCGGTGATGCGGGTTAGCGAAGTAATGCTGGGCATTCTGGTGGCCGGGCTGGTGGGGGATGTGCTGTTCCCACAGCGGTTGCGCATGGCCCTGCGTCAGCAATTGGCCGATCAATACAGTGGTTTTCTGGCGTTTGTGCGCGCCAGTCTGGGGGGCGTGCTGGCCCGTGATGCGCTGGAAGAGGCCCACATGCGGTTTGTCGGCGAGACCCTTCAGGTGGAAAACCTGCGCAGTTCCGTGGTGTTCGAGGATGCCGGGGTGCGGGCGCACAGCCCACGATTGCGCCAGCTCAACCAGCATTTCATGGAGGTCTCCACCAGCTACCAGACCCTGCATCACCTGATGAATCGCATGCACGCACCCCATCACCGCGATACCCGCGATCGGTTGATGCAGTTGTGCGTGTTCACCGCCACGGTGTTGGACGGCGATTGCCAGTCCAGCCCGGAGGCGGCGGCACGCTTGTCGCTGGCGTTACAACAGACCGAGCGGGAATTGCCCGGGCAGATCAGGGCGCAACGCCAGGGGCTGACATCCCGCCGGGAGCGGCTGGATTTCGACACCGGGGCGGAGTTGCTGGTCCGTTGTGTGCAGGAATTGCAGGCCTATGTGCAGGCCTATGCGGTATTGCGCCGCCCTGGCGTGTCCTCGGCGGCGCAGAAAGAGGTGGTATTTCAGCACGGTAATGATCGCCTCGGCGCGTTGTTGAGCGGGGTGCGGGCCACACTCACCATGCTGGTGATGGGCAGTTTCTGGATTCTGTCCGGTTGGGTGCATGGCGGCAGTGCCATGATGTTGGCGACGATCTTTACCGGCCTGTTTGCCAGTGCGCCGAACCCGTCGGCGGTGGTGCGCCAGATTTCACTGGGCTTTGCTACAGGGATGCCACTGGCCTTTCTTTGCCAGTTTCTGGTGCTTACCCACATGGATGGTTTCGGGCTAATGGTGGCAGGCACCGTACCGTTTCTGCTGACCGGGCTGTATCTCACTACCCGGCCGACACTGGCCGGTTATGGCACCGGTTATGTGCTCAGCTTTATCTACCTGCTGAACCTGCACAGCCCGATGACGTTCGATCCGGTGTATGTGGCCAACGAGGCCATTAGCCAGATCGCCGGGGTGCTGGCCGTGGCGGTGGCGTTTAGCCTGTTCGGCAATGCCTCCAGCAATGGCTGGTTGCGGCATCGCCTGTTACGTCAGTTGCGCTATCAGGTGACTCGCGCCTGTGAGGCGCCCCTGAGCGGACTGCGGCACCGCTTTGAAAGTGCCACCCGGGACCTGTTCATGCAGATCATGGTGCATGCCGGCCCGCGTGCCCGTGACTGGCTGGCCTGGGCGCTGTCGGTGCATGAAACCGGCCGGGCAGTGGTGGAGTTGCGCCGCCTGCGCCTCGCCCTGCCCCAGGCACAGCAAGCCGCGGTGAGGGCGGTGCTGGCGGTCTTTGCGGATTTGTATCGCAGTGATGCGGATAAACAACCGCATGTCCATGAGCGCGCCTTGCAGGCGCTGGATGAGGCCATGCTCACGGTGACGCACCGCCCTGCCCTGCGTCAGCTGCACCTGTTGCGCCTGGCATTGCTGGATACCCGTTCGGTGCTGATGGCGACCCCGGAATCATCTCATTCGCAGCCGTGTTTATCGGCAAGCGCAGACCAGGAGGGAGTGACCCATGCCCCGTGAAATCGCCTTGCTGGATGCGCTGGTGCCCAGCCTGCTGCTGGTGTTCGTCTTTAGCTTGCTGCTGCAGTGGGCGGTGGACTGGGTCGGCGGCCGCTATGGGCTGTATCGCTATGTCTGGCACCCACCCTTGTTCCGGGTGGCGGTATTTTTTTGCTGTTTTGGCGGCCTCGGTTTGCTGGTCATGCAGTAGCTGAACAAGAAAGGAGAGAGGCGGATGAAAACCCAATCCCTGCTGCGTGTCATGGTGACCCTGGTCATGGTGGTGCTGGCGTCACTGCTGGCCTGGGCCCTGTGGCAACACTATATGTATTCCCCCTGGACCCGTGATGGCCGGGTACGGGCACGGGTGGTTCAGGTGGCGCCGGATGTGACCGGTCTGGTCACCGAGGTGGCTGTCGAGGATAACCAGAGCGTGCAGCGGGGGGATCTGCTGTTCGTGATCGATCGCAGCCGCTACCAGAATGCCCTGCAGCAGGCAGAAGCAGACCAGCAGGCCGCCGAAGCGGCCGCACGGGCAGCCGGAGCGGATATCCGTGCAGCCCAGGCCAGTGCGGCCAAGGCGCGGGCGGAGTTTGCCATGCGCCAAGCGGAGTCCCGTCGCCGGGACCGCATTGCTGAAGCGGTGTCCCGGGAGGTACGCGATAACGCCCACAGTAACGCTGACGCGGCGCAGGCCCAGCTGCAGGCGGCCCAGGCCAGCCACCAGCGGGCCACCGCCAGCCAGCAGCAGTTGCTGGCTCGCTTGCAGCAGGCCAATGCGGCGCTGGCCTTGGCGCAATTGAATCTGGAGCGGACCGAAGTGCGCGCGCCGGTGGACGGCTACGTCACTAACCTGGCGCTGTATCCGGGGGATTACGCCCACGCCGGGCAGGCGCACATGGCATTGATCGATCGCCATGATTTCTGGGTCTACGGCTACTTCGAGGAAACCAAGCTGCCCAATGTACACGTGGGAGATGCGGTACAGGTGCGTTTACTCAGTGGGATACGCGCACGGGGTACGGTGGAGAGCATCGCCCACGGTATCGCCGATCGGGATAACCCCACCGGTGCCAACTTGCTGGCGGATGTGAACCCCACCTTCAACTGGGTGCGCCTGGCCCAACGGGTGCCGGTACGGGTATCCATCGATGCCGATAGCCTGCCTGAAGGCACGGTGCTGGCGGCCGGCATGACCGCCACTTTGACCCTGAAATCCTCCTGAGCGCGGAGTTACCGCGGGCATAAAACCGGGCTTGGCAGTTAATTGCACGCCGCTCAACCGGAAAAAACGGCCTGGCAGCGGGTAACGGAACCGGGTTCATTGCGTCAAGGTTGCGTGAAGACGAACATGAAACGACCGTACGAGGACGAGTCATGTTGCCCGAAGAAATCAAACACAAGCTGTCTACCCTGGCCCGTCCCGGGTGGCGACCTCGGGTCGGCCCGGCGGTGCCGGGCGCGCGCTCCAAGTTTGGCGGCTTGCCGCTGCTGAAAACGGATGAATCCTGGCCGTGCTGTGGCCATTGTCATCAGCCCATGCAGCTGTTTGTGCAGCTCGACTCCCAGGATCTGCCGGTGGATAGCCGCGCAGGGTTCGGCGACGGCGTACTGCAGGTGTTCTATTGCACCAATGGGGAGGAAGACTGTGAAGTGTTGGGGCACGCACATCTGCCCTTCTCTGACGCCAATCTGGTGCGAGTGATTCCTCGCCAGCAGGCTGATGGCTTCGATGCCTTGCCGGTGGGGATACCGGATGCGTTTACCGAGCAGGCGCTGACGGGCTGGCAGCGCGTGACAGATTTTCCCGACCGGCAGGAAATGGCGGCCCTGAATGATGACGTGCCACAGGGCATGGTCGCCCTGCTCCAGGCTCACCGCCCTGCCCCGCAGCCGGGTGACAAGTTTCTGGGTTGGCCGCACTGGGTGGCGGAAGTGGATTACCCATCCTGTTCCTGTTGCCAAAAACCGATGAAATTTCTTTTTCAGATTGATTCCACCGATACCCTTCCCTTCTGGTTTGGTAACAGCGGTTGTGCCTATGTTTTTCAGTGCGAAAGTAACCTTCAGGTGTTAACCATGAGCTGGGAAGGTAGGCCGTAATTTTTAGAAAAAATCACAAAATAAACGTTAAAGTAAAATTACTTTTTCCCTCTTTCCTGTCGGTATTTCTGCGGCGAAACGCCCATCACTTTTTTGAACAATCGAGAAAAATAATAGGGGTCGTCATAGCCCAGTTGCAGAGCAATGGCGGCCACTCCCTGATCACTGATGTCCAGCAGGTAACAGGCATGGCTCACCTTGATGCGCAGGAAAGCCTGCATGGGGGTCTGGCCGGTCTGGCGTTTGTATTCACGAATAAAATGATAGCGGGACAAGTCGCTGGTGGCGGCGATCAGGGCGTCCAGGCTAAGGCGCTGATCGATGGCCGTTTGCAGGTGACTGTTTACCCGGTTTACATCCAGAGTGGCGTGGCGCACCTGGTGCTGGCGGCGCATCAGCGCTGCGTAGGCGAGCAGGCTGCGCAGTAAATTGGCTGCATACATCAGGTGCTCTGGCTGGGCGTTAGTGGCCGCCGCCATCAGCGCCTGAAAATCCTCTGCCAGCCGCGAGTGCACGCCCACGTTAACCTTGCGGATGCCGGGCTGTGACTGTCCGGCAATTTCGTCGAAATATCTCTCTACCTCATGCCCCCCCAAATGTACCCAGTAAATGCTCCAGGGCTGCTGCGGGTTGGCCTGGTAGCGGTGGGCCGGGCCGGCAGGGAACAGCAATAGCTCACCGGCTGTCACTGGCTGGCTCTGGCCTCCGTACGTCACTTCCCCGGCGCCGGCTACACAGTAGATCAGCAGGTCATCCGCCGGCCGGTGGCGTGCCATGCGGTGCCCGCTAGCGTGAGGGTAAAAGCCCACACCGTGGGGCATGCAGCCTGCGCAAAGCGGGTGCTGGCTGACTCGGGAAAGCACCGCAGGCGGGATCACGGTACGCTGCCCGCTAGCGGGAAGCGGCCAGTGTGAGGTTTCTGCGGTTTGACGTTGTTCGGTTTTCATAAACAGCAATATAGTCCATCTTTGTTCAAAAGTGGCTATCTGCATGACAAACAAGCTGTGCTACAACAGTGTCAACGCTTGCACGCAGACTTGCTCTACGCTGGCCGCCAGCCTGGAGTACGGACAATCATGGAGATTTCGATGGCCCACCAACTACCCTTACTGATTAATGGCGAATTTGTTGCCAGCCAGACTGACCAGTGGATTGCGGTAACCAACCCGGCCACGCAGGAAACCCTGTGCGAAGCCCCGGCGGCCACCGCTGAGGAAATGGAGCGGGCCATTGCGGCGGGCAAGGCGGCGTTCCAGACCTGGAAAGAAGTGCCAGTGTCCGAACGTGCCCGGTTGATGCTGCGCTATCAGGCGCTGTTGAAAGAGCATCACGACGAAATTGCCGAGATTCTCAGCCAGGAAACCGGTAAGACCTTTGAAGACGCCAAAGGGGATGTATGGCGTGGTATCGAAGTGGCCGAGCAGGCCGCCAATATCGCTTCGTTGATGATGGGCGAAACCGTGGAGAACGTGGCGCGCAGCATCGACACTCATTCCTGGACACAGCCGTTGGGCGTGTGCGCCGGGATTACCCCGTTCAATTTCCCGGCGATGATTCCCCTGTGGATGTTCCCGCTGGCTATCGCCGCCGGTAATACCTTCGTGCTCAAGCCCTCTGAACAAGACCCCATGACGCCAAACCGTCTGGCCGAGCTGTTTCAGGAAGCGGGGGCAGCACCGGGCCTGTTGCAGGTGGTGCACGGTGGCAAGGAGCAGGTGGATACCTTGCTGTCACACCCGGACATCAAGGCAGTCTCGTTTGTGGGCTCTGTGCCGGTCGGGCAGCACGTGTACCGCACTGCCACCGCCAATATGAAACGCGCACAGTGTTTTGCGGGCGCCAAGAATCACATGGTCATCATGCCCGATGCCAACAAGGATCAGGTGGTCAGCAGCCTGGTGGGGTCGTCCTGCGGGGCGGCGGGGCAGCGTTGCATGGCCATCAGTGTGGCGGTGTTCGTGGGCGATTCCAAAGCCTGGATCGACGAGCTGGCCAGCCAGTTCGCACAGATTCGGCCCGGCGCCTGGAATGACCCGGATGCGGCGTATGGCCCGCAGATCAGCCCGGCAGCAAAACAACGGGTGCTAAGCATGATCGCGCAGGGTAAGAAAGAAGGCGCTACCTGCCTGTTGGACGGCTCGGACTGTACCGTGGACGGCTTGCCAGACGGCAATTGGGTCGGACCGACTCTGTTCACCGATGTGACCGCTGACATGGCGATCTATCAGGAAGAAATTTTTGGCCCGGTGTTGTGCTGCGTCTGCGTGGACTCGCTGGATGAGGCCCTCGAACTGGTCAACAACAGCCCTTACGGCAACGGCACGTCTATCTTTACTGCCAACGGCGCCGCTGCGCGCAAATACCAGCACGAAGTGGAAGTCGGGCAGGTGGGTATCAATGTGCCGATTCCTGTGCCGCTGCCATTCTTCAGCTTCACTGGCTGGAAAGGATCGTTTTATGGCGATCAACACGCTTACGGCAAGCAGGGCGTGCGCTTCTATACGGAAACCAAGACCGTTACCAGTCGTTGGTTTGATTCCGACATTCCGGCTGCCGCAGGGCCGAACATGAGTATTAATTTGAAGTGACGGGGTTTTCCGTAGGAGCGTCGCTTGCAGCGCGATTCCAGCGTCAGGTTATCGCGCCGCCAGCGACTTTATTCGCTGCGCTCCTTCGGCAGAGTCTTGAATGATTAAACGGTCTTGAAAGGATCAATGCGTGGACTTTTCTTTCACTGAAGAACAACAGGCATTCCGGGAAACGGCACGGCAGTTTTCTGAAAAAGCGCTGGCGCCTTTCGCCGCAGAATGGGATGCCAAAAGCCTCTTCCCAAAAGACGCCATTCGCGAAGCCGGGGCGTTGGGCTTCTGCTCCCTGTACTGCGATGAAGAACATGGCGGCATGGGATTGAGTCGGCTGGATGCGGCATTGATCTTTGAACAGCTCTCCCAGGGCTGCACCTCCACCACCGCCTTCATTACCATCCACAATATGGCGACCTGGATGCTCACCCGTTTCGGTAACGAGGCGACGCGGGGGCGCTGGGCCGATGCGTTGATGAGTGGTGAAAAGCTGGCGTCCTATTGCCTTACCGAGCCAGGTGCCGGTTCCGATGCCGCCTCGTTAAGCACCACCGCAAAAAAAGACGGCGATGGTTATGTACTGAATGGCGCCAAGGCGTTTATTTCCGGCGCCGGCGATACCGATGTGTTGGTGTTGATGGCACGTACCGGCGGGCCAGGCGCAGGGGGTATTTCCTGCTTTGCTGTGCCGGCGGATACGCCGGGCATCAGCTACGGCCGTAATGAAGCCAAGATGGGCTGGAAAAGCCAGCCTACCCGGGCGGTGATTCTCGAAGACGCACGAATTCCTGCGGACTGCCTGATCGGTGAAGAAGGGCAGGGCTTCCGTATCGCCATGGCCGGCCTGGATGGTGGCCGTATCAATATTGCCAGCTGTTCTCTGGGGGCGGCCCAGGCGGCGTTGCATCAGGCGCAGCAATACGTGCAGGAACGCAAACAGTTTGGCCAGGCCATTGGTGATTTTCAGACCGTGCAATTCACTCTGGCCGACATGGCCACGGAGTTAGTGGCGGCGCAGCAAATGGTCCGACTGGCGGCCTGGAAACTGGATCAGAATCACAGCGATAAAAGCATGTTGTGCGCCATGGCAAAGCGTCTGGCAACGGACCTGTGCTTCAACGTCTGTAACCAGGCGCTGCAACTGCATGGTGGCTATGGCTATATCAGTGAGTACCCGCTGGAGCGTTACCTGCGCGATGCGCGGGTGCACCAGATTCTGGAAGGCACCAACGAAATCATGCGCGTGATTATCGCGCGCAATGTGTTGAAAGATTTGTCATTCCTGTAGAGCTTTTTGTAGGAGCGGCGCTTGAGCCGCGAAGGGTTTCAAGCGTATTCGCGGCTCGAGCGCCGCTCCTACATCTCCAACAACGCGAGGGAGAGATAAAAATGAAAATCGGATTCTTCGGTGTCGGTCATATGGGCGGGCCCATGGCCGCCAATCTGGTTAAGGCCGGGCATGAAGTGGTGGCCTTTGACTTGATGCCCGCCCTATTGGAGGCCGCTGTTCAGGAAGGTGCTAGGGCGGCAAGTAGCGCGGCTGAAGCGGTGGCGGGCGCCGACGTGGTTGTCAGCATGCTGCCGTCAGCGGGTGCAGTTCGTGGTCTGTATCTGGGGGACGAAGGTGTGCTGTCGCACATTGATAAACGCGCCCTGATTATCGACTGCTCCACCATCGATGCAGACACCGCCCGTGACGTGGCTGCCATTGCCAGGGAGCAGGGCAGGGTGATGATCGATGCGCCGGTGTCCGGCGGCGTCGGCGGTGCCAAAGCCGGCACGCTCACCTTTATCTGTGGCGGCCCCAGCGACGCCATCGACCGGGCCCGCCCGGTGCTGGAATGCATGGGCGCCCAGGTGTTCCGTGCCGGGGACAACGGTGCCGGCCAACTGGCAAAAATCTGCAACAACATGCTGCTGGCCATCCACATGATCGGCACCGCCGAAGCCCTGCAAATGGGCGCCGACCACGGCCTGGACCCGGCCGTACTGTCCGACATCATGAAAGCCAGTTCCGGCGACAACTGGTCGCTGGACAAGTACAACCCCTGGCCAGGTGTGATGGAAAACGTGCCGTCATCGAAAAATTACGAAGGCGGTTTTGCGGTGAAGCTGATGAACAAGGATCTGGGGCTGGCGCTGCAAGCCGGCCTCAGCACCCAGTCCGCCACGCCCATGGGTAACCTGGCAAAAAGCTTGTATGCGGCCCATGGCAATCATGGTTTTTCAGATAAGGACTTTTCCAGCATTCAGGCATTCTTTCGCCACGATGACGATTGATTTATATCAAAAGGGTGATGTCGGCTTACGCCTACGGCTAAGCCGACCTACGGCAATGTTGGGCTGCGAAAAAGGTTGTGTAGGTCAGGTTAGCCGTAGGCGTAACCTGACGACACCCCAGACAGCCGAGTATGCCCATGACATATAAAGCCTTATAATCATGGGCGAGCCTTTATCTGCTCATATGCCCAATCCAAGCCCCAGGCCAATGACTGTGAACACCCGCCATAAAAGCAAGAAAAGCCAGTCCAAACCGGTTCGCAAAGGCCTGCACCCGAGAAACCTGCACAACCAGGGCTATGATTTTTCTGCTCTGGTAACCAGTTACCCGGCGTTGGCCTCCCATGTGAAGCCGAACCCTTACGGCAATCTTTCCATCGATTTCTCCGATCCGTTGGCAGTCAAAACCCTGAACGCCGCGTTACTAAAGCGACACTACAACATTGCTGATTGGGATATTCCGGACGGTGCACTTTGCCCTCCCATCCCGGGCAGGGCTGACTATATCCACTACATTGCCGATCTGATTGGCTCTGATAATCCAGGCATCAAGCTGCTTGATATTGGCACTGGCGCAAACGGCATCTACCCGCTACTGGCCTGCCGGATTTACGGCTGGCAGTGTGTGGGCAGTGACATAAGCACCCGGTCGCTTGCGAATGTGGAAGCGATTATCGCCAGCAATCCCGATCTCAAAGAGCGTTTTTCCCTGCGCACCCAAACCGACAATAACCATATTTTTGAAGGCATCATCCAGCCGGATGAGTTTTTCGATGTCAGCGTATGCAACCCGCCTTTCCATGCTTCGCAGGATGAGGCACTGAAAAGTACCCAACGAAAAGCCTCGAATCTGGCGCGCAATCGCGGCGAAGAAAAGGTAAAAACAAAGGCGCCGAATCTCAATTTTGGTGGGCAGGGCGCTGAGCTCTGGTGCAAGGGCGGAGAGCTGTTGTTTCTCAAGAAAATGGTAAGAGAAAGTCAGGTGTATTCATCGCAATGTCACTGGTTTACCAGTCTGGTTTCAAAAGCCGACAATGTGAGGCCGTTAAAAAAATTGATGATGAAGGTCGGCGCCGTTGAGGTGCGGGAAATTGAGATGAGGCAGGGTAACAAGATTTCCCGAGTGCTGGCCTGGACATTTGCCCAGTAGGTGAATCGGAGATAGGGCATTGTAGGTCAGGTTTTGCCTGTTGCTACTTGGGAAACGGGGCAAGATCTTACCCTCGTTACTCCAGAATTCCATGGAGGTTTGTGAAATGTGAGGTTTGACCCCGTTCCTTGCTCAGAAGTCGCGGGCAATCCTCTCAAGTGAAATCACCTTCGACCTCAACGACTCAAATGTAGATTTCTCCGAATCATCTGACTTTCCCAACTGCCCCAAGGAATCGAAAAGCCGGTCATACTCTGCATCAGTCTCTAGTATGACGTATGAGATGTCAGATAAATCGAACTTCAACAAGCACTTATCGAACGTATATCTATCATATTCGTTCTTTTCTTGGCGGTGCTTCTGGATAGGTATGCACTTTCGTCCCTGCGGCAACTTTGGTGTATAGCGCCACTCATTTTCTAAACAAAAGTCCTTCTCAAATTCCGTACCATCAACGCGGGGCATTCTCCCGGATAGCGGTTTTATGAGAGCCAAGACTTCAAAAAAATTATCTGTGTAGATGGATTTATTCGACGGCGTAACGAAGTGCTCAGGCTGCGCCAATCTCAAAATGCTTTTTCTGAGTTCGCTGTTAGGAGACAAGTAGATCACAGGATTCAAGCCCGCATTTATTGCCCACTCCCGCGACATACCTAGCCCGAACCGGCCGTAGAACGAGGTGTGTTCACCTATTCGAGTCAGCGGAATATCGCAGAAACTGACGATCGGATATGAAACATACCCCAAGCCTTCGTTGTACCAGCGGAAGTCTTCCGCGCAATAACGCGGCCAAAAACCTGTATCGATGATCTTCACCAGCGTTTCAAGGCTATCGGTGAAGTGGAAAAGCGTGTGAGATCTAGGATTCAAACTCACCTCTATGTGCTAACGCCAAACTCAGCGGACTAGTTGAGTGCAGCGAAATTTGATCCGCTGCAGTTTCTTGTTATGTGCCATATGCCTCATCGTAGGTTGCTAGAATTTGATGAATATCCCAGTTTCTGGTTGCCCATATTGAATATGCAGCCCACGTTACCTGCCATATAGAATTTCCCTGACAACGCACCTTCTCTGCCACCTGATTTCTTATGGAAAGCGAGGCCAACCTAAGCCCAGGATACCTATCCATACACTCTGTAGCATATAGCCCCTCTCTAACCTGACAGCGCATATGAAGAATGTAGCCATATACTGTTACTGGCTTAACCCTAGGATCGCCAACCTCTTTTCCTTTCTTCCAAATCATTAACTCACGATCTGGGCTCAATTGATTTTCAGATGGCCTTGGAGGCTGATCCAAATTCGAAAGCCCCCACCAATAAAGAAATAGTGGCGAGAGAATCACCAAGACCAATAGCAATAAAAACGACCAACCAATTTTTATTAGCATCACTTACACATAACGCCGCGCTCTGCCGCTTGTCGGCAGCAGCGCCTTGTTATGCATTTTCACTTTTGATAGCAGAGTAAAGCTCACCGCAACTCCCAAGGCTGCCACACCATTAGCAACCCAGCCACTAACAGAAAAGCACCCATTATCACTGCTTCCTCAGGTGAAGCATGGATAGACCCTCTCATTCCTGAGGGAGACTTTACCCCTGCGCCATTCAATCCATTGAAAACGACGGCGGCTCCTAGGCCGGAGAATAAAACACCAACAATCATCAGACCCGAATCTTGCCGCATCGCTTATCCCCCCCGGCATAACAGCGTATTATGCATCTTGATCTAACTGCTTGGTGAGAAGCTTGTAATTTTCAATGTAGTGATGGCCATCGGGAAGAGTGACCGGCCCGCCGCACTTTGGGCAAGTGACGTTCGTTACATTGATTTTGCCGTTATAGGTGACACCTTCTGGCATATCCATTGTGATTGTGAAGCTGGCACCACAGGGACACGTGTGGTCTCGTGTTACCTGAACATATACCTCTGCGGAAAGTACTCCATCCTTAAGTGTTATCTTTGGCATGTGATTATCCTTCTGGCTGTGAATGTGCTGGCGATGCATAACGCCTAGCTCACAGGAAAATTGCGAGCTCGCGAGTAAATTTTCCTGTGCAGCTAATTGTTAGGTGACTCCGAAAGCGCCCGCTTCAGCCGAGG
>NZ_PBSH01000025.1 GCF_002726155.1 Alcanivorax sp. | reverse complement strand
GTAGGAGCATCGCTGGCGGCGCAATAGCCTAACGGTTGGAATCGCGCCGCCAGCGATGCTCCTACAGCTCCCTTCAAGGCCGTGCCTGACCATCAGGCGCGGCCTTTTTCGTTTCTGGCATCGTCATAAAACCGCACCGCGATGTTGCACCACGCATGTTGCGTGCAGCGTATCCCGCTGCTAATATCCGTATTTCCGAATATATGAATATATGGCAGGTTCATGCTCACACCCACCCAGCTCTGTAAATGCCTCGGCGATGATATTCGCCTCAGCCTGATCTGCCTGTTGCACGGTCAGGGAGAGGTCTGTGTGTGTGATCTGGTCGAGGCCATGCAGGCACCACAATCTACCGTGTCCCGGCATCTTGCCCAGTTACGCCAGTGCGAGCTGGTGGTGGCCAGACGACAAGGGACCTGGATGCATTACCAACTGAACCCGGCATTGCCGGAGTGGGCTGCTGTCGCCATTCAGGCGTTGGTGGTGCCCGCCCGGGATTCCTTGAATATCACTTTTCCCAACGCCGCGTGTTGCGGCTGAATGACGAGAAACGGTTATGAATACGCCATTGAATGTTTTGTTTCTGTGCACTGGTAATTCCTGTCGCTCCATCATTGGTGAAGCACTGGCCGATCATTTGGGTCAGGGCAAGCTGCGTGGTTTGAGTGCCGGCAGTATGCCCACCGGCAAGGTCAACGATAATGCGTTGGCGGTATTACAGCGTCACGGTGTGGCAGTGAATAACCCCAGCTCCAAAAACATGGATGACCTGGAAGGTGAGCAAGTCGACATGGTCATTACCGTGTGCGACGCGGCCGCCGGTGAGGCGTGTCCGGTGTGGCTGGGTGACACTCCCAAGGTGCATTGGGGGTTGGCAGATCCGGCCCATGCGACAGGGGCTGAAGCTGACATTAATGCAGCTTTTGAAACCACCTTCGGTGAGCTTTATGCCCGCATTGAGGCGCTGGCGGCATTGGATCTGGCAGACATGAACGCGTTGGGATTGATTGCATCAGCCCAGAAAATTCATCGCGATCTGGGTAGTGTGTAATGCCGTTTTTTGAACGTTATCTCAGTGTCTGGGTAGCGCTGGCGATTGCCGCCGGCGTGGCCCTGGGTGTCGCCATGCCCGGCGTATTTGAAGCCGTGGCTGGTTTCGAATACGCCCATGTGAATCTGGCAGTGGCGGTGTTCATCTGGGTGATGGTCTACCCGATGATGATCCAGATCGATTTCACGGCGATCAAGAAAGTGGGCCAGAATCCGCGGGGATTGCTGCTCACTCTGGTGATTAACTGGCTGATCAAGCCGTTCACCATGGCAGCGCTGGGCTGGTTGTTCTTCAAGGTCTTCTTTGCCGGTTGGGTGGACCCGCAAACCGCCACAGAATATATCGCCGGAATGATCTTGCTGGGCGTGGCCCCTTGTACCGCCATGGTGTTTGTGTGGAGCCAGCTTACCAAGGGGGATGCCAACTACACCTTGGTGCAGGTATCCGTAAACGACATCATCATGGTGTTCGCGTTTGCGCCTATCGCTGGCCTGCTGTTGGGTGTTAGTGACATCACCGTGCCCTGGGATACCTTGTTACTGTCTGTGGTGCTGTATGTCCTGTTGCCCCTGATCGCCGGGTTTATTACCCGGCAATGGTTGGGCAGCGATGAGCGTGTGGCCCATTTTGTCGGGCGCCTCAAACCGGTCAGCGTCATGGGCCTGCTGGCCACAGTGGTGCTGTTGTTCGGGTTTCAGGCCGAAACCATTCTCGCAAAACCCATGGCCATTGTGCTGATTGCCATTCCTTTGTTGATCCAGACCTACGGCATTTTTGTCATCGCCTACTGGGCGGCAAAACGCCTGCGGCTGAAACACAATGTTGCTGGCCCTGCTTGCCTGATCGGCACCAGTAACTTTTTTGAGTTGGCAGTAGCGGTAGCTATTAGTGTATTCGGACTCAATTCCGGGGCAGCCCTGGCGACGGTGGTTGGGGTGCTGGTGGAGGTGCCGGTGATGTTGTCGCTGGTGGCGATTGTTAATCGTACCTCGCACTGGTTTGAAGAAGGCTGTCAATAGTAAAACCAAGACCCTTCGCGATGCTTGCATCGGGAATAGGGCTTCTGGAAAACAGGCAAAGTACCATGAGTGATACCCCTAATCTTGATAACGACAGCTTCCAGGTTCCCACTAGCGACAGTGTGTTCCGGGATCAGCCGTCCATACACAAGCCGCGCATTCTGTTGTTGTATGGATCGCTGCGTCAGCGTTCCTTTAGCCGTTTGGTGGTGCAGGAAGCGGCGCGCTTACTGGAAGCCATGGGCGCAGAAACGACAATTTTTCATGCCGATGGTTTGCCGTTGCCAGACAGCGAAGACGTAACGCACCCCAAGGTGCAAGAGCTGCGTGATCTGGTGACCTGGAGCGAAGGGATGGTGTGGTGCTCGCCAGAACGTCACGGCGCCATGACCGGCATCATGAAAGCACAGATCGACTGGATTCCTTTATCGTTGGGGGCGGTTCGTCCGACCCAGGGAAAAACCCTGGCAGTAATGCAAATCAGCGGTGGCTCCCAGTCGTTCAACACGGTTAGTCAGTTACGGGTGCTGGGCCGATGGATGCGCATGGTCACCATTCCCAATCAATCTTCTGTGCCGAAAGCCTTTCTGGAATTCGATGACAATGACCGCATGAAACCCTCCGGGTTTTATGATCGCATTGTCGATGTGATGGAAGAGTTGGTGAAGTTCACTTACTTGACGCGTGATCGCAGTGATTATCTGACCGATCGTTATTCCGAGCGAAAGGAATCGGCCGAGCAACTGATGGCACGGGTGAATCAGCGCAGCATGTAGCGGGATACGCTACATGCTGAAGGCAACAGGCTTCAGGCTAAAGCGGAGACGGTTTTGAGTTACAGCAAAGGCAGGCAGGAATTATAGCGGCCATTGTCTGGCGAGTGACGAAAGCATAGCTGCTGGTCTTTGCGGGTCAGCGTGTCAGCCTTGCCCGGCGTCCAGGGATTATTCGCCGGGTTGTCTGTTTCCGTTTTATCAAGTTGTTTCAGTAACGCCATGCGTGCATCCAGATGCACGAGCCTCAGTAGATATTGCTTGAAATCCGGCGACGCGGTTTCCAGCAAGACATTGCCGATAGGGTTACGGATAGTCTCACTCGTCGAGGCGGGCTCGGGGTGAAACGGGTCGGCTTCAATGACATCAACTGGTTGCTCAGCAAGCTGCGCAAAGTGTTGGTAAAGCGGTAGCATACGGTTAACGCTGATATGCTTTTTCAGGCCCGCCCTGAATTGTATTTCTTCAATCCAGCTTGCCGCTTCATGGCCGTCCCGGTATTGCTCATCAATGAAAAAGTGCGCCATCATCGCGAATTCTTTCTGTAATGGTGCCTGAAAGCTTTTTTCCGCTGTGCTGAGCGGCGCAAGCTCCGGCGTGGAGATTTTTCCTTGCTGCACCAGCAGGGCCACCAGTTGCAGTTTTTCTGCCAGCATCGCATTGGCGATCATCTTGCTGATCAGGCTATGGTCCTGGGTGAGCCAGCGCCGTAGCAGCTGTATTTCCCTGTCGATATTTTTTTCGGGCGCGTCACTGATCGCCCAGGCGAGGGATTGCAGCCGTGAGGCGGTGACCAGCAGGCTGTATTCAGGAAAAGTGGCATCTAGACGAGGCGGTGTGTTGTCCGAAAAATACGCAAAATCCAAAAAAGTCTGATAGCGCTCGATCAGGAACTGATACCGGTTCACCAGTGCCTCAGATTTCACGCGTTTTTCCTGTTGATGAAGCAGGCAACTGGCGTTCATATTCCGGCATAGCAGAGGAGATGCATTCAGGTCCCGGTAGCTATTGGGAAGTGACAGGTCAGGATGGTTTTTTTGCCGCTGAACCAGCGCCTGACCTTGCCGGGCAGGGGATTGATCGGCGGGCGCGCCAAAGCCCAACAGATAAGCGTAAGCGGGATTGTCATCGCTGGGAGTGGTGTCCAGCCACTGCCGGGCGGCGTCATCAAGGGGCGCGTCCTGTAGCCACCAAGTGGTAAACCCTGCCAGCGCCAAGACGCCAATCACCAGTATGATTTTTTTCATTATCTCGATTCTTTACGTGTCGTGGGTTGTGATGGTGAGGGCTTTGCCCGCGTTACGGATCATTGCGTTGATATTGACGGGCACCCAGCGCCACTATCACCAGCATCCAGCCGTTCATGATCAATTCAATGGCCAGCAATAGGCCGATCACCCATTGTCCGGATTGCGGCCACTGGGCAAAGATCATCCACGCCAGAGCCAGGCCAATGAGTGCGCTGAGCACCAGTAGAAAGACATTGGCGCCGCCGCGAACGTGCCAGGCAATCATCAATCGCAGGGCGGAAACAACGGCGATGGCGGCACCGATGATCAGGGTCAGGCCGTCGGCGGCGATGGCGGGGTGGGCCATCATGTAGCCGCCCAGCAAGGCATACAGCAAGCCCATTACCAGAAACGGCAGGCTGCGCGACAGAGTGGGTGTGCGGAATGCCTGAAGGATTTGAATCAGCCCGGCCACCAGCAGAAGCCCGCCTACCCAGAACACGCTGATCAGCGTGAACAGGCCTGTGGCGCCCAGGCCCAGGGTGCCGAGCACAATAAACACAATCCCGGTAATCAACAGGCCTTTCCAGTGTTGGGAAAGGTGTTCAAGCAGAGGTGGTGGTGTGGCGGGCATGGCGAACTCCGTGTCGGCGATGCGAGGAAAAGTACGGTGTGAATGTAGCACAGCCTGGTTTTAAATAACGGGTATCCGGTCGGAACAGGGTGACTGAATCGTTGTTATGAAGGCGCCGGCTGCAGAGCCGGCGCGGGTATCGTTGTGGTCTGTGTTGTGTGAATTCGGCTAGCCGGCACTGCGCGTATGTTTGATGGCCCGGATCATTTTCTTTTCCACGAACGGTGAGGTCATGGCGCGGACCAGGGCGCTGTAATTCACCCCGAAACGCACTTCGTCCCCTACTTGCAGGTGCTGTTTGTCGCAGTCCAGCAGCAGGTGGTCGCCGCTGGCGCCAAGAATGGTCAGGCCCTCGGGGGGCAGCAGGCCGTCCGGGTCCAGGTCCTGTTCGCCCACCGCCAGAATCGCCCGTGCCATGGCGCCACTATCGGTGGAGATGACGTCACCGCCGAAGGCGGTTTCCGCCAGTGTGCCCCAGGGCAGGGACGGTTTGGTTTTCGACTCGATTACTTCCGCCACCAGCGTGATGGCGTCGGTGTGCAGGCCGTCAACGGGCTCGCGGTGCAGGGGTTCGCAGCCGAGAAAAATGGCTTCACCGAGGCGCAGATGGTTGATGCGGCCGGTGGCGCTGTTGCTCAGTGCCCAATCCAGATTGGCAGAATTGCCGCCGGAGATCAGGGTCAATTTTATATCCAGTTCCGCTTCCACGCGGTCGGCCAGGGCGGACAGCACGCCCATGTTGTCCGCATCCGGTGCCGTGCCGCTGTGGCAGGCCAGGTTAGTGCCGATGCCGGTGAGTTCCAGGTTGGGCAGCCGTATAACTTCGCGGGCCGCACTGACCAGATCTTCGGGCAAAATGCCTTCGCGTAGATCTCCCAGTTCCACCATCAGCACGATACCGTGACTGCGTTCGGCTTCCTCGGCGGCGGCGGAGAGCCGGCGCACCACCGACAGTTCGGTGTTGAAACTGATGTCCGCGTTTCGCACTACCCGTTCCACCTGGCTGAGCATGGGCGAGCGGATAAGCATGATGGGGGCAGAAATGCGCTGCTGGCGCATGGCTTCGATGTTCTCGATGCGCGAATCCCCCAACCCGCTCATGCCGGCCCGCAACATGGCCTTGGCAATGTCCAGTGAGCCCAGGGCTGCCTTGGTGACGCCGGTGACGGCGATGCCCCGATCGCCCAGGTCCTCCACCAGCATACGGGCGTTGTGGCTGATCTTGTCCAGATTGATGTCCAGTCGCGGCGCGCTCATTGCGGTGCGTCTGTCAGTTCGTGGCGCAGGGCGGGGAAGGCGGCGAACACCATCTCCAGCAGATGCCGCACCGGCCGGTTCAGGGCGTCAGTGACCGGGATGCCCAGTTCATGGCTGAAGCGGGCCATGGCCTGGCTGACCTGGTCGTCATCCATGTGTTCATGGTTCAGGGTCAGGCCGATCACGCGGGTGTCGGCAAAGGTTTCGATCAGGGTGACTTCGTCCGCCGGGTTTGGCATGGCCATGGTGTCGAAGTCGCAGCGGAAAGCTCGCCCTGGCGCATGCTGCAGCACCACCGCTTGCGGGCAGGCGCCGCGCAGAATAAAGGAGGTGGTGGAGAACGCTGGATGGCTTAGGGCGCCCTGGCCTTCGATGATGATCACGTCCGGCTGTTCATTGTCGAACGCCTCGACGATGGTGGCTTCCAGTTCCCCGGCGCAAAACTGCGAGGGCACTGAATCCAGTGCCACGCCGTAGCGGGCGCCCTGGATCAGTCCGGTCTGGCCGGTACCCACCAGCACTGCCTTGAGACCGATGGCATTGAGAGCGGCGGTGAGCACGGTGGCGGTGGTGCGTTTGCCGATGGCGCAGTCGGTGCCCAGCACGGCGATGCGAGGACAGGTGACCTGATGGATGCTGCCGCTGAACATGCGCAGAAATTTCTTCGGCCGGGGCCGGCGCACATCGATGATATCCACTTTGTGGGCAATGCGGGCGGCGGCAAACTCCGGGTCGTCGTTAAGGAATTCATGCAGACCGTTAACGATGCTCATGCCCCTGCTCATGGCGGCCAGCACCACATCGCGTTGGACCTCGGAGAGCAGACCGCTGGCCGGTGCCATGCCGAAAATCAGAAAGTCCGGCAGGGTGGTCGTCTGGCTCAGGGCGTCGTCCATATCCCGGCATACCGGGATGCCGTTGGCGGTGCCGTCAAGAATCATGCCGCTATCAAGCCCGGCCTGGGTGCTGTCGATCACTGACAGCACGGTATATTTTTCCGAGTGACGAATCAGGCCGTTGGCAGTTTTACCGTCGATGTCGCCGAACTGGCCTTCGCAATAGATGATCGCGGTGGCGGTGCGGCTGATAGCAGGTTGGGGCAGGGTGTGGGCGTTATGCAGGGGGGTGAGGGTGTTAGCGGGCGAAGGCTGGGTGCTAGCGGGCGGCGCCTGGGCTGAATAGGGACGGGGGCGTAACGAAATCGGGGAAACGGTACTCATGGTGGCTCCTCTGGGGGCACGAAGCTTAGAGGGGCAATGGCGATGGGCCGGTTTGAGGCACCGGTGAGCAGCGAGACGTCCCCACTAAGCGGTGGGGTTAAACGGCAAACAGAGTAACACGGACGGCGGCGAGACGTTGGGATTTAGCTGGGTGCTGCGTTGGCGCCGCCGCGGTAGGCGGCGATAACACCAGCAGTGGCAAGGTTGTACGTCAGGGGTACCACTGTGAAAGCGTTATTTCCTCGCTCTGTTCGGTGGTGCCGAACCAGACCTGGCCGTCCTGGATCATGGCCTGCAACTGCATGGCCCGCTGGGCACAGGTGGCCAGCGCGGCTTCACTGTCCGCATCCACATGGACAATGGTCAGATTGTCGAAACGACGTACCTTGTTCTTCATACTGTCCCACCACACCTGGGGGGCACGCGGGCCGTAGCAATAGATAGTGACCTGCTCGGCCAGGCCGCAGGCCTTGCGCAGGCGCTTCTCGTCGGGCATGCCCAGCTCGATCCAGTGTGCCAGGGTGTCGTTGGGATGGCGCTGCCACAGGTCCGGCTCTTCCGGGTTGGACAGGCCCCGTGAGAACGCCAGATCTTCATGGGCATTCAGTGCAAAGGCCAGCAGCCGCAACATCATTCGCGATTCGGTTTCCGAAGGGTGCAACGCCACCGTCAGGTTATGGGTGGCGTAGTAATCCCGGTCCATATCGGAGACGGTCAGTTCAGCTTTGTAGATGGTGGCGGTGAGGGCCATGGCACAGGACTCGCAAACAGGCGGCACGCAACACGCATGCACGCAAAAGTGGGCTGATTGTATCAGGGTTTATGCATGCCACCTGCTACCTCAGGCTTAAACCAGCGCCCATACCCCGAAACCGATAAACAACACCGCACTGATGCGATGGGCCCAGGTTTCAAAGCGCTTGTTGCCGAACTGGTGGGCCAGCCAGATCACTGGCAGGTTGGCGGCAACCATACCCAGGGTGGAGCCACTCAGCACCGGCCAGAATTGGTCCTTGAACTGTACGGCCAGGGCAATGGTGGCCAGCTGGGTCTTGTCGCCGATTTCGGCAATAAAGAACAGCACCAGTGCGGTGAGGAAGGGGCCGAAGCGCGGGTTGTCATCCACGGCCTCATCGCCGTCTGGAATCAGCATCCACAGGCCCAGGCCAATAAAGCTGATGCCCAGAATCCAGCGTAGCCACTCCATCGGGATGGCATCGGCCAGCCAGTCGCCAAACCAGACGGAGGCGCCGTGGTTGAGCAGGGTGGCGATGACCACGCCGGCGAGGATGGGCCAGGGTCTGCGGAATTTGAGAATCAGGGCCAGAGATAACAGCTGGGTTTTGTCGCCAATTTCACCAAGGGCAACGAGCAGAAAAGAGCTGAGCAGGGCTTCCATGAACGGTTCCAGAGGGGCGGGATTGAACGACAAGAGACATCACCGGCCAATCCCGCCCCTGCGGAATGCCTGCGATGTCTCAGGTCTCGTCAATCCTGGGGGAGCGATACAGAGGCTCCCCAGATACGGACGCAGCCACCATGCGCATGAGGCGCAACTATGTTGATGACCGCCAAGGGGCTTTACGTGAAAGCGATCGAGCGACTACTCCCCCAAGACGGCAAAACCATAGCGGAATTATGGGTAAAGGGCCAGTACAATGGGCGCAGATGATGTTTGTAGGAGCGTCGCTGGCGGTGCGATGCAGACAGAAAGGCGTCCAGCCCGACGGTGGTTATAAGTGAGCAGAATATGAGTGAAGACCGTTTTCTTGATATCGAAACCAAGCTGGCCTATCAGGAGGATCTGGTGGAGTCGCTGAACAAGGTGGTCAGCGACCAGCAACGCCAGATCGATGCGCTGGAAAAAACCTGCCGAAAGATGGCCGACCGGCTGATGGATTTGTCAGAGGCGTTCGAGGCCACTCAGGTCGAAGACGCACCGCCGCCGCATTATTGAGGCAGCAAGCTGCCCGCCCCACGCCCCACGCACGGCGCTATACGCAAATGAAACAGGCCGCGCCCAAAAGATGGGTGCGGCCTGTTTTATTACAGCAAGGAGCCAGTTCGCGCTGCCGTTTGAGGTTTGCTTTTCTTCAGGCAGGAACGGGCTCGCTCCGGGCAGCCTCGCCATTGCGCTCGGAAACCTGGCCATTGAGCGTGAACAGGTCGTAAAGCACGCCGAAACCCAGTAGGCCGAAGGTCAGCAGGTAAAGAATGCCCGTGCCCATCTTGCCCATGTAGAAACGGTGTGCGCCAAATACGCCCAGAAATAGCATCAGTACCCAGGCTACGCTGTAGTCGGTGTCGCCGCTTTTGAACTGATTATTGGCATCCTGATTCATGCGGGGAATCAGGAATGCGTCCACGACCCAGCCGATGAAAAAGACGCCGAGGGTAAACATCCACAGCAAGCCGGTGAGCTGACGACCATAGTAAAACCGGTGATAGCCAAACAGGCCGCCAAAAAACCATAGCAGGTAGCCGATAGGTGTCAGGTGTGTTTCCTTTTCTTGTTGCATGGGTTTCCCCCTCCGTTGGTAAAGTAAAAAGCGTCCTTGTTATCGCGAGATTCAGTAGTAAACGCAAAGCGTAAAGCGGTAACGCGAGCGTTTCTCTGAAATGAGTAAGCCGCGCCCGGTGGCTGGGCGCGGCCTCTTTGTCTGGAGAGTACAGGGCACTTGATTCGCGTTGTTGCGTGAAGCGTGAGCCCTGCTGCGTCTCCTATTCCGTATCCTCGATGCTCAGTCCCCGCGTGGCCACGTCCAGGCTGGAGGCGTCAGTCTCGTTGCCCAGCTTGATCATCAGCCGCAGGTCGTTGGGAGAGTCCGCGTGGAGCATGGCGTCTTCGTAGGTGATTTCGCCGGCGGAATACAGGTCGTAGAGGGCCTGGTCGAAGGTCTGCATGCCCTGCTCGCGGGATTTGCTCATCAGCGCCTTGAGCTGGTGTACTTCGCCCTTGCGGATATGGTCCTGGACCAGCGGCGTGCCCAGCAGCACTTCGATGGCCGCACGGCGGCCTTTGCCGTCCGGGGTGGGAATTAACTGTTGGGCGACGATGCCTTTCAGGTTCAGGGACAGGTCCATCCACAGCTGGCCGTGTCGGTCTGCCGGGAAGAAGTGAATGATCCGGTCCAGCGCCTGGTTGGCGTTGTTGGCGTGCAGGGTCGCCAGGCACAAGTGCCCGGTTTCCGCAAAGGCGATGGCCTTGTCCATGGTGTCGGGGGTACGAATCTCGCCGATCAGAATTACGTCCGGCGCCTGACGCAGGGTGTTTTTCAGGGCCACGTCGAAGGACTCGGTATCAATACCCACTTCACGCTGGGTGACGATGCAGCCCTGATGCTGGTGGATAAATTCGATGGGGTCCTCGATGGTGATGATGTGACCCTTGGAGTTCTTGTTGCGGTGGCCAATCATGGAGGCCAGCGAGGTGGACTTACCGGTACCGGTGGCGCCCACGAAAATCACCAGGCCACGCTTGGTCATGGCCAGTTCCTTGATCACCGGCGGCAGGCGCAGATCGTCCACGTTGGGAATCTTGGTTTCGATACGCCGCAGCACCATGCCGACCAGGTTGCGCTGGTAGAACGCGGAGACCCGGAAACGGCCCACGCCCCGGGCGGAGATGGCAAAGTTGCACTCGTGGTTGGCCACGAATTCCTTGCGCTGTTGCTCGGTCATCACGCCGAACACGATGTCCCGGGTCATGTCCGGGGTCAGCGCGCTCTTGGTCACCGGCAGGATCTTGCCGTTGATTTTCATGCTTGGGGGGACGCCGGCGGTGATAAACAGGTCTGACCCGCCTTTCTGTACCATTAATTTGAGAAGCTCTTCGAATTCCATGCTTAAGGCCTGCCTGTGCTGATTCCGCCGGCGCCCTCAGTGGGCGCCAGTGCCGTGCGTTCGGGGTTAAATTGAGTCCGGGCTCTTGGCTTTTTCACGGGCCACATCACGGGCCACCAGGCCTTTTTGCACCAGCCCTTGCAGGCACTGGTCGAGGGTCTGCATGCCCAGGGCGCCGCCGGTCTGGATGGCGGAGTACATCTGCGCCACCTTGTCTTCGCGGATCAGGTTCCGGATCGCTGCAGTGCCCATCATGATTTCGTGGGCCGCTACCCGGCCGCCGCCGTTTTTCTTCATCAGCGTTTGCGAGACCACCGCCTGCAAGGATTCCGACAGCATGGAGCGGATCATGGATTTTTCTTCCGCGGGGAATACGTCGATGACCCGGTCAATGGTCTTGGCCGCAGAGGTGGTGTGCAGGGTGCCGAACACCAGGTGGCCGGTTTCTGCTGCAGTCAGTGCCAGGCGGATGGTTTCCAGATCCCGTAGCTCACCCACCAGAATGATGTCCGGGTCTTCCCGCAGGGCCGAGCGCAGGGCTTCGGAGAAGCCCAGGGTGTCGCGGTGGACTTCCCGTTGGTTGACCAGGCACTTTTTCGATTCGTGTACGAATTCGATGGGATCCTCGATGGTGAGGATGTGCTCGTAGCGGGAATCGTTGATGTAATCGATCATCGCCGCCAGGGTGGTGGACTTACCGGAACCGGTGGGCCCGGTGACCAGCACAATGCCCCGCGGCATCTCGGAGATTTTCTGGAAGACCTTGCCCATGCCCAGGTCTTCCATGGTCAGCACTTTCGAGGGAATGGTCCGGAATACCGCACCGGCACCGCGGTTGTGGTTAAAGGCGTTTACCCGGAAACGGGCCACGCCGGGTACCTCGAAGGAGAAATCGGTCTCGTAGAATTCCTCGAAATCCTTACGCTGCTTGTCATTCATGATGTCATAGATCAATGAATGGACTTCCTTGTGCTCCATGGCCGGCAGGTTAATGCGGCGCACGTCGCCATCCACCCGGATCATCGGGGGCAGGCCGGCGGACAAGTGAAGGTCAGAGGCGCCGTTTTTGGCGCTGAAAGCGAGCAGCTCGGTAATATCCATGATTTATACTTGCTGTTATGGCTTGGAAAGAGCCGCCAAGGGACAGCCCTTTGTTATTATGTTGGGGGCCTGTTAGCAGGCCCCTCAGAAAATCGTCGCATGCCTAAAGTAACCCGACCTCTTGAGCCGTTCAATAATGTCTGACGTCAAATCACCACTGCTGCACATTGATGAGCAAATAAATGCACTTTGCGCGCGCTCAGGCCGCGATCCGCACAGTGTGCAGCTTCTGGCGGTCAGCAAGACCCGCACCGCAGACGAACTGGCCCAACTGGCAGACCAGGGGCAGCGCCATTTTGGGGAAAACTACCTGCAGGAGGCATTGGACAAGATCAACGCTCTGCAGGGGCGAGGGCTGGTGTGGCACTTCATCGGGCCGATCCAGTCCAACAAGACCCGTGATATCGCCGCCCACTTTGATTGGGTGCACTCAGTCGATCGGCTGAAGGTGGCCCGGCGTCTTGGCGAGCAGCGCGGGGCGGATCTACCGCCGTTGAATGTGTGTATACAGGTCAATGTGGATGATGAGGCCAGCAAGAGTGGGGTGCCCCTGGCGGGTGTGGCCGAGCTGGCCGCTGCGATGGAATCACTGCCCAACCTGCGCCTGCGGGGGCTGATGGCCATTCCCCGGGCAGACAATGAGGACGGCAACCGCGCCGCCTTCCGACAGCTCGCCATGACACTGTCACAATTGCGCAATACAATGCCCGCCCTCGATACGCTCTCCATGGGCATGAGCGCGGACTATTCGGTGGCCATTGAAGAAGGCGCCACCGTAATCCGGCTGGGCACCGCCCTGTTCGGCCCGCGCCCGCCCAAGGCCTGACAACAAGGACTGCGCAGTTATGGCACAACAACTAATCGGATTTATCGGCGCCGGCAATATGGCAACCAGCCTGGCCGGCGGCATGGTGGCGAAAGGAATTCGCCCGGCCCGTATCTGGATGAGCGATCCCTCCAAAGACCGCCTGGACGAAGTGGCCCAGCTGCACCGGGTGCATGTGAGCACCGAAAACCGTGATGTGGCGGGTCGGGTCGATGTGTTGGTGCTGGCGGTGAAGCCGCAGATGATGGAGCAGGTGTGTACCGACCTGCGCGACCTGATTGCTGAGCGCCAGCCGCTGGTGATCTCCATCGCTGCCGGTGTGACGGTGGGCAACCTGCGCCACTGGCTGGGTAGCACCCCGATTGTGCGTTGTATGCCCAATACGCCGTCGCTGGTTCAGGCCGGTGCCACTGGTTTGTATGCCGCCGATGACGTGAGCGATGCACAAAAAGCCATGGCCAGGGAGATCCTGGGCTCTGTGGGCATTGCTTTCTGGTTCGACGAAGAGAAAGAACTGGATGCGGTCACCGCGGTGTCTGGCTCCGGCCCGGCCTACTTCTTCCTGCTGATGGAATCGCTGATCGAAGCGGCCAAAGCCCAGGGGCTGGATGCCGCCACCGCCCGTCAGATGGTACTGCAAACCGCCTGGGGCGCCGCCCAGTTGGCGATTACCAGCGAAGCCGGCCCGGATGTACTGCGCCAGCAAGTCACCAGCCCCGGTGGTACCACCGCTGCCGCGCTGAATGTGTTCGAAGAAGCCGGTTTCCGCGAGCAGGTGCAGGCGGCCGTCGCTGCTGCCCGGGAGCGCTCGGAAGAGCTGGCGGGGTAAAAGGCAAGTAACGAGTTGCGAGAAACGAACCCCGAAGGTGGTCTTGATTTTCGCAACTCGTAACTCGCTTCTCGTTACTGTTTTTTGTCCACCCTTTGAAATTTGCCCCCATTGCCCCAAACTCTGTCCCAGCTTCTGGCTAAACGCCGGTCAAGACATCGCAACGGAGTGATCCATGAACCCGCAGGGTGCCCTGGTTTTTCTGCTGGATTTTGCGTTCAGCGCCTACATTTTCATCGTACTGACTCGCTTCGTGCTGCAACTGGCCCGTGCGGATTTTTATAATCCGATCTCCCAGTTCGTGCTCAAGGCTACCAACCCGCTACTCAAGCCTCTGCGCCGGATCATTCCTGGCTACGGTGGGCTGGATGTGGCGTCCCTGGTGTTGGTAGTGGTGCTGATCATGCTCAAGGCGGTGCTGATTCTCGGCATCCAGGTGGGTGGCTTCCCGGCCGGTATCGGTGGGCAGTTGGTAATCTACAGCCTGCAGGAGCTGGCCAGCCTGATCCTCAACTATGTGTTCTGGGCGGTGTTGATTCGGGTGATTCTCAGTTGGGTCGCCCCGGACCCGTATAACCCGGTGGTACGGGTCATTGTGCAGGTGACCGAGCCGATCATGGCACCGATTCGCAAACTGCTGCCGCCCATGGGCGGGTTTGATTTGAGCCCGCTGATTGTGCTGTTGGGCATCCAGCTCCTGCAGATTTTGTTCAAACTGCATTAATCTGCCAAATAGCAAAAAGGCGCCGTATGGCGCCTTTTTTTGTTTCAGTGGTACCCAAAAACCGGCCTTTTTCTGGTGCAAAACGTTGCAAGGGTTTTTACTTGCCCAGCGGCTTTGGTTACAAAAGAGAAATAACAACGGCGTACCGCGTTGGGCGCTAATCCCGGGGAAAAAGATGGAAAACCGTGCAGATTTCAGTCTGATCGGGCTGAGAGAGTTACACCACCTGTCATTGCTGTCTGGTCGTGACTTTGCGCAATTGTATGCCGCTTATCTGGAGGTGGGGCGTCGTCTGCTGGGCCTGTCCATTGGTATTGTCAGCCGTATTAAAGACGGAGACTACGAAGTCCTCGCGGTGCAACCGGGCGATGGGGGAATCAGCACTGGCGATCATTTCCCGCTGGGTGATACCTATTGTTCTACCGTGGTCAGCAAACAGGGGTCGGTGGCGTTACACCATGTGGGCGAGCTGGAAGAAATGCGCTCGCACCCGGTTTATGTGGGGATGAAGCTGGAGTCCTACATGGCCGTGCCGCTTTATGTGCAGGGCGAGATTTTTGGCACCCTCAATTTCAGTGATCCGGTACCCCGCCACGAGCCGTTCGGCATCGAAGAAATGGAATTTCTGGAGTTGATGGGCAAGTCCCTTGGCCAGGCGCTGGAGCAGGACCACCTGAATCAGCAGCGGCAATTGGCCGTCAACAAGATGGAAGAGAACATGGCCCTGTTCGAGGGCGCGTTCCGTCATGCGGCCATTGGCATGGCCATTGTGTCCCCGGAAGGGGGTTGGATGCGGGTGAATCCGGCGCTGTGCAACATTCTGGGCTATGACGAACAGGCCTTGCTGGCAAGTGATTTTCAGACCATTACCCACCCGGACGACCTGGAAAAGGACCTGAACCACGTGCAGGCGCTGTTGGCGGGCAAGCGCAACAGTTACTGGATGAAGAAACGGTATTTTCACCAGGACGGTCATATCGTCTGGGTGTTGCTGGCGGTGTCTATTGTCCGTAATGCAGATGGCACGCCCCGGTATTTTCTTTCGCAGATTGAAGATGTGTCCGCTCAAGTCACCGCAGAGCGTGCTTTGCGTCAGAAACAGGACGAACTGGAGCAGCTCAATCAGGAGCTGGCTGACATGGCCCGCACCGACCCGCTTACCGGGCTGAATAACCGGCTGGTGCTGATGGAAAATCTGCGTCAGGAATTCCGCCGTTGTGAGCGCAGCCGTGAGCCAATTTCTGTGGTGTTCATGGATGTGGATTACTTCAAGCACTACAACGATACCTACGGGCACATGGAAGGGGATGTGGCGCTGCAGGCCGTGGCGGCGGCGTTGCGCCCGGTGATCCGTGATACCGATGTGCTGGCGCGTTACGGGGGCGAAGAGTTCGTTGCCTTGCTGCCCACTGCCAATGTGCAAGCGGCAGAGGGTGTGGCGGAACGCTGTCGCCGTGCCGTGGCGGGCATTGCCACCCTGAACAAGGAGGTGAGCTTGAGTGTTGGCGTGGCCACATTCATGCCCTGCGGAAACGCCTCCGCCGCTGCAGACCCGGAAGCGTTATTGAGTGCGGCGGATCAGGCTTTGTACGCGGCTAAAGAGGCTGGCCGCAACCGCGTGCGCACTGCGTTGCTTTGAATCTCTTAAATCTGGATCGCTGAGCGTGTTTCCCGGGCTTTTGGGGACGCGTTCAGGGGTGGGGCGGCTATAAGTGGGGCTACGTTCAAGTTGTAAGTTCCTAATTGGAACCTATAATGCAGACAATGCCATTACCCCAGAGAATGACCATGAACCCTGCGACCATGACCGGCCTGGAAATCATGCAGGCCTTCGCCGCCGGCAAGATTCCCCGTGCCCCCATTTCTGACACCATCCCCATGGACCCGGATACCGTGGAAGAGGGCCGTGTGGTCTTTATCGCGACTCCAGACAAGCGCCACACCAACCCGCTGGGTGGAGTGCATGGCGGTTTTGCTGCCACGGTGCTCGATTCCGTTACTGGCTGCGCCACCCACACGGTACTGGCCGCGGGCGAGAGCTATGGCACCACGGATCTGAACATCAAGATGTGCCGGCCGCTGACCTTCGATAAGGCTTACCGAGCAGAAGGGAAAGTGATTAACCGTGGGCGTAATCTGGTGATCTCGGAAGGGCGTATCGTGGACGATGAAGGCAAGCTGTACGCCCACGCTACCTGCACTTGCATGATTGTGGCTCCGCGCCCTTAAGCGTCTGCTGTAGGAGCGTCGCTGGCGGCGCGATAACCCAGTTGCGAGTAACGAGTGACGAGAAGCGAAAATCGTTGGGTTTTCCCCTGGTTTGGGGTTGCCTTTCGAAACTCGCTTCTCGCAACTCGAGACTGTAGTTATCGTATCGCGCCGCCAGCGACGCTCCTACGGAAGTACGGGATTACCCTATGCAGGGTGTCTTACCCTGTTTCTCCTGGGATGCCATCCAGTTCAGAATGCGTCCGCCCAGCGGTCGCTGGGTTGCCTCGGCGGCCAACGCGACGGCTTCGCGCAGGCCCTGCACATCAATGCCGGTCTTCAGCCCGGCACTTTCCAGCAAGTACACCAGATCCTCTGTGGCCATGTTGCCGGTAGCGCCCGGCGCAAACGGGCAGCCGCCCAGGCCGCCCACGGAGGCATCAAAACGGCGTACCCCCATATCGGCCGCCGCCCAGGCCATGGCCGCGGCCAGCCCGCGGGTGTCGTGCAGGTGTACGTAGAACTTCTCTGCGCCGAATTCCCGAATCAGCGGCGCCATGATGTCCTTCATCTGCTGCGGGTTGCCGGCGCCAATGGTGTCGGCGATGGCCACTTCGTCGCTACCGGCGGCAAACATGCGCTCGCTCAGTTGTTGCGGCAGGGTGACGGGCACTGGCCCGTCGTAGGGGCAGGCAAAAGCGCCAGAGATATAGGTGCGGGTAGCAATGCCATCGGCGCGCGCGGCGGCAATGATCGCCTCGCAACTTTGTGCGGCCTGCTCCAGGCTCATGCGCAGGTTGCGCTCGTTGAAGGAATCGGTGGTGGACAGCACCAGGGCCACGGTGGGGTACCCCGCATCCCGCGCCAGCTGGTAGCCCTTCAGATTGGGGACCAGGGCCGTGTAGTGTAGAGGGAAATGCAGGTTGTCCCCTTTGGGCAGCAGTGGCGTGAGGGCGGCGGCATCGGCCATCTGCGGAATGGCCTTGGGGCTCACAAAGCTCACCGGTTCCAGGTAGCGCATGCCTGCGTCGACCAGTAACTGGGCCAGCTTCGCCTTGGTGGCCGTGTCCACGGTTACCGGTTGATTCTGAAGGCCGTCGCGCAGCCCCACTTCGTTGATGATTGCCTGGTCTGTCATGGTGCTTGCCGTCGTACCGAAAAGGGCCCGCAAGTGTGCCATCGGTGTTGGCTTTGTGCACCCTGGGCGGACAGACGGTGGTTTGGCAGGGTGGCCAGAACTGACAGGTTCTTGGTGGTTTCGGTTTTCCTTGGTGGCGGCGTCTGCGGCAATCTTGGGGATAAAGAGCATCATTGCCGCCACTAACAATAACAGGAGCTAACCATGAGCAGCCTGCCTCCCTGTGCCACGCTTAAACATGTGCACCACAGCGCCTACCGCTGCCGCGACGCTGAACAGACCCGCTGGTTCTATGAAGATGTGCTGGGCCTGCCGCTCACCATGGCCATGGTATTCGATGAGGAACCTGGCACCGGCCGCAAGATCGACTACATGCATTTGTTCTTCAAGATGGGCGATGACAACTTCATTGCCTTCTTCGATGCCCCGGATGGGGCGGATGAAAAAATGTTCCGCCCGCGCAGTGCCTTTGACCTGCATCTGGCTTTTGAAGTGGATACCCGCGAAGAACTGAAGGACTGGCGCCGCCGTATCAACAAGGCGGGCCGCCCCTGCTTCGGCCCCATCGACCACGAGTTTATTCATTCCATCTATTTCTTCGACCCCAACGGCATTCCACTGGAAATCACCATCAAGGATGCCAGTTACGATGCCGTGGTGGCGGAAGATGCGGCCAACGCCCATGGGGTGTTGAAGGCATGGACCCAAAAGACCCGCGCGCTGAAAGAAGAGAATTTTGGCGCTGAGGCCCTGGACATGCGCGGCCTGGACATGAGCAAGACTGACTTCTCGAAAGTGAAGGGCGCCATGGACCAGCAGAAGGGCAAACCAAAAGAAGAACAAAAGGACGCTCCCCAATGAGCAAGCATTACGATCGCACCCCGTACCTGGTGACCTTCATGGAGCAATCCAGCTTCAAGGACACCTACGCCGGCCCCATGGATCTGGTGGCGCTGGAGTCGCATCTGCTTACCCCAAAAGCAGGCGCCAGCAAGACCGTGGTGATTTTCATGCACCCGGTAGGCGGCGGGGCGTACCTGCCCATGGTTTCCGCCTTGGCCAGGGCCGGCTTGTCGGTCATCTACTGCAATAGCCGGTACCGTGGCGCCGACAGCGCCTTGTTAATGGAAAAAGTCGTGGCGGATCTGGGCGCCTGCGTGCGCGATGCCAAAGAGCGGCTGGGTTTTGAAAAAGTGGTGCTGGCGGGGTGGTCCGGTGGCGGCTCTTTGAGCCTGCTTTACCAGGCCGAAGCGGAAGACCCGCAGATTACCGAGACCCCGGCGGGGGACCCGTACGATCTTGCGGCTCTGAACCTGATTCCCGCCGATGGCATCATGCTGCTGGCGGCCCATGTGTCTCGCGCCATCACCATGACCGAATGGCTGGACCCGTCCGTGAAGGACGAGAACAACCCGGAGGATCGCGACCGGGAGCTGGATATCTACCATCCGGATTGTCCCAATCAGCCGCCCTACAGTGCCGATTTTGTGGCCCGTTTCCGCCAGGCCCAGATTGACCGTAATCGTCGTATTTCCGACTGGGTGAAAGGCAAGTTGGCGGATTTCCACGCCAGGGGCCTGCACACCGAGGAGTACGGCTTCATCGTGCACCGCACCATGTGCGATGTGCGCTGGCTGGATCCACAGCAGGACAGCAACGAGCGTGCCCCCGGCACCTGTTACCTGGGTGACCCGGAAACCGTGAACAACGGTCCGGTGGCGCTGGCGCGTTTCAATACCTTGCGCGGCTGGTTGAGTCAGTGGAGTTTCGATGACTCCCGCGCCAACGGCCCGGCCTGTGCCGGGCGCATCAAGGTGCCAGCCCTGGTCATCGGCAACACCGCCGACAACGCCTGTACCCCCAGCCATACCCAGCGGCTTTTCGATGGCTTCCAATCAGGGCAAGCCACCCTGCGCGAAGTGGCCGGTGCCAATCATTATTACTTTGGCCAAAACGACAAACTGGCTGAAGCGGTAGAACACTGCACCGTCTGGCTAAAAGAGCAGGGCCTGAACGAGGGAACCTCTGAAAACTGAGCGTGTAAGGCGTTTTCAGAGGTTTCCTGGGCCGGTGTGGAGGCAGGCGGGAGCGGTGTGGGCGATTACTTTCCGCAGCGTTGCCGCAGTCAATTGTGAATTCTCTTTACGCTTTGTCCGACAGTCATACCAGCCGCGCTTTATCCTCACCGGCACTGGCCTAGCGTCGGTAAAAATAACAACGGAGTAATGACGGGATGGGTCTGATTCTTTTTTTGCTGGCACTGTTGGTGCTTACCACGGTGTCTATCACCCTGGTGTTTTACCTGTGCTGGTACTACGACCGCCGCAGTTTTCCGGAGCAGTCGGTATTGCCAGGCGAGCAGCCCTTGCGGCTACTGGCCGTGCTGCTTGGTGTCGCCAAGGAAGCGGCGGCGCTAACACTGTTGGTGGCTAGCTACCCACTGCGGTTGATCCACGATACGGCCCCGGCGCGCAGCCGCCATCACGGTGAGCCACCGGTGATTCTGGTCCATGGCTATGGCGGCAACAGTGCCAACTTCCTGTTCATGCAATGGCGCCTGAAATGGCGCGGCTGGTCTAATGTGTATTCAGTGAGTTATACACCGCCGCATATCAATGCCCGCAAGTTATCCCAGCAGGTGGTGGATCATGTGGAGCGTATCCTGGCAGCCACGGGTGCGGAGAAAGCCCACCTGATTTGCCACTCCATGGGCGGCCCCCTGACCCGTTACGCCCTGAAAAACCTGGGCCTGGCCGGCAAGGTGGATCGGGTGATCACTCTGGGCAGCCCGCACTATGGTTCGCGGGTGGCTGGCCTGTTCCCGCCATTAGGGGCTGCCGCCCAGTTGCGTTACCAGAGTCCTTTTATCCGGGAGCTGGCTAGCGAAGAAACCTGCCCAGGGGGGGCGCGGTACTTTTCCGTCTTTTCCAACATGGATAATTTTGTGCTGCCGGTGTCCACGGCGGTATTGCAGGGTGCCGAAGAAAATATCCATGTTCCGTATCTGGGCCATTGCGCGTTGCTGTACAGCACGCGGGTGATGGATCAGGTAGAGCGTTGCCTTCTGGCCCCGATCAAGGACAGCTGATCAGACATTGATCTGCAGCATGGTTGCCTTTCCTCTCTTGCCGGATCATGGTGAAAGTGAAAACGCGAGAGAGGGAGTTCGACCATGAGTGAATACGGCGCAACAGTGGCCTGGCACCTGCAGCGGGGCACTGAATTCGATTATGAACACTTTAACCGGGACCACGAATGGACCTTCGCCGGCGGCGAAGTGGTGCAGGCCTCCGGGTCCCCGGAGTTTTACGGCTGCGCCAACCGGGTGAACCCGGACGAAGCTGTCATTGCCGCCACGGCCAGCTGTCATATGCTGACCTTCCTGTCCATCGCCGCCAAGCGTGGCCTCACCGTCCTCAGCTATATCGACCAGCCGGTAGGCACAGTAGAAAAGAACCCGGAAGGCCGCATGGCAATCACCCGGATCGTGCTGCGCCCCCGGGTGGTGTTTGATGGTGAAGAACCGGATGGCGGAGCTCTGGAAAAACTCCACGACAGCGCCCATCGAAACTGCTTCGTGGCCAATTCCTTGAAGGCGGACGTGCGCATAGAGCCAACCTAGCCGATCGGGTTTCCCTCAAACCTGACGGATTCTGTAGGAGCGCCCTTCCAGGGCGCGAACCCCCGCACGCTAATCGTAAACACCCAAACTCCAGATTTACTGGCGCAAGCCAAAGGCGTCGATTCGCCTCACCCGTCGAGACCGGACAGTCACCCGGCAGTGATGTGACCGTCACGCCTTATGGCTAGAATGTGGACCATTGTTTCGCGGCCCCCCTGCGTGGGTCGTTGCCGTTCACCCACAGGACTAGCCAAGATGCTTGATCAGAACGAAATCGAACTGTTTCGCGATAACGTCAAAAAATTCCTCGAAAACGAAGTCGCTCCTCACTACGACCAGTGGGAAAAAGCCGAAATGTTCCCCCGTGAGCTGTGGAACAAGATGGGCGAAAATGGCCTGCTGTGTGTGGACGTCCCGGAAGAATACGGCGGCTTTGGCGCCAACTTCCGCCTGTCTGCGGTGATTGTGGAAGAAGCCTCCCGCGCCGGTTTTGGTGCATTGGCGTCCAACATTTCCGTGCACTCCGACATCGTCGCTCCCTACATCCTGCACCTGGGTAACGAAGAGCAGAAGCAAGCCTGGTTGCCGAAAATGGTCACCGGTGAAGCCGTAGGCGCCATCGGCATGACCGAACCCGGTGCCGGTTCTGACCTGCAGGGCATGAAAACCCGTGCCGACAAGGATGGCGATGGCTACAGCATCAGCGGCCAGAAAACCTTCATCACCAACGGCCAGCACTGCGACGTGATCGTGCTCGCCACCAAGACCGACCCCAATGCCGGTTCCAAAGGCATGACCCTGTTCAACGTGGATTGTGCACTGGACGGCTTTGCCCGTGGCCGCAACCTGGAAAAAATGGGCCACCACGCGGCGGACACCTCCGAGCTGTTCTTCGAAAACGTGAAAATCGGCGCCGACCAGATTCTCGGCGGTGAAGGCAAAGGCTTCGCCAACCTGATGAACGAACTGCCCCGCGAACGCCTGATCCTGGCCCTGGGCGCCATTGCTGCCTGCGAAGGCATGATCGAGCGCACCATCGAATACACCAAGGAGCGCATGGCGTTTGGCAAGCCGATCTCCAGCCTGCAGAACACCCGATTCGTGCTGGCGGACCTGCACGCACAGGTCGTCGTCAACCGCGCCTACGGTGAGCAGTGCATCGACCAGTACGATCGCAACGAACTCACCGCCACCAACGCCTCCATCGCCAAGCTCACCACCACCGAGCTGCAAGGAGTGGTTGCCGACAAATGTCTGCAACTGTTCGGTGGCTACGGCTACATGCAGGAATACCCCATCTCCCGCGACTACGTGGACGCCCGCATCCAGCGTATCTACGGCGGCACCAGCGAAATCATGAAAGAAATTATCTCCCGGGACATTATCGGGCGTTAATTTTTCCCTTCATGCTCCACAAAAAACGCGGCAAAGGCCGCGTTTTTTTGTCTCTGCTTTTCTGTAGGAGTACCTCTTGAGGTGCGAACCTTGGTGCAGACAAATCCTGACCAGCCCGTGCTCAACAGAACTGGGTGCGAATTTGTAGGATATGGCTTACATAAAAATCTAAGCGGTTGATATAAAGTGATTTCCAGGGATAAGGGGAACCAAGTTCACTCAGGAAATAACCCGTTGTGTCGACTTTTGTCAGACGAGATAAATTCTCGACGGTGCTCCATATCATTGTTCATGCTGGATATTTTGGTTGATCTGAGTGCTGCCTGGTTAAGAATTATGTCGAAAAAAGATATGTCGAACCGTTCGACTGAATACGCTGTTAGGCGTCACTGGAGGCATCAATGGAAATTGAGTTCCAAATTGGAAATACCCCTATCAAGTTTCAGCGCAACTGGTTATTCGGTGGTATGCGCCTCGTCACTCCGCACGAGACAGCCCTGCTACAACATCCGGCTAATCCGCTCACTCACTTTTCCACGCGGCTGAAGCAATCATGGAAAGGTCGAATCGAGGGGCAGAGCGTTGTGGTGGAGAAAGTCCGCCCGCTCTTACTAGCGGGTCTTCGGCCTCAAAGTTACAAGGTGTTCGTGAACGATCAGTTGGTGGCAGAGGCGCACGGCTACTAGCGTGTCGCCTAACAATTCGTTCAAGCCGAACTTGCTTCGCTATACCGACAGCGTGGCAGATAAAACTTGCTACGCAAGTCGGCTTAACTCGGGCGTTATACGAGGTAAAGATGGGGAATTCCATTGTCTACGACAAAGCGAAGTATCATGATGAAACTGTGATGAATAGCGGTCTTCCAGAAGAGAGAGCCTCTGTTCACACGGCTTTTTTTCTTGGCTGGCTTATTGAAAATGACTTATGCAGTGATGAGTTTGAATATGAAAGCTCGGACCTGATCAATAAATACAAGTCTCAGGCTAAAACTGCTATCGATGTCTATGAGTGGTGGGACCGATGTTTAATGGGCGAAATGCTCTCAGAAGAAGCTAACGCGTTTGCCTCAGATTACTTCGATTTCGATAAGGGGAAATATATTTCCGATTACTCAGAGTTATTGGTTAAGAAGTTACCTTCAGAATTTCATGTTCCCTACACATGGGAAAACCAAAAAATTATAAGTCAGAGGGTTTCGCGAAGGTATATAGAATGGAAAAAGCGAAATAGTAAGCGGTTCTGGGAGTTCTGGAAGTGAGAGCGTATAAAAGCGCTGCAGGTCGGCGGTCAACTTTGTGCAATTTATGCGGAAGCAAGGGCTCGGGATCAGGGCTTACCCCGTGTTTCAATGGTAAAAATAGGGTATTAATCCGCTAGCCCTGCATTAAAATTAAAGATGGATTTCTTGATGACCAGATTTTTATTAATAGTAATATTTGCTGCGATGTTTTTTTCAGGGTGTGCTGGAAATCCGACTAGTGATACAGCTTTACGCTCGGCCAATCAGACGCTGGAAAATCAATTTTCGCCCTTTCGATATGTGGTGACGCCATCTGATGGTGGGAGGCCAGTGGCAAATGTTGAGTGGGCAGGGGTGCCCGGGAAAAGCATATCTGAGCTAGCGCCTCAGGTCAGGCGGGACATATTTGGCGCCATAATGAAGAATTGTGGTCTTCAATCTTCTGCATTGGCTGAAACTCGTATAGTGAAGCACGACGCCCCAGTTTTTTATGAGGTTTGGGTATTTAATGACCCTCTATCAAAGCGCACCGATAATAAATCGGGTCTTTCCGTTGTGATGACACAGCTTCCAAACGGTGGGGGTGTCAATATCCGATACTACGGTGATTGTCATAGTAAGGATGCTCCCGTGTTCCATTTTCCAAATTGAAAAAGCTAACAAGGGCTGGCTAATGCCTGAGAGGGTAGTGTCAGCGGTTTTAATAAGCGTTAGCTGTTTAGGGGATGATTCCCAGTTTCATGAAAAATATCTATAAACAAAGGGATTAAAAGACCAGGTTGATAGTGGTCCCTTTGCGTATTGCCACTTTGCCCGACCCATTCGTTGGGTGATCAACGCAGCTTAGGCTGTCATTCAATATCACATTATGAGGGGACTCAAATGAAAAAAATGAAATTCACGGCTGGCGCTTTTCTTGCAGCTGCAATTTTGTCGGGTTGTGCTGGAACACCAATGAAAACACAGCAACTTAACAGTGATGAATACACTGTTGTCGGTCACGGTGAAGCGACTGCTACCGGGATCATGCTGTTTAACTTTATTCCGATTCAGCAAAATAGCCGTTTTGTGCGGGCGCAAAAAGCGGCCATTGAATCCAAAAATGGTGATGCAATGATTAACACACAGGTTCAGGAAAACTGGTTCTGGGCTTATGTGTTGAACGGTTATAAAACCACTGTCTCTGGTGATGTCGTTAAGCTGAATAAGTAATTAATAGATAGGAATAAGGGGCGCCATATCTTCTATTTTCGATAGACTGATCGGCGCTCTTTATTCTTTTTATATAAAATCGGGTCTTTATCTGTCGAATTATTCGTATAAAAATGGTGCTAGGTGAAGTCAATAACGATAACCCACAGGGTGGCAGTGTCTTTTATATTGGCCTCTCTTCTGGTTTTCTTTGTCGGGATAAGCCTCAGGATTGCGTTCGACTCCAATTTTCCTGTGCATAGTGATGATATTGTTATGGCTAGCGTTTTCCTGCTCGCTATTTCTGTGCCTTTTTCTTTTGCATGCCTTATCTTGTGTGCCGCTAATGGTGTTGTATCCAGTGGCAATGTGATTATTAGCCTGATTGCTTCTCTGTTTTTCTTTGTCTTTGGTTACATGGCGGCTGTTTTTACGCTTGGTTCCACTATTAAGGCGAAAAAAAGGGAAGATGAGAACTCCCAGTAATGTGCAGGTTGAAGCGTCGGTCATTCTTTTTATTTTTTTCTGTCAGTTGCGGATATTCTATGTCCAAAAGAGTAATGCACCTTCTATTCATTTTTTCCTTGCCGTTTTTTTCTTCTTGTACCAACGTTTCAGGTGATGTCATCAAGACGCTGGTGCCTTTGTCTGATCCTCCCGTCAACTATGTGGCGCTGCTTTCCGAGGCTAATAATTTCTTTTCTGACGCAGGCTACCAGTGCAAGTTGGCTTCTGATACGGAGGATTTTCGCTGCCGCAAAGATCTCCGTGATATCTATATTCACCAGACCCATGCGGTGGTGGAGATTTTCCCCGGTGATGATGGGGGCAACCCTCTGTTGGTGACGACGCGCTGGGATGAAGGGCTGATCCCGGGTGAGTTCATTTCCAGTGAGTTTAGTAATCCGGATGTAGTTGCGTTCTGCGTTTACCTTGTGCAGGCGAAGCTGGCTGTTTGCCGGAATGCCTCATGAGGTGGAATGTGGATTGTTGTTCCCAAGGGTGAATGGATGAGCAGAGAAAGGGCTGGACTGTGCCGGAAATAAAGACGTTTGCGCTGTTTGTGATTACGGCGCTGGCGGAGATCGTGGGCTGTTACTTGCCGTACCTGTGGTTGCGTGAAGGCAAGTCAGTCTGGTTACTGGTGCCTGCGGCGCTAAGCCTGGCGCTGTTTGCCTGGTTGCTTTCCTTGCACCCCACTGCTGCGGGTCGAGTGTATGCCGCTTACGGGGGCGTTTATATTTTTATGGCGGTTTTCTGGTTGTGGGCGGTGGACGGTATCCGCCCGACGGCATGGGATTTGCTGGGTTCCGGTGTGGCACTGTTGGGGATGGCCATCATCATGTTCGCGCCTCGCGCCTGACTGATACCTTCCTTGCTGGCCATTCGGCCTGTTCCTTTCTGCTTTTCCCTTTCTCCCTTTTTCCTTGCTTGTTCATCGTTCCGTCTGGTTATTTTCCGTGTTGCTGGTGGGTGCCGATGTGGCGGTGACCACGTAGCGCAGTGGGCCGCCGGGAGTGAGGGCATCGAAGGGGTAGCAGGTGATCAGTATTAGCTGTTGGTCGTCCCGAGGGATGTGTAGGGGGTGTTGTTGGCTGTTGATGACTTGCTGTCTGCTGATCTGAAAATGTTTCTGTGAACCGTTGGCCAATTGCACAGTGAGGGGCTGGCCAGCGTCGAGCGTTTCCAGAAAGGCGAAGTGGGTGTCGCGGTGGCCGGCCAGGGTGAGGGCCTGGTCGCTGCCGATGCCGCCGGCCAGCCGGCCGGGCCCGAAAGCCAGGGCTTCACCACTGGTACTTTCCAGCACATAGAAAGTTTCCCCGGCGGGGGTGGTGAGGCGCGCCACCGGCCAGGTGTCTGCCCAGGGCCAGGGGCGTTGGGGGGCACCTTGTGCAAGCGTGGTTTGCCAGGCGTGGGCGATCAAGTGCTGGGCCAGCCAGGCCTTGCCATCCAGCCAGCTGGCCCAGCCTGCCAGCCCCAGCAGCGCCGCCAAGCTGAAAGCCAGCAGCCGTCGTTCAAGCCGTACCATGTTTCGCCCTCCGCTGGTGAAGCCAGAGCAGCAAACAGACGATCAGCAGCACGCCAGCCAGCCGCCACAATAGTGGCGCCGGTGTAGCTGTGCTGGGCCAGGCCGCAGCGCGTTGCGTGCCGTGCGGTGCCTGGTTGCGAACGGTGTCGTGCAGCAGCGGCTCATGGGCGGGCCGGGAGACGCTCTCTTCTACGGCGATAAAGCTGGTGTAGCGGCTGACCAGCTGGTGACGCAGGGCCACGTCGGTGACCAGTGGGGCGATATCCGTTTCCGCGGCACCCAGGGTGATACGGTCCATCAGGTCGGCGATCTTGCGCCGGGCCCACAGGCTCGCGGTGCCCGGGTGGTTGCTGTCGGTGGGCAAGGTGACCGACTGTTGCCAGTGTCGGGTGTTGTAGCCGCTAACGGTGATGTGTTCCGTTGGCGCGGACAGTTTCATGGCCACCAGCAAGGGCTCACCGGCATACAAGTCTGGCAGCTTTTGCGGCCAACGTTCGGTGACGATGCCGTTCGGGAGTTGCACCTGCAGGTTGCGCATCAGCGGTGATTCCAGGCGGCGAAACAGGGTGTCCATGCCTTGCTGCACCTGGTTCTGGTCGTTGATATAGGTAAAGCTGCCGCGCCCAAATTGAGCGGCGCGGGTCATGAAGTGGCTGTTGGGGGCGGAGCCAATACCCACGGTAAACAGGCGGGCTTCGCCGAGTTGCTGGTGTAGGGCCTGGAAGATGCCGTGCTCGTTGCCCACGGCACCATCGGTGATAAAGATTACCTGGCGCAGGTAGCCGTCGCTGGCGGGCTGGCTCAGGGTGGCGCTGAGGGCGGGCAGCATATGAGTGCCGCCACTGGCTTGAAGGCCCGCCACGAATTGCTGTGCTTGTTGGCGGCTGTTGTCGTTGACGGTGGCCGGCGTTTCAAACAGCAGGGTGTGCTGGCTATCGAAGTCGGTGATGTTGAAACGGTCGCCGGGTTTCAGGCGCTGGAGGGCCAGTTGCAGGCTGGCCTTGGCCTGGCGCATGGGCGCACCGCCCATGGAGCCGGAACTGTCGATGATGAACAGGGTTTCCCGTGGCAGGGTGGTCGACTGGCCGGCTTCCGGCGGAACCACCATCAACAGCGCATAGTGCTCGCCGTCGATGTTTTCGTGGAAGCTGGCCACCAGTGGTTCGCCAGTGTCTTCCAGTTCCCAATTGAGCAGCAGATCCCGGTCCATGGCGATGGCGCCGGCTTTTGGGGTAATGGTGTAGCGCCGTCCGTGCCTTTGGTAGCGGATGGCATGGCTGGGGCTGCCCAGCGTGGCCAGCCGCGCACCGGCGTCCAGGTCGATGTGGATGGACGCGGTGCCGGCATCGGCCGTGCCGCCGGGGGCTGCCACGGTGTTGCGTAGCAGGGAATCCAGTGTGTGGGGTGCCTCCGTGGGTGGGGTTAAGCGCGGCGTCAGGGTGAGGGGCAGGCGCAGCTGGAAGCGGTGGCCATCCACATTCAGGGTCTGCTGGTAATGCAGCTCCACTTGCACCGTTTCGCCGGGGGCGATATTGGCCACGGCGGTGGTAAACAGGTTAGGGCGTTGCTGGCTGATCAGGCTGGCCTTCTTGCCGCTGGCGCGGGCCTGGCGGTAGGTCTTTTCAGCTTCGGCCTTCTCGTCGATGCGGCCGACAATTCGCCTGTCTCCGATGGTCAGCACCATGCCGTCCACGGCGGCGTTTTCCGGCAGCGGAAACAGGTAGCGCCCTTCGCGAAACTGCTGGCTGGAATTGTGAAAACGCTGGGTCAGCGTGACCTCTGCCACTGGGCCGCTGACGGTAATGTGGGCGTCGGTGTCCAGCAGGGTGGCGGGGTGAATCTGGCCATGGTCATCGGCCAGCAGCAAGGCGCCGGTGGCAGCCTCGTCCTGCCAACGTTGCCCGTTTGCCTGGGCGGTGAACGTCAGTAGCAGTAGTGAGAAGAAAAGAGTGATTTTCATGGTGGCCTCCTTTTGATGGGGGCCAGCATGGCAAGGGGATGAGGGTGCTTTATGGGGATTGTGTGGGGGAAAGAGAGTTGAAGGTGGAAAGTTTAAAGTTAAAACGCGAGCAAGGTCTGGCGGTGAAACTTGCCGTGGGCGTCCGCGCTGGATGGCCCCAATTGCAGTATCTAACCATGATGGCGACTGGTTCGCCTGTCTGACATTACGCTCTGTTTTCCCTTTTCAACTTTGAACTTTCAACTCGGAACTGCTTTTACGCCGCGCTGCGTTTGGCGATGGCGCGCAGGACGATCTGGCACTGGTTTTCGCCGTATTCGCGGATGTCCGCTTCGGCATCAGCCACGTTGCGACCAACCACATTCACCAGCAGGCGCTTGAAAATCTGCAGGGACACGTCGAATTCCGAGGTGTCTTCCTGCAAGGCGATAAACGAATAGCGTTTGAGCAGGGGAATCAGGTCCTGAATGTCTGTGGTCAGGTAGCGGTTATGGGCGAAGCGTACGGTGGCGATTTCTACAAACCGGAACGCCAGTTGGTGCGCAGAGCGCAGGTCGTCATTCACAAAGTGCTGCTCCAACTGGGGCAGCATTTCCACCAAATCTTCGATATCGCCGGGTTGCCAGCGGGCAGCGGCCTGGCCGGCCAGTCGTGACAACAGCATGAACAGGAATTCGTAAAGGTCGCGCACTTGCTCGTCGGTGACCTCACAAACGCGGGCTCCCTTGCGCGGCTGCAATTCGATCATGTGTTGCTTTTCCAGCAGTCTGAAAGCTTCCCGGAGTGAGTTGGTACTTACATCAAGCTGCTTGGCCAGTTCGTTTTCCGGCAGGCGACTGCCGGGGGCGAGCTCACCGGTAATGATCTGCTCGCCCAGGTGTCGGGCGATTTGCTCGCTGAGGCTGACCGCTTGTAACGACATGGAGGGTCCTTGGTGGGGATGGTGGGCTCGGTGGCATGTGGCCACTCTCCGTCATAGGGCTCTAATATCTCATTAATTGAGTTGTTTGACAATTCAAGAAATCAGGGATAGTCTCACCGTCACATTGATGACTGTTACTGTTTGGCTTGAACTAGCGAGGTGTGAGCCATGTTCGAGAATATGAATGCTGATGTAATGCTAAAAATGAAAAAATACGGCTACCTGGCTTTTTGGGCGGTTATGGTGCCGCTTGTGCCTTTCTCGGCCTATATCGGCGTGGAGAGCGGGACTCAGGATTATTGGGCCTGGTTCATGTATGTCTTCATTTTCGGAATTATCCCGGTACTGGACTATCTGGTGGGGAAAGACCCGACCAACCCCAGTGAAGATGTACAGGTGCCCACCATGAGTGAGGAAATCTTCTATCGGGTGTCAGCCATTGCCATGGGGTTTGTGTGGATTGGGGTGCTGTTCTATGCCGGCCACATCTTCATGACCAATGACTATGGGTTGCTGGGCAAGATTGGTTGGATCGTGTCTATCGGTACCGTGGGCGGCATTATCGCCATCAACTTGGGCCATGAGCTGATCCACAAGGATCCCAAAGTAGAAAACTGGATGGGCGGCCTGCTGCTGTCTACCGTGACCTATGCGGGCTTCAAGGTGGAGCACGTACGCGGTCACCATGTGCACGTCTCTACTCCGGATGATGCCTCTTCAAGCCGCTACAACCAGAGCCTCTACAATTTCCTTCCCAAGGCGTTCGTGCATAACTTCATCAACGCCTGGAGCCTGGAAAAGAAATACCTGGAGCGTAAGGGCAAGAAAAATATCAGCATCTACAATGAGCTGATCTGGTGGTACAGCATTTCTGCCTTGTTCGCGGTGACCTTCGGGCTGCTGTGGGGCTGGCAGGGTGTCGTGTTCTTCCTGGGGCAGAGTTTCTTTGCGGCGCTGGCACTGGAAATCATCAACTACATCGAGCACTACGGTCTGCACCGTCGTGTGAATGACAAAGGTCGCTTCGAGCGGGTGACCCCGGCGCACAGCTGGAATTCCAATTACCTGCTGACCAACCTGGCCCTGTTTCAGCTGCAGCGCCACAGCGATCACCATGCGTACGCCAAGCGTCGTTATCAGGTGCTGCGTCATTACGAAGAAAGCCCGCAGTTGCCGGCAGGCTACGCCACCATGTATGTACTGGCCTTGATTCCGCCGCTGTGGAAGAAGGTAATGAACCCGCGTGTTGAAGCCTATTACGAAGGCGAGCTGGATCAGCTGTTCCGTGAGAGCAAGCGGGTCAACAATATCGCTTGACGAATAGTTGACAGTGGATAGTTGAAAGTAAAAAAGCCCCGGCATTGCCGGGGCTTTTTTATGGTCGCTAGCACTCTTTCAACGAAGTGGCTGTAGGAGCACTGTTCAGGGCACGAACCGTGCGAAGCACGAGGCAGTAAGACATGACAGGGTCTCCCCTCCTCACGTCACCCCTTGCTTCACTGTTTCCAGAACATCGGCGTGAACAGGACCAGCAGCGTAAAGATTTCCAGTCGTCCGGCAATCATCAATACCGTCATCATCCACTTGGCGCTGTCGGTGATGTTGGCGAAGCCGCCACCGACCTGACCAATGCCTACGCCCAGGTTGTTGAGGCTGGCGGCCACGGCGCTCACCGCGGTAGCCAGATCCATGCCGGTCATGGTGAACAGCAGGGTAAAGATCACCGAAATGGTGATGTAAACGCCGACGAATCCCCACACGGCTTGTAGTACCCGGTCAGGAATGGACTGGCGACCAAAACGCAGGGCAAATACACCGTTGGGGTAAATCAAACGGCGCAGTTCGCGAATGCTGTGATGGAATACCAGTGCTGCCCGAACAGCTTTCATGCCGCCGCCAGTGGAGCCGGCGCAACCGCCGATAAAGCTGGTCAGTATCAGCAGATAGGGGATAAAGCCGGGGAAGGCAGCCGCATTGGTACTGGTTAGCCCGGTGCCGGTGCTGAAGGAGGCTACCTGGAACGCGGAGTGGCGCAGGGCATCGTCCACTTCAAAGTCGTAATGGAAGAACAGTAGGCCGGCGGTGATGATGGCGGTGTAGATCAGGAACAGGCTGATAAAAAAGCGAAATTCCGGATCACGAAGGTAGGCGAACAGGGAGCGGCCACGCCACACTGCAAAATGCAGGGCAAAGTTAAGCCCGCCAATCAGAATGAACAGGGTGGCGGTCCAGTCGATCAGTGGGTTGTCCCAGTAGGCCAAGGAAGCATCGTGGGTGGAAAAACCGCCGGTGGCTACGGTGCTGAAGCTGTGGCAGATAGCGTCGAAAAGGGTCATGCCGAAGGCCCAGTAGAGCAGGGCGCAGGCAATGGTGATGAACAGGTAAATGAACCACAGGGCTTTGGCCGTTTCGGCGATGCGTGGGGTGAGTTTGGCGTCTTTCATGGGGCCGGGGATTTCAGCTTTGTAGAGCTGCATGCCACCGATGCCGAGCATGGGCAGAATGGCCACCGCTAAAACGACTACGCCCATGCCGCCCAGCCACTGTAATTGCTGGCGGTAGAAGAGTACCGATTTGGGCAGAAAGTCGATGCCGGACAGGATGGTGGCGCCGGTGGTGGTGAGGCCGGAAACGGATTCGAATACCGCATCGGTGAAGCCCACCGGAACATCGTCACTGATAATCAGCGGCAGCGCGCCGATCACGCCGAGCACGGACCAGAACAGGGTAACGACCAGAAAGCCGTCGCGGGTTTGCAGTTCGGTTTTGTTGCGGAAAAACGGCAGCCACAGGCTTAAGCCCAGCGCCAGGGTAATGACAAAGGAGATCAGGAACGGAGTTTCGCTGCCTTCCTGATACCAGTAGGACACGGCTACCGGCGGCATCATGGTAAAGCTGAAGACCACCAGCAGCAGGCCGAGAATTTTCGAAATTAGCGCGAAGTGCATGGAAGCCCCTCAGGAGAAGAGGCGCCTGACGCTGAAAAGGCGCGCTTTGTTTTTTTTGTCGGGCGTCCTGCTGCGTCCGGCATCTGGCGTTTCATCCTAAAAAAACGTAAACCCGACCTGGAACAATTTTTCCACGTCCCGGGTGCGGCGTTTGTCGATCAGGAACAGAATCACGTGATCGTCCGGTTCAATCACCACGTGGTCGTGGGCAATCAGTACTTTTTCACCGCGTACGACAGCGCCGATGGTGGTGCCTTCCGGCAGATCGATTTCATCGATGGCACGCCCTACCACCTTGGACGATTTGGCATCGCCGTGGGCAATAGCCTCGATGGCTTCCGCCGCGCCGCGGCGCAGGGAATAGACGTTGACCACATCGCCGCGCCGTACATGGCTGAGCAGGCTGCCGATGGTGGATTGCTGGGGCGAGATGGCGATGTCGATGTCGTGGCCCTGTACCAGGTCCACGTAGGCCGGGTTGGAAATCAGCGTCATCACCTTGCGGGCGCCCAGCCGCTTGGCCAGCAGGGACGCCATGATGTTGGCTTCGTCATCGTTGGTCAGCGCGCAGAATACATCGGTGTTTTCGATGTTGGCCTTAAGCAGTTCGTCACGGTCAGTGGCCAGACCTTGCAGGACGACGGTCTGGTGCAGTTTCTCGCCCAGCCATTCGGCCCGTTTGGGCATGCGTTCCAGCACCTTGACGTTGTAGCGGTGCTGAATGGTTTTCGCCAGCCGGTAACCGATGTTGCCGCCGCCGGCGATAACGATGCGTTTGTAGTTATGTTCCAGGCGGCGCAGCTCACTCATGACCGCGCGGATATCGTTCTTGGCGGCAATGAAGAACACTTCATCGTCCGCTTCGATCACGGTGTTGCCTTCCGGGATAATGGGACGGCCACGGCGGAAAATCGCGGCCACCCGGGTGTCCACGTTAGGCATGTGCTTGCGCAGTTCGCGCAGCTCGTTGCCCACCAGCGGGCCACCGTAATAGGCGCGCACTGCCACCAGCTGTACCCGGCCACCGGCGAAGTTCACCACCTGCAGGGCGCCTGGGTGTTCGATCAGGCGCTTGATGTAGTCGGTCACCACCTGTTCAGGGCTGATGATCACATCAATGGGCAGGGCGTTTTCGTTGAACAGTTTTTCCGAGCGGCTGGTGTAGTGGGCGGTGCGAATGCGGGCAATCTTGGAGGGGGTGCGGAACAGGGAGTAGGCCACCTGACAGGCGATCATGTTGACCTCGTCAGAGTTGGTCACCGCGATCAGCATGTCCGCGTCTTCGGCGCCGGCTTCCTTCAGTACGGCTGGGTAGCAGCCCATGCCGCGCACGGTGCCGATATCCAGGCGGTCACCCAGCTCGCGCAGGCGTTCATCATCGGTGTCGATAACCGTGATGTCGTTGCGTTCGTTGGCCAGGTTCTCGGCCAGTGTGCCGCCCACCTGGCCGGCACCGAGAATAATGATTTTCATGAACTGAGTCGGGCCCCCGATTCTTTACGCAGGCAAGCCAGGTAGAAGCCGTCCGGACCGTGTTGTTCCGGGAACAGCTGCCACCCTGCGTCCACCATTGTGGCCCCTTCCGGCCGTGGCGTCACATCCCGGGCCTGCGGCTGGCGCTGCAGGAAGTCACGAACCTGGTGGTCGTTCTCGTCGCGCAGTACCGAACAGGTGGCATATACCAGCATGCCGCCGGGATTGAGCAGCGGCCATAGTGCATCCAGCATGCGCGCTTGTAAATCAACCAGTGCGGCGATGTCCGAGGCTTTGCGGTGCCATTTCACATCCGGCTGGCGGCGCAGGATGCCGGTGGCGGAGCAGGGGGCGTCCAGCAGGATGGCATCGAAGGGGGTGCCGTCCCACCAGGAGTGCGGGTCGCTGGCGTCGCCTTGCAGCAGGGTGACGTCGGTGCCCAGCCGCGCCAGGTTCTCGCGGATGCGGGCCAGGCGCTTGCCTTCCAGCTCCAGGGCGGAGAGGTCTGCGGCGGGGAATTTCTCGCGCAGTTGTCCGGTTTTGCCGCCGGGGGCGGCGCAGGCGTCCAGAATGCGGCCGTTGGACGGGGCCTGCAGCAATTCGGCGGGCAGTTGGGCGGCTTCGTCCTGCACGGACAGGGCGCCTTGCTCAAAACCGGGCAGCTGAAATACCGGCCGGGCGGGCTGCAGGTAAATGCTGTACGGGGCAATGCTGCCGGCGCGGGCGCCTTCGCCCAGAGCGGCCAGTGCCTCGCTGCGTTGTTGCTGCTGACGGTTGACGCGCAGGGTGAACGGGGGCGGTTGCAAGTTGGCGCGGGCCATGGCGTCGGCCTCGTCGGGCCAATCTTTTTGCCAGCGTTTAAACAGCCAGTCTGGCAGGCTCAGCTGGATATTGGCGGGGGCGTCGGCCACGGCCTCTTCAAGGGTAATCTGGCTGGCCTTGCGTAGCACGGCATTGCTGAGGCCGGCGGCCCAGGGGGCTTTGAGCTTGCGGCACAGTTGTGGGTAGGCGTTGACGATGGCGTGGGCTGGCCGGTCGCTGAACCACAGTTCATAGAGGCCGGCCAGCAAGGCCAGCCGCACCGGTTGGGCGCTGGCCTTGAGGGGTTTGGAGAGTTGCTGGTTGAGCCAGTGGTTGAGGGGGCGCAGGTGGCGGCACACGCCGAAACAGATATCGCGCATCTGGCCGCCGTCGCTGCCTTGCAGGGGAAAGTCGCGCAGCACTTCGCGCAGGCTTTCGCCATCGCCCTTGCCGGGGAGCACCCGGTTGAGGGCACGCACGGCGCTCAGGCGCGGGTCAGGCGTTGCCACATTGATCACCAGACTCATGGGTAATGGCATCGCCCAGCGGTTCGCCAATGGTGAACAGGGCCGGGTTGCCGCGCAGCAGGTCTGACACCTTCATGCGTCGCTTGCCTGGGAGTTGCAGCTCTTCGAGGATCAGGCTGCCATCGCCGGTGGCCACATGGATGCCCTGCTCATCGACGCTCAGGATATGCCCCGGTTCGTCGTGTTCCTGCCCCGGTTGCGGGCTTTCGCTGGCCTGCCAGATACGCATGGGCTGGCCATTCAGTGGCACCCAGCTTACCGGGAAGGGATTGAAGGCGCGGATGCGGTTGTAGAGCGCGCGGGTGGGCAGGCGGAAGTCCAGCCGTGCTTCAGCCTTGCTCAGCTTGTGGGCGTAGGTGACGCCTTCGTCTGGTTGTGGCGTGGCGTTGGCCAGGTAATGCTCCAGATCGGCCAGTACCGTGACCAGCAGGCGCGCGCCCTGGGCGGCCAGGCGGTCGTGCAGTTCGCCGCCGGTTTCCGTGTCGCCGATGGGCAGGGCTTCACTGAGCAGCATGGGGCCGGTATCGAGCCCCGCTTCCATCTGCATGATGGTGTTGCCGGTTTGGGTGTCGCCGGTGGTGATGGCGCGCTGAATGGGGGCGGCGCCACGCCAGCGCGGCAGCAGCGAGCCGTGCACGTTGAGACAGCCCAGGCGAGGAATATCCAGCACCGCCTGGGGGATGATCAGACCGTAGGCCACCACCACCAAGGCATCCAGGTTCAGGTCGCGCAACTGCTGTCGAGTGTCTTCGCCTTTCAGGTTTTCCGGCTGCAATACAGGAATGTCATGCTGTGCGGCCAGCTGTTTTACCGGGCTTTGCTGCACTTTCTTGCCGCGCCCGGCGGCCCGGTCGGGCTGGGTGAGGACCGCGACAACCTGATGATCGCTATTCAGCACGGCCTGCAGGCTGGAAGCGGCAAAGTCCGGGGTGCCGGCGAAGGCGAGACGTAAGGGTTTCAATGAGCGGCCTCTGAATAGTTTAAGACGGTGGGTGAGAAGCGAGTGACGAGTGACGAGAAACGAAAACCTTGGCTAAGCCATTTTTCCGGGCTTTGCTCTTCGAAACTCGAAACTCGAAACTCGAAACTCGAAACTCGAAACTCGGCGAGCCTTCTCAGCCCTGCTGGCGGTGGATCTTTTCCAGCTTCCTTTTGATGCGGTCGCGCTTGAGCCGGGAGACGTAGTCCACGAACAGCTTACCGTCCAGATGATCCATTTCGTGCTGGATACACGTGGCGAGCAGTTCGTCCGCTTCCTCTTCGAAGGCGTTGCCGTCACGGTCCAGAGCGTTAATGCGCACACGCGCCGGGCGTGGCACCTTTTCGTAGAAGCCGGGCACCGACAGGCAGCCCTCTTCGTAAGGGGCCATTTCCTCGGTGAGCGGGGTGATTTTCGGATTGATAAACACCCTGGGCTCGTTGCGCTCTTCGGACAGGTCCATGACGATCAGCTGAATATGCACGTTGATCTGGGTGGCCGCCAGGCCAATCCCGGAGGCGGCGTACATGGTTTCAATCATGTCGTCGATCAGTTTGCGAAGCTCGTCATCTACCTTTTCCACCGGCTTTGCTACTGTGCGTAGTCGGGGATCAGGGAATTCCAGTATTTCCAGTTTAGCCATGTACCTTCTCGGAAGTTGCGGTAGTACTCGAATTTCGGTTGCTAAATATATGATCGCATTGCTAATATCCAAAAGGAACCGCGTCTACAATAAGGGATCGCGGCCGCTCTCGGGGATGAGTCCAATAATGATAAAAGGAATCCGATGATGATGAAATCGGTCCAGCGCGCCTTGACCTTTGGCCTGGTGCTGGCGGTGTCCGGTATGGCCTCCGCAGCGGTGGTGCTCAAAGATGGGCACCCCAGCAAGTATTTCGTGAAAAACGGCGATACCCTTTGGGATATCAGCGGCCGTTTTCTGCAAGAGCCGTGGCAGTGGCCGGAAATCTGGCAGATCAATGAGGAAATCAGTAACCCTCACTTGATCTATCCCGGCGACGAAATCCGGCTTTCCTATGTTAACGGTGAGCCGCGCCTGTCGGTAAAACGGGGCGTGGAAGAGACCGTGATGTCCAATGGTACAGTGAAACTCACCCCGCGGGTGCGTGAAATTGCCAATGACGAAGCGATTCCGGCCATTCCTGCCAGTGCGATCCAGTCTTACCTGAAGGAAGGTCTGGTGGTAGACCGCAAGGACATCGTCGAGGCTCCCTATCTGGTGGGTGGCCGCGATCGCCGTGTGATCTTTGGTGAAGGCGATACCGTTTACGCTCGTGATACCGCTACCCAATGGGAAGACCTGGATCAGGGTTACGGTTTCTACCGCACCGGTGAGCAATATGTGGACCCGGATACCAATGAAGTGCTGGGCTACGAAGCTCGCCAGATCGGCCTGGGCCGGGTGGCCAGCCACGATGGCGACATGATTACCCTGCGGGTGACGGACTCCAGTGAAGACCTGCGGATTGATGATCGCCTGTTCTCCACTGAAGATCGCCGCGTGCGCGCCGTACTGTACCCGTCGGCCCCGGACACCAAGATCGAGGCAAAAGTGATTCGCTTCTTCGATCGCCTCAACAGCGTAGCGCGTAACGATGTGGTGGTGATCAACAAGGGCCTGCGTGACGGCCTGAAAGAAGGCAACGTGCTGGATATCTATGGCCAGGGCGAAGTGGTCCGCGATCGTCAGCAAGGTGACATGGTTCAGCTGCCCCGTGAGAAAACCGGTTCCATGGTGATCTTCCGGGTGTTCGACAAGGTCAGCTACGGCTTGATCATGGAGTCCATGCGGCCTATCTATATGAACGATATCGCCGAAAGCCCGGCGGGCAGTTACTGATTTCTCTGCGGTAGCGCTCACTGCCGGCGTTTAGGCGCCCGACAAAACCGTCAACGCACACAAGGAGGTGGGCGAATGGACGGACAATTTAAACGCCTGCTATTGCAGGCGTTGTTTTCCCCGTCGTCAGCGGCCCTTGGCCGCGCCCTGCAACAACACCGGATTGCTTCTGCACCGGTATCGGATTTTCTTCCCCTGCTACCGGCCGGCCTGAAAGAGCGTGCCCGGCTGCTGGACAATACTGGCAAGCTGCCCGTGTACTTCGAGCAACTGCGTGAGCAGGGCTGGCGCTGGATTGCGCTGGGGGATGCGGATTACCCGCCGCTGCTGGCACAGATCAACGACCCGCCCGGCGTGATTGCCGTGCGCGGTAGCGTGGAGGCATTGAATGCGCCTTCGCTGGCCATGGTGGGCGCGAGGAATGCCTCTGCGGACGGCCTCGACAACAGCCGCCGCTTTGCCCGCCAGCTGGCCGGTAGCGGCTTTGTGATTGTCAGCGGCCTGGCGCTGGGCATTGATGCGGCCGCTCATCGCGGTGCAGTGAATGCCGGGCGCACGGTGGCGGTCATGGGCAGTGGCCCGGATTGTATCTACCCGCCGCGCCATGGCCTGCTGGCCAGCCAGATTGTGGAAACCGGCGGGGCGCTGGTATCGGAATTCGCGCCGGGGTCGCGCCCGCTGCCTGCTCAATTTCCCATGCGTAATCGCATTATCAGTGGGCTCAGCCTGGCCACCATTGTGGTGGAGGCGGCGATCAAGAGTGGCTCGTTGATCACGGCGCGCACGGCGTTGTCCCAGAGCCGTGAGGTGTTTGCGATTCCGGGCAGTATCCATAATCCGCTTAGCAAGGGTTGCCACCAGTTGTTGCGTGATGGCGCCAACTGGCTGGAGTCCGTGGATGATATTTTCCAGGCCTTTGGGGATTTCCAGCGTAGCGTGGAAGCCAGCGGTATTCGTTGTGACCCTCCGCCCCTGCTTGCCTACCTGACCAGCGGCCTGAATTCGCTGGATGCATTGCAGCAGCGGACCGGGATGCCCATGCCGGAGCTGGCCGGGCAGCTGGCGGATCTGGAGCTGGAGGGCTGGGTGGAACGGGTAGCGGGCGGCTATCTGAAACGCCAGACCAGCGAAGCTTAAGCAGGCTGTGGATCGGCAGACTTGAGTCGCCGGCCCGTGCAGGGTAATTTGCCGCTTTTGCATTCAGGGCTTCGTCATGGACCAGCATCTGCTCAGTGCGGCACAGATCATTCAGGCGGGCGGCGTGATCGCCTACCCCACGGAGTCTGTCTACGGCCTTGGCTGCGACCCATTCAACCAGGGCGCGGTGATGCAGTTGCTGGCGATCAAACAGCGACCGGTGAGCAAAGGGTTGATTCTGATTGGTGAAACCCTGGCGCAGCTGGCGCCGTATCTGCGCTTGAACGACCAGCAGGCGGCCCGGTTGCAGCAGCAATGGCCGGCGCCGGTAACCTATCTGGTTGAGGCCAATGAGCATCTGCCTGCCTGGGTGCGCGGGCAACACCGCAAGGTGGCGGTGCGCGTGCCGGACCATCCGCTGGCTCGCCAGCTGTGCCGGTTGGCCGGGCAACCGATCATTTCTACCAGTGCCAACATCAGCGGCCGTCCGGCCGCCCGCAATCGCTATCAGGTGGCCCGGCAGCTGGGTGACCAACTCGACTTTATTGTCAGCGGCGCCTGTGACCGGGCGAGCAAACCCTCTACCATTATTGATCTGGAAAGCGGGCGCGTCTTGCGTCCGTGAACACACCGACCGCATCCGGGGAAAGCACCATGTCAGAGGTTTCACTGCAGGCGGTGAAAGATTACCTGCTGGATCTGCAGGATCGTATCTGCGACGCACTGGGCGCCGAAGATGGCTCCGCCACCTTCCGTGAAGACAGCTGGGAGCGCGAGCAAGGTGGCGGCGGCCGCAGCCGGGTGCTGGAAAATGGCGCGGTGATCGAAAAAGGCGGGGTGAACTTTTCCCATGTGTTTGGCGATCAGTTGCCACCGTCTGCGACGGCGGCCCGCCCCGAATTGGCCGGGCGCAGTTTTCAGGCCATGGGCGTGTCACTGGTAATTCATCCGAAAAACCCCTATGCACCGACCAGCCACGCCAACGTGCGTTTTTTCGTGGCGGAAAAAGACGGTGAGGAGCCGGTGTGGTGGTTTGGCGGCGGGTTCGATCTGACACCCTACTATGGTTTTGAAGAAGACGTGGTGCATTGGCACCAGACGGCCCGCGATGCCTGTGAGCCGTTCGGTAGCGAGATCTACCCGGAATTCAAAGCCTGGTGTGATGACTACTTTTACCTCAAGCACCGGGATGAGCCCCGTGGTGTCGGCGGGGTGTTCTTTGACGATCTGAACCGCTTTGAATTCGACACCAGCTTTGCCCTGATGCGCAGTGTTGGCGATGCTTATGTGCCTGCCTACCAGCCGATTCTGGCGCGCCGTAAAGATCATGATTATGGCGAGCGCGAGCGTCAGTTCCAGCTGTACCGTCGCGGCCGTTATGTGGAGTTCAATCTGGTTTACGATCGCGGCACGATTTTTGGTCTGCAATCCGGCGGCCGTACCGAGTCCATCCTGATGTCACTGCCGCCGCTGGTGCGTTGGGACTACGATTACCACCCCGAACCGGACAGTGCCGAGATTGAGCTTTACCAGAAATTTCTGATTCATCGGGAGTGGGTATGACTGCTGAGAAAACCGCGCTAGAGACTGGGTTGTATTGTGTTTTTGGCAATCCAGTGAACCATTCCCGCTCGCCGGATATTCATCATGCATTTGCCGCGCAGCGCAGTGACGCTGTGCAGTATGAAAAACGCGAAGCGCCGCTGGACGATTTTGCCGGGGCAGTGCAGGCCTTCCGAGAAGCGGGTGGGCAGGGTGCCAATGTCACTGTGCCTTTCAAGGAGCAGGCTTTTTCGTTATGCGATGCCATCACCGAGCGGGCCGACCAGGCCGGTGCGGTGAACACCCTGTGGTGGGATGGCGAACAGCTGCACGGTGATAACACCGATGGTGCCGGGCTGGTGAAGGATATCCGTGATAATCAAGGCTGGAGCATCCACAAGAAACGGGTGCTTATCCTGGGCGCGGGCGGGGCGGTGCGCGGTGTGCTGGGCCCGTTGCTGGCTGAAGAGCCCACCTTGTTGCGCATTGCCAACCGAACCAAAGAGAAAGCGGAAGCGCTGGCCGCCAACGTCATGAAAGGCGAAGGCCCGCCGGTGTTGGGAGGTGGGCTGGACAATCTTATGGGGCAGTTCGACCTGGTGATCAACGCCATCTCTGCCGGTTTGCAGGGCGAGATGCCCGCGCTACCGGATGGCCTGTTGGCAGAGGGTGCCGTGGCCTACGATATGGTTTACGGCAATGAGCCGACACCGTTTTTGCGCTGGGCAGAACAGCAAGGTGTCAGCGCCACCGCGGATGGTCTGGGTATGCTGGTCGAGCAGGCCGCCGAAGCGTTTGAGATCTGGCGTGGCTGGCGCCCGGACACGGCCCCTGTCATGGCTTCGCTGCGCTAGCCTGTCATGGCAGAGGGCGCAGTCATGTACGAAGTGGTGTATGCCTCCGTGGTCAGTCTGGCCATGGTGCTGACCACCGTGACGCTGCATTACTGGACGCTGGCAGGCCTGTCCCGCTTGCTCAAGCGCTGGCCGAATTTCCGGGGTGAAATCCTGGTGGTCGTTATCGCCATGTTTGCCGCCCATATGGTGGAAATTACCCTCTATGCTTGGGTGTACCTGCTGCTGGATGTGGGGGACACCGCCATGAGCATCGGTGGCGCCGTGAATGGCAGTTTTCTGGATCATCTGTATTTTTCCGCGGCGTGTTATACGTCGTTGGGTCTGGGGGACCTGTTTCCAGTGGGGACCCTGCGCCTGATCGCCGGGGTGGAAGCCCTGAATGGTCTGATACTCATCACCTGGTCAGCGTCGTTCGCGTTTCTGGTTATGCAGCGCCGCTGGCGTTTTTAATCACGTTTCGACGGTGTCGTACGTGCTGGGGGCTCTTGGGGCCGTTACCACTGGGTGAAATATGTCCCTGCGTTTTTTTCTCTTATTAAGCGTTTTTTTTCCGCTGCCTGTGTTGGCTGCCACCTTGGGGTTTTCCTGGGATAACGATCTGTTCGTCGGTGCCGATGGGCAGTACACCAATGGCGTGCGGATCAGCTGGGTGGGTGATGCGCATGACCATTGTGAACGCAATGGCAGTGTTACCTGCAGCCTGGCGAGCGCGTTGTCTCCCTTACCCGGCATCAGCCTCAACGATGAAAAGCATGCGCTGACGCTGAGTCTGGAACAGGTCATGATTACCCCGGCGGATATCAGCCAGAGCGCCCCGGATTACAATGATCTGCCTTATGCGGGTTACAGCAATCTGGAGATGGGGTTGTTCAGCTGGAACGGCGACAGCCTGTTTGGTTATGGCGCGCGTTTGGGGGTCGTTGGCCCGGAGTCCGGGGCGGAGCAAAGCCAGAAACTGGTTCACAAGATAACCGGCTCCACCGAGCCGCAAGGCTGGGATAACCAGCTGGGGACGGACCTGATCGGCGGTGCGTATTTTATCAATGCCCGCCGTTTCCAGCAGTTTCAGTGGGGCTCGGGGCTGCAGGGTGAGCTGGGTTATGCCTGGGGTGTGGATGCCAACAATTTCCATGGGACCGCAACGGCTGGCGGATTTTTCCGGCTGGGCCGAAATCTGCCGCGGAACTTTATCCCCGATTATGCCGGTATCGGCACAGCCGGTTCACTGGTCGGCCTGTTTGATGGCAGCGGTTTTGGCTGGGAAGCGTTTGTGGGCAGCTTCGGTGAATATATCGGTTATTCCTACCTGGAAAATCATGCAGAGGAGTACGATGTGGAAGCCCGCGATGGTGTGTTGGCTCTGGTGGTGGGAGGCGGTGTGCGCTGGGACAATTTTTCTTTCACCCTGACACTGCAAAGTTCAACCTCTCCTCTGCGTAGCAGGGATGACACCTTCAGCTTCGGCAACATGTCTTTCATGTGGCAGATATAATAGCAGAAGCGAGTGACGAGTAACGAAAGGCAAAAGCGCACATCCGATTTTCAAGGCTTGGCAGGTTTTCGAGACTCGCTTCTCGTTACTCGAAACAGTCTACCTACAGGGCTCGGAACGCTCAGGCTAATTGAGCATTTATTGATCCTCGCCATCCGCTAGATACCGATCCTTCAACCGCACATAATTCCCCGCCACATAGGGAAGAAATTCTTTTTCTTCCTCTGTGAGCGCGCGCACCTGTCGCGCAGGCTGACCGCGATACAGATAACCGCTTTCCAGGCGCTTGCCTGGCCCCACGAGGGAACCGGCGGCGACGATCACGTCGTCTTCCACGATGGCCCCATCCATGATGATCGCCTGCATGCCCACCATTACCCGGTTGCCCAGCGTGCAGCCGTGCAGCATGGCCTGGTGAGCGAGGGTCACATCGTCGCCGATCTGCAGCCCGAAGCCGCCGGGGTTGAAGGTGGAGTCGTGGGTAATATGCAGCACAGCGTTATCCTGAATGCTGACCCGGGCGCCAATGCGGATGGCATGCATGTCGCCACGGACCACCGCCTTCGGCCACACGGAGCAATCATCGCCCAGTGTGACCTCGCCGATCACCGTAGCGTCCTCGTCCACATATACCCGTTTCCCCAATTGCGGGGCCTTGTCTTCAAAGCGGCGAATCCCCATCACTGATACACTCGATAGTTCAAATTCATGGTTACAGGGGCACCTTTTGCAGACGCCCGCTCGTATACTGATAGCCATATTGATCTTGCTTGGCGTTTTTCTGCTAAGCAAGTGGCTGATATTCCAGACGCTGTTGCAGCCGGACGATACCGCTCGCCATCGGCTGCCAGCCGCGCAGACACACGCTGAACCCAGAGCAGGACAGGACACCCATGAGCAACAACCCGCTGATTGATTACCCGGCACTTCCTCCTTTTTCACAGATTCAGCCCGAGCACGTGCTTCCTGCCGTGGAGCAGCTGGTGGCAGAAGGCCGTGCCCGTATTGAGCAGGTGCTGGCGGAGGGAAACTTCGACTACGCGCATCTGGTTCAGGCATTGGACCAGGAAGATGACCGCCTGGGTAAAGCCTTTGGTCCGGTCGGGCATTTGAATGCCGTGGCCCAGAATGAAGCCTTGCGTAATGCCTATAACAGTTGCCTGCCCCTGCTTAGCGAATACGGGACTGAGGTGGGGCAAAATGCGGCCCTTTGCGCGGCTTACCAGGCACTGCGTGATAGCGAGCAATGGTCAACGCTGAGCGAAGCCCAACAGAAAGATATCGACAACACCTTGCGTGATTTCCGTTTGTCCGGGGTAGATCTGCCGGAGGAAAAGAAAGCGCAATACATGGCCAATTCCAAGCGCTTGTCTGAACTGACCAGTAAATTCTCGGACAATGCGCTTGATGCCACCCAGGCGTGGAGCAAGCACATCACCGATGAAAACGCGCTCGATGGCTTGCCGGACAGCGCCAAGGCCGGTGCTGCCGATCGCGCAAAAGCCGACGAAAAAGACGGCTGGTTGCTGACCCTGGATGCTCCGGTATTTATCGCGGTGATGAGCCACTGTAAGAATGCAGAATTGCGCAAGGAAATGTACACCGCCTGGACCACCAAGGCCTCTGATCAAGGGCCGCAGGCTGGCCAGTTTGATAATGCGGCGATCATGGATGAGATCCTTGCGTTGCGGCACAAGCAGGCTCAATTGCTGGGCTTTGCCAACTACGCGGAAGAATCCCTGGCCACCAAAATGGCGCGGGATGTGAGTGAAGTCGTACAGTTTCTCGAAGACCTGGCCCGTCGCGCCAAGCCCCAGGCGGAACAGGAACTGGCAGAACTGAAAGCCTTTGCAGCCGAGCAAGGCGCCGGTGATTTAAACCCTTGGGATATCGGTTTCTGGAGCGAGCGTTTGCGTGAAGCGCGCTACGATATTTCCGAAGAAGAGCTGCGCCCTTGGTTCCCGGCGGACACGGTGATCAATGGCATGTTTTCGGTGGTCGGCAAGTTGTTCGGCATTCAGTTTAAACAACGCACGGATGTGGATACCTGGCACGATGATGTGCGCTTCTACGAATTGGTGGATGATGACGGCAGTGTTCGCGCGGCCTTCTATCTGGACATGTATGCCCGCACCGGGAAACGTGGTGGCGCCTGGATGGACGATGCGCGTATTCGTCGTCGCCAGCCAGATGGCAGCCTGCAAACGCCGGTTGCCTACCTGACCTGTAATTTTGCGCCGCCGGCGGGCGGCAAGCCGGGCCTGTTGACCCACGATGAAGTGGTCACCCTGTTCCATGAATTCGGCCATGGCCTGCACCACATGCTGACCGAGCAGGATGTGTCCGGTATTTCCGGAATTAATGGCGTGGCCTGGGATGCGGTGGAGTTACCCAGCCAGTTCCTGGAAAACTGGTGTTGGACCGAAGACGGGATTGCATTGATTTCCGGCCATTACCAAACCGGTGAACCGCTGCCGAAAGAAAAACTGGAAAAGATGCTCGCGGCGAAAAATTTTCAGGGTGCCATGCAGATGGTACGGCAAATCGAATTTTCCCTGTTCGATATGCGAATCCACGCCGAGTATCAACCCAGTCTGGATATTTATCAGGTATTGAATGAAGTGCGTGAACAGGTAGCGGTGATTCAGCCGCCGGCCTTCAACCGTTTTCCCAACAGTTTCGGGCACATTTTTGCCGGCGGTTATGCGGCCGGTTACTACAGCTATAAGTGGGCCGAAGTGTTGTCTGCGGATGCCTATTCCCGGTTCGAAGAAGAAGGGGAGTTCAACGAGGAAACCGGCCGCGCATTCCGCACGGAAATTCTCGCCAAAGGCGGCAGCAAGGAACCCATGGAGCTGTTCAAGGCGTTCCGTGGCCGCGAGCCCAGCGTGGAACCGTTGTTACGTCATTGCGGGATCAATGGATAAAACGTTTGGTGACAAACGCCCGATGCTTGGCATCGGGTGTTTGCCGTTAAGCGGAGGAATGTTATGAAACGCCAGTTTATTGCCGGGGCAACCTGCCCGGAATGTGGGCAGATGGACAAGATACAGCGGATCATCGACGGTGATCAGCAGTGGATGGAATGTGTTGCCTGCGGTGCGGAAAAAAGTCTGGACGAGAAGCCAGCAGAAGCCATCGATGCACTGGCCCAACCAGTGACCCTGCAGTCTGGCCCCAAAAAATAGAGTGTTCCCGCTATTTTACAATGGACGAAGCGCGAATGCGCTTCGTCGCTCTCTGATCCTGCTTCAAGTCAATGCCCGTAGTGCCTGGATTTAAGTCATGAGCCTTGCCGCTTTATCTCACCACGCAACCCTTTCCGGGTTTGTGATTTTAAGCGTCAGGCATCCGGCGTTTGGCATTCGGCAAAGCAGATATCAGGCCCAGTCACCCAGCCACTTTTTCTTCGCCTTTTCCACCAGATCGCGGGCATCGTGCTGCCAGGGGTGGAAGCGCGGGCTGTAAAACTTGAAGTAGGACGGTAGCAGCTTGCGGAATACGCCGGGTTTGCCCCACATGTAATTGAGGCCGCCGAGCCAGGATTTCACATTGGTCAGCTCGCCCTGTTCTTTCATTAATTGCGTCAGATGCAAGGTAGAAAAGAACGGGAAAAGAACACTCACGAAGGCCATCTCCGTGATGCGGGTAAACTCACTGCCGCCGATGTGTTTGTACACATCAAACGCTACGGCTTTGTGCTCGGATTCTTCAATGGCATGCCAGGCCCAGATCGGTGCCATGCGCGGATCCATTTCATCCAGGGCGTCATACTTGAGCAGAAATTCTTCCGCCATCAGTGCGGTGAAATGTTCCACCGCCACGGTGTGAGCCAGTTGTCGCTCCGGTGACAGGTTCTTGCGCATCCAGTTCATGAAAGCCTGAATTTCACGATCCAGACGGCCAAGGCCAACCCCGCGCTCTTCCAGATAGCCATTGAGCAGCTTGTGCTCCTTGGAGTGATGGGCTTCCTGACCGATAAAGGCACGCACGGCTTTTTTCAGTTCCGGATCGTCGATGCGGTCCTGAAAGTGGCGTACGGAATCGATAAAGAACCGCTCCCCGGCGGGGAAGCTGGCGGAGAGCGCCCCCAGCAACAGGGTTTTTAGCGGGTCATTGTCCCACCAGTATTTGGGCACATCGTCGGCCAGGTCGAAGTCCGGCTGGCGGACGGTGGGAATCACCATGGCCGGGCGGGCATCGGTCGGATTGTTATGAAGGTGTTTTGCCGGTGCATTCATTTTGAGCCTCCTGGCGAAAAGGATACGTTGACGCTTGGCCCATACGGTACTGGTGAGTGCCCGGAGTGCGTGAGATGCTGGGCGGACAAAGCGCTTGTCATTGGTGGCCAAATTGTCTGAACCCTTCACCTTGATCGACTGGAGCCGTTTCCCTGACTGGACCCGCCAGCGCAGCCAGGCGGTGACCTATGTGCGCATGTTTATGGAAGTGGCGGCGCAGCGGGGTGTTTCTCGTGAGACCTTGCTGTCCACCGCAGGGGTGTCGGCAGCCTTGCTGGAAGACCCCTCCGGACGGGTGTCCCTGCAGGAGACGGTGCAGGTGTTTGCGGCTGCTGCCGCGCTGACCGGTGACGCGGCCATTGGCCTTGAGGTGGGGCAGCGGATGCCGCTCACAGCCCATGGCAGCCTGGGCTATGTGCTCATGTGCGCGGGCAGTGCCCGCGAGGCCATTGGTCTGCTGGAGCGGTTTTGGCACCTGCGGGGTCGCAGTGTGGTTCTCAGCGTAAAGGAGGAGCGCGGCGGGCTGTTCTTCGAGTTGGTGCCGGAAGTGGTGTTGCCCGCTGCGGTACGCGATGTGCTGCTCAGTTCCATGCTGGGCAGTATGGCCAGTGGCATGCAGTTTATTCTCCCTGACTTGTCGCTGGTGCCGGAAATCTGGCTGCAGGGCGAGCCGCCCAGCTCTGGCCGGCCCATGGATGACGGGGCGGTGCCAGTGCGTTATCGCCAGGCACGGGCAGGTATCTGGGCGCCGGAAGCGGTGCAGTGGCTGGATAGCCCGCTGCCTACCGCCAATCCGGAGGCGCTGAGTCAGGCTCTGGCCCAGTGTGAGCGGGAAAGCGCCTTGACGGCCCCCGGTGATACCTTGCTGCGTCAGGTGCGTGAGCTTTTGGTGCTGGGTGCGCACGGGTATCCGGCACCGGAGCAGCTTGCCGAGCGTCTGCATCTGACCCCTCGCACGTTGCGTCGCCGGTTGCAGGAACGAGGGCAGGGGTTCCAGTCGTTGCTGGAAGAAGCCCGACACCGGGACAGTCGCCACCTGCTGGCCAGTTCCGATATGGAAATTCAGCGTATCAGCGAGCTGCTGGGGTTTGCCGATCCGGCCAATTTTACCCGTGCGTTCAAGGGCTGGATGGGCATGACGCCCAGCCAGTGGCGTCATCAGCAGGCGGGCCAGGATTGATTCGGCAGGCGTTTCGGGAAAGCGGTAAGGGGCGTTAACGCAGCAGCCCGGTTTTCAGGCCGGCAATGGTTTTTGCCATTTGCAGGCGCATCCAGGGCAGGTGGTTCAGCACTGGAAGCAGCAGGTCGCGGCCGGTGGCGACGACGCGGCTGTGCGACTGGAAAGCCGGTGTCAGCCAACGACTCATGCGTTGGTAAAAGCGAATCTGCGGGCCGCGATGCTGGTGATAATGCGTCCAGACCTGATGCCAGTTATCCGATTGTTGCATGGCGTCGCCAAGGGCCCAGGCGTCCAGCAAGGCCATGTTTGCGCCCTGGCCCAGTTGCGGGCTCATGGCATGGGCGGCGTCGCCAATAACGCCCAGTCGGTTGTCTCCCCATTTTGACATGATCACATCGCGGTAGGTGGCCGGGGTTAGCTGCTGCGCCCGGGTCAGCGGTGTCAGCACCTCGTCCAGTTGCGGCCAGAAGGTATGCAGTGCGCCGCGCCATTTTTCAAAAGGTGAGGCGGCAAAGTCCGGTTGTTGCCATTGGGCGATCTCGGTGACCGGCAGGCTCCAGAAAAAACTGGCTAGCGGTGTCTCCGGCTGGTCCGGGCGACTGCCGGTGGGAAGAATGCCGGCCATGGTGCTGGCCCGGTGATAGCGCTGTTGCAGCAGAGGCACGTCAAAGGGGGCGGCCATGGGCAGCATGGCCCACATGGCGCCCCAGGGATAAAGGCGGTCGTAGCGAGTCCAGTCGCTGGGGCGCAGCTGGCTGTGGCTGCCGTTGGCAATCAGCACGGCATCGAAGGTGAGCACGTCCGTGCGCTGCTTTTCTTCCAGGGTGACAAGGGTTTGATGTGCCTGGGCGTCCACGGCGCTAACGGTACAGCCCATGCGCCGTTGATGCGGCAGGGTTTGCAGGTGGCTATCGAGTACATGGCAGAGGCTGGCGCGGTGGATGCCCAGACCGTGGGCCTGTTCGCCAAGGGGGCGATAGTGGCTGTTCATGATGGCGCGGCCGGAACAGGTATGTCCCACCAGGGCATCGATATGCGCGCCGTAACGGTACATAGCCTGATAGAGGCCCATGCGGTGGAGGACGCTGAGTCCGGCGGGCTGTAACAGCAAGCCGGCACCCACCGGTTCCAGGGCGGGGGCGCGCTCTATCAGCGTGATGGCGTGGCCCTGCTGGGCCAACAGCGCGGCAGTTGCGAGCCCGGCGGTACCGGCCCCGATAATGGCAATGGATTGTGGTTGCACGGCTGGAACTTTCCCTTCCCCGAAAAGGCTAGTGGAGAGTAGCAGACTGGGGCGCCGAGAGCCGGGTGGAGATAAAAAAACGGGCCGCTAAAGCGGCCCGTAACGTGTTGCATGCAGCGTGAAGCGTGTTGCGCCTATTTTTCCACAAACGCCCGCTCGATCACGTACTCACCCAGTTCGCCGCCGCGGGTTTCCTTGAAGCCCCAATCGTCGAGGATTTTGGTGGTGTCCTTGAGCATGGCGGGGCTGCCGCACAGCATGAAACGGTCGTTTTCCAGGCTCGGCTTGGGCAGGCCCAGGTCCGTGAAGATCTTGCCGCTGGTCATCAGGTCGGTGAGACGCCCTTCGTTACGGAACGGTTCACGCGTTACCGTGGGGTAGTAGAGCAGTTTGCCGTTGACGAACTCACCAAAGAATTCGTTGTTGGGCAGCTCATTCTCGATGGTGTCCTGGTAGGCCAGCTCGGACACATGACGCACCCCGTGGGTGAGAATGACGCGGTCGTACTGCTCGTACACTTCCGGGTCCTTGATGATGCTCATGAACGGCGCCAGGCCGGTGCCGGTGGACAGCAGCCACAGGTTCTTGCCCGGCAGCAGGTGGTCGGCCACGAGGGTGCCGGTGGGTTTGCGGCTCACATAGATCTTGTCGCCCGGCTGGATGTTTTGCAGCTGGGAGGGGAGCGGGCCGTCCTGCACCTTGATGCTGAAGAACTCCAGTTCTTCTTCATAGTTGGCGCTGGCAATGGAATAGGCGCGCAGCAACGGGCGGCCGTTGTCCTGCTCCAGGCCAATCATGGTGAAATGTCCGTTCTTGAAACGAAAACCCGGGTCCCGGCTGGTGGTAAAGCTGAACAGGGTGTCGTTCCAGTGGCGAACGCTTTTGACGGTTTCGGTATTCAAATTAGACATAGTTAAATCAGCGCTTATTCCAAAATTCCAGATGGTGGAAATTTAACCGAATGGCATTTATCGGTAAAATGGGTTGTTCCGATAGTTGATATCGAGAAAGCCGATACCGAACACTGCACACAGTTAATAATGATTCTCATTTAATCATGGATAGGTGGTCATGCGCTACACCCTCAGGCAACTGGAAGTCTTTCTCGCCATCGCCCACTTTGAAAATGTGAGCCATGCGGCCAATCACTTGAGCATGTCCCAGTCGGCGGCCTCCGGGGCGTTGAAAGAGCTGGAAGGGCTTTACGACGTGAAGTTCTTCGAGCGGGCCGGCAAGCGGCTGAAGCTCAATGAGCTGGGCCGGCAATTCTGGCCGCGGGCGGAAGCGCTGCTGGCCCAGGCCCGGGAGCTGGAGTCGGATCTACAGTCTCACCGGGATCTGGGGCGTCTGAACGTGGGCGCCACCCTGACCATCGGCAATTACCTGGCGGTGGCGATCATGGCGGAGTATATGGCTCAGCAGCCGGGGGCGCGGGTGCATCTGGAGGTGGCCAACACCCGTTCCATTGTGGATCGGGTGCTCACCTTTGAGCTGGATCTGGGCCTGATTGAGGGCGAGTTGAATCACCCTGATCTGGAGCTGCTACCCTGGCGGGAGGATGAGCTGGTGGTGTTCTGCAGCCCGGACCATCCGCTGGCAAGTAAGGGAGCGCTTACTGATGAGGATTTACGCGCAGCGCACTGGATTGTCCGTGAGTCGGGCTCTGGTACCCGGCAGACCTTTGAGCGTGCATTGCACGGCCTGGTGCCGGAGCTGAATCTGGCACTGGAGCTGGAGCATACCGAGGCAATCAAGCGGGCGGTGGAAACCGGGTTGGGGATCAGTTGCCTGTCGCGGGTGTGCCTGCAGGAGGCGTTCAAGCGGGGTTCGCTGGTGGAGCTGGCGGTGCCGCACCGGGATTTCAGCCGGGAATTCTATTTTGTGCTGCATCGGCAGAAGTACCGCAGCCCTGGCATTGAGAGGTGGCTGGAATTATGTCGCGAATCCGTACTGTAATCCGTCGCGGCCTGTGGCTGCTGCTGTTGGTGCTGGTGGCCGGTTTGCTGCTGCCGGAGGCCCGGCAGGTGCCGGTGCAGGGCGCAGACCGCAATGACTGGCACCCTCAGACTTTCTGGTATCACCCCTGGGGCAAGTCCGGGGTCCACAAGGGCGTGGATATCTTTGCTGATGCGGGAACGCCGGTGATCGCCAGCAGTGGCGGCCTGGTGCTGTATCGCGGGGAGCTGTCGCGGGGCGGCAAGGTGGTGCTGATGTTGGGGCCGAAATGGCGGCTGCACTACTACGCCCACTTGCAGGGCATCGCCGACAGTGGCATTTGGCTGGGGGCGGGTGCGTTGGTGGGCACCGTGGGGGACAGTGGCAATGCGGCGGGCAAACCGCCGCATCTGCACTATTCTCTGGTGAGTCTGTTGCCGCTGTTCTGGCGGGCAGACGAGGCGCCGCAGGGCTGGAAGAAGATGTTCTTCCTGGACCCCACGACGCATTTTGTTATCAGGCAGGACGCCTGATTCAGTCAATTTTCTCGAAATAGCCCAGCACTTTCATGGCGGCCAGGGTGCTGCCGTCGATATCCAGGTCGTCACCGGCCAGGGCGGTGGCCGGATTCTGGACTCCGGCGGCAATGGCTTTCCAGGTGACTTCGGTGGTATCCAGCGTGGCGACCACGTCGTCATCAATGCCGCTGTGTACCTTGGCCACACCACGCCGGATGCGCAGGGTGAATTGCTTGCCGCTCTCCCGGAAGGCGTAACCCAGCGCCACGTTTTCCTCGAGGGTCTCTTCAGCCTTGAGCAGTGCGGGCATGGCATGCAGGAAGTTCTCGATGGGCAGGGTGGCGAGGAAGTCTTCGCTCATCTGTGTGCGGAAGCCGGGCTTGAGTCCGTCCTGCACTTCCCGGGCCACGGTGAAGTAGTAGTTGCGCGCGTTGGGGTTGGCTTCTTTTTCGCCCAGCTGGCGCAATGCGTCGGCACGCAGGGTTTTCACCGTATCGTTGTCCGGCATCAGGATCATCAGATGGTCACTGAGATCCAGCGCCCATTGGGCATCGCTATCATTCAGCGCTTTTTGTGCGCTCTCCAGCAGGGCGTCGTTGCCGCCGGCCAGGGTGGCCATGCGGTGCGCTTCTTCCGGTTCGGCCAGCGGCTGCAGCTCGCTGGGATTGCCGCTGAACCAGCCCAGGTAGCCATCGAACACGGAGCGCACCGACCAGCTGACCTTGCCGTAGAACTCCTGCAGCCAGGGGTTGCTGGCCAGGTGTTCGGGCAGCTGCACTTTCTCGACGATCTGGTCCGGGGTCAGGCCCAGGTTCATGTAGCGCAGGGTCTGGTCGTGTACAAAGTTGATGGCGTCGCTGTAGTCGGTCAGTAGCTCAGCCACCTTGTCCTGGCCGTGCACCGGACGGGTGTGGCTGGGCACCAGATGCTTGGCGCCCAGGGCGCGGATCTGGTCCAGGCTGTTGGCCCACTGTTTCACGTCGCGGTAGTAGGTGCCGCGAATGGTGTAGAGGTTGGGGAAGGTCTGGTAGATGTTATCGCCGGTGAGGACAGTCTGTTTTTCCGGCAGCCAGACGAAAAGCTGGTCTTCCGTTTCGCCGGGGGCATGCACCAGCTCGATCTGGATGTCGGCGATGTTGACGGACAACTTGTCATCGAAGGTGTGAGTGGGCGGCAGGGCATACAGCTCGCTTTCCGGGGTGATGCTCAGATGCGGGCCGATACCATCATTGATATGTTCGCCATGGGGCAGATGGTTGCCAAACATGCGCATGGAGCGGGCGGTAATGATGGGGCGAATCTGGTTGACCACCCGGTTGATGTAATAGCTGGTGCTTTCGTGGGCGTAAACAGGAATGTCTTTGCCCTCGGCAAAACCGGCAGCACCAAAAACGTGGTCGCTGTGATTGTGCGTATAGATGATGGCTTTCACTGGCTTGTCGGTGATCTTGCGAAATTCCGCCAGTACAGTGCGCGCCTCATCAGCACTCTCCATGGTATCGACGATAATGATGCCGTCGTCACCTTCCAGCATAATGGAGTTGGCGAGTCCGTAGCCGATGGCCACATAAACCCCGTCGGTGACCTTCTCCACCCCTTTATGGAACAGCTCGCTGTGCGCTTTGAGCGCATCTGGGGCCAGCTGGGTGGTACTCTTAACGGGTTGCTCTTCCCCGCATGCCGCCAGCAGGGCGGCCAATAAAACAAACAGGTAGCGCATGGTGTTCTCTTTTTTTGTGGGTGATCCCTGCAGGCTAGTGTCGGCCCGGCTTTGGGCAAAGGTTCCCGGTGGCCAGAGTGCAGTGCTCTGTGGCCACTGAGCGCTCACCAATGACGTCTACGACGGTGGCCGCCTGGCCGTTGGCGGTGCTGGAAACCCTCAATGGCTATGGTGTGGATGGCCCGGCTTTGCTGGCCCAGGCGGGGCTGGACCTGGCCGTGCTACGCGCCAACCCCGGTGGGCGGGTACCCACCGATGCCATGACCCGACTGTGGACGCTGGCCATCGAGCAGAGTGACGACCCGGGCATGGGACTCCGGGTGGGCAAGACGTCCCTGCCCATGCATCTGCGGGTGATGGGTTTGCTGATCCAGACTGCGCCGACATTGGGCCACATTCTGGATGTGGCGGTGCGCTATCAGCGGCTGATTTCCACCGGGGTGGTGGTGCGGTTGCAGCAACGCCCGGATGCGGTGGGGTTGGAGATTTGCTGCCTGCCGGATGTGGCCCTGCACCCGGCCTCCATCGATGCGTTTGTGGCGGCCCATGTGAGTAACCTGCGGCGCCTGTCACCGGAGGGTGGCGTGCAGCAGGTGGCATTGCAGCGTTCGGCACCTGCCGATTCTGCGCCTTGGTCACAGGTTCTGGGGTGCCCGGTGACGTTCGGTCAGCCGGGCAATATCATCTGGCACCATCGCGATCGGCTGACCGCACCGTTGTTGCTGGGGGATGCTGGTTTGTGGCGGCAGCACGAGACGTTGGCGCGGCAAGAGCTGGCCGCACTGGATGCCACCCCCCCGTTAATTCAAACCCTGCAGGGATTATTGCGCGCTAATGGTGATGTCTTGCCGGGTTTGGGTGAGCTGGCTGTCGCGGTGGCCATGAGCGAGCGTTCCCTGCGCCGGCGGCTGGCCGAATTGGGTAGCGGTTACCGGCAACTGGTGGATGCCTGGCGGGCAGAGCGGGCCGGTCAACTGGTGCGCGGCGGTGATAGCTTGGCAGAGGTGGCTCACCGGCTCGGGTTTTCCGATGCCAGCAATTTCAGCAAGGCGTTTCGCCGTTGGTACGGTGTGAGCCCCGACACCTATCGACAGCAGGATTATTGATGACACAACCGACAGGCAGTAACCGTTCTTCGCAGCCGCGTATTCACGATGAATGGCAGGCGTTCTGGCTGGCGGTGGGGTTTCTGACCCGCGTGCCCATGCTGGTGCGCATTGATTACAGCCAGGCACTGATGAACCGTTCCGGCGTGTATTTTCCGCTGGTGGGTTTGCTGCTGGGTGTGTTTTACGCGGGGCTGTTCGTGGTAGTGGATAGCTACTGGCACACCGGTATCAGTGTGGCACTGGTGCTGGCGTTCCACCTGTGGATCACCGGGGCTTTCCACGAAGACGGACTGGCAGACAGTGTGGATGCGCTGGGTGGTGGTTATACCGTGGCACGCCGTCTGGCAATCATGAAGGACAGCCGTATCGGCACCTATGGGGCGGTGGCGTTGATCATGGCGCTGGGTTTAAAAGGATTGTTGCTGGCGGACGCGAATCCCGTTTGGCTGGCCCTGTTGCTGAGCCCGGTAATCAGCCGTTTAACGCCGCTGTGGTTGATGCGGTTTCTGCCGTATGTGACGGACCCGGACACCAGTAAAAGCAAACCGGTTGCAGAAGGCTTCAGCGCAAAACGCCTGGCTGCCGCTACCGCGATGACGGTGACAGTAGCTGCCCTGGCGGGGGTGTTGGTGCCTGCACTGTTATCTGTTGCGCTGGTAGCGTTGCTGTGGGGTGGGTATCTGTGGCGGCAGTTGCGGGGGTATACCGGCGATGCGTTGGGCGCTAGCGTGATTCTGGCGGAGCTGGTGTTCCTGTTAGCGTTGGTGGCCGCGTAAGCGAGGGAAAAAGTTGCGAGTTTCGAGAAGCGAGTCCCGAAAGGCAAAAACATGCGTGCCTGGTTATTTTGCTCTTCGCTCTTCGAAACTCGCTTCTCATAACTCGTTACTGCTGTGGCAAATACTGCCCGCGCACAATGCCTTCTAGCTCCGCATAGGGGATCGTCAGGGTGGGCTGGCCCATGGCGTAGGGCGCGATGTGGTACACGTTATATTGCAGCACTACACCCTTGTCATTGAAGAAGACGTTATCGGTCTTGTCGAACGGCCAGCTGTCACGGAAAGTCTGGTCCAGGTTTTCCTCATCCAGCCAGGCCGTGTGCTGTTCGCTGGCCTTTTCCCAGAAGGCTGACTGCTGACCGGGTACCAGCAGGTCGTCCAGTTTCACGCTTTGCTGTTTGGCCAAATCCCAATGGAAATACTGCACGCTGGGTAACCCGTGGGCGCCCCCGGTGTATTCGTAGGTTTCCATGGACAGGGTTACCAAATCGCCGCGACGGCCTTGCTTCTTCACAGTGGCACTAAGTTCCCAGCCCTGCTCGGAGGCCATGGCCATGCCGGACGCATCTTGCAAAAACGCATCGGCCAGGCCTTCGATGGTGCCATCGTGGGTCGCGTTGCCTTCATCCTGAATCAGCATGGCGGCCAGGTGCTGGGTGATGGCCTCGTTCAGCTCCGGCTGGTTCTCGAAGGTAAGCCATTGCAGGTCCACTTTCGGGCAGCCGTCAGCGTCACATTGTTCGTCGGTTTTATTCAAGGTATGGACGATGCGCACCAGCGTTTCCGGGGCGACACCGGCTTGTGCAGCGTCGCTCTTGGTGGTGGTGGCAGGTTTGTCAGCGGGTTTTGCTGGCGCGTCCGGGTCGTCGCAGCCTGCCAGCAGCGCGGTGGCGAGCAGGAGCAAAAGTGTCATACGCATGGCAAACCCTTCCTGAAATCAATGAGAACGAATGGGGGCATTTAACGGCAGCCACCGCCCCGGTTCAAGGTGTAATGGGATCACGTGGCTGCAGCGTTCTGCACAGAGGCTCCTTAATTTAGCGTCAGGCATCAGGCGTTGAGCGCGTGGTACTCGACAAGGTGGCTTTTGCAATCCGGCGGGCCTATCCTGCCGTTTTTCAGAATCAATCGGGAGAATCACCATGAGTTTCTGGACCGTTTACCTTTCCGGGGAAATTCACACCGACTGGCGCGAGCGCATTGTTGAGGGCTGTGCCGACAAAGAGCTGGATATCGAATTCAGCGCGCCGGTGACGGACCACGAAGCCAGTGACAAGGTGGGGGTGAATATTCTCGGTGCAGAAGAGAAGCGTTTTTGGGAAGACCGTCTCGGGGCGGGCATCAACGGTATTCGTACGCGAAAGCTGATTGATGAGGCGGACCTTGTGGTGGTGCGTTTTGGCCCCAAGTATAAGCAATGGAATGCGGCATTTGATGCCGGCTACACGGCGGCTTTGGGCACGCCGATGATCATTTTGCACGATGAAGAGCATGATCATCCGTTGAAAGAGGTGGATGCCGCCGCCGATGCGGTAGCGCGCACCCCGGAGCAGGTGGTGGAGATGCTGGCGTATATTCTCAACGCATGAATTCCCCGGTAAAACGGGGCTTACGGCCCCGTTTTACGGCTTTTTGCATGATCGGGGGAGCGTTTTGCCGTCTGACTTGTCACATTCCAGTACAGGCATAGCCAGATTTGGCACAAAAGGCAGAACGAGGAGTTGTCCCGATGACACACCGATTATTGGCCGCCGCCACCCTGATGTTGGTCACCACCGCCACGGCGTGGGCTGAGACCGAAGGCGTTCCCAACGTGAAAACGCCGGAACCGGAAAAAGTGGAAACCCAGATGGAAGAAACCCTGGACGATATCCAGAGTTATTCCGTAGAACAGAAGAACCAGGCCATGCGCGTGGCGCGCCATGCCATCGATGATCTGGATCAGCAAATTACCCTGCTACAGGGTGATATCAACAGCCAGTGGCGCGATCTGTCCCAGGACGCACGCCTGCACAAGCAGGATGCGCTCACCGCGCTGAAAGAGCAGCAGGCCCAGCTGGAAACCCGTTATCAGGCCTTGCAGAATGCGGGTGAGGACAATTGGGATGCGGCCAAGGTAAAATTCCAGCAAAGCTGGGAGGCCGCCAAGCAGGGCTGGCAAAGCCTGACGGCGCCCGCGCCGGAACAGGAGTAGCGCCCTCTACCCATTGCGGCAGGCACAATGACGTGTCTGATCGTGCGCCGTGCGAATCGACACCGACGCACAAGGCAGGCACCACAGGGACGGGAGACGGACCATGCTGACGTTGATTCCTTTTGATGACGACCGGGTTGTGGGTGCACGTATCTCCGGCAAGATCACCCGCGAAGAATTCGATTCTGTGACCACGGCGCTGGAAGCCGCGCTGCAAAAACATGAAACGGTACGTTTCTATGCAGAGATGGAAACCTTTGGCGGGGTGTCCATGGATGTATTGTTTCAGGATCTGAAGTTCGGTCTTGCCCACTGGAAGCATTTCGACCGCGAAGCCGTGGTCACCGATAAGGACTGGATGCGCCGCCTGTCGGTGCTGGCAGACAAGCTGCTGCCGTCCATTGAGGTGAAGGTGTTCCCCAGTGATGACGCCGACGCTGCCAAAGCCTGGATCTGCGAACCCTGATCCTTACCTTTCCCGGTCGAGCAATTGCCCCAGATGTGTCAGGCAAAACTGGTACATCCGGGTGGCGCTTTGCCGGGCTTTCTCCACTTTTTCCTCTGGCGCATTGCCGGCGTCGAAGTCAGCCTGCCAGCGCACCGTGCAGCCAACGGCGGTCTCGGTGATGCTGACTGTGGCGGTAAAGTTGGCCCGCTGGTCCACGCCGGGGCCTTGCAGAATGCGGTAGGAAAATTGCCGTGCCGCCGGGTCCAGCGCCACCAGTTCTTCTACCACCTGGCTGCCGTCTGCCACGGTGACGGTGCGCACCGCACCGATGCCTTCGCCTTGCACCTGGCAAGCTGTGACGCCGGGTAACCAGCTCTGTAAATCGCCGAAACCGTGGATCCGCTGCCAGACGCTGTCGGCGCTGAACCGGTAGTCCTGTTGTACATCGATGGCACTCATGGTGGCTCCTGTGTCGGGCTATCTGCGGGTACGTTTGCCAGGCGGCTAGCGCTGCAGGCGCAGACGCTGCTGCAGAAATTGTTCGAAGGAGGTGAGGAACGGGAATTGGTCGCGGACCGGGTCCAGCGGAAATTGCCAGCCCACGGTGTTATTCCACACGTATTGCCGGGCCGCTTCCGCATTGGTCAGCCGCAAGGCCCACAAGGGAATCTTGAAGGGCAGCGGGCGCTTGCCGGATACGCGCCGGTAGACGGTCTGCATTTCCGAAACCGTCAGCGCATCGCTGGCCAGGTCGACAATTTCTCCCAGGAAAGTATCGGGTTGAGCGAAAATCTCGGCGCTGGCACGGGCAATGTCGTCCACGGTGACCATGTGAAAACGGGTATCCGGTTTCAGGCAGCCGGCCAGTGTGGCGAGCACCAGTGCCGGGTTGACGGCTTTCTTGCCACTGTTGCCCATGACGGGCTCGAAAAAATTCTCCATAAAGAACACTTCGCGCAGAAAGGTGCTGGGTAGCCCGAGGTCGCGAATGTGTTTTTCAATTTCCCATTTGCTACGGAAGTGCAGCACGTCGCCGGCTTCTTCGCAGCCGGCTACGGAGGTTTGCACGAAGTGTTGCACGCCGGCCTGGTGGGCCGCATCCGCCAGGCGTTTGCCCTGAGCCACTTCCCGCTCGTACCCGACGCCCTTTTCCCAGAAATTCTGCACCGCAAAAACGCCATAACAGTCGCTGCATGCCTGGGCCAGTGACGGGGCATCATCCAGGTCGCCAACGACCACGTCCACGCCCCGGCCTGCCAGCGCCTGGGCGGCGGGTTTGCCCGGGTTGCGGGTCAGCGCGCGTACGGGGAAGCCCTTGTCGAGCAGGTGCGGGATCAAGGCGCCCCCCTGGGCTCCGGTGGCGCCGGTAACAAGAATGGTTGGTGCGGTCATGGGATAAGCTGCTCCGAAACTCATCAGTTCTGAGCGATGATAGGGGCGTGGCTGAGTGCCACAATGACCGAAAGCATCAGTGCGGGGCAGAAATGGCCAAAAGACAGGGGCGTTGCGCGTTACGCGGGCAGGAAACCGTTAGAGGGTGAGAGGGTGACAGGCCATTGGCGAGCGGAGGAAGGGCC
>NZ_PBSH01000024.1 GCF_002726155.1 Alcanivorax sp. | reverse complement strand
TCGAAACTCGAAACTCGAAACTCGAAACTCGAAACTCGAAACTCGAAACTCGAAACTCGCAGGTCTTGCCCCCCGTGCTTCTCAAAACAAAAAGGCCGCGCCCGGGTAACCGGGCGCGGCCTTTTTGTCGCTGGCGTTGTTCTGCCAGTCTCGTGTCGGCTTACTTGGCGTTCTCGTAAGCTTCGACAGATTTGATGATCTCGGCTTTGGCCGCTTCGGCGCCATCCCAGCCATCAACTTTCACCCACTTGCCAGCTTCCAGCTCTTTGTAGTGCTCGAAGAAGTGCTTGATCTGGGCGAGCAGCAGCTCGGGCAGATCGTTGATGTCTTTCACGTTGTCGTAGATCTTGGTCAGCTTGGTGTGCGGTACCGCAACCAGCTTGGCATCTTTACCGGCTTCGTCGGTCATGTTCAGGATACCGACCGGGCGACAGCGAATCACGGAGCCTGGCACCACCGGGTAGGGGGTGACAACCAGCACGTCCAGCGGGTCGCCGTCTTCGGACAAAGTGTTGGGGATGTAGCCGTAGTTGGCCGGATAGAACATGGGGGTTGCCATGAAGCGGTCTACGAATACGGCGTTGCTGTCTTTGTCGATCTCGTACTTGATCGGGTCAGCGTTGGCCGGGATTTCGATGGCCACGTAGATGTCTTCGGGGAGGTCTTTCCCGGCGGGAACCTTAGCAAAATCCATGGTCTGTCCTTCTCAACAGGGTTGGTGGTGGGCGCGGATTATAGCAATGGCAGCGGGCTGCGGCTAATCGCCGAAGGTCGAACCTGCCTATGGAATAGGAATATCCTTATTCCACAGGCGGTCAGGGGGAGGATGGTGGGCAAACCGGTGCTTATTGGGCTGACTTCCAGCCCGGGTAATCCCCTTGCAGTAGCTTCACGTTCTTGAAGCCGGCATTTTCCAGCACGGTGGCAGCAGCGCTGGCGCGGCGCCCAGATTGGCAATACAGCACAATATCTTCCTTGCGATACTGCTCCATCATGTCCAGGTGGTGCTCCATCTGCTTGGCGGGGACCATGATGGCGCCCGGAATATGCCCAGCCAGATATTCGTCTTCATCGCGCACATCGATAATGATGGGGGCTTTGCCGTCCTGCATTTGCTGCTTCAGTTCGCTCACAGAGAGGCTGTCAGCGGCCCAAAGTGGAGCAGAGAGTGCGTTCAGTACGGCGAAAATTGAGATAATCAAATAACGTTTCATGGTGGTGACTCCTGTCGATTTTCCCATTCCTGTAGTTCCTCCCACAGTTTTTCGGCGTCGCGTACCATGCTGGCGATGGAGGGCTTGGCTGCGGGATTAGAAAAACTGGCTGCGAGAGCGCGGCTAGCACACTCATAAACAAACGCTTTTTGGCTCATTTCGGCAAGGGTTTTGTTCACGATTTCTCCCTGTTTTTCTTTTCTTTGACGTTAGCACTGCCTGGTTAGTGGGGATAGGCCCGCTGCGAGACAGCGTGTGCACCGGTGACATTTTCGCTGTAGCCGTCACAATATCGCCATTGCCGGAGTGATCCGTGTCCCGTTCAGCTTGTATCAAGGAGCCTGCCACTATGAGTGTCCACGAAATTCGCCATCCGCTGGTTAAACACAAGCTTGGCCTGCTGCGTCAGAAAAGTCTGAGTACGCGCAGTTTCCGCCAGCTCACCGCGGAAGTGGGCAGCCTGCTGACCTATGAAGCCACCAGCGACCTGGTGCTGGAGGATTATCAGGTCGATACCTGGATGGGCAAGGCGCCGGCCCAGCGCATCAGAGGCAAGAAAATCACCGTGGTGCCGATTCTGCGGGCCGGACTGGGGATGCTGGATGGCGTGCTGGAACTGATCCCCAGTGCCAAGGTGAGTGTGGTGGGTGTGTACCGGGATGAGGCAACCCTGGAGCCGGTGGCTTATTTCGAGAAGCTGGCCCACGATATCGACGAGCGTACGGCGCTGGTGATCGACCCGATGCTGGCGACTGGCGGCTCCATGCTGGCTTGTATCGATATGCTGAAAAAAGCCGGTTGTACCCAGATTCGTGCCCTGGTGCTGGTGGCGGCACCGGAGGGTATTCGCAAGGTGCAGGAGGCGCACCCGGATGTCTCACTCTATACCGCATCGGTGGATCAGGGGTTGAACGAGAACGGTTACATCATGCCGGGCCTGGGGGATGCCGGAGACAAGATCTTCGGGACCAAATAACCGGGCATTGCCCGGTGATCCAAACCACAGGCAATCACAAATCAGGAGCTGTACATGAGCCAGGCCGGCGGATTCTGGAACTGGAAGATCATTCTCATCGGCGCGCAGATGCTGTTTGTGGCGTTCGGGGCCATGGTATTAATGCCTTTGCTCACCGGACTGGACCCCAGTGTGGCACTGTTTACAGCGGGGCTGGGCACGTTGTTGTTCCAGTGGATTACTCGCCGCTCGATTCCTGTTTTCCTGGCGTCCTCGTTTGTCTTTGTGGCACCGATTTCCCATGGGGTGCAGCAGTGGGGCGTGCCGGCCACCATGGGCGCCTTGTTCTGTACCGCTGTGGTCTATGTGATTCTGGGGGCATTGGTGAAGTGGCGGGGGCCGGGTTTTCTGCATCGGCTGATGCCGCCGGTGGTCACCGGCCCCATTATCATGGTGATCGGGCTTAGCCTGGCGCCCACGGCGGTGAACTTCGCCATGGGCATGTCCGGCAATGGCGAGATGCAGATGTTCCCTTACGGGGATGCCCTGCTGGTTTCCATGGTGTCGCTGCTGACCACCATGCTGGTGGCCACGCTGGGGCATGGCCTGTTTCGGTTGCTGCCAATCCTGTGTGGTGTGGTGGCGGGGTATCTCACCGCGCTGGCCATGGGGATGGTGGATTTTTCCGGGGTGAATCAGGCGGGCTGGTTATCAGTCCCGACCTTTATTGCGCCCACGTTTTATTGGCCCGCCATTTTGTTCATGGTGCCGGTGGCGTTGGCGCCTGCCATTGAGCATGTGGGTGATGTGCTGGCCATCAGCAATGTCACGGGCAAGGACTACATTCGCAAACCCGGCCTGCATCGCACGCTTACTGGCGATGGCGTGGCGAGCATGGTGGCGGCCCTGTTTGGCGGCCCGCCCAATACCACCTATTCGGAAGTTACCGGCGCGGTGATGCTCACCCGGGTGTTCAATCCGGTGGTGATGACCTGGACGGCTATTTTCGCCATTTTGCTGGCGTTCATCGGCAAGTTCGGGCTGCTGCTGCAGAGTATCCCTACCCCGGTCATGGGCGGCATTCTGATCCTCATGTTCGGGTCGATTGCCAGTGTGGGCATGAATACCCTGATCAAGGCGCAGGTGGACCTGCACGCCCAGCGCAACCTGGTGATTGTGGCGGTTACCCTGATTTTTGGCATCGGCGGCATGGTCATGGGCAACGGCGACTTTACCTTGCAGGGCATCAGCCTGTGCGGGCTGGTGGCGGTGTTCCTGAATCAGGTCTTGCCACACGCACCGCCCGTCACGGATGACCTGCATGAAGAGCAGGAATACGTGGAGGATTTGCTGGAGCACGCCCGTAAAAACGGGCGTGATGACCGCTCCTAGCCATTTGCCTTCGCGTCACCGGGTGCGGTGACAGATAGCTGCCATGACACCCCGAAGCGGTCCTGCACCCAGCCGAACCAGGGGTTGAAATCATAGCTGTCCAGGGGCATCAGCACGGTGCCGCCGTCCGCCAGTTTTTCAAAGGTGTCGGTGACTGCCTGTTCGTGCTTCAGGGCAAGGCACAGCGAGGTCGATGGGGTGAAATCAAAGTCGTGGGGCACCGGGCTGTCAAAACAATGTACCCGCACGTTGCCGACACGAAACCAGGCGGCTTTCACCTGGCCGGTTTCCCCCATCTCGTCCGGGCCGTAGACGGTTCGGTTCAATAGCTCGAACGCAGGGATCGCACTGTCGTAGAGATCGAGGGCTGCGTTGGCCCGGCCCTGGAACATCAGTTGCACGGTTAGCGTGTCAGTCATGCGGGGCCTCGCTTTTCTGCAAAACGCGCTGATAGTGCGTTTCCCATTGTGTGTGTGTTGGCCAGAAGGGCGAGCGGGATTGGCCGTTCAGATCTTCAACCAGAATGCCCAGATGGGTGTGCCAGCCGCTGGCGACACTGATGCGGGTATTTTCGTCAGCAGGCAAGCGACGGTGGGTAAGTCGTAGATAAACCTGATCGCCCTGCGCGCTCAGGGAAAAGGTGACTTCGCCTTCATTATCACCCCAGGTATGGGCCAGCACGTGGGGTGGCTCAAAGCGGGTAATGATGCCAGTCAGCGTGGCTCCACCTTCAATGGATTTGTACTTGTCCGGGGCCGGCTGGATATCCTCTGACAAATCCTGATGACGGAAATGAATCACCACTGCGCCACCCACAAACTCGCCCAGGGTGCCGCCACCCAGCCAGCGAGCGCGTTTGTCCGGGTCGGTCAGATAGGCCCATACCCGCTCAATGGGGCCGGGCAGGGTGCGTTCTATCGTCAGGGTCGTAGCGTCGTCGAATCGTACATCGGTTTCCATCACAAACCTCCTGTCAGTCTCCGTCCTTGAGCGCCTGTTCCAGCGCGCCCAGTTTGTCGTTCCAGAACACCCGGTAGCGTTGTAGCCAGGCGTCTGCCTCCGCCATGGGGGCGGCGTTCAGTCGGCAATGGTGCCTTCGGCCCTGCACCTCCCGGATAAGCAGCCCGGCCTTCTCCAGCACTTTGACGTGCTTGGAGGCGCCGGCGAACGACATGGCGAAAGGCTCTGCCAGCTCGCCCACGTTGCAAGGGCCCTGTTCCAGCTGTTGCAGCATGGCCCGCCGGGTGGGGTCGGCAAGAGCAGCAAAGACAGCATCCAAATGTTGATCGTTTTGTTTAACCATAAGGTTTAATTTATAGAGGCAAAAATAAATATTCAACCATTTTGTTTAATAATATTCGGGTTACCGACAGGCGGTGCGTCCGGTGAGTTGCTGCATGACGCCGTCGGCGGTCAGCGTCAGGTAGTCCATGGGAATATCAAGAGCGGTGAGTTGCCGGGCGGTCCAGCTGTTACAGGTATTGCCGAGCCAGAAGGTGCCGTGCGCGGGAAAGAAGCGGCTGTCGCCATACAGCCCGGGATCGGCGCCGACGGGGGTGCCGCTATCGTCCAGCACAAAGTCGTTGGCGATTGCCCGTTGCATCGCCGCCAGTTGCGTGCTGTTGATGCACAACGGTTGGATATCCCCGTGGGGGAGCGTTTCGGGGTGCCGGTCCAGTGCGACCACATGCAGTACGCTGTTCGTTGGCCACAGCATGGCGCGAACCAGTCGCCAGGTGTTGTTGTCCTGGCGGTAGAAAGCATCATCACCCCAACCCATTTCATAGTAGGCGGGTTTCGAAAAATAGGCAGGGAGAAACTGCAGTGCAGGGTCGAGCTGCTCCGCAGGGAAGGCAATACCGGTGTGCCAGCGATGGCGTACTACCAGGACGGTCACCTTGCTGTCATCGGCCGGGCTCCCGCCCGGTAACGACAAGAGCGCCGCAAGTATCACTACAGCAACACGCATCATGGCCCCAGTGTAGCCGGTGATCTGATGGCGATCATGTGCAAGCGGGGCGCGATCTTGTAACGTCAATAAACCCGGCAAAGCCGGGTTCGGCACGGTCGATACCTGCCCCCGGCAAGACCGGATTGGAATCAACCGATACCCACGGGTTATTCAAGGAGAGAAGATGATGGACAGATCGAAAGCCGGATTTGCATTCACGGTATCCGCGTTAACGGCGTTAGTGGTTGGCTCGCTTTCAGCACCTGTGGCGGCGTCTTCCCGTTGCGATGGCTTGGCTGGCTGTGAGCGGAAGTTCTGTGAGATTGAAACGCAGATAGATAACGCCGAGAAGCAGGCCAATGCAGATAAGGTCGCCGGGTTGAAAAAAGCCCTTTCTGAGGCCCGGGATCATTGCACGGATGACTCCCTGCGCCAGGAATTAAAAGACGATATTAAAGAAGCGCGAAGTGATCTTCTGGACTATCAGGAAGATCTGGATGAGGCCCGGGCTGATGGTGACGAGGAAAAAGTCGCCAAGTACCAGAAAAAAATAGCGGATGAGATAACAGAGCTGGAGGCCTTGCAGAAGGCCTTGTCCGAATTTTAAGTGATTGCGTGCCAAGGCCCCGCTATTTGTGAAGGCGGGGCTTTTCTGGTTAATTGGCTTATGAAAAACGTGGCATTGGTGGGCAGGCTTGCGTCTCGCCGCCACGGGAAGGGAAGCCAATAAAACTGGAGGGATCATGTTGAAACGCATTATGGCGGTGGTATTCGCCTTGGGAATGTCTGCCACGGCCAGTGGCAACACTTGCCACTATGATTTTACTATTGAACGGGGAGACGCCTACTCACTTGACGACATTGTGGCTTTTGTCACCGAGGAGATTCGGCCGAAGCTGGGCAATGACAATACCATCCTGGATATCCATATTACCGAGCGCTGCCCGGGCAAGAAGCCAGTGGTAAACACGCTCGGCATGAACACCAAGAATCTCTACCTGCTTACCATCAACAAACTGCCGTTGCCGGACCATATCGTTCGCTATAACAACCGGCTGCCACTGACGCTCAACAAGGCCAATTTCGAGCACGCCCTCAGTTTGATCGCTGACCAGGATTTCCTGAAGTTTTACGCCGAGGGGGTAACCCGGAGTTACCGGGACGTGGAGGAGGAAATTCAGCAGCAGAAGATTCTTAAAATGCTGGCTTTCGTGTTCGCGGAGGCCCCGCGTTTTGAAAGTGCTGAAGTGGCTTTGAAGAAGACCATGGCGGGTCATTGTTCCATCAGCTGGCATGATTTCGATTTCGCGTTACACAACTGGAGCAATATGTCCCGATTTGCGATTGATACGGAAACGGTGGGCAAGAAGCAGTATCGCGGAGGGGGTGAGGATCAATTGCTTGCGCCTGTGACGCTGAAGCAGGAGGCCGCTTTTTTGAAAGCCATTGAGGCGGGGGAAGACTACCGGTTTAGCCATAACGCGGTGTTCGGGCAGTATGACTATGAGTGTTGATGGCAGATAGCCGAACACGAAGAAATAGTCATCAGGCTGTCGAAATCGTAATGCGCTAATCGATTAGATCATGACGGCACATTGTGCCAGGCCCTAATGACTAATCAAGGAGACAGCACCATGACTCGAATGATCTTTGTGAACCTGCCCGTGGCGGATTTAGCGGTAGCCATGAATTTTTACTCTGCTCTGGGGTTTGAGAACAATCCGCAGTTCACGGACGAGACGGCCGCCTGCATGGTGTGGAGCGAAACGATCCATGTGATGCTGCTGACCCACGACAAGTGGCGGACCTTTACGGACCGGCCGATTCCGCCTTCCTCTTCCAGTGAAGTGATGCTGGCGCTTTCCTTTGACAGCCGCGATGCGGTGGATGCCGTGAATACGGCCGCGGCAGAAAACGGCGGCACCGCCGACATCAACCCGGTTCAGGATCTGGGGTTTATGTATAACCGCAACCTGGCGGACCCGGACGGGCATGTGTGGGAAATGATGTGGATGGACATGGCGGCGATGGGGGATGCACAGGCGTCGTAGGAGTGCCGCTGGCGGCGGGATAACCCAGCCTAAGAAACGAGTGACGAGTTTCGAGTTGCGAAGACCTAGGGATGTTCAAGGTTTTGCCTTTCGAAACTCGCTTCTCGTAACTCGCAACTGTTTTGATTGAGCTGTCTACCCGAGGGGCACAGAGAGCGATGCTCCTTCGGAGGACGGTTTTCCGCACAAACAAAAACGCCCCGCGATGCGGGGCGTTTTTCGTTTCGGGGTGTGGCTTAGGTGTGGCTTACACCTCGAAGGCGTCGTTCAGTTTCTTGGCCACCGGGGCCAGTTTCAGCTTGGCGAACTGCGGCAGGCCGTTTTTGAAAGGCGGGTAGGACTCGCCACCAATCAGCGGCTCCAGGTAGGCGCGGCCGGCGGGGGTGATGCCAAAGCCATCCTTGCTGATGTACTTGCGCGGCATTTTCTTTTCCACGTTGGCGACTTTCTTGAGCGGGGCTTCGCCGATGGTCCAGCTGTACTTTTTGGTGTCCTTGCGAACTACGGTGGGCATAACCGCATTCTTGCCGGCCACGGCGAATTCCACCGCGGCACGGCCCACGGCGTAAGCCTGCTCCACGTCGGTGGCGGAAGCAATGTGACGTGCTGCCCGTTGCAGGTAGTCGCTCACCGCCCAGTGGTATTTGTAGCCCAGTTCGTCTTTCACCATCTGCGCAATGACCGGGGCCACGCCGCCCAGCTGTTTGTGCCCAAAGGCGTCGGTGTTGCCGGCATCGGCCAGGAAAGTGCCGTCTTCGTAACGTGCGCCTTCGGAGACAACGATGACACAGTAACCGGCTTTCTTGACGGTGGCGTCCACCTTCTTCATGAAGGCGGCCTTGTCGAAGGCAATCTCCGGGAACAGGATCAGGTGCGGCGCATCATCGGCGTCTTCCTTGGCAAGACCGGCGGAGGCGGCAATCCAGCCTGCGTGGCGGCCCATGACTTCCATCACGAACACTTTGGTGGAGGTGGCGCACATGCTGGCCACGTCCAGGGCGGCCTCGCGGCAGCTCACGGCGGTGTACTTGGCCACAGAACCGAAACCCGGGCTCACGTCGGTGAAGGGCAAGTCGTTATCCACGGTTTTGGGCACGTGGATGGCCTGGATCGGGTAGCCCATTTTTTCGGACAGTTGGGACACCTTCAGGCAGGTATCGGCGGAGTCGCCGCCGCCGTTGTAGAAGAAGTAGCCGATGTTGTGGGCCTTGAACACCTCGATCAGGCGCTCGTATTCGCGCTGGGAGGTCTTCAGGTCTTTCAGTTTGTAGCGGCAGGAGCCGAAGGCGCCGCCCGGGGTGTGCTTGAGCGCTTCAATGGCGCTTTTGCTTTCTTTGCTGGTATCGATCAGCTCTTCGGTGAGGGCGCCGATGATGCCGTTTCGGCCGGCGTAGACCTTGCCGATGACATCCTTGTTTTCCCGGGCGGCTTCGATAACGCCGGCGGCGGAAGCATTGATGACAGCGGTGACACCGCCGGACTGAGCGTAGAAAGCATTTTTACGCGCCATGTGAGACCCCTTGATTCAATTTGCGTGCATTCTAGCGAAGCAGGCCATGAAACACACCCGGTGTTGTCGGACGAAAAAGACAAGCCAGGCGCTTCCAGCTGCGAGACGCGGGATGTGGGGCGCCAGCCTGGTGCGCTGTGCCCTAGGGAGGAAGGGAGTCACGGCAGTGGTTTTATGTTTTCTAGTAGCTGGAAGCTGGCAGCTAGTAGCTGTTTCTCCCCGGCTCTGAAAGAATAGCGGCCCGGAGGATCCATGACTGTATTGATGACCCTGTTTTGGCGGTTGGCCATATTTCGTGCCAGCCCGGAGAATGCCCCGTATTCCCCATCGTTGCTGGCGTTGGTGCTGGCCGGCTGGTTTGTGTTGCAGCTACTGGTGGGCAGCCTGCAGACCGCATTGCCCATTGGAGTGTTGGTAAGCAGCCAGTTGCTGTCGTTGACGGTAGTGCTGGCGGGCACTGGTCTGTTGCTATCGTTCAAGGGTTTGCAGGGGCGCTGGTTGCAGACCGCCCTGTCGCTGGTAGGGGTCGATGTGATTCTGACCCTCATGAGCCTGCCGTTGCTGGCGCTGAATGCCAGCATGGAGCAGTCGCTGAGTGCTATCGAGCTGCTGTATCTGGTGCAGGTGAGCTGGCAGTTGGCGGCGCAGAGCTTTATTTACCACCGTTCTCTGAACGTGGGCCCGTTCCTTGGGCTTGGGGTGGCCATGACGTTGTTGGTGGCCAGTTATGCGGGGGTGGTATTGCTGCTCCCTGAGGTGGTGACCGGCGCTCAGTGAATCTGGGTAAGGTACTGAATGACCATGGCGGCTGCGGCGGTTCGGTTCTCCACACCCAGCTTGCGGAAGATCTGTTCAAGGTGTTTGTTCACGGTGCGGGGGCTCAATTCAAGAATCTGTGCAATCTCCCGGTTGGTTTTACCGTGGGCAATCCACACCAGCACCTGTGCTTCGCGGTGCGTTACATGTAATGCATTCTTCAGTAGCTCCAGCTCCGCATCGCTGTCGTGATGTAACAGCCGGAACAGATGCTCTGCGTTTTCTTCCCCGCTTGCCGAATGGCCCAAATAACGTAATCCCAGGTTGCCGGGGAGCTGGTTGAGTTGTTGGCCCCGTTCGGGCTGATGCTTCAGCCAGCGCTCTATGGGCTCGGCCAGGGCGCTGCGGTCCACATTGGCTTTTTCCAGTAGCAGGTCTGTCTGGGGGGTGGCCCAGCGCCATTGTCCGGTCGGGTCGGTGGAGAAACTGGTCTGGCCGAGCCGGTCGAGGGTGGTGTGGGCGCTTTGCGTCATACGGGCATTGTTCAGATGTACGCGAATCCGGGCGATTAGTTCGTTTGGCCGCACCGGTTTGGTGATGTAGTCCACGCCTCCGGCTTCCAGCCCCCGCACTACATCTTCACTTTCAGTCAGCCCGGTCATGAAAATTACCGGGACGGAGGCCAGTGCGGGATGCTTTTTCAGGCGCCGACAGGTTTCGAAGCCGTCCAGGTTGGGCATGATCGCATCCATCAAGATCAAATCCGGTGTCATTTTTTCAGCAATGCTCAGCGCCTGCTGCCCTTCAAGCGCAATCAGTGCGGTTAGCCCTGCCTGATCCAGTGCCTGGTGGATCATGCCGAGGGAGTCGGGGGAGTCGTCCACGACCAATATCAGGTCTTTACGTTGCGAGGCTGTCATGGGGTGGTCTCCAGTAATCGGATTACGGACTGAAAATCGAATACCTTGAGCAGAGCCTGCATGTCTTCAGCCAGGCCCGCGTCCAGATGAGCATTGTCACGTGCTTGCACGATGCGCTCGCGCAGGCCAGTGAGGTGGCCGATTTCAGCCAGGGCGAGAAGTTCATCGCGCAATGGGGCTTGCAGTGTGTGCACGGGGCTGGTCTGTTGCACCACGGCGATGCGCTTTTGCAACGTGTTCTGGCGATGGACCCAGGTGAGTGACAGGTGGCGGGCGAGACTATCGAGCAGACTATTGAGCTTCAGGGGTTTGGTCAGGTAATCGTTGTGCAGGCCGTCGGCAATGGCCGGGTTGTTTTCGCGGGCATTGGCCGACAGCATGACCACCGGACCACGATAGCCCTGGCGGCGAATATGCTGGGCGGTTTCCCAACCGGTGAGGCCAGGCATGGCAATGTCCAGTAGTATCAGGTCGGGGTTGATGTGGCGGGCCAACTGCATGCCGGCTTCCCCGTCAGGGGCTTCATTGATGATGAATCCCAATGGGGTGAGCAGGTCACTGATCAGGCCACGGTGTGAAGGATCATCATCAATGATCAGCAGGGTCTTGCGCTCACCGTCATAACCGGCCACTGGCTGGCGTTCCTGGCGCGTGGGGGCTGGGCCGCTGAGCCTGGAGAGCATGACCGACAAGCGGAATTCGCTGCCTTGTCCTGGCACACTGTCCACCTGAATATCACCCCCCATGATGTCTGCCAGCAACTGGGTAATGGTGAGTCCCAAGCCGGTGCCATGGACGCTGGGGGTACCGGGTTTTCGCACTCGCTCGAATGGCCGGAAAATTCGCTTCAGGTCTTCTTCGTCAATGCCGACGCCGGTATCAGCGATTACAAACTCTGCTACCTGGTTGCGATAGCGGAAGGTCAGTGTGACCTGTCCGTCGCGGGTAAACTTGATGGCGTTGGAAAGCAGATTGATCAGAATCTGGCGTAGCCGTTTTTCATCGGTGGTCACCCAGGCTGGCATCGGGCTTTTGCTGCGGAATTCAAAGCCGATGCCCTTTTCTGCCGCCTGCAACTGAAACATGGTGACCAGCTCGTCGATCAGTTCCGGTACACATACCTGATTTCGATACAGCTCCAGCCGACCCGCTTCGATCTTGGATATTTCCAGCAAACCTTCAATTAAATCGGAGAGATGTTCGGTGCTGCGCCGTATGGCACTAATAGCGTCGCGCCGGTTTTCCGGGATGCTTGGGTCTTGCTCCAACAGTTGGGCATACCCGAAGGCGGCGTTCAGGGGGGAGCGCAGTTCGTGGCTGAGCCCGGTAAGGTAGCGGCTTTTTGCCTGATTCGCGGCCTCCGCCAGTTCCTTGGCTGCCTGTAATGCTAGGTCGGTTTTTTCGTGGGCCTTGATCTCTTCCATCAGCATGCGGGTTTGCCGCCGGCTTTCTTCCTGGGCGACCACCCGGCTTTCATGGGCGAGCACAAATAACCAGGCCACCACGCCACTGATAATAATCAGAATGGCGAAGACCTTGGTCAGCGTGTCTGCCATGAGCTCTTTGATGAGTGGATCTGTGATAGGGATCTGATAATAAATGAGCGCCAGCAGCCCGCTCATGATCAGAGTCACGATAACCAGTAGGCCGAGAAAATGCCCCATGCGTGAGCGCAACAGATTAATCAGTGACGCGGGCAGAAGGCCGCCCATCCAGTCAATCAGTTGTTCGGAGAATCGGGCGTGATGTTTACAGCTGTCGTTGCAGCGCGCATCCAGTGAGCAGCACAGCGAACAGATAGGGCCGTTGTAGGCAGGGCAAAAGGCCATGTCTTCCCGGTCAAAATGATGTTCGCAGATACAGCAGGCGAGCCCCTCCAGTTCCCGGCTGGGACTGGGAGGGCGAGCGATGTAGTAGCGACTGCGGGTGAGCAGGGCAATCAGTGGTGCGGTGATAAAGGTGCTGAACAGGGCAATGAAGGAAGCCAGAGCCAGGGCAGTTTCGCCCCACAGGCCCGCGCGGGCGCTGAGGCCGATGGCGGTGGCTATGACCATGGAGCCAAACCCAACCGGGTTCAGGTCGTAGAGGTAGGCGCGCTTGAATTCAATATGTTTTGGGCTTAATCCCAGTGGCTTGTTGATCACCAGATCGGCTACCAGAGCGCCCATCCAGGCCACGGCGACTACCGCGTAGCTACCAAGGATGGATTCAAAGGCCCGGTAAATGCCGATTTCCATCAGTACCAACGCGATCACAACGTTGAAGACCAGCCACACCACCCGGCCGGGATGGCTGTGGGTGAGCCGGGAGAAAAAATTGGACCAGGCGATGGAGCCGGCATAGGCGTTGGTGACGTTGATTTTCAACTGCGAGAGGATCACAAAAATGCCTGCCAGCGCCAATAGCATGGTGGGGTTGTGAGTGACATGACTGAATGCCACCAGGTACATGTGCATGGGTTCCTGGGCCTGTTCCAGAGGGAGCCCGGAATAAAAGGCCAATACCGCCAAAAAGGAACCGGCCAGGGTTTTCAGGCCGCCAACCACGACCCAGCCTGGCCCGCCGGCCAGCAAGGCAGTCCACCAACGCAGCCGTTTGCCTTTTTCCGGTTCCGGCATGAAGCGCAGGAAATCCACTTGTTCACCGATTTGCGCTACCAGTGAAAACAGCACGGTGGCACCGGCGCCGAACATGATCAGGTTGAAGCTGCCGCCATCGTTGTTCAGGCCCTCGAAGGCGGCCCAGCGAGGCAGAGTGGATGGGTCCTGCAGAAGAATGAAAACAAACGGCAACAGTTGCAGGAATACCCATACGGGTTGTGTCCACAACTGGAAACGGGTGAGCGTAGTGATGCCATGGATGACCAGAGGGATGGCAACCAGGGAGCTGAGAAGATAGCCAATAGTGGGAGGAATACCGAACAGGATTTCCAGCGCCATGGCCATGATGGCCGCTTCCAACGCGAAGAAAATAAACGTAAACGACGCGTATATCAGTGAGGTGATGGTTGAGCCCAGGTAGCCGAACCCCGCGCCTCGGGTAAGCAGGTCGATATCCACCCCATAGCGTGCGGCGTAATAACTGACCGGTAGCCCGAGCAGAAAGATCACTCCCATCACCGCACAGATAGCCGCCACGGCATTGGTAAAGCCGTAATTTAGCGTAATGGCGCCGCCGATAGCCTCAAGGGCAAGGAACGTGATGGCTCCAATGGCCGTGCCGGCCACCCGCCCGGCAGACCAGCGGCGTGCTCCCTTGCCGGTAAAGCGCAGGGAGAAATCCTCCAGGGTCTGGTTGGCAACCCATTGGTTGTAACTGCGTCGCACACGGAAGATGCGCTGCTCAATAGCCATAACGTTTCCGTTGTCGGCAGCAGGATATCCATTTCGCGGATGCCGGGTTGAAGGCTGGGTGGAGCGGCTGCTCCAGGATGTTGCAAGAAACAGTGCACAAAACGTGCCCACCCGTGTACGCGCATTACTTTATGGGTCTTTGAGCGAGCCGGGAATGCGTCAAATGACGTAGTGCGATGGCGCAATCACCGAATGGGCCGGGGGCGGGCAGGTTTCCATACTCGTTGGCGAGGGACACGACGTGCTTCCCGTGAATTTCGCTGATGAGGGGTAAACCATGAAATTGAGCAAAACCCGTTCTTCAAGTCACCGGTCGTCCTGGACGCGCCGGCATCTTCTGGGGGGGCTGATGGCGCTACCTGCGTTGTTCGCCCTGTCCAATACGGCGCTGGCTGCCGAAGTGAACACCACCGGCCTGGCGGTTACTGATGACACCGTGAAAGTGGGCATCCTGCATTCGATTACCGGCACCATGGCAATCAGTGAGACTGGCTCAGTCCAGGCCGAGAAGCTGGCCATTGAGCAGATCAATGCTTCCGGGGGGGTGTTGGGCCGGCAGATCGAATACATCCAGGAAGACGGCGCCAGTGACTGGCCCACCTTTGCTGAAAAATCCCGCAAGCTGCTGGTAAACGATAATGTTGCTGCGGTTTTTGGTTGCTGGACCTCCGCTTCCCGTAAAGCGGTTCTGCCAGTCTTTGAGCAGTACAACGGCATGCTTTATTACCCCACGTTTTATGAGGGGCTGGAAGAATCGCCGAACGTGATCTATACCGGTCAGGAAGCCACGCAGCAGATTCTTGCGAGCATTGACTGGCTGGCTGAAGAGAAAGGCGCCAAGACATTCTACCTGCTGGGTTCCGATTACATTTGGCCGCGCACCTCCAACAAGATTGCCCGAAAACACATCGACAAGCTGGGTCTGAAAGTGGTGGGCGAAGAGTACTACCCGCTTGGTCATACCCAGTTCAACTCGGTGATTAACAAGATCAAGTTGAAAAAACCGGATGTGATCTTCGCGTCAGTGGTGGGTGGTTCCAATGTGGCGTTCTACAAGCAGATGAAAGCGGCTGGTATTGATCTGACCAAAGAGAGCCCGCTGTTGCTTACCATCTCGGTTACCGAAGATGAAATTCTGGGTATTGGCGGTGAGAACGTGGAAGGTGCTTACGCTTCCATGAAGTATTTCCAGAGCCTGGGTAATGACAATAACCAGGATTTTGTGAAAGCGTTCAAGAAGCGCTGGGGGGACGACATCGTTATCGGTGATGTGACCCAGGCCGCTTATCTTGGTCCATGGTTGTGGAAAGCGGCGGTGGAAAAAGCCGGCTCTTTCGATATCGACAAAGTGCGTGAAGCGTCTCCCGGTATTGAATTGACCACTGCTCCGGAAGGCTATGTTCGCATCCATGAGAATCATCACTTGTGGTCCAAGGCCCGTATCGGTCAGGCACAGAAAGACGGTCAGTACAAAGTGATCTACGAGACCGAAGAGCTGATGGAGCCAGACCCGTTCCCTAAAGGTTACCAGTAAGTTGCGTTACCGGCGCCCAGAACATCGGGCGTCGGATTTTCCTTCTCCATCCTGTTTCTTTTACTGAATTTCCCTATTTCATTCTTGGGAGTACCTGCCATGTTCGCTGACTACACCATGACGGAGCTGACTTCTATCTTCGCCATGCAGGGGTTTGCCGGTCTATCGCTATTTTCCATTTTTGTGCTGATGGCGCTGGGGCTGGCGATTATTTTTGGGCAAATGGGCGTGATCAACATGGCCCATGGTGAATTCATGATTCTGGGCGCTTACACCACGTACCTGACCGCTCAGTTGTTTGAAAACTATATGCCCGGGTTGTACGGGGGCTATTTCTTTGTGGCCATGATATTGGCCTTCTTCGTCACCGCCGCGCTTGGGGCGTTGGTGGAATGGTTAATGATACGGCATCTCTACCACCGCCCGCTGGACACATTGCTGGCCACATGGGGCCTGAGTCTGATCCTCCAGCAAACGTACCGCAGTGTCTTTGGTGCACGTGAAGTGGGTGTGAGTTTGCCGGACTGGATGATGGGGTCGATCGCAGTTACCGATCTGGTGGAAATCCCTATCAACGGGATCTTCGTTATGGTGCTGGCATTGGTGATTGCCTTTGGCGTTTATCTGTTGATGTTCCGCTCCGGCTGGGGAAGACAGGTGCGTGCAGTGGTTCAGAATCGCCCCATGTCTGAAGCTGTCGGTATCGATAGCGGTAAAGTTGACCGTGTCACCTTCGCGTTAGGTTGTGGTATTGCGGGTGTGGCGGGCAGTGCGTTCACCATGATCGGCTCTACCGGTCCGACTTCCGGGCAGCTGTATATCGTCGACACCTTCCTGGTTGTGGTGTTCGGCGGAGCGCAAAGTCTGCTTGGCACGATTGCTTCTGCATTCACCATTTCCCAGGCTCAGTCCACGATGGAATTTTTCCTCAGTGGTTCCATGGCCAAAGTGCTCACGCTGCTGGTTGTGGTCGGCATTCTCATGCTGCGCCCGCAGGGTTTGTTTGCACTCAAGGTTCGTCGCTAGGAGATCGCCATGAAATCAACGTCATTTTTTCAATGGTTAGGGTCCCGCGAGGGGATATACCACCTGCTGTTGGCACTGCTGCTGGTGGTGGTGTTTCCACTGGCACTGGATGCCTTTCGTCTTAACATGGTTGGCAAGTACCTTACCTATGCGTTTGCTGCGCTCGGGCTGGTTCTTTGCTGGGGGCGCAGTGGCATTCTGAGTCTGGGGCAGGGCATATTCTTCGGTCTTGGCGGCTACTGCATGGCGATGTTCCTGAAGTTGGAAGCGTCCAGCCCGGAGAATACGTCAATTCAGTCTACCCCCGGTATTCCCGACTTTATGGACTGGAACCAGCTCACCGCGTTGCCCTGGTTTTGGGAACCCTTCCACAGCTTTTCATTCACTCTGATAGCGGTAGTTGCGGTGCCTGCGATTCTCGCCTTGATCATCGGCGTAGCCATGTTCAAGCGTCGAGTGGGTGGTGTGTATTTCGCCATTATTACCCAGGCGATCGCTGCGATCCTGACTATTCTGATTATTGGTCAACAGGGTTTCACGGGAGGGGTGAATGGTATTACCGACCTGCGCACCCTGATGGGTTGGGATATCCGTAGTGACGAAGCCAAAACGGCCTTGTACTTCGTGTGTGTAGGCATGTTGTTCCTGTGTCTGATCATTGGCCGCTGGGTTATGCACAGCAAGCTGGGTCGTATTCTGCTTGCCATGCGTGATCAGGAAGACAGGGTACGTTTTTCCGGTTACGACGTGGCTTCCTTCAAAATCTTCGTATTCTGCCTGGCGGGTATGTTTGCCGGTGTTGGCGGAGCGATGTTCACCCTGCAGGTAGGGTTCATGTCGCCAACCTTTGTCGGAATTGTGCCTTCCATTGAAATGGTCGTGTTGTGTGCCGTCGGCGGCCGTAACTCTTTGTTGGGTGCCGTTTATGGTGCCTTGATCGTTAATGCCGCGAAAACCGGTTTCTCCGAATCGTTCCCGGAGTTGTGGCTGTACGCCATGGGCGCCTTGTTTATTGGTGTGGTGCTGGCATTCCCTGATGGTCTTGCTGGCCTCTATAACCGCTATCTGCAGCCGCTGGAGAGAAAGCTGCCTTCGCTGCTGCGCCGCCGTCGTAGTGATGCCGGTAACTTGTCTGTGGAGGAAGCCAAATGAGCCCGAGCAATAATGATTTCATTCTTTCGGTAGAAGGGCTGACGGTATCGTTCGATGGGTTCAAGGCCGTTAATGATATGTCGCTCTATCTGGAACCCCAGGAAATCCGGGTGATTATCGGCCCCAATGGGGCCGGTAAAACCACCGTTCTGGATCTGATTTGTGGCAAAACCCGTGCGACGGAAGGGTCGATAAAGTTCAAGGGTAAAGAGCTGAGCAAGATGAGCGAGCACAAGATTGTCCGCTCAGGGGTCGGCCGAAAATTCCAGAACCCGTCCATCTATGAAGACCTCACCGTGTTTGAAAATCTGGAAGTCTCATTTCCCCGAGGTCGATCGGTGATGGGGGCGCTGGCATTCAAGCGCGATGCAGAGGTTATCGGCGCGGTGGAAGAGGTTGCCAGAACCATCTTCCTTGAAGAGCTTCTGGACCAGCCTGCGGCCTTGCTTAGTCACGGCCAGAAGCAGTGGTTGGAGATTGGCATGTTGCTGATTCAGAAACCGGATCTGCTGATGCTGGATGAGCCTGTGGCGGGTATGTCAGTCGCGGAGCGCAAGAAAACGGCGGAACTGCTGCGGGTTATTACCAAAAACCATACGGTGTTGGTGATCGAGCATGACATGCAGTTTGTCGGAGATATTGCCGATCGGGTCACGGTTATGCACCAAGGCAAGGTGCTGTCCGAGGGCTCACTGGAAAAGGTGAAGTCAGACCCGAAGGTCATCGAAGTTTATCTGGGACATTGAGCCGGTTGTGATCGGAGTTGAATCATGGCTCCGAAGCGGATTGGGAGTGCAGATTATGTTGAAAGTATCGAATTACGAGGTGGCCTACGGGCAAAGCACCATTATTCGCGATATGAACCTCAAGATTGAGGAAAACGAAATTGTCGCAGTAGTGGGCCGTAATGGCATGGGTAAAACCACCCTTATGAAATCACTGATCGGAATGGAAAAAGCCCGGTCTGGAATAACCGAGCTGGATGGGGTTGATCTGTCGCCCATGAAAAGTTGTCAGCGAGTAAAGGCTGGCCTGGGGTTTGTTCCCCAGGGACGCATGATTTTTCCGTCGTTGACGGTGAAGGAGAACATCGAAACAGGCTTGGCAGCGGTGGGTGAAAAGAAAGTGCCCCAAGATCTATATGAGCTGTTCCCGGTTCTGGAAGAAATGCAAAGTCGACGTGGCGGCAATTTGTCAGGCGGGCAGCAGCAACAGTTGGCTATTGCTCGTGCTCTGGCGACCCGTCCAAAGGTATTGCTTTTGGATGAGCCCACCGAGGGTATTCAGCCCTCCATCATCAAGGATATGGCACGTACATTGAAACGTATCCGTGATGAGCGGGGGTTATCCATTGTGGTTTCCGAACAGGTTCTGAGCTTTGTTATGGATGTGGCAGACCGGATTCTAGTGATCGAGAAAGGCGAAATTGTTCATGAAGAAAGCGGAGAAAGCATGAACCAGGAAAAAATTGCCGCTTATCTTGCAGTGTAAACAGGGCTGATCGAAACGGTTTATTCCCGGTAGTAGAGGAGAAGACAATGCGACATGGCGATATTTCCAGTAGCAATGACACCGTAGGTGTCGCTGTCGTGAATTACAAAATGCCAAGACTGCACAGCAAAGCTGAGGTTCTGGCTAATGCCCGTAATATTGCGGAAATGATTAAGGGCATGAAAAAGGGGCTGCCTGGTATGGATCTGGTGGTTTTCCCGGAATATAGCACTATGGGCATCATGTATGACCCGGATGAAATGATGGAAACTGCAGCCACTATCCCCGGCGATGAAACAGCCATATTTTCGGCGGCGTGTCGTGAAGCCGACACCTGGGGCGTATTTTCCCTGACCGGTGAGCGTCACGAACAGCATCCAGAGAAAGCGCCTTACAACACCCTGGTGCTGATCAATAACGAAGGCGAAATTGTTCAGAAATACCGCAAGTGTATTCCCTGGTGCCCTATTGAGGGCTGGTATCCCGGTGATACCACCTATGTCACTGAAGGTCCCAAAGGGATGAAGATCAGTCTGATCATTTGTGACGACGGTAATTACCCGGAAATCTGGCGGGATTGTGCGATGAAAGGAGCCGAGCTGATCGTCCGCTGTCAGGGGTACATGTATCCCGCCAAGGAGCAGCAGGTAATGATGGCCAAATCCATGGCGTGGGCAAACAACTGCTATGTGGCTGTCGCCAACGCCAGTGGTTTTGATGGGGTGTACTCGTACTTTGGTCACTCTGCGGTAATCGGTTTTGATGGCCGTACGCTGGGTGAATGCGGCGAAGAGGATATGGGTATTCAGTACGCCCAGTTATCGATCAGCCAGATCCGTGATGCCCGTGCCAATGATCAGTCTCAGAATCATCTGTTCAAGTTGCTACACCGTGGCTATACGGGCATGCATGCTTCAGGAGATGGTGACAAGGGGATTGCGGATTGTCCGTTCGATTTCTATCGAACCTGGGTGATGGATGCCCAGAAAGCCCAGGAAAATGTGGAGGCGATGACGCGCAAGACAGTGGGTGTGGCGGAGTGTCCGGTGGGTGAGTTGCCGGTTGATGGAAAAGAGAAAACGGCAGGTGGCTGATGCCCTTTATCAATGAGAAATTGGCGGCGAATGAGGCGGAGGCTGGTCGACTGAGCAGGACTGCCGATCCAGAGCGAATGAGCCGGTTTGTCTTTGATCCGGCTACGGTAATGGCGCTATTGAGAGAACGTATCATCGGTCAGCCCCATGTGCTGGACAGCATCGATAATATGTTGCGGGTACTCAAGGCGGATATTGTTCCTGATGATCGCCCTTTGGGGGTGCAATTGTTTGTGGGCCCGACCGGAGTCGGCAAAACTGAAACGGTGCGGCTGCTGGGCGAAGCTATCCATGGTAGTGCTGATTCGATATGCCGTATTGATATGAGCACGTTGACCCAGGAACATTATGCTGCCTCTCTAACCGGGGCACCGCCCGGCTATGTGGGTAGCAAGGAAGGGCAGACCCTGTTTGATGTGGAGGCCATTCAGGGTAGTTTCAGCAAGCCCGGGATTGTGTTGTTCGATGAGTTGGAAAAAGCCAGCCCAGAGGTTGTGCGGGCATTGCTCAATGTACTGGAGCGCGGGCGGATGCGACTCAGTGCGGGAAACCGCGAAATCGACTTTCGTAACAGTCTGATTTTTATGACCAGCAACGCCGGGGCGGCACAGGTGTCGGCTTTAAGCCGCAAGCAACAGAAACGCTGGTGGCATTGGGGTAGTGCGAACGGGCAGATGCATAAGGTGGTGGACAAGGCGCTGCATCAGCACTTTGATCCAGAATTCCTCAATCGTATCGATAACATTATTACCTTTAATGCTCTGGACCGGGGGCTTAGTGAAAAGCTGCTGGATGTCGAGCTGGAGAAGCTTAACCGTCGGTTGCAAAAGCGCCGGGTGCTGCTGAGTCTCGGTGCTGGTGCCAGAGGTTATCTTTGTCGAACTCTGGATGCCCGCTATGGGGCTCGTGAAATGGCACGCCGGCTGCGCAATGAGCTTTCGCCTCCCCTGGCGAGGGTGATGCTGGACTACCCACAGGCGGATACCTTTGAGGCACAAATGGAAGGCGGGGCCTTGATTGTTATTCCTGTGTGAAGCCGTGAAACGCTGAATATTAAACGCCTGACGTCTCTCGCCAGGCGTTTTTTTTTGATAGATAGCCGACATTTTCAGCTTCAATACGTCAAATGACGTACCTCCTGCCGGGCATTGGCGAATGGTGGGCCTTGCGGTAATTGGCGATAGTGATTCCGCAACGTCGGAATAACCTGCAAGGACAGGTGATTCCTGTGGTTAACCGGAGGAGAGCAGACCATGGCTGAAACTATTATCAAGATTGACCTTAAGCAATCGCCCTACGAAAACGAAAATATTCATAACCGCTGGCACCCGGATATTCCCATGGCAAAAATGGTGAAGCCCGGGGATGATTTTATTCTTGAATGCCATGACTGGACCGGCGGACAGATTGAAAATAATGACAGCGCTGATGATGTGCGTGATGTGGACCTGACTCAGGTGCACTTTCTCACCGGTCCGGTGGGTGTTGAAGGGGCGGAACCTGGTGATCTGCTGGTGGTGGATATCCTGGATATTGGCACCTTTGAAGAGAGCCAGTGGGGATTCAATGGTTTCTTTTCCAAGCAGAATGGCGGTGGTTTTCTCACCGAGCATTTCCCGGAAGCACAGAAATCCATCTGGGATTTCAGTGGCATGTTTACCAAGTCACGCCATATTCCCAATGTAGAATTTGCCGGCCTGATTCATCCAGGTCTGATCGGCTGTCTGCCATCCAAGGACATGCTGAATGAATGGAATAGTCGTGAAAAAGAGCTTTACGACACGGAGCCGGATCGCGTGCCGGCGTTGGCCAACCTGCCTTATGCCGATACTGCCCACATGGGTAAGCTCACTGGTGACGAAAAAGCCAGGGCGGCTGCAGAAGGCGCCCGAACCGTACCGCCACGCGAACACGGTGGTAACTGCGATATCAAAGACTTGTCACGTGGGTCGCAGGTGTACTTCCCGGTCTATGTGAAAGACGCTGGTCTGTCTGTCGGTGATTTGCACTTCAGTCAGGGGGATGGCGAAATTACCTTCTGTGGCGCTATTGAAATGGCGGGCTGGATTCACTTGCGGGTGAATATCATCAAGGGAGGTATGGACAAGTACGGCATCAAGAATCCAATCTTCAAGCCCAGCCCGATGGCACCCAAGTATGACGATTATCTGATCTTTGAAGGCATCTCCGTTGATGAAGAAGGCAAACAGCACTTCCTGGATGTACATGTGGCGTATCGCCAAGCTTGCCTGAATGCTATCGAGTACTTGAAAAAGTTTGGCTACACGGGAGCCCAGGCTTATGCCTTGCTTGGTTGCGCGCCTGTGCAGGGGCATATTAGTGGCGTGGTGGATGTGCCAAATGCTTGTGCCACGCTCTGGCTGCCCACGGATATTTTCGACTTTGATATCAAGCCGGGAATGGACGGGCCGCAACACAGCGTGGCGGGTAGCGTTGACGTGCCGCTATCCAAAGACAAGTAATCAGAACAGGAGCTGATCATGCCGCTTTATGACTATAAATGTGCTGACCATGGTCTGTTTCACGACCTGGTTCCGATGCAGGCTTCCGGTGAATGTGCGCTGTGCCCCAGTTGTGGTGCGCTGTCGCCCCGGGTCATTATGGTTGCACCGGAAGTGCTGGATATGGCCCCGGCCAAACGTCAGGCCATTGAACGTAATGAGAAGGCCATGCATGAACCCCGACAAGGTAATCAGCACTCGGAAAAAGAACAGGGTTGTTGCCATCACAAGCGTAAATCCAAGCTTTTTTACACTGCGGAGGGTAACAAGATGTTCCCCTCGGCACGGCCCTGGATGATCAGCCACTAACTTTTTCAGGGTAACTACGGCAGTAAACATTCCCTTGTGGGGCCGCATGAAGCGGCCCTTTTTTTATGCCGGGACACGGTATTAAGTGATGAGTGTTTCTGGTTACTGCAAGCGATCCAGTGCGGCTGCCCGCTGTTGCTCGCTGGCGGAAAAGAGCTGGCGCCGCAGGGCATCCAATTGCTTTTGTTTGTCGTCACTGCTCAGGGCAGCGTTATGGATCTGGTCTCGCTGTAGCGTGTAATCCTGATAACGGTGTTGCCAGGCCTGACGCTCTGCCGCCAGTGCCTGCAGACGCAGGGCGGCGGCATCGCCGAATTGCAGCTGCCGGAATGCATATAGCTCCTCGGTACTGGCTCCCTCTTGTTTCATCGACTGTTCCCGGGCCTCAAGGTGCTGCAGGTCATATTGCCGCTGGTATTGCTTTGCCAGCGTCTCCGGAAGGGTGTTGCGAAGGGCTCTCAGGGCTGTCGCCTTTTCCTCATCGGAACGGTCTGACGTCATGATGTCGTGTCGATTCAGACTGAATTGATCATAACGGTCTTCATCCGCGAACAGGGCGTTGGCGGTATCGGCGCCCAGGGTATCGGCGCGCAGTTGCTGGCGCTGTTGCAGCTTGCGGCGGATATCGTTGTCGCCATGACCTGCATAGCGGGCGGCGTAATCGCCGCTGGCAAACTTGCTGCGGTAATGCTGATAACGTTCGAGCAGGGACAGCAAGTCGGCAGCAGCGGTGGCCCCCGCGTTATGCTCTGCCCATTGTGCCAGCGCTTTTCTGATCGCCGTGTCCGGCACTTCCCCATTCAAGGCAAGAAAATAATCCATGATGGCCTTGCTGTTACTGTCTACGATCAGGTGCCCTCGGGCATCGGTCATCAGGTTGCCGGGCACCTGTGTGCCGGCCAGCGATGTATTGGCCAGCGTGTCGGCCAGCGTCGGTTTAATGATGCGCGCTGTTGCTATGTCGAGCCCGTGGGAATGGTTCGTTTGCGTATCGGTTTGATGCGGTACCGGCTGTGCGTGGTGCTGGGGCACTGGAATACGTTTGAGCCCCCAGAATACCCCGGTGGCCAATACAAAGACGGTGGCCAGAAGTGCCAGTGTGCGTGTCATGGTCTTGTCTCTATCCGGATTGCCCCGCAGGGAAGTGGTCCCTGCGGGGAGGGTTGTGTTACAGGCCAGCGTTTTTCAGGCGGTTGGCCTGGTTGCGGTATAACGTCTTCGGGTCGGTTTCCCAGCCCATCAGCCCGAACAGCTGTCGGATGGCATCCGCGTGGTTGTGGCGATAGTTATGACGGATGGGTTTGCCCAGGTACATACCGCACAGGGGCAATACGCCGTCGTGTTTGACGCCGGAGGGGAAGGCAAACTGGGTGACGGTGACCAGCAGGCTGTCGAAGGGGTCGAACAGGTTTGTGTGCACGCCGGTTCCGCCCCAGGACCAGTAGCGCACACCATTGACGGAATGCTGGCCGCTGGTGCCACAGGCAGAGCTGGGCATGGCCTGGGGGTAGCGCTGATTGAACGCGGCCATGCCTGCGGTGGTGGAGTCGGCGAGTACTGCCGTGGCGGACTGGTCATTGGCATTGGGGCCGCCGGATGCCATTTCCCACAAGGCGCCAACACCTCCGGCGATCATGTCGGCCAGCCCTTCCGATACGCTGCCTTCGGGCAGTACTCCACGAATGATATCGGCAACCCGGGTGCCGCGGTTTTCACCGTGCACGGAGGTTACCGACGCCACCAGATCCGGGCGCACTGCTGCCACATAGCGGGCGGTGGGGGCGCCTTGTGAGTGAGCGATCAGGTTGGCTTTCTGCGCGCCGGTGACGGCCAGGTAGTTTTCGATCTGGGTAATCAGTTCTTCACCACGGTATTCATTGCTTTGCAGGGCACTGACGTTGCTTTCGTATACATCCGCACCGTAGTCGCGCATGTCATCGGCGATGCCGTAGAAATAATCGATACCGGCAATGTCATCGAACGCGATGATGCCGCCCACCAGAACGATGGGGTAGCGGGTGTCGGCGTAGCGTGTGTCTTTTCCGAACCAGGACCAGGCATGGGCCTGGCTGGTGCTCAATATCAGAGCGGTGACCATGAACAGGCCACGGGCGATGATCGACATGATTTTCTCCTATTTATTAGATGGCAGCCGGCGCCATGGCTGCGGGTTTTTGTGTCGACGACTGGACTATATGAAGGTTTGGTGATACTGACTTGTAGGAATGGGGCGTGGTTGAATCTGGATTTTCTCGCTCTGTGACGGGATTCACAGGCGGGTCTTTTTCGGCGCAGTTTGTCCTGGAAGGCTGTTTTTCGGTCGAGAATAACAATATGAACGACAAAAATAATAACGCGAACGGGCAAGGCGTAATGCCGCCTTCCACGCTGTATTTGTGGCGTTTAAGGACGCTCTACGTTGGTTATCTCGAGCGACGCATTACCTTTTCCGCCGGGGCGCATACCTTTTTGCTCGGTTTGGAAGATGATGTGTTGTTAGAGGTGAACGGCGAAACATTTCGTGCGCGAACGCTGCTGTTGCCTGCCGGCATTTCGTTTTCTGCTGATTCGCAGGGAAAACAGATTGGCTGCTGTTTTCTGGATCCTCTGGGTCGGGATTATTTGTTTCATCAGCGCCTGATGCAGCGGCACGAATCCGGTTTTTACTCTGTTTCTGCGCTGCAGGACAAACAGTTGTCGGTATTAACGCAGGCGTATCGCGATAGCCTGGAGGCAGATCAGGTGTATGCATTGCTGGCGGATCTGCTTTTCCCCGCAGCGGATACGACTGTAGCGGGGTTCATGCCGGATGCCCGCATTGCCCGTATTATTGAGCTGATTCGCTCTGACCCGGCGCAGAATTATTCCAATGAGGATCTTGCTCGCCATGTGGGGTTGTCAGGCGCACGCCTGCAGCGTGTATTCAAGGAGGCTACGGGGATTCCCATTCGTCGTTATCGCCTGTGGCACCGCCTGTTTGTGACCTCAACGATGATGTCCATGGGCAGCTCGCTCACGGATGCGGCGCTGACGGCGGGGTTTTCCGATTCGTCGCATTTGTCCCATGTCTTTCAAAGCATGCTGGGTATGCCGCCATCCGCCATGCTCAGCCATTCGCGGCAAAACCGGGTGCTGGTCGGTGCCGGGGAGCCGGGAGAATAGGCTCCTTAACTGGCATTCCGCTGAGCAGGCACTTCACCTTGGGGGCCCTTGCCGTTATGGTGCAGGGAATTTAAATGTTGGCAGTCCCTTCCCATGCATATTCATATTCTCGGTATTTGCGGCACCTTCATGGGGTCGCTGGCGCAGCTGGCCAAGGCCCAGGGGCACCACGTCACCGGCAGTGACCAGAATGTTTATCCGCCCATGAGTGATCAGCTGGCGGCGGCCGGTATCACCCTGACCCAGGGGTACGATCCGGCCCAGCTGGAGCCGGCGCCGGATCTGGTGGTGGTGGGTAATGCCTTGAGTCGGGGGAATCCGGCGGTGGAAGCGGTGCTGGATCGCGGCTTGCCGTATACCTCTGGGGCGCAGTTGCTGGAAGAAGTGGTGCTTCCCGGGCGCTGGGTGCTGGCGGTGTCCGGCACCCACGGCAAGACCACCACCAGTTCCATGCTGGCCTGGATTCTGGAATACGCGGGCTTAAATCCCGGTTACCTGATCGGCGGTGTGCCAGGTAATTTTGGTGTGTCTGCCCGGCTGGGCGAGACGCCTTTTTTTGTGGTGGAGGCGGACGAGTACGACACGGCATTTTTCGATAAGCGCAGCAAGTTTGTGCACTACCGCCCCCGTACCGTGATCCTCAATAATCTGGAATTTGATCACGCGGATATCTTTGCCGATCTGGCGGCTATTCAGACCCAGTTTCATCACCTGATTCGCACAGTCCCGTCCACCGGACGGTTGATCCTGCCCCACGGTGAAACCGCGCTGGAGGAGACGCTGGATAAGGGATGCTGGAGTGAAGTGGAGCGCTTTGGGGAAGATGAAGCGCTGGGCTTCCGGCTGGATCAGGACGACGGCTCGGTCTTTACCGTGCTGGAAAACGGCGAGCCAGTGGCCCTGGTGCGGTGGGACCAGACCGGTCGTCACAGCGTCAATAATGGCATGGCCGCGTTACTGGCGGCCCGGCATGTAGGGGTGACCCTGGCCGATGGCGCGGCGGCGTTATCGGAATTTGTGGGAGTGAAGCGGCGCATGGAACTGCGCGGCGAGGTGGATGGCGTGCGGGTTTACGACGACTTTGCCCACCATCCCACGGCTATTGCCACCACCCTGGATGGGCTGCGGCGCAAGGTGGGCGACGGCAAGATTCTCGCGATCATTGAGCCTCGCTCCAACACCATGCGTCTGGGAAATCACAAGGCGGCCTTGGCAGGCAGCACAGGTTGTGCCGATGAGGTAATCTGGTATCAGCCACCGGGCCTGGACTGGTCGCTGGATTCGGTTCTGAGCGAGTCGCCAGTGCCCGCATCGGTCAGTGAATCGCTGGATGAGATTGTGGCCAAAGTAGTGAGCCACAAGGGCGAGCCGTTGAATGTGGTGGTGATGAGCAACGGCGGGTTTGGCGGTATTCACCAGAAGCTGCTGGATGCGCTGGCTGAATAAACGCTTCACGCCACAAGCAGCAACGCGTTCTGGCTGTTCATGTTATGAGTGGCCATGTCCGCGCCCTGACTTTATTCGCGGGGCCAGGTTTGTGAACAGTACAAGCTAATACGCGTTGTAGCTTGAAGCGTGTGGCGTGATGCGGTTTCAAGGAGGTTGCCATGTTCTGGTCTGTACTCTGGGCTTCGGTCCATTACCTCAGCATTCTGATGTTGTTTGCTTGCCTGTATGGCGAGCTGTTGCTGTGGCGTACCGGTATCAATGAACGCAATATCCGTACGCTCTTGTGGCTGGATATCGGTTATGGTCTGTCGGCATTGATGGTGTTGATCAGTGGTCTGGCCCGGGCCGGCTGGACAGAAAAAGGCTGGGATTTTTATCTTGCGAACCCCTGGTTCCATGGCAAGGTCACGCTGTTTGTATTGATTGCCTTGCTGAGCTTGTACCCCACTAAGGTGCTGCTGGGGTGGCGCAAATCGGTAAACGCCGGCCACGTGCCGGAAATTGATGACAAGCTGCAACGCAACCTGCGCGGCGTGCTGGTGGCGGAAATTCATTTGGTGATATTGATGCCGATTCTGGCTGCGATGATGGCCAGAGGTGTCGGGATGGGGTCATGACGCAACGGGTTACGCTTGCTTTCACCGGCGCTTCCGGTGCGCCCTACGGGCTGCGTTTGCTGCAGTGCCTGCTGGAGGCGGAATGCGAGGTGTTTGTGCTGCTGTCCAAGGCTGCACGGGTGGTCATCGGGACGGAAACCGAATTGAAGTTGCCGGCTGGCACCGGGCAGGCCGAGCAGGCTCTGCGTGAGTGGGTAAAGACCGACAAGGGATGGCTGGTCGTCTGCGGGCTGGAGCAATGGACGGCTCCGGTGGCCTCCGGCAGTGGCGCGCCAGCGGCGATGGTGGTGTGTCCCTGTTCCACCGGAACCCTGTCCGCTATTGCCACGGGCGCCAGTGATAACCTGATTGAGCGCGCTGCGGATGTGGCAATCAAGGAAGGGCGCAAGTTGATTCTGGTACCTCGCGAATCACCGTTTTCCGCCATTCACTTGGAAAACATGCTCAAGCTTGCCCGCCTCGGTGTCACTATCATGCCGGCCGCGCCGGGCTTCTATCATCAGCCACAAAGCGTGGATGATCTGGTGGACTTTATGGTGGCCCGGTTGCTGGATCATCTTGGTGTGGAGCAAACCTTGGTGAAGCGTTGGGGGGAATGAGTTGAGAGTACAAAGATAAAACGCGCGCCAGGCATTCAATATTCCTGCGGCAAGAGGCCGCGCCCACAGCTTGGGCGCGGCCTCTTGCGTTTTAGCTCAGGGTAGCTGTTGTCGCGTTTCAACTTTTAACTGTGTACTTCCAACTTACTGCACCAACAGGTGCCCCACCAGCCCCAGCGCAAAACCTGCCACCGCCCCTTGAGCGGGCATCCAGTGTTTTTCCAGGGGAACCTGCGGAGCAATGTCCTGGAAGGTGAGGTACAGAATCCCGCCACTGGCAAACAACATGATGCCGCCAAGAATAAAGGGTTGTTCCACCAATACCTCGAAGCCTAACCAGGCGCTTAGTGGCCCCAGCAATGCCATGCCGGCAAAAGCCAGCACAATGCGGCTTTTGGATAGCGTATTACCATCACTGTTGTAGATTTCCCGGTAGGCGTTGAACCCTTCGGGCATGTTCTGCATGCCGATCAGGAAGGCGAGCAGGTAGGCCTGGCTGCCGCCGCTGGCCAGCGCCGCGCCCAGGGCGATGGCTTCAGGCACAAAATCCAGCAGCATGGCTAGTAATTGCGACATGGCGCCGCCGCGTTTTGCCAGCGCCCGGTCGATCAGCATGAACACCAGCCCGCCACTGACAAAAAGCACGGTGGCGGAAAACGGGCTGTGGTGCTTGACGGCTTCGGGGACCAGCACCAGGGCCACGGCTGCCAGCAGAGCCCCGCCGCCGAAGGCAATCACGCCGTGGCGAACTTCCTGCTCCAGCCAGCTTCTGGCGATATGCTGCTGCACGCCGATCAGCGCGCCAACCGCCATGCTAAGGCCGGCGGCCAGGCTGAGGAGTAATGCCAGTGTTAATGGGCTCACAGACCTTTTCCGTATAATGAAGATGAGAGTTCGTCGTGGCAGGCCAAAACGGCCTGACAGGCCGCGCTGGATTGCACGTTAAACAGTAAAGACTGGTCGGGAGGGGATCAACTACCGGCGGTGGCAGGGGCACCGCCGGCATGGTCAGCCGTTGCTAAGGTCGTAGTCCACTGGCGCAATGACTCGCACCGGGATGCTGCTGCTATCCAGCTCCTTGGGGGGCGCATCAAAGCGCAGGCGTGCAACCAGTTCCTTGGTGGCCCGGTCGAGAATGCGGCTGCCGGAGCTTTCCGTGATTTCGACCTGTTCAGCGCGGCCGGAGGCGTTGATGACGAAGGATACTTTCACCGTACCTTGCTGGCGGCGCATCTTGGCCCGGTGCGGATACTGCTTGTTGTAATCAATCGTATCGCGGACTTTGGCCAGGTATTTGTTGAGCGCGTTTTCCGTGTCGCCGGATTGATGGACCCCTTTGCCCGGATCGCCTGCCATCCCCTTGGCGCCCTGGGTCAGCGGCTGGGTGGAGGCCTCTTCGTTGACACTCTCATCCGGGGTTTCCGTCGGTTTGGTTTCTGCTACCTGCGGTTCGGGCGTCGGCTCAGGCTTGGGCTCCGGTTTCGGTTTTGGCTTCGCTACCGGTTTGGGCTTGGGTTTCGGCTTTGGTTTGGGTTTGGGCTTCGGTTTTGGCTGCGGTGCAGGCTGGGCCTTGGGCTGTGGTGCTGGCGCCGCGGCTTTCGGGGCCGGTGGCGCCGACAAGTTGATGGCAATTTCGCTCACGCCGGGTTTGGCAGGGCGGCCGCCGGCCAGGGTCATCGCGCCAACAGTGACCAGTACACTGACGTGAACCAGAATGGAGACAATCCAGGCGGTAAGGTTGCGAGGTTTCATTGGGCCTCCTCGCTTGCGCTTTCAGCGGCTGCGTCACTCTGGGTGACCAGGCGAACCTGTTCTACACCCATGCCCTGCAGGGTTTCCAGGCGACCACGCAAGGCTTGCATGGTGACCCCGGCGTCGGCGAGCAGGCGCACTTCCGCTTCTTCGGGTTTGTCACCGAGCAGGGCCAGCAGTGCCTCGTCGCTGAGCGGCTCGGCGCTGTCTTCGGCAAACCATTGGCCATCGTTCTGCATTACCAGCAGCAGCTTGTCCCGGGCTTCTTCGCCGTTGGCGGTCTGGCTCATGGGGGCTTCCACCGCCACGGTGGGGCGCTTGGCCAGTTGCCCGGCCAGCATAAAGAAGATCAACAGCAGGAAGACCACATTGATCAGTGGCAGTACCGGCTCCAGGGGCGGTCTGCGTGATGAGGTTTCCATGATCATCATGGCAACAGCTCCAGTTGTACATCGCGAACGCCGGCGGCTTTCATGGCGTCGACAGCGGTCAGTGCCTGTTGCAGGGTGGCGTCCGGATTCACGGTGACCCACACCTTGGTCTTGCTGGTGTCCAGGCGGTCGGCCACGGCAGCCGGGGTAAAGCTGACGCCATTGAGGGTCAGCATGCCACTGGCCTGCACTTCAACCACCAGCCAGTGTTCATCTGGCTGCTCGGTGCTGTCTGCAGGCTGAACGTTCACGGGCAGATCGTGGTACTGGCCGAAACGGGTAGCGAGCATAAAGAACACAAGCAGGATGAACACCACATCAATCAGTGGTGTCAGGCTGATAAAGGGCGTGCGATGACGCTCCGGTTCAATATGCATGCGACACCGACGGGTCGCGATCCTCTTCCAGAGGTTCGGGAGCCGTGTGGTTGTTGCGCAGTACTTTCAGGCGGGACAAGCGGTCCTGCATCTTTTCGCGGCATTGCTCGATGGTGCGGTCGGCCCAGTGGAACGCGGCCAACGTCGGGATCGCCACGCTCAGGCCAGCGGCGGTGGTGAGCAGGGCTTCCCAGATACCCCCGGACAGAATGGAAGGGTCCACCTGCGAGCCGGCGGTTTCCAATGCCTGGAACGCACCGATCATGCCGAATACGGTACCCAGCAGGCCCAGCAACGGGGCGATGGCGCTGATTACTTCCAACACCCGCAAACCGCCGCGTAATTCATCCAGACCACTGCGTGCCAGGCGTAGGCTCTCTTCCTGCCAGGCCGCTTCGTCCAGATTACGGTTTTGCCAGCACTGCCAGAGAACCCGGTCGATGGGGCTGTTCAGTTTGCCAGCGGGCTCGCCGGGTTGCTTGCCCTGACGCAGCGCGTTGAGCAGCTGGTCCGCCTGGCGGCTGTTGCCGGGGCGGATACGGGCAAATTGCAGGATCTTGGAAATCAGCGTGGCCAGGGCAATCACGGACAACAGGGCGAGGACCCACATGGTGGCGCCGCCACTGACAAACCATTCCGGCAAGTGCAGGGAAATTGGGGGCATGGAAAACTCCAGCTATGGGCAAATGATCAGGTGCCCGGTCTTGGGTACACAAAGGCTTATGTAGTCTACCGCGTAATAATGGAAGCCTGATGACAGGGCGTCACAGGGTGGCGCGCGGCAATTACATTAGCGTCAAGGGTTGAATAGGGTTCGCAATACTAAGAGTTTTACTCTGTTAATGCAAGTCATTCCTATTTGGGATGTATTCACAGGTAGCGGCAAAATGCCGCAGGTAAAAGGGCTGACGAGGGAGTGGGCACGAAAAAGGCGCCGAAGCGCCTTTTTGTTCTACCGATACGGATTATTTGCTGAGCAAACGGTAATTCAGGTTCGATTCGATCCGGTTGCCGGACTGGTCCAGTTGCTCAATGGCATTGACCGCGTCCTTGAGATACTGGCGTTGGGCGTCGTCATCGGCCTCGGGGTTGATAGTGTAGACGTCTTCCTGGGTAACGCCTTCCTGGTATTTGCGCGATGCCCAGTCACCCCGTTCCACGGCATTCAGTTTCACGGTGGAGCCGCTCATATACTCTTCTCGCAGCTCGAAGCGGGTGGGGCTATCGTACTGATCCCGGTACAGGGTTAACGTGGTGCGAATACCGGAGCAGTCTGCACAGGGAAGCATCCCACTGTAGATCTCTTTCTGGGCGGTTGGGTTGATCGGTGCTTCAGGCTGGCTCTGGCAGCCGGCAAACGCAACGGTGCAGCCGAGAACGGCGGCGGCGAAATAAGTCTTCATGAACATCACTCCCTTGCAGGTTTCCCTTCTGTATTACTGCTTAGAATACGCTTTTGCCGTTTGGTTCGCTGGTTTAACAGTTTTTGAATATTTGTGCTGGTTCATCACCTTCAGGGTACGGTGAAGCGTTAACGGTGTTGTGTGGGTTGCCGGGTGGAGAGCAGCGCCAGGTTTAATGCGGGAAGGGTGTTATCAACGTCGCAGCCCCGATCGGCAGGTTGCTGAACGCGAAAGGCCGACGGAGTCTTTGTGGTTGAAAAAGGGATGCGAAGGAGCCGGTTCAGGCCTTGCAGAAGTAACAGACCGATAAGAAAACTGACAGCGAAATAGAGCAGTATCATGGGGCAGCCACACTGTGATTATTGTTGGAGTGCGAACGATTCTGTGGCAATCCTATAAAGCACGGGCAAGGTTAACCATCGTGACTTTGTTATAGCTTGTGGGATTACTGTAGCGGGCCGGAGCGCGAGGGTTTATGGCTGCCGGGCGTGGAAGATAACAGACAAGGGCGTGTGCGTTTGCGGATCCAGGGGTTCTTCCATGTAAACGTGCAAACCCTGTTGCTGAAGAAGCGCCAGCCAATCCGACAATGTGCGGAAATACCAGGGAGGGGCGTCATGGAAGGCGCCACTACAGCCGGCCCAGCTACCGGTCCGCCAGCCTGAACGGTAGTCTCCGTTGCAGACCATGAGAGGATGCAGGGTTTGTATCAGCAGGGTGCCGTCAGCGCGCAGGTGTTGTTTTAGCGTTGCGAGTACTTGCGCAACGGAATGCTCACCAAAGAGAGAAAAATTGCATACGATAACGGCAAATGTCTGGCCGTTCAGGGCACTGGATAATCGCGAATAGTCACTGCACAGGTAGGTGCCGCCGGGGTGCTGTGCCCGGGCGTTTTCCACCAGCGCCGCAATGGCATCCACGCCGGTGATCGCGGTGATCGGCGCGTTATTTTCTGCGGCCAGTGCCCGGCACAGCCACCCCTCGCCGCAGCCCACATCCAGCACCGAGTCTGGCTGGTAGCGATTAATGGCATTGATGATTGCCGGATTGGTGGTCTGGCGGCTGGCGATGCCACAGCCTTGCAGCAGGGCGATCCAGGGGGCGGCATTGGCCGCCCAGCTGGCCAGAATGGCGTCTTCTGGTGCCTGAGTCATGGTCGTCCTGTTAACGCATCGGCGTCAGCGGGCCGGCCCGTTCCACCGCTTTCTGGTAGGCAGGGCGTGCTTCCATCTGTGCCACAAAGCGCTGGATCGAAGGCAGTTGGCTCAGGTCCGCACGGGCAGAGGCTGCCTGCAGGGGAAAGCTCATCAGGATGTCGGCCCCGGATGGGCTGTCGCCGGCAAACCAGGTCTGCGTTGCCAGGTGTTGTTCAATGACGGCCAGGTGATTTTTCAGCTGCGGGTCCAGCATGGTGCCGGTGACCTTGCCGCTGATTTTTTTGGCGATGGGTTTGGCAAAAAAGGGCATGGGGGCTTTGGCGATATGGCTGAAGATCAGCTTCATGACCAGCAAGGGCATCAGCGAGCCTTCGGCGTAGTGTAGCCAGTAGCGGTAGTTCAGCCATTGGTCATCCTCTGGCGCGGGCTGCCATTGGCCGTTGCCGTAGCGCTGTACCAGGTATTCGATAATGGTGCCGGATTCGGCAATGACGGTGTCGCCATCGGTGATGACCGGGGACTTGCCCAAAGGATGAATCTTGCGCAACTCGGCTGGGGCCAGCATGGTCTTCGGGTTGCGGGCGTAATGCTTGATTTCGTAGTCCAGGCCCAACTCTTCAAGCAGCCAGACGATACGCAGGGAACGGGAGTTTTCCAGATGATGCACAGTAATCATAGTAGGGCTCTCTGCCATGTCTCAGCGCACCCTGTTGCGTGCGTTGTGCATTGAATCGTGCGCTGCAAGACGTCTCAGTGTGTCGGGAGCATAGCAGAGAACCCCGTGACCATCATGGCAAGACGGGGCGGGCCCTTTATTGGCTGGCGGTACTGATGCTGGGTGGACGGGTCGACAGGTGCACCTGCTCAATGAAGGCGTCCAGTACCGGCTCGGTTTGCCACGCGCGCGGGTTGTTGACCATGGCGACTACCGCCCAGGTGGTGTTGTCCTCATCGCGGGTAAAGCCGGCAATGGAACGGACGTTGCGCAGTGAGCCGGTCTTGATGTGGCCCATGCCGGCCATATCGGCGTTGCCCAGGCGCCGGCGCATGGTGCCGTCCATGGCCACCAGCGGCAGGGAGGCAATCAGTTCTGCGGCAAAGCGACTTTCCCAGGCATGTTGCAACAACAGCGCCATTTGTCGGGCTGTGATGCGTTCAATCCGTGACAGGCCCGCGCCGTTTTCAAATACCATGGTTCGATTATCGATGCCTTTGCTGGCCAGCCAGGCACGGATCTCCCGCTCTGCAGCGGCCAGATCATCCTTGTCTCCGGGCTGGCGACGTTTGGCGCCCAGGGTCAGGAACACCTGACGCACCATCACGTTGTTACTCCATTTGTTGATATCGCGGACCATGGTGACCAGATCCCGCGAGGAGGTGGTCACCAGCAGTTCGGTGTCCTCCCGGGGGCGCAGGCCTTCCCGGGTAGTGCCGGCCAGGGTGCCGCCCAGCTGTTGCCACAGGCTGGTCAGCAGGGCGCCGGTATAGTCCTGCTGGCTGAGCACGGACAGGTAGCTGCTGGTGCTGCAGCCTTTGGGCAGTACGCCGGTGACGGTAATCGTGGTGGTGCCGTTTTCTGCCTCAACGGGTTCATAGTCGAATTGATAGCGTCGCGGGCAGCGGCCGTAGTCGCGGAACACCAGCTGGTTGTCGATGGTGATGCCGTTCAGCGCGGGCTCGGTCCAGGTGTGGATGCCCCGGTTGTCTGCACGAGCGCGAATGCGCAGAACATTCAGGTTGGTGAGCAGGCCGTTGGGCTCCACCAGAAAGGGCGCATTGGGGTTGTCGCCGTCATCGTTGAAGTCGGCGATGCCATTGGGCAGGTTGAAAACGCTGCCATCGAGAATCAGATCACCGGCGATATGTTTGACGCCCATGGCGCGTAACTCACGCAGTAACAACCACAGCCGTTCTTCGGTGAGTTTTGGGTCGCCGCTGCCGACAAAGTACAGGTTGCCGTTCAGCGTCTCGCCTTCAATGATGCCGTCAGTGTAAAGGCGGGTGTGCCACTGAAAGGTGGGGCCGAGCAGTTCCAGGGCAGCGTAGGTGGTGATGACCTTCATGATGGAGCCGGGATTCAATGGCATGTCGGCGTTCATGAAGCGGGCCTTTCCGGGGCCATCCAGTGGAATCGAGGCCACGGCCAGATCGGTTTCGGGCAGTTGCAGCTCTTTTGCCACATCCAGCACGGGGGCCATCACCGGTGCAGGTACTTCCGCCTGTATGGGGCGGGCAAGCAGGGTGCTGACCAGGGAGAGGGCCAACAAGAAAAAAGCGGGGGATTGTCTGCGGACTGCACTTCTCGGCATGACACGGGAACCTTAAAAATCGTAACGGCAACAACCGCCGGGATTAATGCGGGTTGAACTGAACGCTAGCGTAATGCAAAGCCGCGGCCGGGTCAGTGGACCGACAGTGTGGGAAATGTAAATTTAAACGGCCACGCCCGGGGCGTGGCCGCAGGCTCAGGGCTTGTGCAGCCCCACATCGACGCCTTTATGTTGTAAATCAGCATGATAGGAGCTGCGCACCATGGGGCCGGAAGCCACCGAGGTAAAGCCCAGTTCGTTGGCTACGCGGGCGTATTCACGGAACTCGTCCGGATGCACGAAGCGTTCAACCGGGGCGTGATGCTTGCTCGGTTGCAGGTACTGGCCAATGGTGATCATGTTCACGTCGTGGGCGCGCAAGTCTTTGATGGTGTTGATGACCTGCTCAAAGGTTTCGCCCAGCCCCACCATGATGCCGCTTTTGGTGCTCACGTCCGGGCGCAGCGCCTTGTAGCGCTTGAGCAGATCCAGTGAATGCTGGTATCGGGCACCGGGGCGAATGTGCTTGTACAGTTCCGGGACTGTCTCGATGTTGTGGTTGAACACGTCCGGTGCGGTCTCGCTGAGAATCTCCACGGCGGTATCCAGGCAGGGGCGGAAGTCCGGAGTGAGAATTTCGATGCGAGTGTCCGGAGTGCGCGTGCGTACCTGGCGGATGCATTCGGCAAAATGTTCTGCGCCGCCGTCGGCCAGATCATCCCGGTCCACCGAAGTGATCACCACATAATTCAGGCCCAGGTTTTCCACTGACTCTGCCAGGTGCAAAGGCTCTTCTGCGTCCAGGGCATTGGGGCGGCCAAAGCCCACATCGCAGAAGGCGCAGCGACGGGTGCAGATGTCACCCATGATCATGAAGGTGGCTGTGCCGCCGCCGAAGCATTCCGGCAAATTGGGGCACGCGGCTTCTTCGCAAACGGTGTGCAGTTTCTGTTTGCGCAGCAGCGACTTGATGCGCTGGATCTCCCCGTTGGCGGGAACGCGCACACGAATCCAGTCCGGCTTGCGTTGATAGCCGCTTTCTTCGTTAACCATGGGGATCGTGCGGACCTTGTCGGCGCCGCGTAGTTTGTCACCGATTTGCACTTTGCGTTTGGCTTGGGCCTGTTCGCTCATGGGGTTTCCATTGCCGTCGGGTGCTGCCGAAAGGGTGGGGCAGGCATCTGTGTCTGTGGGCTACAGTCTCTTGGGCTGCGGTGTCAGGGCACTGTCAGGATCGCTGCCAGTGGTGACGTTCTCTTGGAGGGCATTGTACCAGTCTGGAGGGGGGGCTGTCCGGGGTGTCAGCCCCAGACGTTTGGTTAATAACGTCACCAGTTGTTGCTCCAGAGCAGGGCGATCCAGGTTGATCCCCTGTGCCTGCAGGGTGGTCATGGGCTGGCCCACGTGGCCGCAGGGATTGATTCGCTGCCAGGGGGCCAGATCCATGTCCCGGTTGATGGCTAGCCCGTGGTAGGTCGCGCCACGGCGGATGCGCAGCCCCAGGGACGCAATCTTGGCTCCGTTTACGTAGACCCCGGGAGCGTCATCCCGATTCACGGCCTCAATGCCCAGGCTGGCAAGGAAATCGATAATGCCTTGCTCAATGGCGGTCACCAGGCCGCGACTGCCCAGGCCCAGGCGTTTGATATCCAGCATCAGGTAAATCACCGTCTGGCCGGGGCCGTGGTAAGTCACCTGCCCGCCACGGTCACTGTTTACCACCGGGATGTCCCCCGCATTGAGCACATGTTCAGGCTTGCCGGCCTGCCCCAGGGTAAAGACCGGAGGGTGTTCCAGTACCCATAGCTCGTCGTTCTGTTGGGCATTACGGTGATCAGTGAGATCTCGCATGGCCTGCCAGCAGGGATCGTAGTCAACTTGGGGAAAGTAGCGAATCAATGCGTTCATGGGGAAAGTATAAGGCTTGGTGCACGCTACACGCTACAGCACGCAGCACGCAGCACGCAGCACGCAGCACGCAGAACGCAGAACGCAGAACGCAGAACGCAGAACGCAGAACGCAGAACGCAGAACGCAGAACGCAGAACGCAGAACGCAGAACGCAGC
>NZ_PBSH01000023.1 GCF_002726155.1 Alcanivorax sp. | reverse complement strand
GGGGGGGGGGGCCAGCCGCCCAGGGTTTTGAAGCGATTGACCATGGAACAGAACAGTTCCGCCGTGCGGGTGGCGTCGTACAGCGCGGAATGCGCTTCGCGCTGGCTGAAACGAATCCCTGCGGCTTCGCAGGCCTTGGCCAGCACCGTTTGCCCGTATACCAGCCCGGCCAGGGCGGCGGTATCGAAACTGGAGAAGGGATGGAACGGACTGCGCTTGATGTCGGTCCGGTCGGTGGCTGCATTCAGGAAACCCTGATCGAAGAAGCTGTTGTGCCCCACCAAGACAGCACGGGTGCAGCCATGTTGCTTCACTGCCTTGCGCACGGGCTCGAACACCCCCTTGAGGGCGGTTTCTTCCGAGACCGCGCCGCGTAGCGGGTTGCTCGGATCGATACCGGTGAAGTCCAGTGCCGCCTGTTCCAGGTTGGCTCCGGGGAACGGGTCCACATGGAACTGGATACGGGTGGACGGGCGCAGGTTGCCCTGGGCGTCCATTTCTATCAGGACGGCGGCGATTTCCAGCAGCGCGTCGGTCTGGGAATTGAATCCCCCGGTTTCCACGTCAATGACTACCGGCAAAAAGCCGCGGAAACGTAGCGCCAGGCTGGGATGCTGATCGCTCATGATCACTCCATCAAACACAAAGACCCCGCAGAAACCGCAAGCGCAACTGCGAGCGGGGCTTATGCTACCGGAATCCCCACCCCGGCAACAGGCGAAACCGGGCACGGCGCTGCCTGGAGGTGACGTGCACGGGGGCGGGCGGGTACAATACGCCCCCTCGATATGCCCCACGATTCACCGGGGGCCGGCCCATGCGCTGCCGGCCGCCCATTTGCGGAGTCTTTCAATGTCCAAGATCAACAAGGTGGTACTGGCTTATTCCGGTGGCCTGGATACTTCAGTTATCGTCAAATGGCTGCAGGATACCTATGACTGTGAAGTGGTGACATTCACCGCCGATATCGGCCAGGGTGAAGAAGTAGAGCCGGCCCGCGCCAAGGCAGAAGCCATGGGCGTGAAAGAGATCTACATTGAAGACCTGCGCGAAGAGTTCGTGCGCGATTACGTATTCCCCATGTTCCGCGCCAATGCTATCTATGAAGGCGAGTACCTGCTGGGCACCTCCATTGCCCGCCCGCTGATCGCCAAGCGTCTGGTGGAAATTGCTGAAGAAACCGGTGCGGATGCCATTTCCCACGGCGCCACCGGCAAGGGCAACGACCAGGTGCGCTTCGAGCTGGGCGCCTACGCCCTGGCCCCCGGCATTCAGGTGATTGCCCCGTGGCGTGAGTGGGACCTGAATTCCCGCGAAAAGCTGATGGCGTACTGCGAAGAGCGCAATATCCCGGTGGATTTCTCCAGCAAGAAGAAAAAATCCCCGTATTCCATGGACGCCAACCTGCTGCACATCTCCTACGAGGGCGGCAACCTGGAAGATCCGTGGTGGGAAGCGGAAGAAGACATGTGGCGCTGGAGCGTGAGCCCGGAAGCCGCACCGGACCAGGCCACCTACATCACCCTGGGTTTTGAAAAGGGCGATATCGTCTCCATCGACGGCGAAACCCTGAGCCCGGCTGAGGTGCTGACCAAGCTGAACAAGCTGGGTGGCGACAACGGCATTGGTCGCCTGGATATCGTGGAAAACCGCTATGTAGGCATGAAGTCCCGTGGCTGCTACGAAACCCCGGGTGGCACCATCATGTTGCCAGCGCACCGCGCCATCGAGTCCCTGACCCTGGATCGCGAATCCGCGCACCTGAAAGACTCGGTCATGCCCAAGTACGCCGAGCTGCTGTACAACGGTTACTGGTGGAGCCCGGAGCGCCTGGCCCTGCAGAAGCTGATCGATGCTACCCAGGAACACGTGAACGGCGAAGTGCGCCTGAAGCTCTACAAGGGCAGCGTGACCGTTGTCGGCCGTCGTTCTGACAACGACAGCCTGTTCGATGCGTCCATCGCCACCTTTGAAGACGATGCCGGCGCCTACGATCAGAAAGATGCGGAAGGCTTTATCAAGCTCAATGCGCTGCGCCTGCGTATTGCCGCCAAGACGGGCCGCAAGTTGGGTTAAAGCGACGCCGCACGCTTCACGCAGCACGCAACACGAAAACCGCCGCGAGCCACGAGCTCGCGGCGGTTTTTTGTGTCAGGCGTCAGGCGTCAGGCGTTAGGCATCCGGCGTAATACGTTACATAACGACAAGGAAAGTGCATTTAGGTTGTACGTCAGTCTCAATTAGTCTGTGGGCAGCGATATATCGACAGCTCTATATACACAACAACAGGCTTATTGAGGAATCGCCATGCTGCTGCGCCAACCGGTTTTCGAGATCCCGTTCTTTCCCCGTGCTTTGGGTGCTATCGCCTTGAGTGCCGCCTTGCTGGTGTCAGGGTGTGGTGGGGGAGGCAGTAGTGATGCGCCCGCCGCCAATAGCCCGGCGCAGGAAGCAGAGCGGGAGGTGGCGGAGCCGGAAGCGCCGGCGGACGCATCCCCTGATAACCCGGCTGCCGAACCTGATGGCCCGCGCAAGGTGATTTTCGTGGGCAATAACTGGGAAGGCATGGTCGATGTGATCGACGCTAATACCTACACGCGGCTGGGGCGCATCAATGGCATACCGGACCAAGCCGAGCGGGAGCGGGCGATTGCCATGAACCCCGTGGATCTGGTGTTTTTCCAGGGCATCCGCGTGTTGATTGGCGAAGGTCATCACCAGTACGTGGATGATATGTACAGCTCCAATGACGGCCGCCTGCTGATCGTCTCCCGGCCCAGCTATGCGGATGTGGCCGCCATTGATATTGCCACCGGTGAGGTGGTCTGGCGTTTTGAGGTGGACGGCTACCGCTCCGATCACATGGCATTGTCTCCGGATGGCACCCAGGTGGCCGTGTCAGCTTCCACCGGCAATGTGGTCCATATTCTCGATGTGGAAACCGGTGAAGAGCAGGGCAAGTTCCCGTCCGGTGACTCGCCCCACGAAAATATTTATTCCGAGGACGGCAAGCGCATTTATCACGCCAGTATCGGTACCGTGTACACCCCGCTGGACAGCGAACTGCTCGGCGGCGTCACCGACGCTCTATTGGGCAAGAACCTGTTGGACGCGACCAAGGGCGAGCGGGTGTTTCAGGTGGTGGATGCCGACAGTCTGGAGATTCTCAAAACGCTGGATCTGGAAGCGGATCTGGAGGCTGCCGGTTATGGCAACCTGAGCACCGCGGTGCGGCCCATGGCCCACACGGCAGATGAGCGTTATTTCTACTTCCAGCTGTCTTTTCTGCACGGCTTTATCGAGTACGACATGGAAGAGCAGAAAGTGCTGCGTCTGGCCGAGTTGCCGGACCTGACCGGTCCACTGGTGACCCGGGAAACCTATGTGAACGATTCCGCCCACCACGGCATCGCCTTGAGTGCAGACGACAGCACCTTCTGTGTGGCCGGTACCATGAGTGACTATGTGGCGCTGGTGAACCGTGACGATTTCTCCTACGAATTGAAAACCGGCATTGGCGAAAAACCGTATTGGGTGACCACCAGCAAGGACGGTAACCACTGTTATGTGTCCTGGAGCGGCACCGACCAGATGTCCGTCTTTAACTATGCCAGTGGCAAGGAAGTGGCGCGGGTGGATGTGGGCGACCACCCGCAGCGTATCCGTGAAGGCAGTGTGCCGGAAGCCTGGGTAGAGGATCAGGGGTCTCTGTTCCTGCCCTGAAGTACGCCAGACGCCTAATGCCGGAGGCCTGACGCTGAGATCCCGACCGCCTTTCCTTGTGTCTGGCTTTCGGCGTCGTGCCTCCGGCGTTTTTCCTTGTCAATCGACCTTTCTCGCACCACACTTCGCCCTGACACGGCAGGCGCTTGCGGCACCTGTGCATTTCCCTGTTGTCAGGAGTTTTTCCAATCATGCGAATCCTGCATACCATGCTGCGTGTGGGCGATCTTGAGGCGTCCGTCGCTTTCTATACCCAAGTGCTGGGGATGACCGAATTGCGCCGCAAGGACTACCCGGAAGGTCGCTTTACCAATGTTTTTGTGGGCTACCAGCCGGAATCGGAAGGCGCGGTGCTGGAGTTGACCTGTAACTGGGACCAGTCATCCTATGATCTGGGCGACGGCTATGGCCATGTGGCTCTGGCCGTGGACGACGTGTACGCTGCTTGTGAGCGTATTCGGGAAAGAGGCGGGCGTATCACCCGCGAACCGGGCCCCATGAAGCACGGCACCACAGTGCTGGCATTCGCGCAGGATCCGGACGGCTATAAAATCGAATTGCTGGGACGCGATTGATGGCAATAAAGGAGTCGCAAGTGACGAACAAGGTCACCGTTGGCTGGCGGGAATGGGCGACGTTGCCTGAACTGGGTATCGAGGCCATCAAGATGAAGGTGGATACCGGTGCCCGCACGTCCGCGTTGCACGCCTATCAGGTGAAAACGTTTGAGCGCGATGGCGCCGAGTGGGTGCGTTTTTGCATTCACCCGATCCAGGATCAGGATACTGTCCGTGAATGCGAAGCCCCGGTGTTGGATCGCCGTGTGGTCACCGACTCCGGTGGGCACAAGGAAGAGCGTCCGGTAATTCGCACCGAGATTGTGTTGGGCGGGCGTCACTGGCCCATTGAGATTACTCTCACGGATCGTGAGAACATGAAATTCCGCATGCTGCTGGGGCGAACCGCCATGGACCAGATTACCGTGGACCCGACAGCGTCATTCCTCCTTGGCGGCACAAAAGAGCAACCATGAAAATTGCGATTCTTTCCCGAAACAAGCGCCTGTACTCCACGCGACGCATGGTCGAAGCCGGCGAAGCGGCGGGCCATGAAATGCATGTGATCGACACCCTGCGCTGTTACATGAGCATGGTGGCTCACAAGCCGGAGATTCACTACAAGGGTGAAGTGCTGGAAGGTTTTGATGCGGTGATTCCCCGTATTGGTGCCTCGATTACCCAGTACGGTACGGCGGTAGTGCGTCAATTCGAAATGATGGGCGTTTTTCCGATCAATGAATCGGTAGCTATCTCTCGCTCCCGGGACAAGTTGCGTTCACTGCAGCTGCTCTCGCGCAAAGGCGTTGGGTTGCCCATCACCGGTTTTGCCCACTCGCCGGATGACATTCCCGACCTGATCAACATGGTTCGCGGTGCGCCGCTGGTGATCAAGATGCTGGAAGGCACCCAGGGCATCGGCGTGGTGCTGGCGGAAACCCGCAAGGCTGCGGAGTCGGTAATCGAAGCCTTTATGGGCCTGAACGTGTCGGTAATGGTGCAGGAATACATCAAGGAAGCCGGCGGTGCGGATATCCGTTGTTTTGTGGTGGGCGGCAAGGTTATTGCTGCCATGAAGCGCCAGGCCGCGCCGGGCGAGTTCCGCTCCAACCTGCACCGGGGCGGCAGTGCCAGCCTGATCCGCATTACCCCGGAAGAACGCGCCACCGCTGTGCGAGCTGCCCGTATCATGGGGTTGAATGTGGCGGGTGTGGATATCCTGCGTTCACACCATGGTCCGGTGGTGATGGAAGTGAATTCCTCTCCTGGCCTGGAAGGGATTGAGATGGCCACCAACAAGGATGTGGCTGGCATGATCATCAAGTTCATCGAAAAGGATGCCCGTCCCTACCGGACACAAACCAAAGGTTCCAAGGGATAAGGCTGTTTATTCCAAGAGCACCTCAAAAGGTGCGAACAGCCTGAAGCGAGTGACGAGTTTCGAGTTGCGAAAGCCGAACAAAATCATGGTTTTCTGTGCTCGGCACTCGTGACCGGGAAGGCTGTCGGCAACGTGGTCAGAAAAGAATGAAAAATCCAAAAGAACCGAAAAACGCTCCTTTTGAAATTGATGGCATTACCGTCCAGCCCGGTTCCCGCACAAAAGTGGAGCTGCCGCTGGCTCAGCTTTATACCCAGACCCCGCTGAATGTGCCTATTCATGTGATCCACGGCCGCAAGCCCGGGCCGGTGTTCATGGTCAGCGCGGCTATCCATGGCGATGAGCTGAATGGCGTTGAGATTATCCGTCGCCTGCTACGCCATTCCGCCTTGAAAAACCTTAGCGGCACCCTGTTGGCGGTGCCGGTGGTGAATGTGTTCGGCTTTATCCATAAATCGCGCTACCTGCCGGACCGCCGGGATCTGAACCGCTGCTTCCCGGGCTCGGAAACCGGCAGCCTGGGCGCGCGCATGGCATGGCAGTTCAAGACCCAGGTGCTGGACCGTGCCACCCACGCGGTGGACCTGCACACCGGCGCCATTCACCGTGATAATCTGCCGCAGATTCGAGCCAACCTGTCCAACGATGACACCAGCGCCATGGCCAACGCCTTTGGCGTGCCGGTGGTGATCAACTCGGTACTGGGCGAGGGCACGCTGCGTGAAGTGGCCGAAGCCCAGGGCATTCCGGTCATTACCTACGAAGCAGGCGAAGCGCTGCGTTTTGACGAGTCCTGCATTCGTGCTGGCGTCAAAGGCGTGCTCAACGTGATGCATCATCTGGGTATGACGGGTTCCCGCCGCACCAAGGCACCCGCTGAGCCCTATATCGCCCGCTCCTCCAGCTGGGTCCGAGCCGAACGCGACGGCGTCTTCCTGTCCCTGGTGGCCCTGGGTGCCTGGATCAAGAAAGGGGATCTGATCGGCCGTATCTCCAGCCCCTTTGGCGGCGATGACATCAATATCCACGCCCCTGCCGCCGGCATTCTGGTGGGCCGCAACAATCTGCCGTTGGTTAACGAAGGCGAAGCCCTCTACCACATCGCCCGTTTCGAGGAGGTGGGGGAAGTGGCGCAGTCGCTGGAAGAGTTCACCCACGATATCGAAGAAGGGCCAACCCTGTCGGGGGAGCCGCCAATCGTATAATCCGGCTCGCAACCTGTTGCAGCTCGGGTGGGGCGTCAGGGGGCGAGTTCCCCCTGGCGGTCTGATTGGGCGGCGGTTGCCGCTGTCTGTCTTATTCTTGTTTGTATTTTCCTTATTACTTATTGCCGGGCCGACCTGGTGCCAATCCTTTGTTATACTGCGCCGCGATATGGATACCCCGTTGATTAATCATTAGGAGTGAATAGATGGTCGCCTTGGTCAAGCCGCATGGTGCGGACGCATTGAACCCCCTGTACGTGGCTGATGAAGCCGCTCGCGTTGCCTTGCAGAAGGAAGCGGAGTCTCTGCCGTCGGTGGTGATCAGTTCCGCGGCTGCTGCCAATGCGGTGATGATGGGCGCCGGTTATTTCACCCCGCTTTCCGGCTACATGAACAAGGCAGATATGCTGTCAGTGGCCGAAAACCTGACCACGGCCGATGGCCTGTTCTGGCCGGTACCGATCGTCAATATGCTGAAAGATATCAGCGCGATTGAAGGCGCCAAGCGCATTGCCCTGCGTGACCCCAATGTGGAAGGTCAGCCGGTGATTGCGGTGATGGACGTGGCGGCTATCGAAGAAGCCTCTGACGCGGAACTGGAAGCGGTGGCCGAGCAGGTCTTCGCCACCAACGACAAGCAGCACCCGGGCGTGGCGAACTTCCTGGCGGCGGGCAACTTTATCGTTTCCGGCGACATCCAGGTGTTGAGCTACTCCTATTTTGCTGACGATTTCCCCGACACCTTCCGTACCGCCGTTTCTATCCGCAATGAGTTTGTTGAGCGTGGCTGGAGTAATGTGGTTGCTTTCCAGACCCGTAACCCGATGCACCGTGCCCACGAAGAATTGTGTCGCATGGCCCAGGAAGCGCTGAACGCCGATGGCATCCTGATCCACATGTTGCTGGGCAAGCTGAAAGCCGGTGATATTCCGGCTGAAGTACGTGATGCCTCTATTCGCAAGATGGTCGAAGTGTATTTCCCGCCCAATAGCGTGATGATCACCGGGTACGGTTTTGACATGCTGTATGCAGGCCCCCGTGAAGCGGTGCTGCACGCGGTGTTCCGTCAGAACTGTGGTTGCAGCCACTTGATCGTGGGTCGTGACCACGCCGGTGTGGGTGATTATTACGGTGCCTTCGACGCACAGACCATCTTCCAGGAAAAAGTGCCGGCAGGCGCTCTGGAGATCAAGATCTTCGAAGCCGACCATACCGCCTACTCCAAGAAGCTTGATCGCGTGGTGATGATGCGTGATGTGCCGGATCACACCAAGGACGACTTTGTTCTGCTGTCAGGGACCAAGGTCCGTGAGATGCTGGGCCAGGGGATTGCCCCGCCGCCGGAATTCTCTCGTCCTGAAGTGGCGCAGATCCTGATGGATTACTACCAGGCGCTGGACGCCGACAAGTAATCACATCTGGCTGAGCACGTTCGCTCAGCAGCATCAGAAAGAAAAACAAAAAAGCCTCTTTTAAGAGGCTTTTTTTGTTTTATCGCGGGTTGCTGAAATAACGGTTTGCCGGCGGACGTTACTGCTGGGGAGCCTGTTGCCCTGTGCATTGAAAAGTCGCGTTCACCGTCCAGCCGATACAGTCACCGTCCTGGGTTTCATTGCTGCAGCTCTGGCTGGGTTTGCCGTTGGGAATCGCGCCGCTGTATCCCCAGCCCTGACATTGCGCGCTGGCTTTTTGCAGGCCTTGTTGCCAGTCCATCTGTGGGTTCTGCATCAGGTTATAGTCGGTGGCCAGAGTCACGGTGCCTTCATTCTGGTTCCCGTCGGCAACCCGGATCGGGGAGGCGGCGGTCACGCAGGCGACCAAGGACGCGGTGGCAAGCACGGTCAGAAATCGAATGAACATGATTGGCTCCAATCGGTGAGTAAGTATTATCCACAAAGCCTAGGGGCTGTTTTGAAGGGCTCAAGTGGCAATCTGTAAAGAAAGCAAAAATTACGGTGGTGGCATCGCCGGGGCCGAATCGCTTTCTATCCAGAGGCGACGGTTCCGGTCCGGCTGTTCCCAGTGGAGATTTTTCACTTCATGCATGGGCGTCATGGGGCTATGGAAGAACATCACCAGCCGCAGGCCATCGGTAATAAAGGGATCGCCGGTGAGGTTATGGCCGGGGCTGTCGATGTGTTTGGCTTCCATGGCACGCACATACCCGAACTCGGCCAGCCGTTGTGAAAAAATCATGTCCTGGAGCAGATAGTCCCGGGCCTCATCCACATCCGGATCGATTTTGTGGGTGGTCAGGGTCGGCGACTTGAAGGTAAAGCGTACACCGATATCCCGACTGATCTGCCCCAGCCAGACCGGTTCGCCGTCGCATATTAGTGGCGCCCGCCAGAGGCGCAGGTGATTGCGCTGGTGAATATTGCCACGGGCTTTTTGCAACGCCATATCCTGGGGGCGATCCAGAGCATAAAGGGAGCTCACCGGTGAGTAACGGTAGCTGGAACCCATCAGGAAGGATTTGGTGGTTTTCCAGATCGAGCCACCATGGATGCGCTCGGTCAGGTCCCAGCCGCGTTGCACCATGGCGCTGAGCAGCAACTGGCTGTCGCCGACCAGGACGAAATTGATCGGGTCGCCACTGGCACTGCTGTCGTCGTTGTGGGTGCAGCAGGGCTGCTCTGCTAGCCAGGCGCGCAGGCCATCGCGATCCACGTGCTGGTGGTCCTGTTCGTTATACAGGATGGTGAGGTCGACTTTTTCCACATCCAGTTTGATGCCCGGCACGTCGATGATGAATGACGATTGCCAGCTTTTTCCGCCTCCCAGCAGGTCCACATTGACCACCTTGACGCCAAGATCGCGATTGGTGAATACAAAGCCGCTGGTGCGCTTACCGGTTGGCAGGTTGATGGGCATGGCACGGGAAACGAACATGCGGTCCACGGCTTTTTCATCTTCCTTGCCGAACTTTCCCTTCACTTTCCAGGCCACTTCCAGTGGCGAAAAATATTGTTGGTCGGTGGTGACAGGGAGGTAATACAGTGGCGTGCCGGTGTTGTTGTCCACCTCCAGCCAGACGGCCTGAATGCCGTGTATGCCCAGGGCCACGCCAAAGATGTCGTGGGCATCGCTGTCACTGATGACGCTGGCGCGTACGGTCAGCGCTTGTTCCGCGTGTTGCGTGGCGCCTTCGCGCAGAGCGTTGTCATCGACGATGCCGGGTTGAAAACTGCATGCGGCAGTGAAAGCGAAAAGACTGAATAGCAAAGCGAGCCGTTGCTTCATTCCCGAACATCCCCTTAACCCGTGAAGCTTGATGTTAACACTGCCATTGGCGGGATGTTGATGATTGAAAATGAATCAGTACGCGGCGCGGCTGGGGGCGTTGGGGATATGCAATGGGGTGAGAGGGGGCGTGAGAACGTTGAGGAAGGTTGAAAGTGGTTGAAGGAGGCCGGCGATGCCGGTCCCTTCAATGGAAGATTAAAGCTTCTTGAGCTTTTTCTTCAGTTTCTTCACAACATTTTCTTGTTTGCTGATCTTGGCTTTACTGTTCTTGATGGCTTTTTTCAGTTTTTTCTTCTGAGACATGGTGTGCTCCGTCGTTTATATCGAATACAGGTTTTATCGGTTTCAGTCAGTCGCCGGAAGGCGCTTCCTGATTCTTGATAAAGTCGCGAATAAACCGGCGCACTTCCCTTGCTGCGCTGGTATCGAGTTCCTCACAGAGCTCAATAAAGCGCACACGCTCTTCGTCGTTGATTCGGACGATAAGCTGGCTGTTTTTCTTTTTGGCTTTGCTCTTTGCCATTGGTCATCACCATGAAAAATCACGCCGCATCGTCGCCGGTTCACGCTCGACTTTCAATGAGGCTATAGGCTATCTTTTAGATAGTCAATGTATATACATTTTAGCTTAACCCTTGTACGGATACTCCAGGCTGCCTTTCATGGCGGCCTTGTCGTCGTCACTGAAGTCCGGGAAGGGCAAAGCCTCATCTTGAGAGCGTTGCACCGTGGCTGTGCTGCCTTCGGTGTTGTTGACCCATTGCTGAACCGGTACCGCCAGGTGCACGCCGTTATCCTCCAGGATTTGCAGGATGCGCAGGTTCAGGTCTTCAGCCACGGCCAGGAATTCGCCGTAGGCATTGCTGTCCACGTAGCAGTTCAGCGAGATGCGGTAGCCGTCGCGCAGGATTTCCTCAAAACGTACCCGGGCGGCGCGCTCGGTGAGCCGCGGGTGGCTGTAGACGAGCCGGCGCAGATCCACCAGTAACTGACGCAGCTGATCGGTGCTGGCGCCCAGGCGGATATGCAGGTCGCGATAGTAGCGACGGAAATCGGACTCGCTGATGTTTTCGATGCTGGCACTGGCGAGTACCGCGTTGGGAACGTACACCACGGTGCGGTCCGTCTGGCGAATGCGGGTAGAGCGCAGGCCGATTTCCTCGATGACGCCGGCGGTGGTGCCAACCCGGCAGAAGTCGCCGGGTTGAACGGGTTTGGCAATGTACAGGGTGAAGGCGCCAATCACGTTTTCCAGGGTCTTCTGTGCGGCCAGGGCCACGGCGATGGAGCCAATGCCCAGCCCGGCCAGTACCGTGGTGATGTCGTAGCCGGAGTCGCTGAGCCACAGCAGAAAGATCACCACAGCGGCGATCATTTTGAGGATGGTACGAACAGGGCGAATGATGCCGGACCAGTACTTCTGGTTCTGGGCACTGCTAAGGAACAGGGCAGAAAGCAGTTCGATAAAGCCCAGCGCCAGGAACAGGGTGGCCAGATAGCCCAGGGCGGACTGGTTCAGGTACACCTGGGCGCGGATGGACAAGCCCAGCTCGGCCACGCCCAGCTGCATCAGCTTGAAGAACAGGTACCAGCGAAACGGCATGGAGAAGAACTGGTGCAGGGTATCGCGGTAACGATCGGAGTACTCCAGCAGGCGCAGTGTCAGCCGGCGCAGCAGGGAAGAGGCCAGCCAGGCGCCGATGATGATCAGTACCAGCCCGGCCACCTGCCAGTTCTGCATATAGAGGATCGTGAAATCCGGCAGATAATCCGCTAGGCGGGTGATGGTCGGGTTGTAACCGAACAGCTCCCAGAGGTGGGGGATTTGCTGCACTGTGGCGTTGGAGATTTTCCAGATACGACGCTCGTCATCGCCGGGTACCCGTTGCAGATAGAGGGTCAGGGTGTCGTCCGGCAGGGTCAGGGTGGCGATCTTGTCCCGGTAGCTGGGCAGGCCGTCATCCCGGTGCCCCTCCGGGTGGGTAGACAACCGGGTCAGGTCCAGGATCCGCTGCTGGCCCCAGACAATATTCAGCTGCTCCATTAAGGTGGCGGCATCACTGTCGGCCATGTCTGCGGGCAGGTAACGCATGTCCAAGTAAGTCCCGGCGGCGTCCCAGTTTCCGTCCTGGGCTGCGTTCATGATGGCCAGCATAGTCGATAGGGGGGTATCGCCGGGTCGAATGCTGTCATCTTGCAGGGAGTCAGCAATCACCGCCTCGGCCTTTTCTCCCGTATCGATGACATCCTTGATGGTCAGCGAGCTATCGTCGGCGTGGCTCCACTGTGCCAAGAGCAGCAGGCAGGCGATCAGGGGCAGAATTCGGTGCGTCACAGGCTGGATTCCTCAAAGGTGGCGGCTGTTGTGCAAAGGCAAGGCTAGAATGTACCGCTAACCGTGATGTCGGCCAATGATGGCGGCCCTGGCTGGGTCGGAGAGAACAGACCGACGGGCCTGTCAGGCAGAGCAATGGCGGCAATTGGCAGGTATTATCCCGGTTTTACGGGGGGATTTGCTTTAAAATCCCGTCCGTCGATTTTTCGGGCAGCGCGGCTTGCCTCGAACCTGGACTCAATGAACCAAAGGAAAACAGATGACCGTGATTCTGGCCTGTCTGCTGATTTATGCGGGCTGCATTATTTTTATTCGGATGCGTAACCGGGAACCGTTTGGCCTGAAGCGCCAGCTGTCGGACTTTTCCACCTTTATGGTGCCGTTCAATATTCCGGCCTATCTGCTCTCCAAGGTGCCCACCACGCCGCGCCTGAGCTTGTCGCATCTGCCGGAATTACAGTTGATCGAAGACAACTGGGAAACCATTCGCGATGAAGCGGTGGCGTTGTACCACGGTGGCCTGATTACTGCGAAAGAAGATCTGCCGGCCAGCAGCTTTTACAAGGATAATCGCTGGACCAGTTTTTATCTGAAAGTGTACGACAACAAGCTGCCCTCGGCCTACGACCTGGCGCCGAAAACCATGGCGTTGCTGGAGCAGATTCCCACCCTGAATATCGCCCTGTTCGCGGTATTGATGCCGGGCAAGAAGCTGAATCGTCACCACGATCCGTTTGCCTACACCCTGCGCTACTCCATCGGGCTGAGCACCCCCAATGATGAAAACTGCGGGCTGACGGTAAACGAAGAGGATTACATCTGGCGTGATGGCGACAGCATTATCTTCGATGAAACCTATATTCATTCTGCGTGGAATCGCACAGACACCCCCCGCATCATCCTGATGACCGACGTGGATCGTCCCTTGAAGAGCAAATGGGTGCAAAAGGGTTACTGGTTCTTCGGCTGGTTTTTCAATCGCCTGTTCATGATCGACAACGTGGACAGCAGCCACACCGGTATTGGTAACAAGCTGGGCAAGGGCGTGATTGCCTACAAAGGCTTCCTGAAATCGGTGAAGCGGAAAAACAAGCGTTTCTATGTGACCGCCAAGTGGGCAGTGGTTTTGGTGGTACTGGGCAGTATCAGTTACCAATTGGTGTGAATGTTATTCATTTTCCGCAGAGCGATAAACGGTAGCAGCGCGGCGAAGATCCGCCGTGCTGTGGTTGGCAGCCGTTGAATTGCCGTGACAGTATGGGTGTGGGGAGATAGTCAAAAAAACACCAGACAAAACAAGAACAGAAACAGGAATAATAACAATGATAAGGACGGTCATTGCCCGTAGGAGCGCCGTGCTCTTGCCCATCGTGTTGTTGTCGCTTTCCTTCACCGCTTATGCCGACGTGGCTGTGACACCCGCTGGCCCCTTCTCCGCCAGCGGTGAACTGGCCATGAAAAAAGGTCGGATACCCGTGTCCTGTAATACCACCTTCGATGGCCGCGTGGGCGGTGACGGTGCGCTCCGGGTTACCGCTGTGACCTTCGGTGGGCTGAATCCCTTGTGTAAAAGCATCAAGGCGCAGGGCTTGCCCTGGCAAGGGCAGGTGGATAGCCCTCGCAAGCTCACTGTGCATGACATGCAGGTAAAAGTCCGGGTGCCTGTGCTTGGGGGTGTTTGCGGCCCGGGCCCGGTGTCATTGGTATGGCGTAATGCCGACGCGTCAGCCAGTTTCGAGCAGGTTAATCTGGGGCCGGATTGCGCCATGAATGGCACCATGCTGACTACACCGCAGGTGGATATCCGTCATCCGTCGCAAACCGGCACGGTTACACAAAGTGCGAGTTCGCCTTGAAGACGTATCAGCTTTGTTATTCCGGCCTGATCGGCGTTTCCCCTGTGCCCATCGCCCCGTTATTATGGCCAGCTTGATCGGCTGCCTGATGGGCGGCCTGGGCACACAGAACAGGCAAGGACATAACAATGCAAAATGTGGTGGCGATTCCCGCAAACCCGGCGCTGGTGAACAGCACGGAAGATTTCATCCACGCTGTTGAAAACGACCGTAAGGACAGCGCGGAGAAGTTTATCCAGATGGCGGATCATCTGACCGACCGTGTTCTCAGCCTGTTCCTGGTGGAACCGGCCAACATGACCGAGCTGTCCGGTGGCCAGAAAAAAGTCATCGATTTTGCCGTTTCTACGGCGGGTAAAGCGTCCAGCATGCTGACTCGTCAGATCTTCAAGAAAATCACCAGCAAGGAATTTGCACCGGTATTGGCGAATGTGAAAGCCATGTACTGGCAGGCGGGTGACGACAACGGCAACCAGGCCCATATTTCGTTCCCGGTGGATGACGGCTTTGCCGAGACCTTCCGCAAGGCCACCGAGCTGTGTGCGGCCGGCAAAGGCACCGAGGATGTGGCACTGGTCACCCGCGCCATGGGCGATGTGGCAGACAAGATTATCGATGAAGTCTTTGTCGCCAACACCAAGGAAGTGAAGGTAGGTTTTGTGACCCAGAAGGCCCTGAATGTGGGGGTGGATGGCAGCCGCAAAGCGGTACATGCGGTGAACAACAAGGTGCTGAAAGACCTGAGTGACGCCGAGCTGCAAGGTTATATGGCCCACTACCAAGGGTTGCTACGCCAGCGTTAAGGGTTGGCATCAGCATAAAAAAACGGGGCCAGTTGGCCCCGTTTTTTTATGCGTGCGGGTGCTGTTTTCAGAGTCAGGCTTTATTGCCATTTTCCGGACGGCTGTTGCGTTGCGGCCGGCGACGACGCTGCCCGTTCCCGGCAGGTTTTGCGCCATTGCCACTATTACCGCCATTACCGTTCGGGTTGCCCTTGCTGCCCTGCTGGGCGCGCTGGCCGCTACCGGAAGATTGCCCGTTCCGGTTTCTGCCTGCGGAAGCGGGTTTCGGCTTCTTGGGACGTTTGCTCTTGGGAGGCAAGGGTGCGCGCGCGGCGGGAAGGGGTTCACCGGGCTCGAAACCGGCCACGATTTTGCGCTCCAGCTGTTGCTGGGTCAGGCGCTCAATGTCCTTGAGCTGCTGGAATTCGTCGGCACTAACCAGGGAAATGGCCTGCCCGGTGGCGCCGGCCCGGCCGGTGCGGCCGATACGGTGCACGTAATCCTCGGGTACGTTGGGCAGGTCCACATTCACGACTTGGGGCAGCTGCTCGATATCCAGACCGCGGGCGGCGATGTCGGTGGCCACCAAGGCGCGGACCTTGCCGCTCTTGAAATCGGCCAGGGCGCGGGTGCGTGCATTCTGGCTTTTGTTGCCGTGGATGGCGGCGGCTTCAATGCCGCTGGCCTCCAGTTGTTTGGCCAGTTTGTTGGCGCCGTGTTTGGTGCGGCTGAATACCAGTACCTGGAACCAGCTGTGTTCCTGAATCAAGTGGGTCAGCAGGGCGGGTTTGCGCTTCTTGTCCACCGGTGCGATCCACTGGGTGACCAGTTCGGTGGTGGTGTTGCGCGGGCTGATATCCACTTCCACGGGGTCGTTGACCAGCCCCTTGGCCAGCGCACGAATTTCCGGCGAAAAGGTCGCAGAGAACATCAGGTTCTGCCGCTTGGGCGGCAGTTTCGAGAGGATCTTGCGGATGTCGTGGATAAAGCCCATGTCCAGCATGCGGTCGGCTTCATCCAGGATCAGCACTTCCAGGTGATCGAACTTCACCGCGTTCTGCTGATACAGATCCAGCAGGCGTCCTGGTGTAGCCACCAGCACATCGCAACCGCCACGCAGGCGCTGCATTTGCGGGTTGATCTTCACACCACCGAATACCACGCTGGACGTCAACGGCAGGTTCTTGCCATAGGTGGCAACACTTTCTGCCACCTGGGCGGCCAGCTCGCGGGTTGGAGTGAGTACCAGGGCGCGGACCTGATTGTTGCGCGCGGGGGTGCCGGTGCGCAGGCGTTCCAGAAGCGGCAGGGTAAAGCCGGCGGTTTTGCCGGTACCGGTCTGGGCGGCGGCCATCACATCACGGCCGGAGAGAACGGCGGGAATGGCCTGGGCCTGAATGGGGGAAGGCGTGTCGTAGCCACGCTCAGCCACGGCCGCTTGCAGGGCATCACACAGCCCGAGATCTGAAAAATGCATGAAGTTGGGAGGATCAGCTGGAAAAGGGCGGCAAGCCTAACTGATCCGGGGCGTGAACACGAGTAATGCTTGGTAAAGCCGACGGCCGGTTCAGGCCGCCTGGTGGCTGATATCGTGGTTTTGTACGGATTCCCATTGACCGCTAGCGGCGGCATGGCTGTCTTCGAAGATGCTATCCAGTTGCTCGGGCAGCCAGTTCAGGTCCAGAGATTCATCCTGTTCCATTTTTCCTTCCCCTCTGTTTATTCTGTGTACTAACGGTAGCGTGATCCGGCGGTGAGCTTCTGTTGTGTCGGTGTAAGCTTTTGCTTACATATGCGTCTCAATGGTAGCCGGGCTGGGTGACTGTCAGGTGTCGCGCATGGGGTTCGGTGCGATTAAGCAAGGAGAGCGATATGCAGGAACTGGACTGGGCGCAGGTGGGTACTCATCTGATTCAGCTTGGCGCAGCCTTTGTGCTGGCGTTGCCGGTGGCCTGGAACCGGGAGCAGAAGGCGCGAGGTGCGGGATTGCGTACCTTCCCGCTGGTTTCTATTGCGGCTTGTGGCTATATGTTGGTGGGGATGCAGGTGTATACCGGATCCGACGCGGAAGCGCGGGTCATGTACGGGATCATTACCGGTATGGGGTTTATTGGTGGCGGGGCGATTCTCAAGGATGGCGCCAATGTGAGCGGTACTGCCACGGCAGCGAGCCTGTGGAATACCGGGGCGATCGGTATTTCGGTGGCCTACAACCGCTATGAAATTGCCCTGGTGTTGTCGCTGATCAACTTCTTGATTCTGCAGTTTTCTCGCTCGTTCAAACGCCAGGAAGAGCAGGGGTGACCCTCCCCGCGTGACGGGAAGGGTCGGGTAACCGGGCTTTATATGGCAGGTTAGCGTGCCAGCAAGGCCAGTTCCGCGTCCTGTTCCAGAACGACCCACCAGCGTTGCCCGTGGTCAGCATCGAAGCCCACCAGGGGTTCCGCGTCGCAGCCTGCGCTGCGCACTGGCGGGGTAGTCAGGAAACTCTCATCGAAAGGTTGGTTGATCACGCAGTCCGCTGAGGTGACAGGCTGCCAACCGGATTCACTATGCATGCCCAGGGTGGTGGTCCCGGCGGCGCCGGCGGTGGCATCAAAGGTGAGGGCATAGCGATCGGAGACCGCACTGCTCAAATCCCAGTCCTTGCTGGCGCTGGCGGGCAGGGTATGGGCTTGCTTGGCGGTGCCGTCCGGCTGGCTGCCTGGCAGGCCGGTATCGGCTTCCAGATCCTTGATCGCGCCATAGGCACTGGAGTAAGTGCCAGTCTGATTCTGGGTGCCACTGATGATCAGAATGTCGCTGAGGGTATCTTCCGTGGCGGGTTGCCAGCTCATGGCCACGTCTTCTTTCAGGTCCATGGTGGTTTCCGGAATATCCAGCACGTTGCTGTCGCCGCTGTTGGGGATGACGCGGTTTTCTGCGTTCAGGTTAGGTGTCCAGGGCTGGTTGTACTGGAACAGGTACTGGTAAGACAGGCGCATCAGGTCCGGCACGCTCTCGGCTCGGCTGAAGCCAGGGGTCAGTTCCATGTCCCGGGTGCGGCTTTCCAGCCGGTTGAAGGTGTTGTTGGTGCCGGCCACCATTCTTGCGGTGCTGCCATCGTCTGCGCGGCAGTCATTACTGATGTACTGGCTGTCCAGGTACATGACCGGGCGGGTGCCGTCGGGAATGGAGTTGGGGTAGACCACTCGCTCGCAGCGGTTGCTGGTACGTGAAAAACGGTCCAGCAATTGCCAGTTGGGCTCCGCCAGCTCTTTCACACCGTCCTCGTTGCTGTTGATGGTGTGCTCGGCGAACCAGGATTCATAGTCTACCCGCGGGCCGTTGAAGGTGAGCACCGAGGCATTCACATCGTAGGCGGTGGAGCCGTTGCTCTTGGTGTTCATTTTCTGCTGCACGATACGTTGCACCAGCTCGCGTTCCCCGTAACGGAATTCGTAGCCTTTGTAGGAGGCGTTGCCGGAAACGATCTGGGTGTATTGCGGCAGGCGGTAGTTGCCTTCCTCTTCGGTCCAGGAGGCCGGGTCCACATAAATCGGGGCGGTGATGACGGAACGCTGGTACATGTGCTCGTGGCCCTGTACCCAGATCACGTCATTGCGGGCGAAGAAGGCGCGGATATCGTCCCATTGATCCATCAGCAGATTATCGCCGGTGACGCCTTCCACGATCATTTCGCGGGTTTCCCCGTATTTGGCGCCGATCAGGCCATCGTGGCTGGCGATCACGATGTGGTTTACCTCATCGCGATGAGTATTGACCGCCTGTTTGATCCACTGGAAAGCGATCGGCAGGTTGTAGTACTTGAGCAGAACAATCATCACGTTGTCGCGGATCACGTAATAATTCAGGTACTGCGCGCCGGCCATATGGACGGCGTCATCGGGAATGTAGTGCTTCATGTTTTCAACCCACTCCACCGAGTAGGCATAGCTGTCTTCGTGGTTGCCCATCAACGGCAGAAATTCAATGCCGGCATCGCGGTAGCCTTCGGCAATGGAGGTCCACTGCTCGAATTCACCGGTGGTGCCGTGGTCAGTCAGGTCGCCCACGGGGATGATGATGTTGGCGCCCAGTGCCTGTTCTTTATCCAGCACCGCTTTCATCGGGTGCATGGCCACGTTGTCGCCACCGCCCTGGGTGTCGGGCAGCAAGCCAATACGCACGGTGGCGGTGGTGGCGGGTGTGCCGCCTTTATCGGTCGTGCCTGTGTCGTCGGATGAGGAAGACGAATCGCCTCCGCAGCCGGAAAGTGCAAGCGTGGTAAACAAAGCCGCAAGGCTAGAGTTGAGCCGTTTCACAATGAATTCCCCAGTGAGGTAAAAGTCGGTGGGGGGATTGTGGAGAGGGCGTGTGTGTGGGAATTGACGATCCAGTGAATTTTATTTGAACGTTCGTGCTGAATCTGGCTCAGCACTGAGCCAGAATGGCTTGCCGAACGCAGTGCAGGACACCGGTGGGCCAGTCGTCAGCCAGTTGTTCCTTGATCTGCCGGTAGCTGAAGGTGTCTTCCGCCAGGTTGGTCTGGCTGAGCAGGGCGTCCTGAATGATGCCGATTTCCACGTCGCTGAGGCCCAGAGCCTGTTCCAGTGACAGCTTGCCGTTGACCACCAGCTGGCTCAGTTCCCGGTAAATGGTCTGCTCTTTCAGGTTCTGCTGCCGCGCGATGGCGGCCGGGTCCATGTTGGCCAGGGCCAGGGTGAGAATCTCGTTGCTGTCCGGGCCGGAGTCTTCTGGCTCGCTTGCGCTGTTGCCATTCGCGGCTTCATTGAGAACGGCAAGAAAGTCGTCGCCGTAACGCTCCAGCTTGCGATCCCCGACACCGCTCACAGCGGAAAACTCCATGCGATTGCGCGGGCGGATGGCGAGCATGTCCATCAGGGTGGCATCGTGGAATACCACATAAGGCGGCACCCCTTCTTCTTCGGATAGCCGTTTGCGGCAGGCGCGCAGGGCTTCCCACAGTGTGCGGTCGGCTTCTGCCACGCTGGATTGGCTTTTACGGGTGCTGGCTTTTTTCGCCTTGGCGATTTCCTTGCGCAGGTGCAGGGGTTGCTCCCCGCGCAGGTAAGGGCGGCAGGCGTCGGTCAGTTGCAGCGCGCCGTAACCGTTCATGTCCACGGTGAGCAGCCCACGGGCCACCAGTTGCCGGTAGATGCTGCGCCATTGGGTGGCGTTGAATTCGTTGCCGATGTTCCAGGTGGACACATGGTCGTGCCCGGCACTGGCCACTTTGTCGGAACGGTTGCCGGTAAGCACGTCGATCAGGTGATTGACGCCGAAACGTTGGCCGGTGCGGTAGACGCAACTCAGGGCTTTTTGGGCCGCTTCGGTGGCGTTGAAGGTTTCCGGTGGGTGCAGGCAGGTGTCGCAGTTGCCACAGGATTTTTCCAGGCTCTCGCCAAAGTAGTGCAGCAGGGCCTGGCGACGACAGTGGGTGATTTCGCACAGCCCCAGCATGCTTTCCAGGCGTTGGTTTTCGTTGCGCTTGTGTTGTTCATTGCCGCTGCCCTGGGCGAGCATCTGCTTCAGCTTGATGGCATCTTCCAGCCCATAGGCCATCCAGGCGGTGGCCGGGTTGCCGTCACGGCCGGCGCGACCGGTCTCCTGATAGTAGGACTCGATGCTTTTGGGTAGATCCAGATGCGCCACAAAACGCACGTCAGGTTTGTCGATGCCCATGCCAAAGGCGATGGTGGCGACCATGACAATGCCATCTTCGCGCAGAAAGCGCTGCTGGTGTTTTTCCCGTATCGGGCCAGAAAGCCCGGCGTGGTAGGGCAGGGCATTAATACCCTGCTGGCACAACCATTCGGCCACCCGGTCCACCTTGTTGCGCGACAGGCAGTAGACGATTCCCGCTTCACCGGCGTACTCCGCGCGTATCAGGCGCAATAGCTGATTGCGGGCACCGTCCTTGCGTTCGATGCGGTACTGGATATTGGGGCGATCAAAGCTGGAAACAAAATGCCGGGCCTGGGTCAGGTCCAGTCGCTCGGCAATTTCCGTGCGGGTGCGCTGGTCCGCGGTGGCGGTTAATGCAATGCGGGGCACCTGCGGGAATTCCCGGTGCAGCAGAGAGAGCTGCAGATAGTCGTTGCGGAAATCATGCCCCCACTGGGATACGCAGTGGGCTTCATCAATAGCAAACAGGGCGATCTCGGCTTGTTTCAGCAGCGCCAGGGTGCGCGGCTGTATCAGCCGCTCCGGGGCGATGTAGAGCATGTCCAGCTCGCCCTGCAGCAAGGCGTTTTCCAGAGTCCGGACTTGCTCCAGTGACAGGGTGGAATTAAGGAAGCCGGCTTTCACGCCCAGCGCCTTGAGCGCATCCACCTGGTCCTGCATCAGGGCAATCAGCGGGCTGATCACCACACCGGTGCCGGCGCGCACCAATGCCGGGATCTGGTAGCACAGGGATTTACCCCCGCCGGTGGGCATCAGCACCAGGGCGTCGTCGCCCTGTATCAGGGTGTCGATAACGGCCTGCTGTTCGCCGCGAAACTGGTGATAGCCGAAAACATGTTCGAGCACGGAGTGGGCATTGGATTGCATGGCCGCGAGTATACCCGCCGGGCAGGATCGATGACATCCGAACGGCATTACTGTGTGGTAGCGTTTCGGTCACTGTGGACGGAAAAGCGTGTAGCTAATGGCAGAAATATTTCGTCAGTTCTTGCTGTTGGGGATGGTCAGTTTTGGCGGCCCGGCGGCCCATGTGGGGTATTTTCACCAGCGGTTTGTGGTGCAGCTGCAGTGGCTGAGCGAGGCCGATTTTGCCCGCCTGTTGGCACTCACCCAGTTTCTGCCGGGTCCGGCGTCCAGCCAGCTGGGCTTTGCTATTGGCCGGGTGCGCGGTGGCGTGGTGGGGGCTTTTGTTGCCTTTGTGGGTTTTACCTTGCCGTCATTCTTGTTGATGGCGCTGCTGGCCATGTATGCCTCAGGGTTGCCGGGGTGGTTGCAGGGCGGTGTGGTCACCGGCCTGAAGTGGCTGGCGGTGGTGGTGGTGGCTGATGCCGTGTGGAATATGGGTACGCGCTTTTGTACGGCCCTGCTGACACGGGGGCTGGCGCTGGGTGTGGCCCTGTTGCTGGTGCTATGGCCTGCGCTCTGGGGCCAAGTGGCGGCCCTGCTACTGGCGGCAGCGGTGGGCTGGTACTGGTTGCGCCCCGCAAACGTGGCGCCGTTGCAGGGCAAGCCGGTCTGGCGTTGGTTGCCGTTGGGGCTGTTGGGACTGCTGGCGCTGTTGACGGTGCTACCCGCCGGGCGGTTGCTGGGTCTCTGGAATGATTTTTTCACTGCCGGTGCGTTGGTGTTCGGCGGCGGCCATGTGGTGCTGCCGTTATTGCAGGAGCTGGTAGGGCCACAGATGAGCCCGGATTCGTTCCTTACCGGTTATGCGGCGGCACAGGCGGTGCCTGGGCCCATGTTCTCGCTGGCCGCCTATCTGGGGGCCGTTTTGCTGCCAGCCAGCCCCTGGTGGGGCGCCTTGCTGGCCACATTGGCGATTTTCCTGCCCGGTTTTTTGCTGGTGCTGGGAATGATGGAAGGGTGGCAATGGTTGTCCTCCCGCCCGGCGCTGGCCGGTGCGGTGGCGGGCATCAATGCGGCGGTGGTCGGGTTGCTGCTGGCGGCGCTGTATCAGCCGGTGTTCGTCTCTGCGGTGCATGATGGGTGGGATCTGCTGATCGTGGTAGCGGGATTCGTGGTGCTGCGCAGCAAGACGGTGCCCTTGTGGGGGATGGTGCTGGGCATGGCGGCGCTGGGAGTGTTGGCAGGTTTGTTGTAGGCGCGCCGCTGGCGGTGCTCCTACAAAATAGAGCCGCACGACAGGTGGTGCTTGCTCGAAAGTCGGAACCATGATTCACTTCTTTTAAGAAATGAATATGGATTCCGTTTATGGCGTACCGGGAAACCGACAATGTGAAAGCCCGCAAGGCGGCCCAGCGCGCCCACTTGCTGCGTAATGCGGAGCAGTTGGTGCGCGACGGCGGTTTTGCCGGCTTGACCATGCAGACGCTGGCCCGCCAGGCCGGGGTTGGTGTGGGCACCTTGTATCGCTATTTCGACAACAAGGCGGTGCTGGCGGCGGAGGTGTTTCGCCTGGCCACCGAGCGGGAAGTGGCGGCGGTGGCCCAGGCCATGGAGCAAGACGGCGATTTTGCCCAGCGGCTGGGCTACGTGCTGCAGGTGTTTGTACGCCGGGCGCAAGCCGCGCCTACGCTGGCCTGGTCGTTGATTGCCGAGCCGGTGGACCCGGCCGTGGACGCGGAGCGTCTGATCTACCGCCAGCGTTATGCCGAGCTGTACCAGCAACTGTTGAGCGATGGTGTCAGCCAGGGCGCCTTGCCGTTGCAGGACACAGCCGTCAGCGCCGCCGCGCTGGTGGGCGCTATTGCCGAGGCATTGGTGGGGCCGCTCTCGGAGCCGCTACCCAAGGCCAGCCTGGCGGAATCCCTGACCCAATTTTGTCTGCGCGCGGTGGGTGCTCCACGGGCGCAGGCGGAGGCGATTCAGCAGCAACAGACTGCGTAAAAAGTGGCAGCGGCAGCAAGCACGCTTTCCCCGCGTGGGGCGTGGAGCTTGTTGCATCAAGCGAGAAACAGGCTGCGTTAATAAATCGGGAGAGCTCACATGAATGCCAAGCACGACACCCTGAAAGCGGACCCGCTGGCACAGACCCATGAGGTCTTCAATCAGGCCCGGGCGCTGGAAAATTACAACGCTTACGACAACGATACGGCCCTGCGCGAGGCGGTGCGTCGCCACGGTGCGGGTTGGGCGGAGGAGGCCCTGTCTGCGCATGGTGAACGCACCGGTAGCGCCGAGGTAATCGAATGGGGCTTTTTGGCTAACGAGCACAAGCCGCAGTTTTTCTCCCATGACCGTCAGGGGTATCGGGTGGACCTGGTGAAATACCATGAGTCTTACCATCGCCTGATGGCCTTGGGGCTGGAATCCGGCATTCACTCGTCGCCTTGGTCAAACCCCAGGGCGGGCGCTCATGTGGCGCGGGCAGCGCAGAGTTATTTGCAGGCACAGGCGGACGCAGGCCACGGCTGCCCGCTGACGATGACATTCGCTGCGGTGCCCTCCATTAGCCTGACGCCGGCACTGGCGAAGGAGTGGTTGCCCAAGATTCTTAATAACGCTTATGACCCGCGCAATGTGCCCCACACCGAGAAACAGGCGCTGACCATCGGCATGGGCATGACCGAAAAGCAGGGCGGCTCCGATGTGCGTGCCAACACCACCGTTGCCACCGCCATTGGCAATGAAGGGCCGGGTGAGGCCTATGAGCTGGTGGGCCACAAGTGGTTCACCTCGGCCCCCATGTGCGACGCCTTTCTGGTGCTGGCCCAGACGCAAAGCGGGTTGAGCTGTTTTCTGGTGCCGCGCTGGCGCCCGGATGGCAGTAAGAACCCGATCCAGGTACAGCGCCTGAAAAACAAGATGGGCAATGTGTCCAACGCCTCCTCGGAAATCGAGTTGCGCGGTGCGCTGGGCTGGTTGGTCGGCGAAGAAGGTCGCGGGGTGCCAGCGATTATCGAAATGGTAGCGATGACCCGTTTCGACTGCATGATTGGTTCCGCATCCGGGCAGCGTCAGGCGGTGGCCCAGGCGGTGAATCATGCCGCCGGGCGGGCGGCTTTCGGCAAGACCTTGCTGGACCAACCGCTGATGCGCAACGTGCTGGCCGATCTGCAGCTGGAAGTGGAAGGTTCCCTGGCCATCGCCATGCGCATGGGAGAAGCGCTGGATCAGTCCACCCTGGATCCGGGCAACACCCATGAGGCGCTGTTGTTGCGACTGGGCTTGCCGGCGGGAAAATACTGGATCTGCAAACGCACCCCGTTCCATGCCTACGAGGCCATGGAGTGTCTCGGCGGTAATGGCGTGACGGAAGACTTCATCATGGCGCGCCTGTACCGCGAAGCGCCGATCAATGCGATCTGGGAAGGTTCGGGCAATGTGCAGGCCCTGGATATGCTGCGCGCCTTGGGCAAAACACCGGCGGTGCTGGATACCTGGTTTGCGGAACTGGCCAAGACCCAGGGCAGCGATGCACGCCTGGACAAGGCTGTGGATGCGCTCAAGCGCGAATTCAGCGATATGGATGAGGCGCAATACCGGGCCCGGGATATCGTGGATCGGGTATCACTGACCATGCAGGCCAGCCAGCTGGTGGCCGCCGGTAATACCGCCGTGGCGGAAGCGTTTATTGCTTCGCGACTGGGAGAGCATGGGGACCGGAACTATGGCACCTTGCCCAGAGGGCTGGATCTGGATGAGGTGCTGAAGCGGGCAAACCCTTGGGAACGCAGTTGACAGTGGACAGTTGAAAGTTGACAGCTTCGCGGAGCCGATTTGTCCGGTCTGCAACACAAGAGGCCGCGCCCAAGGCATGGGCGCGGCCTCTTTCGTTTCATGATTACCAATTCCTGCCGCGCGTGTTTTAGCTGTCAACTGTCCACTATCAACTGTCAACTAAAGCTTGAGTTTCCCCGCAATCTCGAACCACATAGCTCGGAAGGCTTGGGCGGAGGGGGTGTAGGGGGCGAACTCGCCGACCGGGGCGCGGTGGTCGCCCATCTGCTCCACATGGGTGGAGTAGGGGATCCAGCCTTTCAATCCACCTTTCATGACCTTGGGCCGTTTCACCAGCATCTCCACATGCAGATCGCGGTGGCGGTCTACCATGTTGAAGAACGGCACCACGGTCAGGTTCTTGTAGTTCTTGCTGTCCAGCCAGTCCATAACCTGTTGAAAAGCGCGCACGGACAAGTGAGTGGGAATCACCGGGACGAACAGATAATCCACCGCAGCAAAGATGCTCTCCGCCAGCGGACTTAGCGTGGGCGGGCAGTCCAGAATCACCAGTTCGTAGCTTTCCCCCAGCGGGGCAATCAGCTGCTTCAGGCGGTTTTTGGCGCCGCCATTTTCGATCAGTTTGATATCGGCGTTGCGCATGGACAGGTCGGCGGGAATGGCGTCCAGATTCGCCCAGCGGGTTTCCCGTTTCAGGCGGCCAATGGGCTGTTTGCCCTTGATCAGGTTGGCGGCCTTGTAGCCATCGCCATCGTCCACCCCTAGGTAAAAGCTGGCGGCCCCTTGCGGATCCAGGTCCCAGAGCAGGGTTCGGTGTTTCCAGCGTGCAGCGTGCCAGGCCACGTTGACTGCGGTGGTGGTTTTACCTACGCCCCCTTTCAGGTTGTAAAAGGCAATGGTTTGCATGGCGTCCCTTTCCTGTAAGCTTTGAGAGTGGAGTGCCCGGGGCTCCCGTCTGCCTGCCCGTGCGACCCGCCATTATAGCGGCCCCGGCCGCGTTATAGGCTGGGCTCAGGCTAGCACGAACCGGTTAAATGTCCCATGTCACGTCCAGACCCGGCTTTTGGGTCAGCTGGCTGGCTTGTGATCAGGGCAGTCAGGCGCTTTAATAGCCCTCCACAGGCACGGCCCGGCGGGCCGGAATTACGAAGAAAGAGGTTTTGATCAGGGTGAGCGCGACAGCCAACAAACGCTATCAAGTCTTTATCAGCGCCACGTTCCCTGATATGCAGGGCGCGCGCCAGGCGCTGATACTGCCCATGCTGGAGCATGGGTTGATTCCTACCGGCCTGGACAGTGCGGCAGCGGACGGCAATACCCTGTTGCCAGTGATCCAGAAGCTGATCGAAACCAGTGATTATTTCATCCTGATTGTGGGCGGCCGTTACGGCACCCTGTCGCCCATGGGGCTCAGCGAGATCCACCGTGAGTACATCTTCGCCGCCACCAAGCGTAAACCGATTATTGCCTTCATCCATGAAAACCCCTCTGCGTTGCCGGAAGCGCAGCGTGAGCCGACCCGGGACGGTCAGGTGCGCCGTGACGATTTTGTGCGCCTGCTGGAAGAAAAGGTGACCTGCTATCGCTGGAGTACTGAAGCAGGCCTGAATGAGCTAGCTGGCAAGGTCATTCCCCACCTGATGCGTGAGCACCATGCAGTGGGGTGGGTGCGTGCCGATCAGGCGGGTGAGGGCGGTGGTGCCCAGGCGGAGGCGCTCAAGGCGCGCATTGAACTGTTGGAAAAAGAGCGCGAAGAAGCGCTCAGTCAGGCGCGCCCCCCCTTGAAAACCCTGGCCCGTGCCGGAGACCAGGTAGCGCTGGATTATTCCTGCAATGTGTATGAAGGCGGTGACTGCAAGCTGGCCATGGTAACCACCAAAATTAGTTGGGATCAGGCCTTTTCCTGTGTGGCGCCGTTGATGTTGAACCCGGCGGCGGAACCGGTGTTGCAGAAGGCGCTGGAAGATTTTATCGGCCGCAAGGCGCTGGGGGATGTGCAGAACGATTTCCCTCGAGCCCACGCCGTGCGTAATGTGGTGCTGGCGGCCCATGCCTTTAATCAGGTGAAAATCCATCTGCGGGCGTTGGGGCTGATTGCCCGGTCAGCGGAGAAAGACACTCGCGGCCTGCCTCTCTGGCAACTGACCGCCCATGGCGATAACACCATGAGCCAGGTGATGGCCGTCAAGCGCACGGTGAAAATTTAATTAATAGTTATTAACAGTTTAAAACGCAAGAGGCCGCGCCCAAACTTTGGGCGCAGCCTCTTTGCTTCCAGATCTGAAAAACCGGGTCTGCGACGTTATTAATTATTCATTATTAACTATTAATTCGTCCCCAACTTTCCCTTGATGAACGCCACCACCTCATCAACCGGCACCTCGGTCTTGTCCGCATCCCGGCGTCCCTTGTATTCCAGCACGCCGTTGTCCATGCCGCGTTCGGCGATGACGATACGATGGGGGATGCCGATCAGTTCGCTGTCAGCCAGTTTTACGCCAAGGCGTTCCTTCTCACGGTCATCGAAGATCACCTCAATACCGGCAGCGGTGAGCTCAGCGTATAGCGTTTCTGCCAGTTCCCGTTCCCGGGGGCTTTTTTTGATGTTCACCGGAATCAGGGCCACCTGGAACGGCGCAATGGCTTGTGGCCAGATGATGCCCCGGTCGTCGTTGTTCTGTTCAATGGCGGCGGCGACCACGCGAGTGACACCAATGCCGTAGCAGCCCATGGGCATCACCACGGACTTGCCATTTTCATCCAGCACGGTGGCGCCCAGTGCTTCGGAGTACTTGGTGCCGAGCTGGAAGATATGACCCACCTCGATGCCGCGTTTGATGCTCAGGGTGCCGGTGCCATCGGGGCTGGGATCACCGTTGACCACATTACGCAGGTCGGCGATTTGCGGCAGGGCCACGTCCCGTTCCCAGTTGATGTTGAAGTGGTGTTTGCCATCTTCATTGGCGCCGGCACTGAAATCGCTCATCACCGCCACGCTGCGATCAGCGATGACCGTAAATGGCAGATCTACGGGGCCCAGTGAACCGGGGCCTGCACCTATTGCTTTGCGAATTTCATCTTCGCTGGCAAATTCCAGCGGCGTGGCGACGGCATCAAGCTTCTCGGCTTTAATATCGTTCAGCTCGTGGTCGCCGCGTACCAGCAGTGCTACCAGTTGGTCTTCTTCGGCACCTTTCACGACCAGTGTCTTGATGGTCTTCTCGATGGGTAGATTGAACTGGGCCACCAGTTCCTCAATGGTTTTGGCATTGGGGGTATCCACCTTTTCCATGGCGGCGCCGGGGGCCGGGCGCTCGATGGCAGGGGCCAGCGCCTCCGCCAGTTCCACATTGGCGGCGTAGTCGGAACCGTCGGAAAAGGCGATATCGTCCTCGCCGGACTCAGCCAGTACATGGAACTCGTGACTGGCGGCGCCACCGATGGCGCCAGTGTCCGCTTCCACCGGACGGTAATCTAGACCCAGCCGATCAAAGATGGCGCAGTAGGCCCGGTGCATGATCTGGTAGGTTTCTGCCAGGCAATCCATGTTGGTGTGGAAGGAATAGGCGTCCTTCATGATGAATTCCCGCGAACGCATGATGCCGAAGCGTGGGCGAATTTCGTCACGGAACTTGGTCTGAATCTGGTAAAAGTTGGCCGGCAGCTGTTTGTAGCTGTGGAGCTCGTTGCGCACCATGTCGGTGATCACTTCTTCATGGGTCGGCCCCAGGCAGAACGGATTGTTGTGGCGATCGGTAATACGCAGCAGCTCCGGGCCATAGGCCGGCGCCCGGCCGGATTCTTCCCACAGTTCCATGGGTTGTACCACCGGCATCAGCACTTCCTGCGCGCCGGCCCGGTCCATTTCCTCGCGGATGACCTGTTCTACCTTGCGCAGCACCCGCAACCCGGATGGCAGCCAGGTATAAAGGCCGGAAGCCAGTTTGCGCACCATGCCGGCCCGCAGCATCAGCTGGTGACTGGTCACAACGGCGTCCGCCGGGGTTTCTTTAACGGTAGCAAGCAAGTATTGGGAGGTGCGCATAGGGGCTCTTCGGCTGATTTGACAGGAAAGGGCCGATTCTAGGGATAAAGGGGGTGTGACTCCAGCCTTGGCTTTTTTGGCCTCTGTTGTCTAGAATCAGCTTCAGAATAAAGTATCAGAGTTAATCACAAGAATTCCGGGGAACGGGGGAAGTAATGGACCATCTTTTCAAGTGGGCGTCAGGATGCGCCCTGGGTATGGCATTGTGCGCCGGAGCCCAAGCAGAGCTTATCGATTCTGTCCGGGCTGGGGACAATGCCTACCTCATCTCTGAGACCCATCTCTATGTTTATGACTCGGTCTCCGAAACGACGGATTCCCTGGCGCTGGAGATGGCCCCCGTTGCCGTAGATGCTGCCGCGGATGGTGTATTTGTGGCTTATCCGTCCAAGGTGGAAAAGCGTGGCTTTGATGGCAGCCTTCTGAGTGATGCCAGTGGTCCGATTCAGCGGACCCTTGTCCAGACTACGGATATCCTGGTTCATGACACGACCCTTTATGCCGCCTTTAACGATGGTGACTCTATCTACCAGCTCAGCACCAGCGATCTTGGTGCTGTAGGTGCTGAGGCATACTTGACTCTCCAGGAGCCATTGAAGCGACTGGTGGCCTACCCTGCAAACGGCACAGCCCCCCTGCAGGCGCTTTACAGTCCCGCCGGCAGTGATCTTGCGCGATTGAGTTTCCCGGTTGCTTTTGATGCGGACGATATTGCGCAGTCTGAACGTTTCGCCATTCCACCTGGTCAGCAACTGGAAGTGCCGGAAAATATTTTTTTCCTGGAAGGTGCTACCGGGGATGTCATCCTGATGGACAATGGCTCTGAGTGGTCCCTGGATGGTGGTTATTACGGCTGGATTGCCGGGCGAGAGTTTCGCTTCCTGGATCAGGCGGAGGATGACAACTGGTCAGTGGTTCGCGACAAGGTGATTGCCTGTGAGCCTGAGGAACTGCGTACCTGGGGATCTGATCTGATTCATTACGATCATTCTCTCCGGTTTGACAGCCGAGAGAAGGCCGGTACTCCCGAGGTCCTTTTTGACGTGGTGCATGTCTGGGGTGCTGGTGCGAATCCGGGCAGTCACTTGTTCCGGGAAAGTGCGCCTGGGGCCTTGCAGGTAAGCGCCTCTGAGCGGGCTGATGGGCAGGCCTACGACGATGGCAAGGTGCCCTTTTCTGTGTCTGCTGGCGCCGGGTTGTCGGGATATCAATTGCAGCAGGGGGTGAAGAGTCGCCATGTTGCCCTGAATGACGACCATACCCTTGCTTATGTGCTGCATCAGGGTAATGCAACCTGCCAGTCCATGGTCAGGGTCTACAACCTGACAACGAATACCTGGCAGAGCACGATCCCGCTTCGTTGGCGGGCGGATGCGCTGGCGGTAGTCGGCGGCGCAAACCCGGATACCAGCGACGATCAGCTGGCCGTGGTTTATGAAATCGCCTATGACGCTTACGGACGCAGTGATCCACTGGCCTCATTCATTGATCTGAATGCCGCTGCAGTGGAAGAAGATGCAACTCTGGATTTTGCCGACTATGGCTCTTCTTACCACGGTTTGAGTACGGTCCAGCCCAGCCGCCATGCGGTCCTGTTCCAGCTTGAAGTCGCAGCTCAGACTGATTACAGCACAATTACCGCCGTTGGCCCTGGTGGTGGCCTGGCTGTCTATACTCACTGCGATAGTGAAGGGGGCTGCCCTCCGGGCGTTATTGATGGCTGGGATTCCCGTGCAGTGCTAGGGGAAACCGCAGGACTGGCTTTGAAGGCGGGGGACGATCTGAGTCTTCTCAACTTTACCGAAGATGAAACCTCATTCTCGTTTGACGCGGTCTACGACAATGGGGTGCTGGACGAGACGGTAGATTCGATTGAAGCGCCGCTGATCGCTTCAAAAGACCAGACCCTGTTTGCTCTTAACTTGCCGGAAGAGAGTGCTGTCCTGTTCGATAAGAATGGCCCAGCTTATGATGAGGGTAAGCCGCAGGATTTCCTGCCAGCTTTGCTGGGGGCGGCGACCTGGTCTGAAACGACCCAGGGCTCGGCGGGTTACTATGCCCTCTACAACCTCAATGGCGGAGATAATGAGGGCACCACAGCCTCTGTTCTGCAGCGTTGGTTGCTGACGTTGGGTAGTGATGGCCACGCTACGTTTTCACCTGCTGGTCAAGGTGGCCTGGCGGGACTGCCGGTGCGTTCTGACATTGTTGATACGGCAAACGATGATTTGCTGTTAACAACGGTCTATCAGGGGCAGTACCGCTTTACTCCGGTAAGCAGTGATTTGTCGGATGCACCAAATTTTGAAGGTTCTTCAGATCCTTCCGCTGGTGGAGGGGATTCTTCTGGAGATGGTGGAACCGACACCCCGGTTTCGGGAAGTGGTTTCAGTAGCGGAGGCGGCGGTAGTCTTGGCTTGTTATCCGGGCTGCTCGGCGTGCTCTACTTCCGCTCACGGAAGCGACGGAACTAACAGTCAACTGTACAGGGCCCCGGACGGGGCCCTTTTTTTCAGGAGGCAGCATGTTGAATGCCGATGAGGTTCAGGCGGTAATTTACGAAGGGTTGCCAGCGGCCTCGGAAGAAGGGTTGCGGATTGAGGAAGTGGGGGCGCGGCGGGCGCGGGTGCGTTCGCCGTTCCGGCCGTCGACCTTGCGCCCCGGTGGCAGTATCTCCGGGCCGACCATGATGGGGCTGGCGGATGCAGCCATGTACGCGGCGATCCTGGGGGAACTGGGGCGGGTGGAAATGGCGGTGACACAGAACCTGAATATCAATTTCCTGTCACGCCCGGCTCCGGCAGACCTGATTGCCGAGGCGGTAATTTTGCGGCTGGGGCGCCGTGCTGCGGTGCTGGAAGTGCAGCTGTTCAGTGAAGGCAACGATGAAATGGTTGCCCATGTCACCGGGACCTATGCGCTGCCGAGTAGTTGAAAGGATCGAGTTGAAAGTTGAAAAGCGCGGTGTGGATGGATTGTCACAGGGCGAACGTTATCACCGCGCTGTTTTGCAGGAGTTTGGTGGCTAGTGTGGAGTATCATCACAGGCACCAATCTTCAAAGACAGTTTCCCTTTTCAACTTTTCACTTTGAACTATCAACAGAGTTTCGCGGGCAGGGCGGTCACGGTGTGGCACTGTCCCAACCCGCGTTGCAGCTTGATGCTTGTAGCTTGCCGCGTTCTTTTACCGCAACTCTTTTTCCCAGATTAGATCGATGCTGTTCGACTCACTGCTGGAGCGGGCCTCAAGGTGCAGGCTGCGGGTCAGGGTGTAGCGCAGGATGACGGTGGAAATGGCGTCGAACAAGCCTACCGCGTAGGTCAGATACAACCGTTCGGAGAGTTGTTTGCCGAGCATCAGTGCCGCGTCGTCGCTTTCCCAGTCGCTACCCACGCTGATGTCATCCACACCAAGTTTGTCGCCGATCTTTTCGGTGACACCGCTGCCTCTTTCCAGCCCGTATAACGCCAGTGCCTGGGCAATCTGGTTGCCCTCGCTCTTGGAGCCGCTTTCCAGTGGGCGGCCGGTGAGCAGGTAGGACATGGCCTGGCTTTGTTCCATGCTGGGGTCGGAAAACAGAGATGCACTGGGTTCTTGCAGGGTGCCACTCAACTGCACGCCCACTACCACGCCTTCGCTGGGGATTTTGCGGATGGCGCGAATATCCAGGCCGGGGTTGTCCGGTGGCCCCTGAAAAATCAGCTGGCCGTCGCTGATGGCCAGGTTCTGTCCGTAGGCCCGGTAACGCCCTTCACGAATCACCAATTCGCCATTGAGTTGCGGTGGCCGCTGGGGTTTTTGCTCAACCTGCAGGGTGCCGCCGAGCATGGCGTCGAGCCCGAAACCCTTGAAGTGGACCTTGTCGCCCAGTGTCAGGGTGACATCCATGCCCAGTGGCAGCTGACTGCTGCTGTCCCCTTCCTGATGGACCAGCACCTGATCGTTGCTGACGGTGATGGCGCCTTCGGGAATTTCCACAGGCCGGATTTCGGCTTCCGGGATGGCCAGGGAGCCGGTCAGGTTCAGCCCTTTCAGGTCGCCTGCCAGGGTCAGATCCGGGGTTAGCAGGATGCGGGCATCGGGCCGGTCTGCGGCAAGCAGGCGCTCGCCGCCAAGCGTCAGCTGCAGGGGAATGTTTTTTTCGCTGGGGTCCACCGTGCCGGTCAAATTCAGAGTGCCGGTGCCCATTTGAGCGGAGCCGGTGATGTCCAGTTCGCCTTGGGGATTGCCCTGAATGGCCACCTGAAAGTCGGCGATATCGATCCCGAGAAAAGGAATCAGCGCTTGCCCGTCCTGCAGCTTGATGGCGCCGTTCATGATGGGTTGGCGAACCGTGCCGGCCAGGGAAAAGTCGCCGTGAATACGGCCCTGCACTTCGCGCAGGTCGGCGGTGAACAGTTCCACAAAGGCCAGGCTGCTCAGAGTGAAATCCACGTCACCTTGCAGCGATGAGTCCAGGCCTAGCCCGTGTTCCAGTTTCGCACGAGCATTGCCCAGTGCGGTGGTCAGGGCCAAATCGCTGCTGAGCCGTTGATCGGCGAGTGTGCCTTGCACGGTGAGCTCTTCGATCTCCACCGGGGGAGGGGCATCTGCCGTGTTAACGGTGATCTTCGCGTCCCGGGTTTGCAGGGAGAACTGGCCATTGGGCTTGTCCAGCGAGCCGCGCAGGGTGATGTCGGCATTCACGGCCCCTTCCAGGCTCAGGGTGGGGTCGAGCAGGCTATTGGCCAGGGCCAGCGGCAGATCTGCCAGGCGTAGCTCTGCGTCCACGCTGTTTTGGGCGTTGGCTGTATGACTGCCTTGTAGGCACAGCTGGCTGGGGGCCTGTACCAGACAGAATCGGGTCAGTGATTGCGATTGGGCTGAGACACGCAAGGTACTGTCTGCGTCCTGTTGCCACTGCCCCAGGCGAGTGTGTTGCAGCCGGGTGTTTGAGAGGGTGCCTTGCCATGCGGTGGCCGCCGGGTTGATGCCGCCATGCAAGCGGGTTTCCAGGCTCATGTCATCACGGCTCGCTTCAGCCTTGAGCTGATGCTGGTCCCAGCTGCCGTTGACGGTGGCGGAAAGGGTGCTGATCTGCTCGGTGCTGCCTTGTCTGAGCTGGCTGCCAGTCAGGCTTAGTGCCATGTCGCCCTGATGTGAGGTTTGTGGGAGGCGCAGTTGGGCGAACCGGCTGTGCACCTGCGCGATTTGCCAGTCCTGCCAGCCCAGGGTATTGCCGGTGAGCTGGCCGCTGAGTGCCGGGTCGCTATACGTGCCCTGGAGCTGAATCTGGCCAGCCAGATTCCCGCTCAGCCCCGGGTATAATTGCTCCAGGCGTGCCAGTGTCAGGTCGCCGCGTAGTTGCCACCGTGGCCACACCTGGCCGCTGGCCTGAAGCCGGTTGTCGCCCCAGCTGCCCTGGGTGTTCAGCTGCAATTGTTGTTTGCCATCGGGCGTCCGGCTTTGCAGGGTACTGGTGAATGACAGTGCTTGCTGGCGCACCTGGCCGCGTAACGTCAGCTCACTGGGAGACAGGGTCCAGCGATCGCCGTCCCATTGCCCCTGGCTGTGGCCGTCGATGGCCAGTTGGCCGGGGAAGAGCGGGTGCAGCAGGGCGGTGTTGAGGTCGCCGCTGAGATTCAGGTCCCAACTCAAGGGGCTGAACATCACCTGGCCGTTGCTGGCCAGCGTCTGGTCGCCGTCCTGTACGGTGAATTCGTGCAGGGTAATGCCGCCGGGAATGAGAGCGCTGTCCACGGTGATGGCTACATTGCGTTTGCCACTGGACAGCCCGGTGTGTCCGCTCAGGCGCAGGGCGTCGAGCGGGCCGCTTGTGTCCAGCTCGCCTTTGCCCAGCGACAAAGGCTGCGGCAAGGCAAGCGGTAACGCCTGGGCTGGCCAGCGATGCTGCAGGGCGATTTGCCATTGTTCATCCTTGAGCAGCCACTCCCCCTGACTTTGCATTTCCACCGGGCCGGTAAGCTGATGGTGCAGCTGAAGTTGGCTCAGTGGGCCCGCCAGGGTGAGTTGGCCACTGGCGTGTTGGGCTTGCAGGGTATCGTTGTCAGGTAGTGGCAGTTGCCAGCTTGCGGTGCCTTGCACATCGAAGGGGGCCGTCAATTTGCCCTGGGCGGAGGCCTGTACCGAGGCGTTGGCCAGGGTGTGTGTTTGCAGGCGGGCAATCTGGAAGCGTCGCCAGGCCGCAAGGCTATCGGCTTCCAGCTTGCTGACCAGTACCGTGTCGTTCACTTGAAAGGTGTCCACGGTTAACCGGTCGATACGTACCCCGAAGGGCAGGGTCAGGCTCTCTGGCAGGGCCGCCGGTTGCGGCTCGGTGTCATCTCCGGGCGCAAGCGTAATGTGCAGGGTGCCGAGGGACAGGCTTTCCAGTTCCAGCCAGCCGCTAAGCAGGGCCCGCGGCACCATGTCGGCACTGACCTGATCCAGGGCCACGGTGAGTCCCTGGTAGCGGTAATCGATGTCATTGAGGGTGATGCCGCTGAGCAGGCTGCCTTGCCACTCGCCCAAATGGAGTTCGCCGGGGATAAAAGGGGTGGCTTTTTCCAGTAGCCAGCGGTTACCGGTGGCAGTGCCCAGCAACAAGGCCAGCGCCAGCAGGCAAACCAGCAGCAGGCTGAGCAATACCAGCAGGCTGCGGCTCAGGACGGCGCGCAAGGCAAAGCCTTTTTGACGTTGGCGGCGGATCACAGGTCTGGCCCCATGCTCAGGTGCAGGCGCCAGTCGCGGTGCTCGTCCACCGCCCGGGCCAAGTCCAGACGAATCGGTCCCAGTGGTGAGCGCCAGCGGATACCGAGGCCGGCACTGTGGCGCGGCTCGAAGGCATCGAAATCGTTGAAGGCATTACCCGCATCGGTGAACACTGCCAGGTGCCATTTTTCGGTAAGCGGGTGATCGTATTCCAGGCTGCCGGTGGCCAGGTGACGCCCGCCAATGACCTCGCCGTTGCTGTCCTCCGGGCCCAGGGATTCATAGGCGAAACCGCGCACGCTGGAATCGCCACCGGCGAAGAAGCGGATGGAGGCGGGTAGCTCGGTCACATCATTGACCTCGGTGTAACCCAGATCGGTACGCATCAAGACGCGCCCGCCCAGCAAGGGAAAGAGAAGCTTGCCACCGCTGGTGAGTTGCAGAAAAGAGGCCGTGGATGACAGGTTCTGATCGGCGAAACGCACGGCGGTGTTCAGGCGCCACCCGAAAGTGGGGTAGACCGGGTCGTCGGCCTTGACGCGACTTAGCTGGAAGCCGGGAATCAGCAGTTCGGCCTGATCCACCTGATCGGCGATCTGGTAGGTTTCGCGCAGGAACTCCAGGGAAGTGGTGGCCACCCAGCGGTTTTCCAGTTCGACGATATAATCCGCCCCGGTGCTCCAGCGCTCGTTTTCATTACTGTCGGTGTTTTCGTTGACGAAACTGGTGTGCAGGTCCAGCCGTTCATGGAGCGGGTCCTTCAGGGGGATCTGGTAACTGGCCCCGGCCCCTTGCTGCACTTCGGACAACTCGGTCTCGGCGCGGAAACGGTGCCCGGCCTTGTTGACCCGGCGGTTCTCTACCCCCAGCCGAACCCGCGGCCCGGTATCGGTGCTGATGCCGACACCGGTGAGCAGGGACCAGCGGTTGTTGTCCGTCAGTGCAATGCTGACGGGAATCCGGCGGGTGGTGTCGTCGGGCTCGCCTTTCTGTACCCGCACGGCACTGAAGTAACCGGCACCAAGAAACGACTGCTGGGTTTCCAGCATGCGGCCACTGTCGTAGGGCTCGCCTTCCTGAAAGCTCACATAGGCGTTAACCAGTGACGGATTCAGTGCGCTGCCGCTCACGGCGACGTCACCGAAATGGTAACGGGGACCGCTGTCCACATGCAGGGTGATGCTGGCCCGGTGGGTTTTTGTGTCCACCTTGAGGGTGTGGGCGGTCAGCTCGCCGTGGACATAGCCGCGGCTGATCAGGTGCTGTTGCAGGCTCTTTTTCAGGTTGCTGTAGTGGTCGTGTTGCAGCCGTTGACCAGTGGCGAGCTGAGCTTGCTCTACCAATCGGGTGAACGCCGGGTCCTGGGCCGCATCACCGGTGATTTCCACTTGTACGTGTTTGAGTATCACCGGTGGGCCGGTGTTCACGTCCAGGGTCACGCTGACGCAGTCGTCGTTTTCATCGGCGGACAGGGAAAGCTGGCTGTCGTAGTAACCCATGGCCTGCAGGGCGTCGGTGCTGTTGGCGGTGATTTGCCGGCGGATCAGGCCGTACTGGGCCTTGGGGGGGCGGCAGGGATAACGAGACAGGTCCACCAGTGCTCGAATGTTGTTGGCCACCGCCTCGCTGGCGTTGCCGGTGATGTGCAGGTTTGGCGTGTCTTTGGCGAACGCAAGCGCGGGAAACAGCATCAGCAGCATCAGGGTGAACGTCTTGCTCTGCCGATTGTGGTATCGATGGTGCGCCAAGCTCTGCATCCCTGTGTACGTCAGCCCACAGTGTAAGCCAAGGGCGGGGGGAACGAGAACCTTAACTGCCAGGGCGATCAACCTCGTGACGTGGGTTTGCCCGGTGTGTTGTCTGGCTGAGTGGTGGTGTGCGTTTCCTGCGGATTTTCTCGCTGGCTGTCACGTAAATAATCACTGGCACTGGGCCGCTTTTTCAGTCGGCGTTGCAGAGTGCGGCGGTGAATGCCAAGGGCGTCTGCAGCTCGCGAGATATTGCCGCCGTGGGCATCGAGAGTGCGCTGGATGTGTTCCCATTCCAGCCGCTGCAGTGAGGGAGGGCTGTCTGGCAGGGGCAGCGTCTGGCTGGCCGGGTCGGCATCCAGTGCCTGGAGAATGTCGTTGGCGCCAGCGGGTTTGGTCAGATAGTTATGGGCGCCGCGGTGGGTGGCGGCGACGGCGGCAGCAATGCTGCCGTAGCCGGTCAACAGGATTACGCGGCAAAGGGGGAAGTGCTGCCGGATCGGTTCAATCAGGTCCAGGCCATTATCGCTGCCCAGGTTCTGGTCCAGAATCGCGCCGTCTAGCGGGATGTCTTGGGCGGTGAGCTGCGCGATCAGCTGCAATGCCTGCTCGCGATCATGGGCCACATGGACCTGGGCACCATGGCGGCTTAGTGCCCGGGCGGTTTGTTCTGCGAGCAAGTCGTCGTCTTCTACCAGCAACAACTGACGGGTGAGAGAGACGTCGTTCATGGTGCGGCTCCCGGGCTGTCCGTTTGCGGCCAGTGAATCCGCGCCTGGGTCCAGCTGTGGCCAAAGTCCATTTCCAGCTCCGCGCCGATTTGCGCCAGGCTGGAGTGTACCAGGGTGAGCCCCATGCCCAGTCCTTCGCGTTCTGAATCAGGGTGTGCCGGGCCATTGTCACTGAGCTGCAGCCGATAAAGCGGCGCATGGTTACTGACGGTGATGGCCAGGCGCGTGGCGCCGGCGTCCATGGCGTTGTACCCCAGATTGCACAGCACCCGGAACCAGCCCTGGCTGTCGGCCACCTTAGGGTCGGCTTCCAGCGTGTGCGTCACGCTGAGGGTGGGGGCCAGATGACGCAGGTGCTGTTGTAACTGCTGGATCAGGACGCTGAAGGGCAGGCCGGATTCCAGCTGGGTGTCCGTGCCTTGTTTCAGGCGGCTGGCCACGTTGCGGGCCAGGTGATCCATTTGCTCGACTTCCGGGCGCAGGGAGTCCGGCATTTCGGGGGCGTGAATAAGATTGTCTGCCAGCATCACCAGGGTCCCGAGGGGGGTATTCAATTCATGGGCCTGGTCCGCCAGGGTTGCCGCCACCTGGTACATGTGTTCACGGCGCCCGGCCAGATCCAGGGCCTGCTCCTGCTGCCGTTGTTGTTGTTGCATCAGTCGCTGGATGACCTGCCCGAGCAGGCTGAGCATGATCAGCAGGGCAATGAAGACGGCAGCCATGCCGGCACTGTGCAGACCGCTGAGCTGGTGACTGAGGGCGTGTAGCGGGCTGTTCATGGCGGGCATTTGGTACCAGCTCAGCGACACCATGTAGCCACCCAGTGCCAGCAGGGCGACCAGCAGTCCGCCCGTCATGGGCAGGGTCAGGGAGGCCATCAGGGCGGGGACCAGCAAATAGAATGAAAGTGGATTGCCGGCACCACCAAACCCCTGGATCAGGCCGGCAAACAGCACCACGTCCATGGCCAGTTCCAGCGTCAACAATTGGCTGTGGCGGCGACCGTGGACCTTGCGGGTGAACAAGGTGACCAGGTTGGGAAGCAATAACGCCCCCAGCCAGCCCAGTTCTGCCAACTGATAGCCGGTATGGCCGAACCGTTGCAGCACGATCAGGGCCAGGGTGATGGCCAGTACCAGCAGACTGCGCAACCAGATGAGTCGCAGGCGCCAGTTCAATAAGGGGGGGCGGTTATCCATGGTGGCTATTGTAACGGTAAATCGGTGCGGGGAGGTGTGGCAGTTTGCCCGGGTGGGGCGAGTTGAAAGTTCAAAGTGTAAAGTTTAAACGCGACGATAATCTCGTGCCGACCTGAAAAGCTTTCCTTCGCGCTGCGGTACTGCGTGCGCGAGTACTGAGCCATGGAATGGCACAGCCTGTGATGTGCTTTTCAACTTTACACTTTGAACTTTCTACTGCTCTTCAAGGGCGCAGCAGTCGCCCTTCGTACAATTCGCCGGCAAAGGCGGGCAGTTTGGGATGGCGGTGCTGGCGGGCCGTCTCGGCCTGAAAACCGGCGCGCTGGAAAATGCGAGCGGTATCGCGGGTGAGCTGACAACCGCAGGCCAGCGGTTTCCAGGCGGGATTCAGGGTTTTTTGCAGACGCTGAATCCAGGGGCGTTCGCTCAATACATGCTCCAGTGACAGCAGTGTGCCGCCGGGCTTGAGGACGCGAAAAGCCTCTTTCGCAGCTTGATCCGGGTCAGGAATGGTGCAGAACACCAGGCAGGCAATCACCGTGTCAAAGTGTTGATCCGGGTAAGGAAGCTGCTGGGCGTCGCCTTCTTGCAGGTGGAATCGTTCGGGGGAATCGCACTGCTGGGCACTGTCGCGGGCCAATGAGAGCAGCCCGCCGGCGGGCTCAATGCCATGAATTTCGGTGGCGGTATGACTGTAGAAAGGGAAGTTGGCGCCGGTGCCGACGCCCAGCTCCAGTACCCGGCCGCTGGCCTGGGCCAGCAGACGTTGCCGGTCCCGGTAGACCGGGCGGGTGGCCCAATCCAGTAATACCGGGAACAGCTTGTCTTCATAAAAGGACATGAGTTGCCTGTTAGTTGCGCTCGGGCAGGATGTATTTGTCCGGGTTGTTCAGCATATCCATGCTCAGCGGGTCGCTGATAATGCTGGTCAGGTTCCGATCGGTCTTTTTGCTGTACTTGCGACGCAGTTTCTCGAACTTGCGGAAGCTGCGGAAGTTGAGCGCATACAGGCGAACTTCCTGCAGGCGCTTGTATGAGTACATGACGTCCAGCGCATCCATGGAATATTCCGGGCGAATCTTCATGGCTTTTTCCAGGTAGCTGATCGCTTCGTTCAGGTCACGCTTGCGGTTCATGTAGATCAGTGCGTTGGCGTATTCGTAATTGACGATGGGAATATCCGGGGCCAGCGTCAGGGCGTCGGCAAAGGACTCTTCCACCGTGGTGGTGCGAGCGCCATAGGTCATGCGGCCGGTGAACTTGCCTACCCGGCGCATGATGCCGGCGTCCACGCCGGCGCGGAAAGCATGTGCCAGCGGTTGGTCGGGCATGATTTCCACCACTTCCTCGGCGCTGTTCTTGATCTTGCCGATATAGCGGCGGGCGACGACCACGGGTACCGGGGATTCTTCCGCGATGCGGGCAATGGCGTAGGCGTAACCGAGTTTTACCGAGGCAACAATGGGCGCCACGGCAGGATCGTCGGCCGCTTCTTCCATATCATCAAAGTACTCTTGCGCCTGGTTGGCCACGTCCTGGAGCATCATGTATTTGGTGCTCTGGCGGTCGGCCAGGTAAATGGCGTACATCAGCTGGGAAAACAGGGCAGGGATCTTGCCGATGGGGCCAAGTTTGAGGCCTTCTTCGCGGGCTTCCTGGAAGTCGCCAGCAAAGAACTTGCGCCATACCTGCAGGCTGCGGGCCTCCAGCACCTGATAATCGCCGTTCCAGCCCACGATGTCTTCTTTCATGAAGGGATACTTTTCGAACTGTTCCTTCATGTAGGCGGCGGACGGGTAGGGCACCTTCAGGCCGCGCATCAGGTATTCCCATTTGTCGCGGATCTGTTTGTCGGTATAGGTGAAGTAGCTTTTCTTGTAGGGCACTTCATTCCATTTTTCGACAAAGATGCGTTCATCCACCGGAATTTCCTGCATTTGCAGTTCTTCCGGGGTGACCTCATCCATCTCGTCGTCGGCCTCGTCATCGCGGGCTGCATGGACTTGCAAGCTGATAGCGCAAAGCGCGATCAGGCACAGAGAGCGCCAGAACGGTACAGAATATGCTGCCATGATGTTTACAGCTCTTGTTGTTGTTGTGTGTTGTAGGCGAACAGGTTCGCCGGGCCCCGATAGCCCTTGGTTGTGGCCTAACAATGCCACGCAGGCGGGAAGTGAACAAGTTCTGCTCAGTATGAGTTTGTCGGCAGGAGTGTATCGCTAATGTGCCTGCCCGGTTTGGCGGGCAGGCGAGGGAGCAGGGGTGCGGATCAGGCGTTGGCGCCGGCGTCGCGCAGGGCTTGCGCGTAATCCTTGCCTTTCGGGTGCTGGGCAATCAGGTCCAGCAGGGTGCGGCCTTGTGGATCACGGGCATCCAGATCCCGGTTCTGGTCCTTGAAGAACGTCAGAAAGCGGGCGAAATCCTCGGCGCGCAGGGCGCGATACGCTTTTTCCAGCAGGTGGAAGTCCCCGTTTACGCCCTCCTCGGGAGGGAAGTCGAGAAATACTGCAATCTGTTCATCGGTCATCGGCTCGCCGATCACCTTCTGCTTGTCTTTACGTTCAGCCATGGGGGTCTCCTCCGTATGCGGCGGCATTATAGAGGCTTGCGGCCTTTGGGGGCCAGCGCAGGGCAACAAGTAAGGGGGGAGCGATGAAATGGGTTGGGAGAGGGCGAGAGCCCACCGGGCGCCAGGCACCCGGTGGTGGAGCATGAATCAGGCGGTCATATCTTTCAGTTTCTTCAGCGGACGAACCTTGACCATGGTGCGGGCAGGCTTGGCAGCGAAGGTGGTGGCTTCCCCGGTGAACGGGTTGATGCCCTTGCGCGCTTTGGTGGCGGGCTTCTTCTGGGTCACGATTTTCAGCAGGCCCGGCAGGGTGAACTGGCCGGCGCCACGCTTTTTCAGGTGACCTTCCATGATATCGCCAAGCTCGTCGAAAACCGCGTTGACGTCTTTCTTGGTCAGGCCGGTGGTTTCGCTGATCTGGTTAATGATCTGGGTTTTGTTCATCGGTTCGGTGATGGTTTTCACCTTGCGAGCCGCTGTAGCGCTGGAAGCTTTAGCAGCTGTCTTTTTCTTTGCAGCCATGGATTGCTTACCCCTTTTTGGTGTCTTCCTGATGTTGTATTGGTTCCGCAATGGTACGGATAACCGGCGGTGCTTCCTTGTCAGGCCTGCCCCTGGACTGCACAACACAGAGGGCGCCTGATAGGGTTCGCATCTTTTATATGCCATGGATTTTCAGGGCACAAGGCGTAGAGACACTATTTTTCAAGGTATTTTGTGAAATTAGGTAGGCATGTGGCCCGTTTGGCAGTGAATCGCCGTCTGGCATGGCTCGTGGACGGTTGAATCGCTATACTGTGGCGCCTTTTTCAGTGGTCCGGCGTCGGGGCAGGTTCCAGCGAGCCTGGGGTCGCCTTCAATAAGCCGGACGGCGTAATCAGAACACAAGCGGACGTTAAGCATGCGAAGCCATTATTGCGGTGATTTGCGAGCCTCCCACGACGGAGAAACAGTAGAGCTTTGCGGTTGGGTCAGTCGCCGCCGTGACCACGGCGGGGTGATCTTCCTCGACCTGCGCGATCGCAATGGTCTGGTGCAGGTGGTGTTCGACCCGGATACCGTTGAAGCCTTTGCCCTGGCCGATAAAGTACGCAGCGAGTACGTGGTCCGCCTGAGCGGCCGGGTACGCATGCGTGACGAAGCGGTGCGTAACAGCAAGATGTCCACCGGCGACATCGAAGTGCTGGGCAAGGAACTGACCATTCTCAATGAGGCTGAAACGCCGCCGTTCGAGCTGGATGCCCACTCCGCCGCCGGTGAAGAGGTGCGCCTCAAGTACCGTTACATGGATCTGCGTCGCCCGGAAGTGTTGAAAAACTTCCAGTTTCGTTCGCGCCTGACCCACGTGGTGCGCGCCTTCCTGGAAGGTGAGGGCTTTATGGATGTGGAAACCCCGATCCTGACCCGGGCGACCCCGGAAGGCGCCCGTGACTATCTGGTGCCCAGCCGGACCCATCCGGGCAGCTTCTTCGCGCTGCCGCAGTCTCCGCAGCTGTTCAAGCAGCTGCTGATGGTGGCGGGTTTTGATCGTTACTACCAGATTGCCAAGTGCTTCCGTGACGAAGACCTGCGCGCCGATCGCCAGCCGGAGTTTACCCAGATTGATTTGGAAGCTTCCTTTGTAGAGGAAGAAGACATCATGGGGATTACCGAGCGGATGGTGCGTTCGGTGTTTAAAGAACTGCTTGGTGTGGAGCTGCCGGACTTCCCGCGCATGCCGTTCTCCGAAGCCATGCAGCGTTTTGGTTCCGACAAGCCGGATCTGCGTATTCCGCTGGAGCTGATCGATATCGCCGACCTGCTGGCCGGTGTGGACTTCAAGGTATTCTCCGGCCCGGCCAACGATCCGAAAGGCCGAGTGGCGGCCATGCGTGTACCGGGCGGTTGTTCCTTGTCGCGCAAGGATATCGATGGCTACACCAAGTTCGTCAGCATCTATGGCGCCAAGGGCTTGGCCTATATCAAGGTCAACGACCTGGCCGCTGGCGCAGACGGCCTGCAGTCGCCGATCCTGAAATTCCTCACCGAAGAGGCCATCAAGGGCATTCTTGAGCGCACCGGTGCCGAGACCGGCGACCTGATCTTCTTTGGTGCCGACAAGGCCAAGATCGTCAACGAAGCCTTGGGCGCCTTGCGCGTTAAAGTAGGCCATGACCTGAACCTGGTCGAAGGCGAGTGGGCACCGTTGTGGGTAGTGGACTTCCCCATGTTCGAGGAAGACGAAGGCCAATACCATGCCCTGCATCACCCCTTCACCATGCCCAGCTGTAGCGCGGAAGAGCTCAAGAGCAACCCGGCAGAGGCGCTGTCGCGGGCCTATGACATGGTGCTCAATGGCACCGAGCTGGGTGGCGGTTCCATCCGTATCCACAACCCGGCCATGCAGCGCACCGTGTTCGAAGCCCTGGGTATTTCCGATGAAGAAGCCAACGAGAAGTTTGGCTTCCTGCTCGACGGCTTGAAGTATGGTGCCCCGCCCCACGGTGGTTTGGCGTTCGGTCTGGATCGCATGGTCATGCTGATGACCGGCTGTGAGTCGATCCGTGACGTGATTGCTTTCCCGAAGACCCAGACCGCAGCGTGCACCATGACCAACGCGCCGTCACCGGTGGACAACAAGCAGCTGCGTGAAGTGGGCGTACAGGTACGAAAAGAAGAAGGTTGATATAGATAGAAAGACGCAGGCATGCACCACGCAGCACGCTTCACGCATAGAAGCGTGCCGCAAATGTGTTGCGTGACGCGTGCTGCGTGCTGGCGGAGGTAATATGGCAGGACATAGTAAGTGGGCCAACATCAAGCACCGCAAGGCGGCCCAGGATGCCAAGCGCGGCAAGATTTTCACCAAGCTGATTCGTGAGCTCTCCGTGGCCGCGAAGATGGGCGGCGGCGAACCCAACGATAATCCGCGTCTGCGCGCGGCTATCGACAAGGCGCTGGGCCAGAACATGACCCGCGACACCATCGACCGGGCCGTGAAGCGTGGTGCCGGTGGTGATGACGACGGCAACATGGACGAAATCACTTACGAAGGTTACGGCAAGGGGGGCGTGGCGGTTCTGGTAGAAACCATGACCGACAACGTGAACCGTACCGTGGCCGAAGTGCGCCATGCCTTTTCCAAGTTTGCGGGTAACCTGGGCACCAGTGGCTCCGTGGCGTTCCTGTTCACCAAACGCGGCGAGATCTTCTTCGAGCCGGGTGTGGACGAAGAAAAGCTGATGGAAGTGGCCCTCGAAGCCGGTGCGGAAGACGTGGAAGAAGTGGGTGACGACGGCTTTGTCGTGACCACTGCCCCGGACAAGAGCTTTGGTGAAGTGGTCGATGCCCTCCGTGAGGCCGGGCTGGAGTTTGCCGAGGCGGAAGTTACCATGCACCCGTCCACGGAAGCGGAAATGGACACCGACACCGCTGAAACGGTGCAGAAGATGATCGACATGCTGGAAGATCTGGATGACGTGCAAAACGTCTACACCAACGCCAGCTGGCCGGTGCCGGAAGACGAGTCGCAATAAGCGGTTAACGTCTAGGTGCGAGGACAACAAAAAGCCCCGAATCGCTCGGGGCTTTTTGTTGTCTGGCGTTTGATGGTGGCTGCGTGGACCCAGTCGCCATCTATTCCCGGGCTTGTGGCGTGACGCATCTCTTTATCCTGCTGGACATTTGGACAGTGCTCGGGTAGAACTGGGCCAGCTATCAGGTAGCTGTCTTTTTATTATCGGTCAGAGAAATATGGCGCTTATTTTAGGCATCGATCCCGGCTCGCGCCGTACTGGTTACGGGTTGGTAGAGCAGGTGGGGAATCGCTCCCGGGCTGTGGCATTCGGTACCATTGCCACCACCCACAAGGAGATCCCGCCGCGCCTGGGGGAAATATTCGCGGGCATTGATCAGGTGGTGAAAGAGTTCGGGCCGGCGGAAGTCAGTATCGAAAAAGTCTTTATGGCGCGCAATGCGGATTCCGCTCTGAAACTGGGGCAGGCCCGGGGCGCGGCTATTGCTGCCGTCATGCAGGCCCATGTGCCGGTGTTTGAATATTCCGCTCGCCAGGTGAAACAGGCGGTGGTCGGTAAAGGCGGGGCGGAAAAGAATCAGGTGGGGGAAATGGTGAAGTACCTTCTGAAGCTGGAGCAGCGCCCCCAGGAAGATGCCGCCGATGCGCTGGCTATCGCTCTCTGTCACGCGCATATGCGCGTTTCTCTGGCCAGAATGGGCGGTGCAACGGCTGTCAGACGAGGGCGGCTTCGTTAAGCGTGCGCTTTAATCTCACTTTAACAACACGGATAAACCCATGATCGGACAACTTCGCGGAACCCTGCTGGAAAAACGCCCCCCGGTACTGCTGCTGGACGTGAACGGCGTTGGCTACGAAGTGGAAGCGCCCATGACCGTGTTCTATAACCTGCCTGACGCGGGTGCAGAATTGACCCTGCATACCCATTTTGTAGTTCGAGAAGACGCTCAGCTGCTGTACGGTTTTGCCGACCGTTATGAGCGAGAGCTGTTCCGCGCCTTGATCAAGGTGAATGGAGTCGGGCCGAAAATGGCCCTGGCGATCCTATCCGGCATTGAAGCGGATCGTCTGGCGCGCTGTATTCAGGATCAGGACACCACCTCGTTGGTAAAGGTGCCGGGCATTGGCAAGAAGACCGCAGAGCGGTTGGTCATCGAAATGAGCGATCGGCTCGACAAAATCGACGGCGGGCCGGTGAGTTTGCCTGGCCGGGTGGACACCCGTCAGCCCGATGATGCCCGCAGTGATGCCATTGCTGCCCTGGAAGCGCTGGGCTATCGCAACAAGGATGCAGCGGCGGCAGTGGCCAAAGCGGCGGATGAAGATGACCTGAGCAGTGAACAATTGATCCGCAAGGCGCTCAAAAGCCTGGCCCGCTAGCGCTGCACCCTGATGCCGCCCCTCACTTTGTGATAACAGTAATAGCAGTACGGTATCAGGGTGCGCTACGCTAGCGACATTCAACGATGTAGAGGCAAACCCGCCGCAGGCATGGATAACGAACGAGTCATTACCGCGGCTGCGGTTGGCAGCCAGGAAGAGCAGCAGGACAGGGCCATTCGCCCAGCCAGCCTGGCGGATTATCACGGGCAGGCGAAAGTCAGCGAGCGCATGGAAATCTTCATTGATGCCGCGCGTGGCCGCCATGAAGCGCTCGATCACACCCTTATTTTTGGTCCTCCGGGTCTCGGCAAGACGACCCTTGCGCACATTATTGCCCGTGAAATGGGCTGCGAACTGAAATCCACCTCCGGGCCGGTACTGGAAAAAGCCGGGGATCTGGCCGCCATCCTGACCAATCTGGAAGAGGGCGACGTGCTCTTCGTGGATGAAATCCACCGCCTCTCACCGGTGGTAGAGGAAATTCTCTACCCGGCCATGGAAGACTATCAGCTGGATATCATGATCGGCGAAGGCCCGGCGGCGCGTTCCATCAAGCTGGACCTGCCGCCGTTTACCCTGGTGGGGGCGACCACCCGCGCCGGTTTGCTCACCGCTCCATTGCGCGATCGCTTCGGCATTGTGCAACGCCTCGAATTCTATTCCGTGGATGACCTGTCCGGCATTGTCAGCCGCGCCTGCGATATTCTGGCGATTCCTATCGAAACGGCGGGTGCCAGGGAAGTGGCCCGTCGGGCCCGTGGGACCCCGCGTATTGCCAATCGTCTGTTACGGCGGGTACGCGATTACGCCGAAGTGAAGGGAGATGGGCGTATTACCGAAGACATCGCTCAGCGGGCGCTGGATATGCTGGAAGTGGACAGTTGTGGCCTGGATGGCACCGATCGCCGCCTGCTGGATATGATCATGCATAAATTTGATGGTGGGCCGGTGGGGCTGGAATCCCTGGCGGCGGCGCTCAATGAAGACTCCGGCACCCTGGAAGAGGTGGTGGAGCCTTACCTGATTCAGCAGGGCTTCATTCAGCGCACCCCGCGCGGGCGTGCGGTGACCAACCACGCCTGGCGACATTTTGGCCTGCAGCGTCCGCGGCAGGACGGTGATTTGTTTAATGATTGAAAAAGATCAGGAAAACGGGGAATTTACCCTGCCTGTGCGCGTCTACATCGAAGACACTGATGCCGGTGGCATTGTTTATTACGTGAATTATCTGAAATTCATGGAGCGGGCGCGCACCGAGTTTCTGCGCACGCTGGGCTATCAGCACTATGCGCTGGCGGATGAAAACTTTCAGTTTGTGGTGCATTCCGCCAATGTGCAGTATCGCCAACCGGCACGTATTGATGATGCGCTGACCGTGACAGCCACATTGAAAAAACTGGGCAAGGCCACGCTGCTGTTTGATCAGCAGGTGAGAAAGGCGGAAACATTGATTTGCCAGGCGGAGATCAAAGTCGCCTGCGTGAGTGCCGATACCTTGAAGCCGACGGCGATTCCGTCGGCACTGTATAAGAAATTTAGCGCGGCCAGCAAAGGAGAAGGGCTACATGGTTGAGGCATCCGACATGTCTGTCGTCAGTTTGATCAGCAACGCCACCGTGGTGGTACAGCTGGTGATGGCGCTGTTGATTCTGGCGTCACTGACGTCCTGGTACATGATTGTTGGCCGTTTCCGAGTGCTCGGACGGGCCCATCGTGCCGGTCGTGCCTTTGAGGAAAAATTTTGGTCCAGCGATGATCTGGCGTCCCTTTACAACCAGAGCCGCAAGGATCCGGACGTGGACTCCGGCACTGAAGCCATCTTCCGTGCCGGGTTCCAGGAGTTTGTTCGCCTCTCCAAAAGCACCCGCGGTGCCGAAGCGGTCATGGATGGTGCTCAAAGGGCCATGCGCGTTGCCTTGCAGCGTGAGCAGACTCGCCTGACCAAACATTTGCCGTTTCTGGCCACGGTTGGCTCCACCAGCCCTTATGTGGGCCTGTTCGGCACGGTCTGGGGCATCATGAATTCTTTTATGGCGCTGGCTAATGTGAAACAGGCGACCCTCAGTGTGGTTGCGCCGGGTATCGCAGAAGCGCTGATTGCCACGGCCATTGGCCTGTTCGCGGCGATTCCAGCGGTGATGGCCTATAACCGCTTCTCCGCCCAGAGTGATGCCTTGCTGACGGAGAACGAAATGTTCGCGGAAGAGTTTTCTTCCGTACTGCACCGTCAGGCTCACGGGCGCGAGGCATGAGCATGAGCGGCGTAAAGATACGGGTGCCGCGCAAGCTCGTTGCCGAGATGAACGTGGTGCCCTACATCGATGTGATGCTGGTGTTGCTGGTGATCTTCATGGCCACGGCGCCGATGATGACTCAGGGCATCAATGTGGACCTGCCGGACAGCAACAGCGACCCCATTGATACCACCAAGAACGAACCGGTGATCATTTCCGTTACCGCCGATGGCAGCTATTTCATTGATGTGGGTGGCGACAGCCAGAAGTCCTCCAGCCTGGAAACCGTGAAAGGCCATGTGCTGCGTATCCACAAGCACAAGCCGTCCACCCTGTTTCTGGTGGAAGGCGATGGCAACGTGGCCTATGCCCGGGTGGTGTCGCTGATGGGGGCGTTACAGGAAGCGGGTATTTCCCAGCTCGGGTTGGTGACGGAACCGCAGGGACGCAATGAGTGATCGCCGCGTTGGGTTGCTGTTCACGCTGTTTATCCACCTGCTGGTGTTCGGGTTGCTGGTGTTCAGCTGGAGCACGGACCCGTCCCTGCACAAGGCCCCGGTGGTGCCGCCCCATGTAAAGGCCACCATGGTGGAGCGGTCGAAGCAGCAGAAAGCACCGGTGGCGAAGCCGAAAACGGAAGTGAAGCCAACGCCCAAGCCTGCTGCGAAACCCAAGCCCAAGCCCAAGCCCAAGCCCGCGCCGAAACCGACGCCCAAGCCTGAGCCAAAACCCAAGCCTGCGCCGGAAAAAAAACCGGATCCGGTGAAGAAGCCGGACCCGAAGCCAGCGCCCAAAGCGGATCCAAAACCGGTAGTGCCTGACATTGATACACCGAGTGTGGAAGAAATGCTGGCCGAGGAAGAGCTGGAAATGGACAGGCAGAGCAAGGTGTCCGATCAGCCCGATCAGGAAGCGGCCAGCAACGCGGACCAGGCTGACGCCGAAGTGGCCAGTTTTACCGATGCCATTGCCGCCCATGTGGGGCAGCGCTGGCGGATTCCCGGCAATTACCGTAACCGGGATGACATCACTACGCGGGTAAAAATACAGATGATCCCGGGCGGTGAAGTGATCAATGTGTCGGTGGCAGAAAGCAGTGGTTATCCGGATTTCGACGAATCGGTCGTGAACGCCGTCAAGCTGGCCAGCCCGTTACCCGTACCGGATGGCCAGTTGTTTAACGAACAGTTTCGCTCACTGGTGATCGAATTTGATCCTGGAGTTGCACAATGATAGGTGTGTTAAGGATGCAGCAAACCTGTAAACGCAAAGTGTGGACACAAATCAGTATCGCCCTGATGGCAGCCCTGTGGATGGTAAATGCCCAGGCAGAGTTGCTGATCAAGGTAACAGAAGGGCGCGTGGACGCGGTGCCGATTGCTGTCGTGCCCTTTGATGGTGCGCAAAATGCGCCGGAAGATGTGTCCGAAATCATTCAGGCCGACCTGCATCGCAGCGGCCAGTTCAAGCCGTTGCCAGCGGAAGACATGCTCAGTCGCCCGCGCAACGAGCAGGAAATGATTTACCGGGACTTCAAGGTGCTGGGCACGGAGTATGTGATCACTGGCAGCATGAAGCGCCAGGAGACCGGTGGCTACGAAGTCAGTTATGCGCTGTTTGATGTTGCCCGGCAGAAAAAGCTGATGTCGGAAACCTATCGCCCGCCTGAGTCGCAGCTGCGTGATGTGGCCCATGCCATCAGTGATCGTATTTATGAGCAGCTCACCGGCATTCCCGGCGCCTTCTCCACCAAGATCCTTTATGTGACGCACAATCGCCATGATTCCAACCCCTACCAGCTCCAGTATGCGGATGCTGATGGGCACCGGGTCACCACGATCCTGCGCAGTAAAGAGCCCATTATGAGCCCTACCTGGTCGCCGGATGGCAGGAAAATTGCTTACGTATCGTTTGAAGATCAGGGGCGCCCGGCCATTTATATTCACAGCCTGGCGACCACCGAGCGCGAAAAAGTGTCCAGTTTCAGTGGCATCAACGGTGCCCCGGACTGGTCGCCGGATGGCCAGAAGTTGGCTCTGACGCTGTCGCGTGACGGTAATCCCGAAATTTATATGCTAAATCTGTCCACCAAAGGGCTGACCCGGTTAACCAACAATTACGGCATTGATACCGAGCCGCGTTGGTTGCCCGATGGCGAACACCTGGTGTTTACCTCCAGCCGTTCCGGTGGCCCACAGATTTATAAACTGAACATAAATGATAAGTCGGTCCGGCGGGTTTCGTTCCAGGGCGCCTATAATGCGCGCTCGGATGTGACCCCCGATGGCCGCTATCTCGTTTATGTGCATCGACGAAATGGAAATTTCAATGTCGGTGTGCAGGACCTCCAGCGCGGCACATTCAATATTGTGACCCGCACCGATATGGATGAATCGCCCAGTGTTGCACCCAATGGAAGTATGGTAATTTACGGGACGCAACACGGGGGAACGGGGGTTCTGGAAGCCGTATCCATCGATGGCAGAGTGAAAGTTGAGCTGCCGTCGAAGGAAGGGGAAGTCAGAGAACCGGCATGGTCGCCGTTCCTCTGAGTGGTTCTCGGAGTCCAATACTAGGAAATTATAGGAGCTTTTCGCATGCGTTCATTACTTAACCCGCTGTTTGCCATTGTGCTGGCAGCTGCCCTGGCAGCCTGTTCCAGCACCCCGACTGAAGACGATTCTTCTGCGACTGACAACATGTCTCAGCAGACTGACACTTCTCCGGTCACTCCGGTTGAGCCGTCAGAGCCGGTTAAGCCGGACACCAGCAGCATCCCGCTGACTGCTGACAACTTCTACAACCATCCGTCCAACTACGACGGTACTACCGATTCTCGCGTTATCTACTTCGCGTTCGACAGCAACACCGTTCCGGCTGCGGCTTTCGAAACTCTGCGTGCCCACGCGACCTACCTGAAGAACAACGCTAACGCGAAAATTCGTCTGGAAGGTCACGCTGATGAGCGCGGTACCCGTGAATACAACGTTGCTCTGTCCGAGCGTCGTTCCAAAGCGGTAGAGAAGTTCCTGCGCGTACAGGGTGTTGCTTCTTCACAGCTGGAAATCGTTTCCTACGGTGAAGAGAAGCCGGCAGCCTTTGGCCACGGTGAAATGGACTGGGCCAAGAACCGCCGCGTAGAAATCAACTACCTGTCCGGCCGTCCGTAAGGCATGAAGGTAGTGATGACAGCGCGCCTGCTCGCAGGCGCGATGCTCAGCTCCCTGGTGTTCTGTGCGCATGCACAGAGCACTGGGCCGCTGGCCGTTGAAGAGCGCAGCCTCGCCCAGGCGCAATCCCAAATGCGCAATACCTCTACACCGTCTGCTGCGGTGAACGAGGATGGGTTGATGGTGTTGATGCAACAGCAGCAACAGTTTGAAGAACAGATTCAGCAGCTGCAGGGTCAGCTGGAAGAGCTGCGCCACGAGCTTTCCACTCTCAAGGAAGCCGAACGTGAGCGTTATCTGGATCTGGATACCCGAATTAATACGCTGGCTGAACGGGGACAGACCGAGCAGCCAGAGGACGGCGCTGAAGGGGATAATGACCCGGAAGCGGACCGTGCCGCCTACAATGCCGCCAAGGACAAATTGGTCGGTGGTGACTTCAAGGGTGCCATTGCCGGTTTCGAGGCGTATTTGGGGGAATTCCCGCAGGGAATGTCCCGGGCCAACGCCCATTTCTGGGCGGGTAAGCTATACAGTGACCAGAAAGAGCCGGACTTGAAGAAGGCGGAAGGCCATTTTCAGGCGGTGGCTGACGATTACCCGGAGCATAGCAAGGCCCCGAAAAGCCTCTATATCCTGGCTGTCATGCAGGCCAAGGCCGGTGAGGTTTCGCCCGCCAAGGTCAATCTGCACAAGCTGATCAAGCAATACCCGGATAGCAGCGAAGCCGGCCAGGCCAAGAGCCTGCTGGACCAGCTCAACCCGTAACACCTTCCTGTCACCTTTACCGGCGGCACAGAGGCCGGCAAAGGTGATAGAATCCGCGCATTTCCGCCCCAACCGACGATTAAGGGGCCCTCAGGAGATGTTGTGGAACTCCGTCTTACCGAAATTTTCCATTCCCTACAGGGTGAATCCCGCACCGTGGGTTGCCCGACGGTATTCGTGCGCCTGACCGGCTGCCCGCAGCGCTGTGTCTGGTGTGATACGGAGTATGCCTTTTCCGGTGGGGAGAAATGGACCTTGGTGGCGATTCGCGAGCAGGTGGCGGCCCATGGGGCGCACTATGTGACGGTGACCGGTGGCGAACCGCTGGCCCAGCCGAACTGCCTGCCGTTGCTCACGGCGCTGTGTGATGACGGTTACCAGGTGAGTCTGGAAACCGGTGGTGCCATGGATATTGCCGAAGTGGATGAGCGCGTTTCAGTGGTCATGGACCTCAAGGCGCCAGGCTCCGGGGAACAGCACAACAATCGTCTGGAGAACATCCCCCTGCTCAAGGCGCACCATCAGGTGAAGTTCGTGCTGGCGGACCGCAAGGATTATGACTGGGCGCGCTTCATGTTGGATCAACACCAGCTGCATAAACGGGTCAGCGATGTGCTGTTTTCGCCGGTGCAGGACGGTCTGGCACCGGGGGATCTGGCGGACTGGATTGTCGCGGACCGTCTGCCTGTGCGCTTTCAGTTACAACTGCATAAGTATCTTTGGAATGATGCCCGGGGGCGTTGATAGACGTCCGAGGCCTGACGCAGAAGCCTCAGAACCTTCAAGTAACGAGTAATTAAGGAGCCTGCCATGAAAAAAGCCGTGGTGTTGCTGTCCGGTGGCCTCGATTCTGCCACTTGCCTGGCCATCGCACGAGATCAGGGCTATGAATGCCATACCATCGCCTTTGATTATGGCCAGCGCACCCGCTCGGAGCTGGATGCGGCGGTGCAGGTTTCCGGGGCGCTGGGGGCCTTGAGTCATCGTGTGATTGAGCTGGGTATGGGCAATATTGGCGGCTCCGCCCTGACCGATCATTCCATTGATGTGCCGGAAGATGGCGGCGAGGGCATCCCGGTGACCTATGTGCCGGCGCGTAACACGGTATTTCTGTCGTTGGCGCTAGGTCTGGCGGAAGTGGTTGATGCTCAAGCCATTTTTATTGGCGTGAATGCGGTGGATTATTCCGGTTATCCGGATTGCCGCCCGGCGTTTATCGAGGCGTTCCAGTCCATGGCCAATCTGGCCACCAAGGCGGGGGTGGAAGGCCGGCCGATGCAGGTCGAGACCCCGTTGATGCACCTGAGCAAGGCGCAGATTATTCAACAGGGGGTCGCGCTGGGGCTGGATTACGGGCTCACGGTGTCCTGCTATCAGGCTGACGAGAATGGCAATGCCTGTGGCAAATGCGACAGTTGCCGCTTGCGCAGCCAAGGCTTCGCCGATGCATTGGTTAAAGATCCAACAAACTATCAATAAAGCGGAAAAAATTTCGGTTAACCCCTTGTCACCCAGAAATAAATCCGTATTATTTGCGCCTCCTTCGGGAGCGGGTCGTTAGCTCAGTTGGTAGAGCAGTTGGCTTTTAACCAATTGGTCGCTGGTTCGAATCC
>NZ_PBSH01000022.1 GCF_002726155.1 Alcanivorax sp. | reverse complement strand
GGTCGAGATCGTCAGCATGGACATGTGGAACCCCTACCGGGCAGCGGTCAAGGCTGTGCTGCCCCAGGCCCGTATCGTGGTCGATAAGTTCCATGTGGTTCGCATGGCCAACGATGCCCTAGAGAGAGTGCGCAAGGGCCTCAGAAAGGAGCTGAAACCCTCCCAGAGCCGAACCCTCAAAGGAGACCGGAAAATCCTGCTGAAACGCGCTCACGAAGTCTCAGACCGGGAGCGACTCATCATGGAGACCTGGACAGGCGCATTCCCGCAACTGCTGGCCGCCTACGAGCACAAGGAACGCTTCTACGGCATCTGGAACGCCACCACCCGGCCACAGGCAGAAGCCGCCCTGGATGACTGGATAGCCACCATTCCAAAGGGCCAGAAGGAAGTCTGGAGCGATCTGGTCAGGGCAGTGGGCAACTGGCGCGAAGAGATCATGACCTACTTCGAGACGGACATGCCCGTCACCAACGCTTACACGGAGTCCATCAACCGACTGGCCAAGGACAAGAACCGTGAAGGGCGTGGTTACTCGTTCGAGGTGATGCGGGCACGAATGCTCTACACCACGAAGCACAAGAAGAAGGCCCCGACTGCGAAGGTCTCTCCGTTCTACACCATCGGTTACGGACTGCCGGACTTCGCAGAGGAACTCAACTACGGGGTCAATCTATCAACCATCTGAGGGTGGTATCAGGTTGGTGGGGTGAAGGTGCCCCATCAACCATTAAATCCGTATACCCTTTATAATTTCGGCTCTATGGGCGAATCAACGGACGCAGCGCCCGAGCCGGTAATACAGTCACTATCTGATAGTGACGGTGATGGCTATGATGATGTGGTTGATGCTTGTCCGCATAGTCTGAGATTGGATGTTGATGAAACGGGTTGCTACAGTCAACCAGCCATTGCACATTATCCAGACCCGCTGAATGTGTTTTTCGCATTCGGTTCTGCGCAGCTCAGTAAAGACAATGCTGACGCTATTGATGCTTATATTGCTAACGGAGATTCCCAGAGAATATCTCGCTTGAAAGTGAGGGGTTACACTGACTCTGTGGGTAATGCTGCCTATAACTACAAGCTTTCGGTCATGCGGGCTGCGTCAGTAGCTGACTATATCCGTGAGCGTTTCTCCATTGATGTCAGGTTTATTGATGTTTCTGGGCTTGGAGAGAGTGCGCCAATTTCGTCGAATTTTGATGCGAAAGGGCGCGCGATGAATCGCAGAGTAGAAATTGTCATTGATTGAGGTAAATCAGATTTCTGAGAGCGGTTGCTGATATCTCTGTAAGGTGAATGATTGTGATACTCATTAGCGGAGGTTATTCGACTGTGATTTTGCTGGTTTGAATGATTTGTGTGAAATCAATTTTTCATTCATGAGCAATATCGCGCCTGCTCAAACTATCGGGTAGGCGCCGATATACTTAAAAGTTTTTGGATGAAAGGGGGGGGTGTTTTTATTGCCAGGAATTCAGGAGAGGGTTTTCTTGAATGAAATTATCATTGATCAGGCTTCTAGTATAGAAGAGTTTTGGGGCTTTATTGGGCGGGATTCTGATTTTGTTGTTTCAGTGTGAATTGTACTGAATTTGTTGCTTTTCTTGAGATGCTATAAAAAAATCGCCGTTGTCATATTTATTCGGATGGCGAATTAGGATTGTTGGCATAGGTTTCTCTAAGTTATTAAATGTTGTTTTTGTTATTTCCCGCCATGACGTTAACTTGTTTGCTTTTGAAGGTTTCGGTATTCAACTGGAGATAATCCAGTCCATCGGGTGAAGCTGCGGCTGAAGGCACTGTGCTCTGAATAGCCAAGAAGTAGAGCTATTTCTGTTATTTCTATATCGGTTTCTGATAAGTACTGCTTGGAGAGCGTTTCGCGAATATCATTAACCTGGGACCTGAATGTTGTTCCTTCAGACTTGAGTTTTCTTTGCAGGGTTCTTGCAGTTACATTCATCTTTCTCGCTATCATATCAATGTCCAGGTTTCGTTCGCCAATATTCTTGCTGATTATTTCTCTTAATTTGACAATGGTCGGTAGCGTTTTCTTTCTGGATTTAAGTTGATCATTTCCTGCTCGCTCTAGAATTCTAAGAATATTTCCATCGTATGACTTTATGGGTTCTGAAAGTATTTTTTTGTCCGCTCTAACAATGGTTTCCTCTCTGTCAAACAATACAGGGCAACCAAAGAAGTCTTCATAGGTATTTATGTTTTCAGGTTCTGGGTTAATAAACTGAATTTTAATGGGAGATAGTTCCTCATTGTCGGTCAGGTTTCTAATTGTCTTTACGAGTGTGGCTATAAAAAATTCATCGACTAAAGGTCCGGCCATATATCCATTCTTCCCCCATACCAAGTCAATATATTTTGCTTGCTCCCTTATCTGTAGTGGTGTTGCCATATAGATAAGAGGCGAGTATTTCTTGAATAATTCTAGTGCCTGCTCAAGAGTTTCTGCGGCCATGCTTAGATAGCCCACTATTCCTATATGTTTTGTCTTAACTCTGCTGCCGAGAATTAATCCGATCTCAGGTTCAGATAATAGTAGTGAGCTTCTTTTAAGCATTGACTGCCATTGCTGTATCGAGATTTCCAGGTTTAATTCCGCCAGTTCATTGCGACTGATTCCTAGCGTGGCAGAAGGGTCAGTATTCGATGCTTCTAGAAATTCGATCAAGAGCGGGACAAATGTTCCGGGGATAACGTCCATTGCTTTTTTCCATCCTGGAAAGTTGTGTCGCGAATTGACAAATAGTGTCGTGCAGTGTCAAGCGTTGCCCTGTTGGCATGATTAAAGTTTCAGCTAAGCGGTGCCTGCGATGTTGGCTACACTATAGTTTTGAATTTTATATTTTCAAATATCAACAGATAAATTATTTAAATGAAGTTGCTGACCAAGGAAGTAGCATATGAATGATTTTATCGGACCAAGAGTTGTTCTCTTGGTTTTTGGTTTTTTGTTTGTTTCTGGTGAGGCTCTTGCAGAAACAAACAAAGGTAGGAAGTACATAACGCCTATGTATACCCATCTTTTCCTTGATGAAGAGCGTGGCATATCAGATGACAGTGAGGGGGCTTCTCTGGTTTATGGGCATGGACTAGGAGGAAGGATTTGGTGGGAGACTGAAGCGGACTTTTTCACTCTTGATACTGGCGTGAGTGGCGGATCTGATTATTATCAGTCGGCACTTACTACAGGTCTTGTATATGCATTCGGGGACCGTAAGCGGTTCACCCCATTTCTAATCGCTATGGTGGGTGCAACCTATAATGACGTGATTCCTGACGACAGTGATGGCCTGGATTTTTATGCCAATGCTGGGGTGGGTTTTGTTACGCCGCTTCCGTTCGTGGATTTTAATTTGAGAGCTGATGTCAGGTATAGCTATGACAATATCGGCAGCGTGGCTGCTGGTAATGGTGATATTAAGGATGGTGGCTTTGAAGATGTCCGCGCCAGTGTTGGTATCGAAATTCCATTTGGTGGGCCTTCCGCCAAACCAATCATTGTGGTTGAAGAAAATAATTCTGAACCTGATGACAGTTACTATGTTGATTCCGACGCTGATGGTGTTGTCGATCACTATGATAAGTGCCCTTCAACAATTTCTGGTGCGAAGGTTGATGGCTCCGGCTGTCTGATCCATAACCAAATCATTAGCTTTAGTAATATATTTTTCGAAACAAACTCATCACGTATTTTGAAAGACTCGTATCCGACGCTCAATGTTATTGCTGATTCATTGTCAAATGAGCATGACATCAAGGCGGAAGTGCGTGGTCATACTGATAGCACTGGCAGTGCGAATTACAATATTCGTTTGTCTGAAGAGCGTGCTGAATCAGTGAGGAAATACTTGATATATAAAGGCGTTGATCCTGAAAGGCTAACTTCCTTTGGATTTGGGGAGTCAGTCCCTGTTGCATCGAATAAAACTGAGTCTGGGCGAGCAATGAATCGCCGCGTTGAATTTCAAATCACTTCGCACTAACAAGGATTGGTTAAATGAAAATCAAAAGAGTAAGGAATTTTGGGGCTCTTACCGTAGTATTGTTTTTCTCTTTAGTGCTTGTTGCTTGCGGTGGGGCTAGCAGTGGCTCATCCGCTAGTGGTTCCGCTGGGGATGGCGGAAGTCAGAGCGCGTTGGATTCGGACAATGATGGCACCAGTGACTCTGTTGATAACTGTCCTGATGTGGCGAATTACTCACAATCTGATATTGATTCAGATGGTGTTGGCGACGCTTGCGATAGTGATATTGATGGTGATGGTATCCCAAATAATGAGGATCTCTGCAAGTTTTCTAATGACGCCACCAATGCTGACGATGATGATGATGGTATCGGTAATGCCTGTGATACGGATACCGACCAGGATTCAGATCTGGATGGCCATGACGATGACGTTGATAACTGCCTCGACGTAGCTAACCGAGAGCAGGGCGACATTGATCTGGATAATATCGGCGATGCATGTGATTTCGATGGCGATGATGATGGCTTCGATAATGATCAGGATAACTGCCCCTTTGTTGCCAATTTTGATCAGTTAGACTCCGATAATGATGGGTACGGAGATGCTTGCGAAGGTGATTTCGATGGTGATGGTGCAGAAAATGGCATGGACAATTGCCTTCTTTTTCCAAATCCGGACCAGTCTGACCTCGATGCGGATGGTATCGGTGATGCCTGTGATACAGATGTTGATGGCGATGGTCATGACAACGACTCCGATAATTGCGTGTACATAACCAATGCAGATCAGGCTAACTTGAATGGTGGTATATATGGTGATGCATGCCTGGATGGCGGAACACCTAGCACAGAAGACTCTGATGGTGATGGGGTTATTGATTCAATAGACAACTGTCCTGACGTTGCTAATGCGGATCAGCTTGATTCAGATGGTGATGGCCGAGGCGACTCGTGTGATGCAGATGGCTTCACATGTTCTGATGCTGGTTTGTATCGATCTTTGGACGTGAACAAATACAGTGTTGATGGGCACCCTATCGGAGTTTGTGCTGGCTGTTCTACTGAAAATGATGCTTACGCGTTGGATAATAACGGTGACACATTTGCTGAGTTTCGCGTTGGCGTTAGCCTGGTTTATGGCGGTGCCGTTCTTGAAGTTGATGCAAAGGATAGTTCTATTAACTTTGAGAACGAATCCATCGGATTTGTTGTTTCGGATCCTGCTGCGCCTTTCCTGAATCTTGAGCTGTTAAATTTTATGACTGTAAGGTTTTACGATGATGGCGATCAGGTTGACTCAAAAGTTATTGGTGGTGGCTATCCTGATATAGATCTGCTTGGCCTTGGTTTTAACGAAGCGCCTCGATTTATTCGGATTAGTGATCTTCCTTCTAGCTTTGATTCTGTTCGCTTGGATTACGCAGGGTTCTTTAGCGTCGCGAAGACTTTTAGAATCCATGAGGTATGCACAAATAACTCAGCTTTTTGAAGATTGCCTTTTGTCTCCTGGCATTTGGGGCTGTTTGCGCAGCCCCTCTTTTTTATTTCTGATTCTGAAGTCTGTATCGATGAGGGGTCATGCCTTCTTTTCTTTCAAATTTATCAATAAATTTGTTCGGGTCGTTAATGCCGATCATTTGGCTAATTTCAGATTCGTCCAGATTGGTTTCAAGCAGGCATTTTTTTGCCATGTTGTGCCTGATTTCTCCCACTTCGTTTTTGAAGCTGCTGTTTAGTTCTTTCAAATGTCGCTGAAGGGTTCGTTCACTGACGCCAATCTCAGCCGCGACTTGCTCGATAGAAAGGTTTTGGATCCTCAGTTTTTTAACGATTATTTTTCTCATTTCAGTGGCTGTTTTTGGAGCAGATGGGAGCTCGATGATCATTTTGTCAGCGATGGCTTCAAGCGATTTCAGCATTAATTTGTTGCTAGAAGAGATTGGTTTCGAGAGCGTTTCCAGGTCAGTTTGAATTACCGTTTCACTGCAAGAAAAATGAACAGGGCAACCAAAGTATTCTTCGTAGGGGCTGGTGTCTTCAGGTTTTTCGTAGATGAAACAGACTTTAGTGGGGCACATGCTTTCACCGCATATATTTCGACAGGTCTGTATTAGTGTGGCAAGGGAACATTCATCAACTATCTGCCCTGGCCGCCACATATGCCCATTCCATACTAGCTCAATATGTGGTCCGTGGGCCCTGATGGTCATTGGTGTTACGTCATAGAGAAGTCGCTGGTATTTGTTGAACTCCAGGAGTGCCTGTCCCAGGTTTTCTGAGGAGAAGGTAAGGTAACTCATTATTCCTGTATGTTTTGGCTTGGCAAAGCTTCCCAGGCTAAGCCCGAAGTTTTCGTCCTTCAGTAAGGCGGCAGACGCATACAGCATTTCAGCCCATTCAAGTATGGGGACACCAATTAGCTCTTCAGTCGTCAGGTCTGGTCTTGGTCGCTTCAGAAAGGTGGCAGCATCAATTCCTTTTGCTTCAAGGTATTCAAACAACATTAAAAGCAATGTGTTTGGAACCATGTTGGTCCGATACTGATCCATTAGTGTCTCCTTTCGAGGCAAGCTTTTGCGGTTGCAACCCACGAGCCACTGAGGATATCAAACTTTTTTATAACTTTTTTGAATATTCCATGAGTAAATTGCGATAAATGGTATTTAAAGGTGGTTTGGCAATGATATTTACCTAGTGATAAAAAGAGCGCACACAGGCGGTGTGCGCTCTTTTAGGGCGTTTCCTTTAATTTCGCGCTGAAATCAGGCTTCTTGTTTGATGCCAGCCAGTTTCCGGGCGTGCCATTTTTTCGTTTCCACATCCATCCCTCGCAGGATCTGAATACGCTGGGCCTGGGGGCTGCCGGCGCCGTGCATGGACTCGGTGAGGTAACCCACTGCGTTGCGGCCCAGGGTCATGTTCTCGATGAGCCGCAGAATGCGCATGCGGTCTTCAGTGGGGATGTCTTCGCGGCCCTTGAGGAAGCGGCGAATGATGTCGCCAGCTTCTTCGTTTTCCAGGTCCTGCTCACTGGGCATGGTGACCATGATGCCGCCGGCCAGATCCTGAGCGAGGCGGGATATCTCGTAGGGGAAGCGGGTCACGTTGTGCTTGCACACGTTGGCCAGCATGGTGTCGTTCATGAAGATGCCGCTGGGCATTTGTTTGGCTTCGTGGGAGCTGGCGATGCCGGACGAGTAGATAGTTTCGTTGAGATGGGTCATCTCCACCAGCTTGTCGCGGATGTGACTGACTTTTTCCAGGCCGTTGTATTCCACGATGGACGCGGCTGCGCCGACCATGACATCGCCCAGGCCGGTTTTGCATACATAGCTGGCGCGGTGGTAAGCGGTGAAACGGGTGACCAGTTCCTGGGCGAATTCATATTCGCCGTCCATGAATACGTGCTCGTTGGGAATGAACACATCATCGAAGTACACCAGCACTTCCTGGCCGCCGTACTGCGCGTTGCCCTGGTCGATGTCACCGCCTTCCATGGCGCGGGTGTCGCAGCTTTGCCGACCGTAGATATAGGTAATGCCGGCGGCGTCGCCGGGGATCATGCCGACCACGGCATAGTCCTTGTCGCCTTCGGTCAGGTTCATGGTGGGCAGCACGCAGATCCAGTGCTGGTTCCAGCCGCCGGTCATGTGCGCCTTGACGCCTTTTACGTAGATGCCCTTGTCGGTGCGGCGGGTGACGCGCATGAACATGTCCGGGTCGGCCTGCTCGGCGGGGCGTTTGCTGCGGTCACCTTTCGGGTCGGTCATGCCGGCGGCAATCAGAATGTTCTTGCGCTGGGCTTCTTTGAGAAAGTCCAGATACCGTTGGTGATACTGGGTGCCGTGCTTTTCGTCTATTTCGTAGGTGACGGAGTGCAGCACACTGATGGTATCCAGGCCGGTACAACGCTGGAAACAGGTACCGGTGATCTGGCCCATGCGCCGCTGCATCTTGTTCTTTTTTACCAGATCGCCGGGAGATTCCACGATATGCAGAAAGCGGTTTACCTGAGCGTCGATCAACGGCGACCAAGCGGTGGCCAGTTCCGGATCGTCGATGGCCAGATCGTAGCTGGCGCGCAGGGCATTGATGCTGGGCTTGATGATGGGGTGATCCGCAGGCTCATCGATCAGTTCACCGAACAGAAACAGGCGAGTGCCGCGGTTGCGCAGGCTGGCCAGGTAGTCGTCACCGGTTTTGATGACGGGAATGCGGTCCCAACGGGTCTGGGCGGATTCTTCGCGGGCTGGAGCCGGGGTTGCGGCGTTCATGGTGCCTCCTGGGATCGTGTCGTTCTGCTCTGCGTCATGGGCGACGCGGGAAGCAAAATCATCGGAAATAGGGTGACTTGGGAGTCATCTCCGATGGTAAACAGTGTGTAATCCAAGGCAATGACAGAAAGTGCCGCTGTGCTCTGTGGTCAAGTCAGTGTGGCGCTAAGGGCGGGGAAAATCGCTGCAGGAGGGTCGCTGGCGGGGCGATTAACGCATTAACCGTAGGAGCACCTCTTGAGGTGCGAACCGCCCGTTTTGTGCATTGGCAATCTGAAACCGATCCTTCGTTGAGGCTCAGGTTCGCACCTCGAGAGGTGCTCCTACAGCAGAGCCGACTTGGTTTATCGCGCTGTCAGCAAAGCGCCTACCTATGGCTGGCGTGGATTAGTTCTGGGCCTTGAACACCATGGAGGCAGAGTTCAGGCAGTAGCGTTGACCCGTAGGAGGCGGGCCGTCGGGGAAGACGTGGCCCTGGTGGCTATCGCAGCGGGCGCAGCGGATCTCTATACGGATCATGCCGTGGCTGCTGTCGCGCAGTTCACGAATGTGTTGTGGATCGAAGGGTTCGTAAAAGCTGGGCCAGCCGGTGCCGGACTCAAACTTGGCACTGGATGTGAACAGCGGCAGGTCGCACAGTTTGCAGTGATAGTTGCCGTCATCCTTGTTATCCAGCAGGCCGCCGCAGAACGGGGGTTCGGTACCCTGGTTGAGCAGGATGCGGCGTTCTTCTTCGGTCAGCGATTGTGCGCGGGCCTGTTTCTCTTCTTCGCTCAGGGGCGTCAGGTCGAAGCCGCTGGCGGACAGTGCTTGGGTCATCAGGCACTCCCTTGAGTTTGTTTGGTTAAGGTGTTCGGGTTTTGAGTTTGTCAGGAAAGGCCTGGATCAGCTTTTCCACTTTCGGTTTGGCAATATGGGTAATGTAGCCTTGATTGGGGTTGCGACGGGCGAAATCCTGATGGTAATCCTCAGCGCGATAAAAAGCGTCGAGCGGTTCCACGGTGGTGGCGATGGGAGCAATAAAGGCGCCAGCATTATCCAGCTGCTGGATATATGACTCAGCCACCGCTTTCTCGGTGTCATCATGATAAAAAATGGCGGAGCGGTACTGGGTGCCCCGGTCGTTGCCTTGCCGATCTTTCTGGGTGGGGTCGTGGGCTACGGAGAAGAACACCTTGAGCAGTTCGCCAAAGCTGATTACGGCGCTATCGTATTCTACTTCGATGACTTCCGCATGGCCGGTGGTGCCAGTACAGACGGCTTCGTAATTGGCGCGGGCAGCATGGCCGCCGGCATAACCGGAGACCACGGCGTTCACGCCTTCCAGATTCAGATAGACCGCTTCCACACACCAGAAACAACCGCCGGCAAGAACCGCTTTGGCAATGCCATTGGCGGGCAGGTCGTCAACGGGATCAGGAAAGCGTTCCGGGTGAATGGCCAGGGATGTGCCGGGGATCACTGCGTTCATGGTTCCTCCAATGGGGCATCAACACCTGCCGGACTTGTGGCCAGGCAGGTGTTACAGGTCAATGCGGCCAGTGGGGGCAAGCGGGGGTCAGTCCTGCTTTACAGCACCACTGGCGATCAGGCCATCGATGTCACTGTCACTGAAGCCAGCCTGGCTCAGTACTGCCCGGCTATCTGCCCCCGCAGTGGTGGCGGGTTTTATCTCGCCGGCTGCAGTGCGTGAGAAGCGCGGTGTCGGTGCTGGCTGTGCAGCGCCGTTGACGGTGACAAAGGATTTTCTAGCCATGTTATGGGGGTGTGAGGGCGCTTCTTCAAGGCTGAGAACCGGTGCAAAACAGACATCGGTGCCTTCCATCAGCGCGGACCACTCGTCCCGTGTCTTTTGTTTGATGACGGCGGCGAGCTTTTGTTTCATTTCCGGCCACTTGGGCGGGTTGATCTGATGTCCAAAGTCCTCGGCGGACAGCTCGGCCAGTTGGCACAGCTGGGCATAGAACTGGGGTTCGATGCTGCCGATGGAAACGTATTTGCCGTCGGCGGTTTCATACACTTCATAGAAGTGTGCGCCGGAGTCGAGCATGTGAGTGCCACGATTGTCGGTGAACATACCCTGGGATTTTAGCCCGTAGAACATGGCCATGAGGGCGGCGGAACCTTCTACCATGGAAGAGTCGACCACCTGGCCTTTGCCGCTGCGTTGGGCTTCCAGTGCAGCACAGACCATACCGAAGGCGAGCATCATGCCACCGCCACCGAAGTCGCCGACCAGGTTAAGCGGGATGGCGGGTTTTTCACCTTCACGGCCCATGGCATGCAAGGCGCCGGACAGGGAGATGTAGTTCATGTCGTGACCGGCGGCCTGGGCCAGTGGCCCGGTCTGGCCCCAGCCGGTCATGCGGCCGTAGACCAGTTTCGGGTTGCGGGCCAGGCATTGCTCCGGGCCCACGCCCAGGCGTTCAGTGACGCCGGGGCGAAAGCCCTCGAACAGGCCATCGGCGGTTTCACAGAGCTTCAGAACGGTTTCGATGCCTTCGGCGCTTTTCAGGTCCACGGCCAGGTTCTGGCGATTGCGGAAAAGGACGGTGTGGCCGATGGCGGAATGCGGGTTACCGCCGGGGCGGTCGATGCGGATAACGGTGGCACCCATGTCGGCAAGCATCATGCCGCAGAAGGGGCCGGGGCCAATGCCGGCCAGTTCGATGAAGGTCAGTCCGTTAAGTGGGCCTGTCATAATGTTGATGTCCGTTGTCAGAGTCCGTTTTACCGTTCCCTGACGGACATTGACCGGTCAGGGAATCAGGGTTTGTTCACGCAAGCTGCGACGCAGGGCCGAGCACTGGCTTTTGGCGATGGCAACGGCGTTGCTGGCTTCGTGGGTGGTGGCGATACCGGTCCAGAGCGGTTTGCCGTTGGCATTGATCAGCTCTGCGCCATGCTGCCGCAGGGCGTCGGGGACCTCGTCTTTGGCCAGTTCACCGCCAATCCCGACTTGCCAGGTTGGCTGCACGTCGCCAGCAGATTGTTCCATGGGGTTGAGCTGGTTGCCGGCTGCCGGCGGTGCGGCCGCATCTATCAGCAGGTGGGTCAGCTCGACGACCAGAATCCGCTCTACATCGTTTTCTTGCGCCCAGTCGAGGATGCGTTCTTTTCCGCCCTCATACCATAACGGTAATTCCTGATGGCTGAGCAAAACGGTCAACGAATCACTTGAAAATATATCCCTGCAGGTTAATTCCCAGGTTTCGCGGATGTTGCCTTCCGGGGTGTGGGCGACCAGCAGCAGGGTACCTTGCGGCGGGTGGCTGCCCTCGTCGGTGAAGCGGGTGGTCACGTCCGTAGTGCTGGCGCAGCCGGCAACGAGCAGGGCGGGTAACAGGTATCGAAAAAGCGGTCGCATGGAAATCTCCGGCGGCAAGAGCGGTGCCTTCAATGGCGTGCCCCCAGTGTAACAGCGCCACGCAGGCGCCACATCAACTGGTGCACAATCTCTTGTGTTCTGGCGGGCGTTTAACTGCCCGTTTTTAACCGCTCACTTTTAACCGCCAATTAGGGAATCGCGGGGGAGTGCTGCGCCGGAGCTGCGGCCGGGTCGGCTGAAAAAGCAAAACGACAGCCTGTTTGTGGCTGCCCGGGAGCGGGATACCAGCGCACCTCGTATTTGTCCTGGCTGTTTTGTTGTTCCTGCCATTGCAGTTGCAACGCGGCGCCGTCATCAGTGGCTGCGAGCTGCCCCCGGCAGTCAATAGCAAGCTCCAGCGTGTCGAGCGCCAGCTGTTCGGCGGGGGCGGCCAGCAGGGACATGCGCCAGTAAGGGCCGGTGGTGGGGTCGCCGGGCTCGAGGGCCGGATGACCTTGCCACTGGACAGCCGTGGGAGAGACCGGGGCTGCCGTTTGCTGTGCTTCTGGAAAGTACTGATGCGAAAGCAGGGAGAAGGTCTGCTTGCGGGGGATGTCGTTAATGTCCCCGGTTCGTTGCAGGTCGCGGCTCAGCTCGCTGCTCTGGGCAATCAGAAAATCCAGCGTATGGGGCCCATAGAGCGTGTGGCCACCTTCGTAGTATTGCCGCTGGTATTCCTCGGGGGTGACGGCATAGCCGAAATAGCCGTTGGCCAGGCTGGAGACTTCTACTTTCCAATGGGTGTCGGCGGGCAAGGTATCGGTAACCGCATTGCGCAGGCGATTGCCGCTTTCCAGGGTGATTTCCCAGGGCAGCGGCACGATGACCAGATCGTTGATCCGTACGATCTGGAACAAGGCCTGATGGGGGAAGCGTTCCGCGGGTAACAGCAGTTGCAACTTGGACAGCATCCACTGCTTTACGCCCTGGCAGTTGTCGGTGAAAAAGCGTCGAGGCCAGTCTTCCTTGAGAAAGGGCAAGTAGGAAATAGGAAACACTTCATCGCCATTGGCGGCCCCCGCGACGGCGGCCCCGGCAATGGCACGCTCACAGAGCCCGAAGCGCCCTGTGTCGATCTGGTCCAGCAGGTTCAGTTGGCGGCTGGCGACGGCGGTGTCCAGTTTGTTAGTGAGCTGCCCATCCAGTGAGTGAAACAATTGGATGGCGTGTTCGCCCAGGGCCATGCCGATACGCTGCGCTTCCAGGTCGCCACGCTGGTCTGTGTGCCAGGCCGGATTATTGTCGGCGTGGGTGGCCTGGGCGGCGCCATGGATAAAGCCGGGGGCTGTGCCTGCAAGTTCGTCTTCCAGAGTGCCACTGATCCAGTGCCAGACGTCGGCGTGGTAAGGACGGGTAAAGGGGGGAATGGCGGTGCCATGAATGGAGTACAGGCTAAGCGCACCGGCAGGAACAAAGCGGTCACCTTGCTTTTGGTCGATGCGTAGCAGGGTCATGGTGGGGTTGACCGCCATCATCGGGTCGTCATCCAGGTGCTGGCCGTCAGGGAAATTGTTCGCCCAGGCGCCGATGGAACGGTTACGGGTATAGCCCCGGATGTCGCTTTGGCCGACGGCGAAGCGGGCCTCCTGCCGGGATGTATAAGCCGCGATTACCGCGTCGGCAATCTGTTCGCTCAGGTATTCAAATAAGGCAGGGTCGAAACCGGGTTTGTTGCTGCCAAAGACATTATAGAAGTCACTGCCCAGATACTGCCCCGGGCCGGAATGGGTATGAGTCACCAGTAAGGACAAGGCGTGGGCGGGTACATCGGTTTTCTCTGCGATGCGCTCTGCCACGCGATGGTGAAGGGGCAGGGAGCCGGTGCCCAGGTCCAGTTGCACAATGGCCATGGGCGTCTGCCCGGGAGCATGCAGATAAAACGCTCGCGCTTTCAGGCGGGTGCGAAAGCCGTCAGCAACCTTGGCCCAGGCGGAATAGCCAAACTTGGGCATTCCTGTTGGCGGCGTAATGTCCCGTTCGGCAATACCCGCCACAGCAGTGTTGGCCCGGTTGGGCGCAAGCGGTTCGTTAAGGTGGATATCGACCTGCTGGCGAGGGAAAAACAGAAACGGCCAGGCGGTATGAGTCAGGGCGGCGATAACAATGAGAGCGACAATGGCAACCAGCCAGCGGCGCATGCGGCGTGAGCGTGTGGGTTTCATAATCCGGCTTTTCTTGTAATTTGCACCAAAGTACCAACTTGGTGCCATTGGTGCAAACGGGTGCATTTTGTTGCTGAACGGGCGTGAAGGATACGAAAAGATACGCTTAGATACAGAAAGCAGGAACATGAACGGGTTCACAACAATATTCCAACGCAACGGCACCGGACGCCTATTTTTTTTTCTTTCCCCACCTATTCCAATGGTTGCACAGATCATTCATACCCAAGGGGGGTAGTCATGAAAGGAAGCACGCGTATATCCATGCTGGCAGCGAGTGTCGCGTTAGCGACGCAAGCGATTGCCGCAGAGGACATGAAAGAGCCCAACACGCGGCAGTATGTCGCGCCTATGCTGCACTATCTGGTACTGGACGAAGATCGGGACCTGTCTCGCAAGGGGCTGGGTGCTGGTTTGGTCTATGGCCGTGAATTATCCGAACATTGGTGGTGGGAGACCGAAGGTGCCGGGTATGGCCTGGATTCCGGGGTCGAAGGCGCTGCTGATTATTACCAGTACACGGTAAGCACCGGTGTGGCCTATGCCTTTGGCGACCGCGAAGGGTTTACGCCTTTCGTACTGGCCCAGATCGGCGGCATCTACAACGATGTAGTGCCAGACGATGATGATGGCTTTGATTTGCACGCCAATGTGGGGTTGGGTGCGGTTACCGGTCCTATTTTTGATAACGGCCTGAAGTTGCGCGCTGAAGCCCGTTATATGTATGACGATTTCGACGGTATTACCGGTACGGTGTCTGAAGATGAAGGCGGGTTTAACGACTGGCGCTTCTCTCTGGGCCTGGAAGTGCCTCTCGGTCAGACCAAGATCGTCGAAGTGGAAAAAATTGTCTACGAAACTCGTGAAGTCGAGAAAGTTGTGGAAGTAGCCGCTGCCGACAGTGATGGCGACGGCATTCCGGACAACCGTGACAAGTGCCCGAACACCATTGCCGGGGGCAAGGTGGATGGCGATGGCTGTCTATTGACCAACCAGACCATTACCTTCAATAACATTGGCTTCGAGCTTAATTCTGCCAAGCTCACCGCAACCTCCCGTCCGCTAGTGGACCGTCTTGTCAAAGCGTTGAAATCTCAGACTAACTTTGATGTTGAGATTGCGGGCCACACGGATAGCACCGGTAGCGCTGCATACAACGAAACCCTTTCCGATGAGCGTGCCAAGGCCGTACGTCAATACCTGATTGATAACGGCGTAGCAGCTGAGCGTCTTACCGCTCGTGGTTATGGTGAAGTCGTTCCGGTCGCCAGTAATGAGACCTCATCTGGCCGTGCCATGAACCGTCGCGTTGAATTCCGCGTTAGCGAGCAGTAGGAGAATAGACATGAATATGTATATGAAACCGTTTTTTGTAATCATGCTGACTGCTTTGCTGGGTCTGGGATTGGCCGGTTGTGAAGCTGATGGTGATGGCAGCAGTGGCGGCGGTAACACGCCGGTTGGTAATAATGCTGACCAGGATAATGATGGTGTGCCCGATAACGTGGACAACTGTCCCGCCAACCCCAATGCCATGCAGGAAGATCAGGATGGTGATGGCATCGGCGATGTATGTGATGACGACCGTGATGGTGATGGGGAAGACAACCCCACTGATAACTGTCCGCTGGTAGCCAATCCGACTCAGGATGACAGCGATGGCGATGGTATCGGCGATGCCTGTGATCAGGACAATGATCAGGACAACGACGGTATCGACGATGGGGTAGATAACTGTCCTGCCATCTTCAATCCGGAACAGGGTGATGTGGATAACGATGGTATCGGTGATGTCTGTGATGACGATGCGGATGGCGATGGTGTGGATAACACCAATGACAACTGTGTGTTCACGGCAAACGCGGATCAGAAAGACACGGATACCGATGGTATTGGTGACGTCTGCGAAGACGACCGTGACGGTGACACCATCCTTGATACCAATGACAACTGCCTGAACATTCCTAACACCGACCAGGCTGACCTGGATGTGGATGGCATTGGTGATGTTTGTGATGACGATCGTGATGGTGACGGCGTGGATAACGATACCGATAACTGCCCACTGGCGGCCAATGCGGACCAGGCAGACAGCGACGGTGATGGCATCGGTGACGTTTGTGATGGCGGCGGCGGTGATCCCACTGACACCGATGGTGATGGTGTTCCCGATGCCACTGACAACTGCCCTCTGATTGCCAATGCGGATCAGGCTGACGGCGATGGCGATGGTAAAGGCGACGTCTGTGACGACGATGGCTTCACTTGCTCCGCTACCACCACTTATCAGCAGTTGGCCAATACCGATTACACGGCAGACAGCGGCGTGCTGGGCGTGTGCCTGGGTTGCTCCGTGGATGACGAGGGCCAGGCAATTGACGGAAATAACGCCACCTTCGCACAGATCAATATCGGCGCGGCTTTGATCTACGGTGGCGGGTTTGTGGCTGCGGACGCCATTGACCAGTCCGTGGATATTGCAGACAGCGTTGTTGGCTTTGTGGTCAGCGACCCAAGCTCCCAGCTGCTCAATCTGGAACTGCTGGGCAACTTCACCACCATTCGTTTCTTTAATGACGGCGTGGAAGTGGATAGCGCTACTGTAGGTGGCGGCTTGCTGGATCTGGACTTGCTGGGCTTGGGTGCCAATTCGGATCAGCGCTTCATCGCTGCCCCGGCCTCTAGCCAGCCGTTCGATTCCATTCAGCTGGACTATGCTGGCCTGGTGAATGCCAACAAAGCGTTCCGTGTTCACGATGTTTGTGTCGGTACGCCCTGATCGGCAAAGCAGGGAAATAAGGAAAGGACCTTCGGGTCGCCGCCCCGAACGATAGCAATAGCGTTTCGGGGCACGTGAAAGGCCTGAATCAAACCGGTTGCAATGATTCTGAGAAGAATACGTTGTCACAGGGGAGGTTCAGGCCTTTTTTCGTTCCGGGCGCAGGCCTTTTCAGAGGCTCTCTGATCGTCTCGAGCACAAATAGCGTACTGGTTAACCGCTTTTGGTACGTATATCAGCAAACGCCGTTTTCGGAGATAAGTACGGATCACCTAAAAAGTATCGCCTGATGGGCATAGGCTGGTACCCTGAGCTAAGAAATAAACACTAGAACGGAAAGGGGGCGCCCATGCGAACAGGCATATTCATCCTCATATGTCTCGGTTTCACGCTGCTGGCCGGCTGTGACAAGGAGCCGGAGGTGGGGGAGGTCGTCAGCACCTTTGAGAACTACCAGGAAACCGGTGATTTGCCTGCGCTGAAGGAGCGGGGGTTCGTTCGGTTATTGGCCCCCCGGTTTGACGAGCCCTCAGGCCTGCCCCGCGATGGCATCCCGGCCAGCGAATACCAGCAGCAAGCGGAAGAGTTTGTTGAGCACCTGGGACTGGAGCCGCGCTGGGTGTATGCCGACAATTTTGGTGAGCTGAGCACTCTCATCAATCAGGGCATGGCCGATATCATCATCACCAACTATTCGGTGACCAAAGAGCGCCAGAAAAGCCTCGCATTTTCCACCCCTGTAAACGCTGTACAGGAGCGCATGGTGGTGCCGCGGGCACTGGCGGACCTGCCGCTAACGGAGATGGGAGAGGTGACGCTGTCGGTACCGGAAGGGTCCGCCTATCAGGAAACCGCCATCAAACTGGCCAAGCGCCACGACAACATCAGCCTGGAAGTGCTGGAAAGCAATGTTTCGGATGAGGAATTGGTCAACGGCGTGGCCAACGGTGAGCTGGCGGCAAGTATCGTCGACAGCAACATGCTCGATGCGCTGCTTGAAGAGGACGGGGAGGCTGTAGCGGGGCCAGTGGCCAACCGCAAGCGTCGCATCGCTTGGGCTGTGCGCCCGGATAGCAGTGAATTGCTGGATCAGATCAACCAGTACATTACCAGCGAGCGGGTCATTACCTCCGTGGACAGTGAGGAAGAGCGTGACTGGGCTGAGATTCGTGAAAAAGGGGTGTTGCGAGTCATCACCTCCAATAACCCGGCCAGCTATTTTATGTGGCGAGGGGAGCTGATGGGGTTTGATTACGACCTGATCAAGGACTTTGCCAAGCAGCATCGTTTGCGTGTCCGGGTTGTTGTGCACGATACCCCGTCCTCCATGTTTGCGGCCCTAGAAGCGGGGGAAGGGGATGTCATCGCCGCTTCCATGACCGTCACGGCAGAGCGGCAGAGCGCAGGCTGGTCCTTCAGTGAGCGTTATCTGGAAGTGAATGAGCAGCTCATCGGCGAGGCGGGGGACACACCGTTGGAGACCGTTGAGGAACTGGCAGGACGCACGGTGGCGGTGAACCCGGAAACCGCCTATTACGATACGCTCAAAGCGTTGCAAGAGGCGGGGGGCACGTTCGAAATTCTGGAAGTGGAAAACGCCAGTACGGAAATGTTGATCGATGGCGTGGCCAACGGCGATTACGACCTGACCATGGCCGATAGCCATCTGGCTGCCATGGAATCCACCTACAGGGATGACATTGCTGTGTTGTTCCAGTTCGAGCCAGCAAAAGAGATTGCCTGGGTCACCCGGGAACCCCAACAGGCACTGCGCGAGCAGCTCAATAGCTATATAAAACGGGGTTATCGTGGGTTGTTTTACAACGTGACCTACAACCGCTATTTCAAGGAAAAGAAAACCATTGCGACCCATGAGGCCTATCGGGTGGAAGCGGGTCGGGATATTTCGCCCTACGATGAGCTGGTGCGTGGCGAGTCGCTCAAGTATGGCCTGGACTGGCGCCTGATTACCTCACAGATGTACCAGGAAAGCCGCTTTAATCCGAACGCCCGCTCTTTTGCCGGAGCTCAGGGACTGCTGCAAGTGATGCCCCGTACCGGCCGGCAATTTGGTTACAGTAATCTGACTAACCCGAAGAATGGCGTGGAAGCGGGGCTGGCTTATATCGACTGGCTGGAGCAGCGCTTTCCCGCGCGCCTGGACCTGGCGGAAAAACTGTACTTTACGCTGGCCGCGTACAATGCCGGCCATGGTCATGTGGAAGATGCCCGGCGCCTGGCGCAGCGCCTTGGTAAGGATCCGGACAAGTGGTTTGGCCATGTGGAGGAGGCCATGCTGCTCTTGTCCAAGCCCCAATATGCTCGCCAGGCCCGCTATGGGTATGTGCGCGGCTCAGAGCCAGTCAAATACGTGCGGGAAATCAAGAACCGCTATTTGGGCTATGTCGCCGCGCTGGGTGAGCAGGAGCAGTCTCAGCTTTAACCGGAATTTTACAACCCGGTCATGGAAAAGCCGGAAATGGGCCCCATTGTCTGGGGTACCACTCATTGAAGGAGATTGTGATGGATCGCAACACTTTCATCGAAAAGGTAAAAGGCAAGCTGGACGAGCTGGATAATGAATTCGACCAGCTGCAAGTCAAAGCGGACAAAGCAGGTGAGGATGTCCGCCATCAGTGGGAAACCCGCAAGCTGGAATTGAAAGAGAAGCGCAAAGAGCTGTCCGCACAGCTGGACGAAGTGCGCAACGACAGCAATTCGCGCTGGGAAGACGTCAAAGACAGCGTGGAAAAAACCTGGGATAGCACCCTGGATGGGCTGAAGGACATCAAGAACAGCCTGTTCAAGTAGCGCCAGGCGTTTGAAAAAAACCGGGCTTTTTGCCCGGTTTTTTTATGTCGCACGTGACCCGGTTTTTCAGAGACTTCCCAACCACTCGGTGATTGCCTGGTGCACTTCGTCACGGCAGTGATCGTTGAGAATTTCATGTCGACCTTGCGGCCAGAAGTGCGTGGTCAGCGGTTGTTCCATGGCATGAAGTACCTTCTCCAGGGCCATCATGCCTTTGCCGTTGTCGCTCATGGGATCCTGTTCACCGCCTAACAACAGCACAGGCAGGTTTTCCGGCAGCTCGGACAAGCCTGAAATGCTCTGGATGCGACGCATGGCGGTAACCAGCTGCACCCAGGTTTCGGTACTGCAATCGAACCCGCACAGCGGATCATTGATATAACGTTTCACTTCTTCGGCATCGTTGCTCAGCCAGTCGAAATCGGTGGCGGGTTCCGGTACCTGGGTGGCCCAGGCACCAAAGGTGAGCTTGCGTATCAGCGGGCTGGGGTTGCGTTTGCCCCGACGCATGCGCTCGAAGAGGATGGGCAGAGACATCAAGCGGTAGTAGGCACCAGGATGATAACTGCTGGCACACAACACCAGGCCGGCCAGGGCATCACCGTGTTGCTCTGCTGCGCCCAGTGCAATAAAGGAACCCATGCTGTGGCCGCCCAGCACGAGCGGTAACCGCGGGTGTTGCTCTTTGGCCAGATGAATGACGCTGGCGGCGTCATTGACCAAATGTTGCCAGCCGTGCTGATCACCAACGTGGCCCGCGGGGCAGGCCTCGTTGATACTGTCACCATGACCGCGATGGTCCGGGCAATACAGGTGCCAACCGGCAGCATTCAAGGTACGGGCCAGATTCTGGTAACGTGAGCCGTGTTCGGACATACCGTGCAGCCAGATTACCGTGCCCTTGGCCGCTGCCGCTTCGCAGGGCCAGTGGTGGATGGCGACGACATGGTTATCATCCGTGGTGTGATGGATCATCTGTTCGGTCATAATAGTCTCCGGCTGCGCAAAACGTGCGTCATTGCCGAGGCAAGGTCAAGAAACTCAATGAGGAAGAGAGATGATAGCAAGAATAAAAGGTCTCCTGATGGTTTTCGTGGTGGCGGTGCTGGCGACGGCCTGTACGGCCCATAACACCATGGTTAGCAGTTCCGCCCGGGCCAAGGATCACCAGGCCGGTGAGCATGTTAACAAGGTCATGGTGGTAGCCGTGGTTAATGACAAGCAGGCACGGGACTCGCTGGAGTCCAATGTTGTGGCCGCTTTGAAAGCGCAGGGCGTGGAAGCAACGGCATCCGCACCAGTATTGGGTGACCGTTACAGTGAAGGGAAGAGCCGCAAGCAAATGGCCGCCGATATCGCCTCGAAAGGTTATGAAGCGGCACTGGTAATCAGCGTCATCGATATCAAGGAAGAAATGCACTACACCCAGGGTGGCACTAATTTTGCGCCAGACATCGCGGTGTCCGGTGCCATGGGCCAGACCTATTACGTGCGTCAGAATGCTACCTACGAACCTGGCTATTTCAGTAATGACAAGAAGTACTTCCTGGAGTCCAATCTGTACCGGCTCCAGCCGGAAGGGCTACTATGGAGAGCCAAATCCACCACGGTAAACCCCAGTGACCTGCAGGCAGGGACCAGCGGTGTGGCCGATGCTGTTGTGGACCGGATGGCCAAGGATGACATGATTTAACCTCTGGCCTGGGCCGTTCACCGGGAGCCTTGGGCTCCCGGTTTTGTTTGTGATGCGCGACCTATCTTTAACCCGATTGAATGAAAGCAACACACCTGTCAGGAGTAACCATGATCGAATACCGGATTCGCCCGCTGCGCCCTGAGGCGCACCTGTTTGAAGTGACCCTGACGGTGGCGGACCCGACCCCGGAGGGGCAGGCGTTCAGCTTGCCCGCCTGGATTCCTGGCAGTTATATGATTCGCGATTTTGCGCGCCATATTGTGCATGTGGAAGCCAGCAGCCATGGCGAAACCCTGCCTGTCGCCAAACGGGACAAGCAGACCTGGCAAGTGCCGCCCTGTGATGGTCCGGTACAACTGCGTTATCACGTTTATGCCTGGGATTTGTCCGTGCGTGGCGCGCACCTGGACACCACCCATGGTTATTTTAACGGCAGCTGCGTGTTCCTGGCCGCCATGGGCCATGAAGATCAGCCCTGCCACGTTGCCATAGAGGCCCCGCAAGGGCATGGCTACAACGGCTGGCAAGTGGCCACCGGGTTGAAAAGGGAGTCCGGCTCGGAGCTGGGTTTCGGTGTGTTCCAGGCGGAAAACTACGATGACCTGATCGATCACCCGGTGGAAATGGGGCCGTTTGAGTATGCGCAGTTCGAAGCCTGTGGTGTGCCGCACTGGGTGGTGTTGGCAGGGCGCCACAAAACCGACATGGCGCGACTGTGTCGTGATTTGAAACCGATTTGTGAACATCATATCCGCATGTTCGGCGAGCCAGCGCCCATGGATCGCTACGTCTTTATGACCCTGGTGACCGGTAACGGTTATGGCGGGCTGGAGCACCGTAATTCCACCAGCCTGATGTGCCCCCGCGATGATTTGCCGCGCCGTACCGATGAGCCGGGCAAAGTCCGCGACGGCTACCGCTCTTATCTGGGGCTGTGCAGCCATGAATATTTCCACACCTGGAACGTGAAGCGGATCAAACCGGCGGCGTTTACGCCTTTTGATTTATCACAAGAAGTGCATACCGAATTGCTGTGGGCGTTTGAAGGCATCACCAGTTATTACGACGACCTGTCCCTCGCGCGGACCGGGCTGATTGCGCCACAGAGTTATCTGGAGCTGCTGGGGCAGACGCTTACGCGGGTATACCGGGGGCAGGGTCGCCATAAACAAACGGTGACGGAATCCAGCTTTGATGCCTGGACCCGCTTCTACAAGCAGGATGAAAACGCCCCTAATGCCATTGTCAGCTACTACACCAAGGGATCACTGGTGGCTCTGGCGCTGGATTTGACCCTGCGCAACCTGACCGCAGAGAAAAAGACCCTGGATGATTTGATGCGGCTGTTGTGGCAGCGCTATGGCCAGACCGGTGTTGGCGTACCGGAGCAGGGCATTCAGCCACTGGCGGAAGAAATCGCCGGTTGCGACATGAGTGACTTCTTCAATCAGGCCTTGTACAGCACAGAGGATCTGCCGCTGGCGGAATTGCTGGCCGACCGGGGCGTGGAGCTGCACTGGCGTACTGCTGCCGGGCATGGCGATAACGGCGGCAGAGCGGGCAAGGATGGTATCCCTCATCTGGGCGCCAGATTGGTGCCGGATACCATGGGGGCGAAAATCGCGGTGGCGTTTGAGCAAGGGGCCGCCATGGCGGCGGGGCTATCCGCTGGTGATGTGATTATTGCCGTGGATGGCCTGCAGGCCACCACCAGCAATATTGATAATTTGCTGTCGGGTTTCCTGCCCGGAGAGGTCATGGAGATTCATGCTTTCCGGCGAGATGAGTTGATGCGGTTCAAGGTCAAAGTGGAAGCCACTGAAGCCAGCACCGCATTCCTGACTATCGCCAAAGGCGGGCTGACAGAAAAAGGCCGTGCGTGGTTGCACGCAAAATAGCGGCACGAAAATCCGATTGTTACCCGCAGGAGTGCCTTGAGAGGCTCTCCTGCCCAATGGCGCTGAAGGAGCCTCTGAAAAACTCCTTACGTGCTCAGCGTGACCTGAAGCGTGCAGCTGTTGTGTCTTGTCTCGACGGACAGGGTGGTTCCCTTTCCTAAAGGCAAGGCGCAGCAGATGTGCGCTTCAGGCCGCGCCTTTATGCCCGAACGGGTGCTTCGGGTCTTTCAGGCTGGCCCGCACTCGTTGTTGACCTTTTTCGATGGATCGACATACACCTTCAAAAGGGCGCCTAGATTGCGAACCAGCCTGAAAGACTGAGCATGCAAGGCGTTTTTTAGAGGCTCCTTTAATGACCGATACCCTGAAACCGCTTTACCAGCAGCTCGACAAAGTACGTCGGGCTGACCGTTTTCGTCTGAAGAAACGGGTTGATGGCCTGGCACGAACGCCGGCCGGGAAACGTAACCCTAAAGCTGTAGATAAAGTCGCCGAGGCCATGGTCGCCTCCATGGCCAACCGGGATAAACGCCTGGCAGCCGTGCCGGCGCTGGAGTGGCCGGATCTCCCGGTGGTGGCCAGCCGAGAGGATATCAAGCAGGCGATCAGCGACCACCAGGTGGTGGTAATCGCTGGTGAAACCGGCTCAGGAAAAACCACCCAGTTACCGAAAATCTGCCTGGAGTTGGGGCGGGGTATTGAAGGCACCATCGGCCATACCCAGCCTCGTCGGCTGGCGGCCAGAGCGGTGGCAACCCGGGTAGCGGAAGAGCTGCATAGCCCATTGGGCGCCACCGTGGGGTTCAAGGTGCGGTTCTCCGAGCAGGTCAGTGAACATTCGCTGATCAAGGTGCTCACCGATGGCATGCTGCTTAATGAGATTCAGCAGGACCGGTTTCTTAACCAGTACGACACCCTGATTATTGATGAGGCCCACGAGCGCAGCCTGAACATCGATTTTCTGCTTGGCTATCTCAAGCAACTGTTACCGCGCAGGCCTGATCTGAAAGTGATCATCACCTCGGCCACCATCGATCACCAACGGTTTGCCGAACATTTCGGTGGCGCCCCGGTGCTGGAAGTGTCCGGGCGTACTTTTCCGGTGGAGATGCGTTACCGGCCACCCGCAGACGGGCAGGAGCTGTCCCGGCAGGTGGAAGATATCCTGTTGGAAATTCAGCGTGATGAGCGTCGCGATGGCCTGCCCATGGCGCGAGACGTACTGGTATTTCTGGCTGGTGAACGTGATATCCGCGATGTGCACCACCATTTGAAACGCTGCGCGACTCATGGTTCCAGCCTGCGTGATACGGAAATCCTGCCGCTGTATGCACGTCTCAGCCAGGCCGAGCAGCACCGGATTTTTTCGTCGCACCGGGGGCGCCGCGTGGTGCTCAGTACCAACGTGGCAGAGACCTCACTCACGGTGCCCGGCATTCGCTATGTGATAGATGCCGGTACCGCGCGTATCAGCCGTTATAGCGTGCACTCCAAGGTGCAGCGTCTGCCGGTGGAGCCGGTGAGTCAGGCCAGTGCCAATCAGCGGGCCGGCCGTAGCGGCCGCGTGATGCCGGGTATCTGTTTCCGCCTGTTTGACGAAGACGATTTTCTCAACCGGCCGGCGTTCACCGATCCGGAAATCCAGCGCACCAACCTGGGCGCAGTGATCCTGCAGATGGCAGACCTGCGGTTAGGTAAAGTGGAGGATTTTCCTTTTATCGAACCACCGGATGGCCGACTGATTCGCGATGGTTATCGATTACTGGATGAGCTGGGCGCGCTGACAGAAAAACAGACGCTGACCGCACTGGGGCGGCAGCTGGCACGTTTCCCGCTGGACCCCACTCTGGGCCGAATGCTGGTCGCGGCGGCGGAAAAGAAAGTGTTGCGCGAGGCCTTGATCGTGGTGTCCGCACTGGCCGCCCAGGATCCTCGGGAACGCCCCCACGATAAGCAGCAACAAGCGGATCATGCCCACCAGCCTTTCACCGACAAGGAATCGGATTTTCTGTTCTTTGTGAAGTTGTGGCAGTGGGCGGATTCCCAACGCGAATCCTTGAGCCGCAATCAGTACGAGAAACTGCTCAAGAAAACCTTCCTGTCTCCCACGCGAATGCGCGAATGGCGCGACACTCATCGTCAACTATTATTGCTGAGTAAAGAGCAGGGCTGGAAACTGAATGCGCCAGTGGAATCCGGATTGCCGTTAAGAGAACCTGAGAAGGCAAAGAGCAAAAACGGCGATAACGCTCCTCCGTCCCCGCTCTACGCGCCGCTGCATCAGGCGTTGCTTACCGGGTTGTTGGCTAATGTCATGCAACGCACGGAAGAGGGCGAATGGTTGTCGACGCGAAACCGCAAGCCCCTGGTATGGCCGGGGTCGTCACTGTCAAAGACCAAGGTGCGCTGGTTGATGGCGGCAGAGCAGGTGGAAACCAGTCGGTTGTTTGCCCGGACCGTGGCAAAAACGGATCCGTTGTGGATCGAACAGGCGGCGGGGCACCTGCTCAAGCGCCAATACTTTGAGCCGCACTGGTCGAAAAAGCGCGGCTGCGCCATGGCAAAGGAACAGGTCAACCTGTTCGGCTTGATTCTGGCCAGCGGCAGGCCCGTGAACTATGGGGCCATTCATCCGGAAGAAGCCCGTGAGCTGATGATCCGTGAAGGTTTGGTCATGGGGCATCTGACCCGAGAGCCGCCGTTTGTGAAAACCAATCGCGAGCGTTTTGAAACACTGGAGGAGATGGAGCACAAACTGCGCCGTCGGGATATTTTGGTGGATGAAGAAGCGCGTGTGGCTTTCTACGATGCGCGCCTGCCCGGTGGCATTCACACTGTCGCCGGGCTGATGAACTGGTACAGCAAACAGGCCAGCGAGGAACAGAAAACCGCGTTGCTCATGGATGAGAGTTTCCTGCTTTCGCGAAGCCCTGATCTGGGCAGCGATCAGTTTCCCGATCAACTGAAACTCGATGGGCTGCGCCTGCCGCTGGAATACAGCTTTGATCCCACCGGGGAGCGCGATGGGGTTACCCTGATCGTGCCGTTGGCTGCGCTGAATCAGGTATCCGAGGCGCGACTGGACTGGCTGGTGCCCGGCTTGCTGCGTGAAAAGCTGGAAGCGTTGATTCGGGCCTTGCCCAAGGCCCGCCGTCGTCACTTTGTGCCGGTGCCGGATTATGTCAGCGCCCTGATGGAAACTCTGACGCCGGATGAGCCGTTGTTGCCGGCCATGACCCGGGAACTGCAACGCATGACCGGCCTGCGTGTTGAGCTTGAGGAGTGGCAGGCTGCCACCTTGCCGGACCATCTGCGCATGTTTATTCAGGTGGTGGACCGTGTTGATGGCAAACGCAAGGTGCTCGCCCAGGGGCGTAGCCTGGACGACGTAAAAGACCGGCTGGCCGGCGTCACCCGTGATCTTCCCAAACCCAGGGAGGCCACGCCGGCATTGCGTGGTCAGGAATGGCTGTTTGGTGATCTGCCGGAAACCGAGGATCAGGACCTGGGTGGCATGACCGTGCGCCGTTTCCCGGTGCTGGTGGATATTGGCAGCGAAGTAGAGCTGCAGTATCGGGACGATGAAGTCGAGGGTGCCTGGGCACACCGATGGGGCACGGCCCGCTTGTTGAGCTTCAAACTGTCGGTGCAGCTACGGGATCTGCGCAAGCAGGCTTCGCAAATGGCGGGTTTCCAGAAGCTGAAAACCGAGAAAGGCCCCATGGCCCGCAACGCGCTGGATCACGCCCTGCTGCGGTTATTGGCCGAGCATTTCCAGCTGGATAAGCCGGTGCGTAACGAGACGTCGTTTCGGGACCGACTCAATGCCCACCGTGGAGATTTTGTGCCCTGGGCACAGCAGCAATTGGCGACCCTGGGAAAACTGTTCGCACATTATCGGCAGCTGATGGGAACACTGGAGAAGAACTTTCCGCTGGCCTGGGCCCATGCCCATCGCGACCTGAAGCAGCAACTTGGGCAATTATTTCCCGATGATGTGTTGTTACAGGTGCCCTGGGCCTGGTTACAGGAATACCCCCGGCTACTGGGGGCGATTGATCATCGCCTGGATAAGCTGGGAGGGCAGATTGGCAAGGATCGCACTCTCAGTGCGGAGCTGGAGGCGTACAGCAAACAGCATGAAACCCGGGCTGCTGGCGCCCCGTTATGGAAGCAATCCGAGCCCTTGCAGCAGTTTTTCTGGATGCTGCAGGAATACCGGGTGAGTCTGTTTGCCCAGCAACTGGGCACCAAACTGCCGGTTTCAGCGAAACGACTGAATAAACAGTGGGAGCAATGCTGAAGGGCGAATATAGGCTTGCTTACGGCGCTCCAGGTACAGCACAAGACGTAAACGGGCCTCTGAACGACCGTAATAACCAACAAAATGGGCCCTGGTGCCTTTGCGCCGGGCCCACTGAATCCGGATAATCGACCCATTATCTAATTTGCTGTAGCAGGGCGGCTGGCCCTGCATTAGTGCGAGGACTCGCTTGTGAGCTATTCGGTTGTAATCAGTGGGACCGGCCTGTGGACTCCGGCCCAGACCATCACCAACGACGAACTGGTGGAATCATTCAATGAATACGTGGAGCGTTATAACGCCCGCAATGCACAAGCCATCGAAGCCGGCGAGCTGGAGGCCCTGGGCCCGTCCAACAGCGCTTTCATTGAAAAGGCGTCAGGCATTAAGCAGCGTTATGTGATTGATAAAACAGGGATTCTTGACCCTGATCGTCTCGCTCCCCGTATTGATGAGCGCACTGATGACGAGGTGTCCATCCAGGCTGAGATCGCCGTCAAGGCCGCCAAACAGGCACTGGACAACGCCGGCCTGACAGCCAATGACCTGGATGCCGTGTTGGTGGCCTGTTCCAATATGCAGCGTGCCTACCCGGCCATGGCAGTGGAAGTGCAAGCGGCCCTGGGGATGGACCACGGCTGGGGTTACGACATGAATGTGGCCTGTTCCAGTGCCACTTTCGGGATCCAGGCCGGCGTGGACGCGATCCGCAATGGCAGTGCCCGCCGGGTGCTGATGGTGAACCCGGAAATCTGCTCGGCACACCTGGCCTGGGAAGATCGTGACTGCCACTTCATTTTCGGTGACGTGGCCACGGCCGTGATTCTGGAGCGTAAGGAAGACGCCAATTCCAGCAATCAATGGGAGATTATGGGCACTCGCCTGCAAACCAAGTTTTCCAACAACATTCGTAATAACTTTGGCTTCCTGAACCGGGCTGATGAGCGTGGCGTGGGCGCCCGTGACAAGCTGTTTCGTCAAGAAGGACGAAAGGTTTTCAAGGAAGTCTGCCCCATGGTTGCCGAGCAGATCAGCTCGCACTTGGCCGATACCCAGGTGCCGGTCGACTCTGTCAGCCGCATGTGGCTGCACCAGGCCAACCTGAGCATGAACGAACTGATTTCCAAACGGGTACTGGGCCGTCCCGCCACCCGTGAGGAAGCTCCGGTTATTCTGGATGCATACGCCAACACCAGCTCAGCGGGCTCGATGATTGCGTTTCACAAATACAATGAAGATCTGCCCGTGGACACCAAGGGCGTTATCTGTTCCTTCGGTGCCGGTTATTCCATCGGCAGCGTTATTGTGAACCGCATCAAATAACCACTACTGCATTCACATGCTCTTCACGAGGCCGCATTTTGCGGCCTTTTTTCTTTTTTTGGCCTGTAGCCGTAACGTTTACCTCACGCCAGCATCTCTATATTGTCTGTGTCAGGTGCTCTTGATTTGAGCGGGTGCCTGAGCCGTTAAAACGGCTTCGGACATGACATTCAATAATGTACACCCTCAATAAAGTAAGTATGGAGACTTAACATGGCTAAGCTGACTAAATTGAACCCCCTCGCTGCTACCGTTGGTGCTGCTGTTGTCGCTTCTGCACTCTCTGCACCAGTGGCCCAGGCTGCTGAAAATCCGTTTGCTGCTGCAGACCTGAGCGCTGGCTACCAGTTGGCCTCAGATCACGCTGAAGGCAAGTGTGGTGAAGGCAAGTGCGGCGAAGACAAGAAAGCCGAAGGCAGCTGTGGTGAAAAAGGCGCCGAAGGTAAATGTGGTGAAGACAAGAAAGGCGAAGGCAAGTGTGGTGAAGGCAAATGCGGCGGTGACGCATAAGGACGCCTGATCATGAAAACTGAGACACCAGTGTCCGGAGTGGGCCTGGGTCTTCGGCGGGCCCTCATGGGCCCGCTTTCACAGGCCCATGATTCCGCGCCTGACAGTATCCCTTTTGATTTTATGGAAGTGGCGCCAGAGAACTGGATTCCCATGGGCGGCCGTCTGGGTAAAGAGTTTCGTGCCTTTACCGAGCGCTATCCCTTTGTGACTCACGGGCTGAGTTTGTCACTGGGTGGGCCAGAACCGCTGGATTTCGAATTACTGAAGTCGGTGAAGTCGTTTCTTAAAGAACACAACATTCGCCGCTATACGGAACACCTGAGTTATTGCAGTGACCACGGTCATCTCTATGATTTGATGCCGATTCCCTTTACGGAAGAGGCGGTGCATTACGTGGCGGATCGTATTCGCCAGGTGCAGGACTTTCTTGAACAACCGATCGGCATTGAACACGTTAGCTACTATGCTCGGTTGGGGAATGCCGCGCCCGGTGCAGAAATGTCAGAGATCGATTTCGTCAAAGCCGTATTGCAGGAGGCTGACTGCGAACTGCTACTGGATGTGAATAATGCCTATGTGAACGGTATTAATCACGGCTATGACCCCTACGACTTTATTTCCGCATTGCCTGGTGAACGCATTTGTTATTTGCACATCGCAGGCCATTTCGATGAAGCGGAAGATTTGAAAGTGGATACCCACGGCAGCGATGTGATCGACCCGGTGTGGGCATTACTGGACCATGCATATCAGACGTTTGGTGCACTTCCCACGTTGCTGGAACGGGACTTCAATATTCCGGATAACGACACCCTGTTTGCCGAGTTGCGCAAGATTGGCGGTTATCAGCAACACTATGCGAGCGCGACCATAAAGGCATCCGCACCTGGCTCGTCTTCCAGAAAGTCTGTGCTGTCATGAAAGCCCAGGATTTTCAGACGCTACAGCGGGAATTTGCTGCGCACTTGCGTAACCCGGATTCGTACCCTGCCCCCGACGGCATCGAAGAGCGGCGTCTGGATATTTATCGCAATCTGTTTTTCAACAATGTGAACGGTTTTTTGCGCCAGGGATTTCCTGTGCTGCACAGCCTTCTGGACAGTGCGCGTTGGCAAAGACTGGCCAGGGCATTCTTTGAAAAACATGCCAGTCAAACCCCTTATTTTCTGGAAATTCCCCGGGAATTTGTCAGCTTTCTGGCCAGTGGCCAGGGCAGTGAGCCCGGCGACCCGGTTTTTATGCTGGAGTTGGCGCATTACGAGTGGATGGAGCTGGTGCTGGATGCCTCCACAGAAACCTTCCCGGAAACCGGGTTTCATCCGGATGGAGATCTACTCCGAGCGATTCCCCAGCTTAGCCCTCTGCATGAGATATTGAGCTACCACTTTCCTGTGCACAAAATTTGTAGCGAATTTCAGCCCCAGGAAGCGCTTGAGCAACCGGTCTGGTTACTGGTTTATCGCGGCCGGGATGATGGCGTGCGCTTTATGGAAATCAACGCGCCGACTGCCAGATTGCTGCAGTTGATTGGCGAACACCCAACGGAGACGGGGAAAGCAGTGGTGGGGCGCCTGGCTGAGGAAATGCAGTTTGCGGACGTGGCGGCGCTGGAAACTTTTTCTCGCGATATTCTGCAACAAATGCGTGAGCGGGACATCCTTATAGGAACCTCACTGAGTCGCCTGTAAGGAACCTGACGATGACCACGCTACTGTCTTTGTTTCACCGCATTCATGCGGCGTTGAATCACACCCGTATTGCCGATTTCCTTGCGCCTCTGGCGCTTCGTTTATTTCTGGTTCCGGTGATGTTCAGCGCTGGATATAACAAGGCCATGAGCTTTGAGAGTACGGTGTCCTGGTTTGGCAACAGTGAATGGGGGCTGGGTTTGCCTTTTCCGGCGTTACTGGCCTTTCTCGCGACGGCCACCGAGCTGGTTGGCGGTATCTTGCTGCTACTGGGCCTTTTCACCCGTTATATCAGCATCCCGTTGATGTTCACCATGCTGGTCGCCATTGGCTCCGTACATTGGGAGAACGGCTGGTTTGCCATCGCACCAGGCAATCCGGCGACCAGCATGGCTGCGCCCCTGGCCGAGGTCGGGTTTCCGGGGGCCGTGGAAAGTTTGCAGAACAGTGAGGCTGTGGGCGAGCGCTTGGGCCGGGCGCGGGCCATTCTGCGCGAGCACGGACAGTACGACTGGCTTACCGGTAAAGGCAATTTTGTGGTGTTGAATAATGGCATTGAATTTGCCGTTACTTACCTGGTTATGCTGTTGGTGTTGTTCTTCTCCGGGGCCGGCCGTTTTGTCAGCCTGGACTACTGGATTGCCCGTCGTTGCTGGGCTCGCGCCAGATCGAATGTGTAAAACCTGTGCGGGTTGGGTAACGGTTTGCCGGAGGCACTGTTCGTAGGGGGTGGGGCGTCGCTATAATGCGGCGTCCATTACTGTCCGGGGTGTCCGTGCGTTATCTATTGCTGAGCTTGCTGTTATGTCTGCCATTCGCCGTTCAGGCGGAAGAAGACTGGGGGGATGCGTCCACGGCATTTGATTCCCCGGGCGGCAAACCCAAGTACGAAGACCCCTGGGAAGATATCAACCGCAAGATCTTTGCTTTCAACGAAGCACTGGATAAATACGGCCTGAAGCCCGTTGCCAAGGGGTACGACAAGGTCACGCCACAGTGGATGAACGACACCATCACCCGTTTTTATGAAAACCTGCGTGATTTTCGCAGCGGGCTGAACAGTGTCCTGCAGTGGCGCTGGGGGCATGTGGGCCAGAATTGGGGCCGGTTTGCGGTCAATACCACGCTAGGCATTGGTGGCTTGTTTGATGTGGCCAGCAAGGTGGATCTGGAGAAGCGCAATACCGATTTGGGCCTGACGTTTGCCCGCTGGGGAATTCCTGAAGGTCCTTACATGGTGTTGCCATTCTGGGGGCCGTCTACGGGCCGGGATGCTGCGGCTATCCTGCCGGAAGACTACATGCGCCTGCGTCACTATATCCCCCACGACCTGACCCGCCACAGTTTCACGGCGGTGTATGTGGTCGACTTGCGGGCTGACTTGCTGGATCTGGAACGCAATATCGTTGGCGACCGCTATACCTTCCTGCGCAATGCCTACCTGCAACGCCGCCGTTTTGAAAGCGGTGACCGGCCGTCGTTGCGCTTCCCCGAGATTGAAGCCCGCGATTCGGAACTCAATGACGAGTACGAAGACGAGGGGTGGTGAAGAGAGTTGACAGTTGATAGTGGACAGCTATGCGCTCAGGGTTTTCTGTTTGCCAATTTTATGAGACCGCGCTCCTAGCAAGGGCGCGGTCTCTTAGGTTTAAAGTAAAGACGAACTCCAGCTCGCGAGCTGTCAATTTTCAATGGCTTTTAGTTTGGCGCGGATGTAGTCCCCGTGCGAGACGTAGAGCAGGTCGCTGACGCGGCGGATCAAATGTTCTTCGTGCACGTCTGCCTTGCCGTCGGCCGCCGCCATGGCCCACATCTCATCAATTAGCGTGACGCGCTGCTCCGGGCCCCAGTGCTCGCGTAACGGCAGGGTAAATTCAAACAGGTCGGTGGCTTGATCTACCCGGTTTTCCAGTTCGGATACGATATCCTGCATTTCTTCGGCATCTAGCTGCCAGCGCTGATTGACGGCAGCGATCAGGCGCTGAGTTTCTGCCTGATCGACAGTGCCATCGGTACGGGCCACTTCAAACAGCAGGGCTGCGGCCGCGCGGTGCAGATCGTGTTCGGAATATTGCGGTGTCTCGCTTTCAGGGCGAAACAGTCGGTTCAGCCAATTCAAATGACCCCCTCGTCTATCAGTAAGGTTTCCAGTGCTTGCTGGTCCTTGGCAAAGCGACGGATACCATCGGCCAGCAAGTCGCTGGCCATGGCATCATCGTTGAGCTGCCAACGGAATGCGGCTTCGTTCACCGGTGTCCAGTCGTCTTGCGGGGCCACCAGTTCAGGGTCCAGTACCCGGGTAAGACCGCCGTTATCGCCAGCCAGTTCCTCAAGCAGTGCCGGGCTGAGGGTGAGCTTGTCACAGCCGGCCAGCGCTTCGATTTGGCCGGCGTTGCGGAAGCTGGCCCCCATGACGATGGTGTCCAGACCGCGGGCCTTGAAGGTGGCGAAGATGTCGCGCACGGAGACCACGCCGGGGTCTTGTTCCGGGGTTTCGATGGTCATGCCATTCTTGCGGTGCCAGTCGAAAATGCGGCCTACAAAGGGGGAGATCAGTGTGGCGCCGGCTTCGGCGGCGGCCAGCGCCTGAGCCTGATTGAACACCAGCGTCACATTACAGCGAATGCCTTCTTCTTCCAGAATCTCCACGGCGCGGATGCCTTCCCAGCTGGCTGCTACCTTGATCAGGATGCGGCTTGGATCTACGTCCAGTTCCCGGTAGATCGCCATCAATCGGCGGCCTTTTTCCACGGTGGCGCGGGTGTCAAAAGACAGGCGGGCATCGACCTCGCTGGATACCAGACCAGGCACACGCTCCAGGATGGCCTGTCCGGCCAGGCAGGCATAGGTATCGGTGAGCCAGTCCATTTCGCCTTCATGGCCCAGAGTACGACACAGGTCTGCCGCTTGCTGGAGCAGATCGCGGTAACGCGAGTCTCGGGCAGCTGCCAGTAGCAATGATGGGTTGGTGGTGGCGTCTTCCGGTTCCAGCTGGGCGATCATGTCCAGGTCACCGGTATCGGCAACCAGGGAGGTCCACTGGGCGAGCTGTTCGCGTTTGTTCACGGTATCCGTTCCTTTTGATGTCATGGCGGAGGACAGTGTAGAGGCCAACGATGACAGGGGGTTTTCTGTGCCGTAGGAGCGCTGTTTGACTTCCCGAGCTGCGAGGAGCGAGTTACGAGTTGCGAAAACCCGTACCCGTTTTATGCCTTTCGAAACTCGCTTCTCGTCACTCGAAACTGTTTTATTCGCGCCTCAAGCGCCGCTCTTACGGAGATATAAGATACCAACAGGCTAAGGCAGTTGCGCCAAGGCGTCCATGAGCACTTGCGGGGTGGTTTCTGGTTTGTGCATGTTTTCGCTCAGGTGGCGACGGAAGCGTCGGGCGCCGGGTTGCCCCTGAAACAGGTTAAGGATATGCCGCAGTGAGTGCTTGGGGGCGTGGCCGAGAGCATAACGCCGCTCCACATAGGGAAGGAACTGCTCGGCGATGGTACGGCGGCTGGCGATAGGGTGGTCGTCGGCAAACACGACCCGGTCTGCTTCGGCCAGGAAATAGGGGTTCTGGTAGGCCTCGCGACCGATCATTACACCGTCCACTTCGCCCATGTGCTGGTGCACCTCATCCAGCGTTTTAACGCCGCCGTTGAGGATGACTTCGATGTGGGGGAAGGCCTGCTTGATGGCATAGGCGCGTTGGTAGATCAGCGGTGGGATATCCCGGTTTTCCTTGGGGGAGAGGCCGGAAAGAATCGCCTTGCGGGCATGGATCGTCAGGCTGGTACAGCCGGCGGCTTCCATGCGACCCACAAACCGGTACAGGAAATCATAGTCATCCTGGTCATCAATGCCGATGCGTGTCTTCACCGTAACAGGCACGCTGACAGCTGCCTGCATGGCCTCTACACAACGCGCGACCAGTTCCGGCTCGGCCATCAGGATGGCGCCGATCTTGCCCTGTTGTACCCGGTCGGATGGGCAGCCCACGTTCAGATTAATTTCGTCATAGCCGTAGTCGCCGGCGATGCGTGCCGCTTCGGCCAATCGCTGCGGGTCGCTGCCACCCAACTGCAGGGCCACCGGGTGTTCCTCGTCGTTGAAGCTCAAGAAACGGTCACGGTCGCCGTGCAGGATAGCCTGGGCCACCACCATTTCGGTGTACAGCAGCGTATGGCGGGTAATCAGCCGGGCCAGAAACCGGTAGTCCCGTGTAGTCCAGTCCATCATCGGGGCAACGCTCAGACGGCGGTCCAGTGTACGGACTGTGGTGTGGGCGGTGGGGTCGGTCATTAACACGGTATCAGGCATATGATTGGAGGCCTTCGCGACGGCCGCGGTGGCGGTAACACAGGGGGCGATTATCGCATGTTGTGCCGATCGGGCGTAGTGGTGAGGGGCTGCTGACGTAATGAGCCAGGCGGGGCTGCCTGTAATTGCCGGGGGTGTTCTGCTAGAATCCGCGCCTTTCCTCACTACACCGGGTGTTCACCATGACCCAAACACGGCTGAGTCCGCCCTAGCGCCCTCCCTACATGGCTTTGCCGTGCGGTGCCGGTTGGTGCCGTTCCCCGTATTCTATTGCTGCCGCTGCGCAGCCTTTGCTTGTTATTTCCAAACACAGGATTGAAATCCATGCTTCGAACGATTCAGCAGGACTGGTTCAGTAACGTCCGTGGAGACTTGCTGGCAGGGGCCGTTGTGGCGCTTGCGTTGATACCGGAGGCGATTGCCTTCTCCATCATTGCCGGCGTGGACCCGAAAGTAGGTCTGTATGCCTCTTTCTGTATTGCCGTGGTGACGGCCTTCTTTGGCGGGCGCCCGGGGATGATTTCTGCGGCCACTGGCGCCATGGCGTTGGTGATGGTGACTCTGGTGGCCGACCATGGCTTGCAATACCTGCTGGCGGCCACGGTGCTCACTGGCGCTCTGCAGATCATCGCGGGGTTCCTCAAACTCGGTAACCTGATGCGATTTGTGTCGCGTTCTGTGGTCACCGGGTTTGTGAATGCGTTGGCTATTCTCATTTTTATGGCGCAGTTGCCGGAGTTGGTGGACGTGACCTGGCATGTTTACGCCATGGTGGCGGCAGGCCTGGGGATTATCTATCTGCTGCCTCTGCTGACCACGGCGGTGCCGTCGCCGCTGGTCTGCATCGTGGTGATTACCGGTGTAGCGATGTATCTGGGGCTTGATGTCCCCACGGTGGGAGATAAAGGTGAGCTGCCGGACAGTCTGCCGATCTTTTTGCTGCCGGACATTCCCCTGAATTTGGAAACCCTGAAAATCATCCTGCCGTATTCCTTGGCCCTGGCCGTGGTTGGCCTGCTGGAATCGATGATGACGGCTACCATCGTTGATGACCTGACCGACACCGACAGCAACAAGAACCGCGAATGCAAAGGCCAGGGCGTGGCCAATATCGCGTCGGGTTTTCTGGGTGGCATGGCCGGTTGCGCCATGATTGGCCAGTCGGTTATCAACGTGAAGTCCGGTGGGCGCAAGCGGTTGTCGACCCTGTTTGCCGGCTGTTTCCTGTTGGTGTTGGTGGTGTTCCTGGGCAAGTGGGTTTCCCAGATCCCCATGGGCGCGCTGGTGGCGGTGATGATCATGGTCTCCATTGGCACGTTCAGCTGGGAATCCATCACCAATATGGCGAAACACCCGGCCAGCAGTACCGTGGTCATGCTCGCCACGGTGACTGCCACCGTGGCGACTCACAATCTGGCGATTGGTGTGGGAATCGGTGTGGTATTGAGTGCCTTGTTCTATGCCAACAAGGTGGGGCGCATCTTCTACGTGAGAGCGACCGAAAGCGCTGAAGGCGGTCACCGGGTTTACGACGTAGTGGGGCAGGTATTCTTTACCTCCTCCGACCAGTTCATCGCCTCGTTTGACTTCAAGGAGGCCATCGATAAAGTCACTATTGATGTGCATCGTGCCCACTTTTGGGATATCACCGCTATTGGTGCTCTGGACAAGGTCGTGATCAAGTTCCGCCGTGAAGGCACTGAAGTGGATATCGTCGGCCTCAACGAAGCCAGTGCTACGCTGGTGGACAAATTCGGTGTTCACGACAAGCCTGCTGCTGTTGAAAAAATGATGGGTGGCCATTAAACGTCGCAAACAAGTGCCGCATTAAGCGTCAAAGGAGAACAACAATGACTAACGTCATCGCCTGTATAGACGGTTCTAACGCCGCCTCGACCGTTTGTGACTATGCTGCCTGGGCGTCACAGCGCTTGAGCGCGCCGCTGACCTTGTTGCATGTGCTGGATCATTCGCGCTACCCGGTCAGTGCCGATTTCAGTGGTAATCTGGCGCTGGGTGGCCGCGAGCACTTGATGGAAGAACTGGCCGATCTGGATGCCAAGCGTAACCGCCTGGCACTGGAGCAAGGCAAGATGATGCTGGAAGCGGCAGGTCAGCGTGCCAGCGAAGCCGGCATTAGCGAGCCGCAACAGCGTCAACGTCACGGTGATCTGGTGGATACGCTTGCCGAACTGGAAGAAGAGATGCGTTTGCTGGTGATCGGCAAGCAAGGCGAAGAGCACGAGGGTATTGGCGCTCAGGTGGGAGACAATGTGGAGCGTGTTATCCGCGCTCTGCATTGTCCAATCCTGGTGACGGTGGGTGCGTTTCAGGCACCGAAAACCATCATGCTCGCATTCGACGGCAGCGCTACCTCACGCAAGGGCGTGAGCATGCTGGCTGACAGCCCGCTGTTCCAGGGGCTGGATTGTCATCTGGTGACGGTTGGCAATAACCATGAAGGGCTGGATGAGGCGGCTCGGCAGCTCGAACAATCCGGGCATAACGTGCAAACGGCCACGCTTGAGGGTGAGGTGGAGCCTGCCTTGCACCAGTACCAGCAGAGCCACAACGTGGATCTGGTGGTGATGGGGGCCTATGGCCACTCCCGCATCCGCGAATTCTTTGTCGGCAGCACCACTAACAAGATGATTCGGGAAGCGAAGGTGCCGCACCTGCTGTTACGTTAAGGAAATGGCAGCGGCTGATGAGGCTTGTGCAGGATAGTGGATTCCGTTATTGAATTGCTCTGATTATTTGTCACTCAGATAGCGCCTTCGATAAATGAATGCAAAAATATTAAAAATACAAAAACAGGGGGAAGCATGGTCCGAATTATTTCACTTCTTGTTGGCGCTACGCTGCTGGTGCCTGTCGCCTCTCTTGCCTGTGGCGGTGGTTCTGTGATGTCGGCAACGAAATCCGATGGCACCAAAGTGGGTTTGATTATCTCAAACCAGCAGATACATGCTTCCCCATCATGGAATCCTGAAATGGGGGAGCCTCCTTTGCCTGTCTCGGAGGCGTACAGGCTGGTGAAGGAGTGGTCAAAATCCCAGTACAGCCGCTATGACGCGGTGGACGTAAGGGAAATTGCCCTCACAGAGCATGGGTGCTCCCTGGCCGAAGATGTTTGGTATTACCGAGTGGATCTTTTGCCTGTTTTCGACGGTAATAGAGTTTGGGGTGGGGGAAATTTTGCTGCTGTGTTGATGGATGGAACTGTGATTGGGCCAACCGAACTGGATTGATTAATGAAAGGGCCTCAATCGAGGCCCTTTTTTGTGCTGGGTAGTTATTCCACCGTGATGGTGATTTTCTCGGACATGACCGGTGGCTCATGGGGAACATGGCGGTAATCGCCCAGCAGTAGCTGCAGGGTGTGGGTGCCCGGTTCCAGTTCCAGCTCGGTTTCAGTCTGGCCTTTGCCGAAATGCACCAACTGGTCGCTGGCAGGTAGCGGCATGCCCATGTCGGGCAGGGTATCGAGATCGATCAGCAGGTGGTGGTGGCCACTGTTGTCTTGCTCGTTGCCGGCCGGAGCCACGTCCATGCCTTCCAGACCAAAGACAACTTTTACCGGGCTACTGACGGTGGCGCCATTGGCCGGGCTGACGATTTCAGCGGCGGCGCCTTCCGGAGCGGGGCTGCGGGTAATGCCGGTGGCAGCCGGTTTTTCAGCGCTGTCATCGGTGTTCATGTGATTACTGTGATCGGTGGCGGCAGGGGCGTCTACAGCTGGAGCCGCTGCTTCTTTGGTAGCATCTTCGCTGCTGTTGTCAGAGCAGGCCTGTAACAGGCCGGTGCTGGCAATCACAGCGACGAGGAGGGAACGTTGAAACGGAATACGCATGGTCTTTTCCTTGAGCAGTTGAATCCAATGAAGACCTGCTGCCAGGCGAAACAGGGCAACAGAGTGAACCGGAGTCATGAAGTCGTCATAACCATAGCAGAAACCCCGGGCTTGGTGTCTACATGGTGGCAGCTTTGACAGGTATAATCCGCGCCAGTTTGCATTATTGGAGTCAGCATGACTGTTCGTACTCGCGTCGCCCCGTCGCCCACCGGTGATCCCCACGTCGGCACGGCTTATATTGCCTTGTTCAATCGTTGCTTTGCGCAGCAGCATGGTGGCCAGTTTATTCTGCGTATCGAAGATACGGATCAGAGCCGTTCCACAGATCAGTCCGAACAGATGATCCTGGATTCTCTGAAATGGCTGGGTCTGACCTGGGATGAAGGCCCGGACGTGGGCGGGCCGCATGGGCCGTACCGCCAGAGCGAACGCAAGGGTATGTACCGCCAGTACGCGGAAGAGTTGATCGAAAAGGGCCATGCGTTCAAGTGCTACCGCACCAGTGAAGAGCTTGATGCACTACGGGCCGGACTCAAGGAAAGCGGCGAAAACCGCGCGTTGAAACCGCAGGACCTGGAATTGTCCGCTGACGATCAGGTAAAACGGGAAGCTGAAGGGGTGCCGTATGTGATTCGCATGCGTGTACCGGTGGACGGCCGCTGTGAAATTCAGGACATGCTGCGCGGTACGGTCGAGCTGGACTGGGCGCTGGTCGATGCGCAGATCCTGCTGAAATCCGATGGCATGCCAACTTACCACCTGGCGAATATCGTGGACGATCACCTGATGGAGATCACCCATGTAATTCGTGGTGAGGAATGGCTTAATTCTGCGCCCAAGCACAAGTTGCTTTATGAATATTTTGGCTGGGATATGCCGGCGCTGTGTCACATGCCGCTACTGCGTAACCCGGATAAATCCAAACTGAGCAAGCGCAAGAACCCCACCAGTATCTTGTTCTACCAGCGTATGGGCTACCTGCCTGAGGCGCTGGTTAATTACCTGGGGCGCATGGGGTGGTCCATGCCGGATGAGAGCGAGAAATTTTCGCTGCTGCAGATGCAGGACGCGTTCGATATTCAGCGTGTTTCCCTGGGCGGGCCGGTGTTCGATGTGGAGAAGCTCAGCTGGCTGAACGGCCAATGGTTGCGGGATCAGAGTGATGAGCAATTCCTGGATTCGCTACTTGGCTGGGCCTACAACCGCGACTACGCAATGAAAATCATCCCGCACCTTCGTCAGCGGGTGGAGACTTTGTCGGAAGTGGCCGACAAGGCAGCGTTCTGCTTTAACGGTATGCCGGCGATCAACGAAGCCAGTTTCGGGCATAAGCAGTACGGCACCGATGACATCAAGGTGTGGTTGCAGTATCTGCTCTGGACCTATGAAGCGCGCAACGACTGGAACCGTGACGGCTTGTTCGCCGACGCCAAAGCCATCGCCGATGCCCTGGAAGTGAAGATCAAGGATTTCCTGTTCCCGGTCTTCATCGCCATTGCCGGCACCAGTGCCAGTTTCTCGGTGGTGGACTCCATGGAGATCATCGGTTCTGACATCAGCCGTGCCCGCATCCGCCACGCCATTGAGGTATTGGGTGGGGTATCCAAGAAGCAGATGAAGAAACTGGAGAAGGCCTACCGGGATCTGCCGGTGGGTTGAGAGACGTCTTGACGAAGGGCGAGTTGCGAGGAGCGAGTTTCGAAGGGCAAAGCAGCAAGCCCGTGCCAGACTATAGGTTTTCGCAACTCGAAACTTGTCACTCGCTACTGCTTTTGCCCAGTTTTTCAGCAACTTGCTCAGGATGTAGTCAAATCGACTTCATTCTGAAAAAAACCGCTGGCTGGCGCTTGACAGGGTAGGGGTGGCCGGTAGAATACGCCGCACCAACCGGGATGCACCTGATCCCACTGGTATTTGGGGCTATAGCTCAGCTGGGAGAGCGCAACACTGGCAGTGTTGAGGTCAGCGGTTCGATCCCGCTTAGCTCCACCAAACACGTCCCCTTCGTCTAGTGGCCCAGGACACCGCCCTTTCACGGCGGTAACAGGGGTTCGACTCCCCTAGGGGACGCCAAATAGAAAAGCCTCACTCGAAAGAGTGGGGCTTTTTTATGGCCGCTCTGCGGCCGCCACACGTCTTGGGCAACATGCATCACGCTACAGGCCCGTTCTGTGCGTTTCCTTTCTCCGTAACAGCCAGCATTCCTTGAGTCCTGTTATTTGCCAGTAAGGTGTGTGCACTGTTGCGCCTTGAGCTTGATGGCGGTCAGTTTAATCGGCGAATGGTCAGGGTGTGGGCGATTTTTTCGCCGTCCCAGATGTATTCGTAGTGAGCGCTGGGGGTAATGCTGGCGATAAGTTGCGGGGTCAGCAGGGCGTAGCAATGGCTGCCGGCAGCCCGCACCGATTCGTAATGAATGCCGCTGTGCTGTTGGTCCCTTAGTTGCTGGCCCAGCAGGTGGGCTGCGCTGTAATCATTGGGCGCATGCCAGTCTGGGTGGTCGCTGGCAGGAGTGATATCGATGAGTGTCGCGGTGAAATTGACCTTCAGGCCGCGCATGACGATGCGGTCATATTTGAGGCCATCCACCTGCTGGAAGTAGCGTTGCTGGTGATAGCGGGTTTCGGCAATGGCCGTTGCCATGCGGTCAGCACAATAGAAGACGCCGTAATGGCCTGCAGAGAAGCGCGAGCCGGCCGGGTTCACATGCACGAAAGGGCCCAGCGCATAGTTGCAACCGGGTATGCCCCAGGGGCGTTGATCGGGCGGTACCCGGTTTAACTCGCCAACATCGTTCTGCAGGCGCGGATTGGTGAGAGCCTGCACGGCAAACAGCGCATCGAAATCAGCCTGGTCCGCCACATCATCGAAGATGGCGATGGGGGGATATTTGCCATTGACCAGTCTATAGGCGGTTTGCCCATGTAGCGCGGTGCGTGGCAAGGCGTTGGTATCCGCTTCACTCAGCCCCATTGGCCGCCCCGCAGGCTGTCGAGCTGGCGGTGTACTTCATAGAGGCTGGCGACCCGGCCGTTGCCCATAATGCTCATTGGCGTCGCGCCATTGAAAAAGGCGTTATGGTTGGCCATGCGCACAAAGCCGTACACGTTCTCCTTGTTGCCGAACAGAGTGCGTAGCGCCTGGTGGATATTCAGCAGATAGCTGAGCCGTTCCAGCAGATCCTGGTTTACCCGCGCGCTGTCTGGCTGGCTCTGGTATTTGTGCAGGGTGGAGCGGCCTACACCGAGTAGTGCCATTTTCTCCTTTTCACTGCATTGCCAGTGTTCCAGCAGTTTCAGTACAGCACGCAAGGCCGCATGGCGGGCGCCATCGTCCAGAGCTTGTGGGGTATAGGCTGTTGCCGGTTCCATGTTTTGCCTCCTGTTAGCGTCAATAATGATCCATATTTAAGTTATTGTCTATTTTGAGACATTCGGGCAAGAAAATGTCATATCCATGAACAACCTGCGGTGTCTGTAGTCACTGTATTGCGGTCATTGGATGACCCGAGTGCCGGGTTGGCGAACATTTGCTGGAGAGGCTGGATGGGAAACAGGGTTAAGGTGTTGGGTAGTGGAGTGTTGCTGTTGGTTGCGCTGTCGGCTGGCTGTGCCAATGCTGGAGATGTTACGAGCCGGCAATGGACTGATGCGCATCTGCACTATGTGGATTTCATGCAGGACAGCGAGGGCGCCCAGGCGATGATCGCGGCCATGGATGAGGCGGGTGTGGAGCGAGCCTGGGTGTTTGGTCTGCCGGTGATGAAAAAATGGCAGGCGGAGGCGCCACGCCGCCCCCGCTATTATCTGGGTGATGAGGCGCCGCTGTACTACTACAGCGCCACGGATGACATTGTTGCCCAGGCGGTGTTGTCGTTGCCGAAGCAGCAGCAGGCGCGGTTGCAACCGTTTATCAGTGGTTTCAATCCCACGGACATGCACGCAGCGGAACAGGTAGAGCACCTTATTGAGCGCTACCCGGGCCTGTGGCAAGGGGTGGGGGAAATTCTCACCCGCCATGATCAGCTTACTGCACTGACTGAAGGAGAGACTCCCCGGGCCAACCACCCGGCACTGATGAAGGTGTATGCGATGGCGGGGCGCTATGATCTTCCCGTGTTGCTGCACAGCAACCTGACCTCCCTTCGCGAAGAGACACCGATCTATCTGGGAGAGCTGGAAGAGGCGCTTAGTGAGCACCCGGAAACCCGTTTTTTGCTGGCCCATGCAGGCACCAGTGGTGGTGTGGAAGAGCGACAGGCGCCACTGGGGACCTTGCCGCCTATCCTGCGGGCATTACTGAGCCGTTATGAGAATTTATATATTGATCTGTCGTGGAGCGTGAAGGACCACTACCTGATTGATGACGGCGTGCCCAGCGAGGAGTGGCTGGCTCTTATCCGTGAATTCCCGGACCGCTTTACCCTGGGAACCGACCTGGTGGGGCATTTCGACAGCATGGAGAGGGTGCTTGGCGAGTATGAGCCGTTGCTGGAAGCGTTGCCCAAAAAAGTGGCAGAGCAGCTTTCACACGGGAACGCGGACGCGCTTGTGCCCAAAAAAGGGGCGACAATGTTGCCTTAGAGTGAGGTTCGCCCTGGGTCTTGGCTTGTATGGGGGAAGTGTGTTTTTGGGCATTCCGGCAAACGCCAGTATCGCTAATAGCGATGTGGCGTTTGGCGTCAGGCATTCAGCATTTGGGCAGGGGCGTTGGCCCTCCCAGGCTTGTTGTTATTCAGTTTTCCTTGTCAGAGTCAGGCGTTTTCTGCAGCCGGCGTAACAGCGAGGATGTATCCCAGCGGCCCCCGCCCATGGTCTGAATATCCCGGTAAAAGTCGTTTATCTGCTCAGTGATGGGCAGTGGCGTTCCGTTCCGGGCGGCTTCGTTCAGGCAGATATCCAGGTCCTTGCGCATCCAGTCCACGGCGAAGCCGTGCTCATACTGGTCGTCGATCATGGTTTGGTGCCGGTTCACCATTTGCCAGGAACCGGCGGCGCCCTGGCTGATGGTGTCGAAGACTTTGCTGGCATCCAGGCCGGCGTTCAGGGCAAAGGCGACGCCTTCAGATAACGCTTCCACCAGGCCGGCCACGCAGATCTGGTTAACCATCTTGGTCAGCTGGCCACTGCCTGCCGGCCCCATCAGGTTGGTGGCTTTGGCGTAATGCTGAAGGGTGGGCAGTACGCGCTGATAGATAGCTTCTTCACCCCCGCACATGATTGACAGTTGGCCGTTTTCAGCGCCTTGTTGCCCGCCGGAGACCGGGGCATCCACAAAATGATTGCCCTGCTTCCGACAGGCGGTATCCAGCTCACGGGCCATTTCTGCGCTGGCGGTGGTGTGATCGATCAGAATCGCGTCCTTGGCAAGGCCTTGCAGGACGCCGTCTTCGCCGAGCGTCACCTGGCGTAGGTCATCGTCGTTACCGACACAGACAAAAACCAGATCAGCCCCCTGAGCGGCTTCAGCGGGTGTCGCGGCATGGCTGCCGGGGTAGTCCCTGATCCACTGCTGTGCCCGCTGACCGGTGCGGTTGTACACCGTCATGGTAATACCCGCTTCGGCCAGGTGGCCGGCCATGGGGTAGCCCATGGTGCCGAGTCCGATAAAGGCGGCGTTCAGAGTGCTCATTTGTCGTTGGCTCCGTCATTACTGCCAGTGGCGGAGCTGTTATCGCCCAGGGGGTAAGCGGCAAAGCGCGGTTCGGTAAGGCTGCCCAGGTAGAGGGTGTTGCCATGCTGTTCGGCGCTGGTGATCGGGGCGAAGGCGCTGTCGCTGTTGTCTTGCAGGTTGTGAGTGACCTGTCCTTGCTCGTTGAGGCCGAGCACAAAGCCGTGATGCACCGGTTGCGGCTGCAGAAAGCTGGGCATGCGAAAGGCGACTTTGCGCAGCAGGGGTTTGTCGGAAAGGCTGTCGAGCATGGCATTACGGGGGCTGAACAGGGCGAGCCAAAAAGTACCGTCGCCGTTGGCCGAGATGCCATCCGGGATGCCGGGCAGGTTATCCATGAAGATATCGTGGCTGCCGGCCTTGTCGCCTTTGAGCCAGTAGCGAACGATGCGGTAGTTGCCCGTTTCGGTGACCAGCACGAAGTCTTCATTCTGCGACAGGGCGATACCATTGGCGAACTGCAGGCCATCCAGCAGGACTTCGGCTTGGCCGGTGCCTGGGTCGTAACGCAACAGCCGGCCGTGGCCGCCGTGCTCCATGATGTCGTCGCGGGCATGCATGGCCGGGCCAAATTTGCTGGAGGCATCGGAGAAATAGGCGATGCCGTTGCTGTCCACATCCACGTCATCGGTGAAACCGTAGGCCTGTCCGTTAGCGCTGTCGCTCAGGGTTGTGATGGCGCCGGCCGCGTTGATGCTCAAAAGCCCCTTGTAACCATCGGCAACGATCAGGTTGCCGGAGGGCGCGAAATCCAGGCCCAGTGGCCGGCCTTCGGTGTTGGCGATCAGATCCGGGTTCTTGCCGTCGGGATCAAAACGAACAATGCGGCCATCTACATAGCCCACGTACAGGTAGCCTTCGTCATCAATGGCCACATCTTCCGGGCCAACGCCTTCATCCTTGCCGAGTATGTGGCTTTCACTGAGTGTCCTGTTGGTGGCGTAGGCGCCTTCAAGGGCAGGGGCTGTGGGGGCCTGCCAGGCGACGGGCTCGATGCTGACCGGCCAGAATAACAGGTAGGCGGCAATGGCGATGATGATGAGAAGCGCGAGAATTTTTTTCATTGTCATGTCTGCGTTGGCTAGCGAGACGATGATGCTTGCATGCACGGCGCAACCACGCAAATGCAGGGTGGTAATAACGCCCAATCAGCAGAGTGAAACTGTTGTTGTAGGGTGAGTGCCGGGTGAGCGAGCGGCGACTTTTAAGCAGCGAAAGTCGAAACCATGAGAGGTATCGGGGTTCATGACTGGCAGCACTTAATTCGCGGCGGTTTTTTGCAGACACAAAAAAACCGCCCGAAGGCGGCTTTTTTGTCAGGCGATAACGAGGCGCTTATTTGCGCTCGTTGACCGGAACGAATGAACGTTCGGCTTCGCCGGTGTACAGCTGGCGCGGACGGCCAATCTTGTACGGGTTGGAGATCATTTCGTTCCAGTGTGCAATCCAGCCTACGGTGCGTGACAGAGCAAAGATTACGGTGAACATGGAGGTCGGGATCCCGATGGCTTTCAGGATGATGCCGGAGTAGAAATCCACGTTCGGGAACAACTTCTTCTCTTTGAAGTAGGGGTCGTTCAGTGCGATTTCTTCCAGCTTCATGGCCAGTTCCAGCTGCGGATCGTTTACACCCAGTTCGGCCAGAACGTCGTGACACGACTCGCGCATTACGGTGGCACGTGGATCGTAGTTCTTGTAGACGCGATGGCCAAAGCCCATCAGCTTGAACGGGTCGTTCTTGTCCTTGGCCTTGGCGATGTAAGCGTCGATGTTATCGATGTGACCGATTTCATCGAGCATGTTCAGCACGGCTTCGTTGGCACCACCGTGTGCCGGGCCCCACAGGGCAGAGATGCCAGCAGCAATACAGGCGAACGGGTTGGCACCGGAGGAGCCCGCCAGACGCACGGTAGAGGTGGAGGCGTTTTGTTCGTGGTCCGCATGCAGGATGAAGATGCGATCCATGGCCTTGGCCAGAGTCGGGCTGATCTTGGACTCTTCACAGGGGTTGCCGAACATCATGTGCAGGAAGTTTTCTGCGTAACCCAGGTCGTTGCGCGGGTACATGAAGGGCTGGCCCAGCGCGTACTTGTAGCACATGGCCGCGATGGTGGGCATCTTGGCGATCAGGCGGTACGCGGTGATTTCACGATGCTCAGGATTATTGATGTCCAGTGAGTCGTGGTAGAAGGCGGACAGGGCGCCAACGACACCACACATGATGGCCATCGGGTGGGCATCGCGGCGGAAACCGTTGAAGAAGTTGCGGATCTGTTCGTGCACCATGGTGTGGTTCTTCACGGTGCTGATGAACTGATCACGTTGCTCTGCGGTCGGCAGTTCGCCGTACAGCAGGGTGTAACACACTTCCAGATAGTCGGACTGACCTGCCAGCTCCTCGATGGAGTAGCCGCGGTGCAGAAGTTTACCCACTTCACCATCGATAAAGGTGATCTTGGATTCACAGGAAGCGGTAGAGGTGAAGCCTGGGTCGAAAGTAAAGACGCCGTTAGCTACCAGTTTGGACACGTCGATAACGTCGCGGCCCAGAGTCGGGGTGTAGATCGGCAGGTCCAGGTCCTGACCCTCTACCTTGAGAGTGGCTTTCTTCTCGGTCATGGGAATCTCTCCATTGGCGGACGAGGGAACGTTCCTCAAGGTAAGGAAGGTCCTCCAAAGCGCGGGGGAAGGTAAAGTTTTGACACCCCTTTGTCAACGCGCAGCCGAGAACCAGCGAGTCAGACTTTTGTAGGGTAAACAGCTTGTTACGGTAGAATGACGATTTTGCCTCAGCATGGTGCAACACAAATTCACTGCGTTCACATCAGGTGCATCATTGTAAATCAAGGCGTTAGCCGGTAAGTGGGTAATAATTGTCGGTCGGAGCGTTTGTTTTGCGTAAGTGGCGGCGATATACTGCCGCCCGGCAGAAACCTCCTGCTGGGGGTTTCACACGGGCCCACCCCGGCCCGGGCAGAGTTATTGAGATCAGGCTTCACGTTTTGATCTCAATAACTCTGCCAAGTTCCCGACAACCGCCTCTTAACTGAGGCCTGGCTATAAGTAGGCTACCGTGAACGATAAGCGACCCGTTAACCTCGATCTGAGCACGATCAAGTTCCCGGTCACGGCTATAGCATCTATCACCCACCGT
>NZ_PBSH01000021.1 GCF_002726155.1 Alcanivorax sp. | reverse complement strand
TGGCAGGGTAAACCCCACCCGGAGCAAGACCAAATAGGGATCCGTTGGCGTGGCCCGCGCTGGATCCGGGTAGGTTGCTAGAGGTTTGTGGCGACGCAAACCCGAGATGAATGACTGTCCACGACAGAACCCGGCTTATCGACCGGTCCACCTTTTTCCATATGCGACGCAAGCGACGAGTGCGATGACCTGAAAGGGCTTCGTGTCTCGTTGTTTGTTTTTCGCAATCGCTCTCCTTGTTGACCTGGGTCATGATTCAATAATCGTGCGCCGCTAGGCTTGCCCGCTCACGCAGTTCGGAGCTCGGCATGGCACAGGTGGATACCCTCTTCAGTGAAAATGGCCATGAGGTTCTGCGCTTTGCTGACCTGGTGGTGGGCGAGGGCGTGCAGGCCAACCAGTTCTGTATCCGCCATAACGACCGGGCCGCGCTGATCGACCCCGGTGGCGACCTGACCTACACCCCTTTGACAATTGCGCTCAGTCGTCGCGTTAATCTGGACGGCCTAGAGTATATCCTGGCGTCCCACCAGGATCCGGACATCATTGCATCGCTGCCGCGTTGGTTAATGCATACCCGCTGCCAGGTGGTGGTCAGTCGTTTGTGGTCCCGCTTTTTGCCGCACCTGGCATCGTCCTATGTCACCGGCAAGATGGGGGAGCAACTGCAGGCGCGGATTCTGGGTATCGCCGACGAAGGCAAGATGTTGCCGTTTGCCGGTACCGAGCTGTGGGTGTTGCCGGCGCATTTTCTGCATTCCGTGGGCAACTTCAGCTTCTATGATCCGCTCAGCGGTATCCTTTTTTCCGGCGATGTGGGCGCCAGCCTGGGCGGGGAAGAAGGGTGCGTGGATAACTTTGCGGATCATTGCCACAGCATGCAGGGGTTTCATCGCCGCTACATGGCCAGCAATCGAGCCTGTCGGCTGTGGGTGGCGATGGTGCGCAAGCTCGCGCCGCGGATGATTGTGCCCCAGCATGGCGGGTACTTTCAGGGCGACAATGTGGGGCGGTTTCTTGACTGGTTGGCCCAGCTGGAGTGCGGCGTGGACTTGCTGGATAGCGGTAACTATCGGCTTCCCTCTGCAGATTGGTAATGCATTTCGCGAATAGTGATATATAAATAAAAATATTAATAACTAATCTGTCTAACACTTAAAGTGCTTTCTCACCTGCGCGTCCCAGCGCTCTGATTCGTCACGGAACTCCTTCCGTTTATCGCTTCCCGGCTCCCTCTTTTCTGCTCAAATAGCCTGCTAACAGTCTGATTTATTTGGAAATTCTTTTACGTTTCCCCATGTCGTCACGCTTGACTTGGGCTTTGCAGTGGCCCTAGAGTGTCTCAATGTGGTGAAAAGTGGGAAAAAGTGGGAATTCCGTCGTGACAGGTGTCACGAAGTGGGGCGAAAGGCCCTGGGAAGGAACCGCATAACCAAGAGCAAGAGGACGGCCAGTGTTTACTGGGAGCGCAGCACTCAATCTGGATGCCAAAGGGCGGCTAACCATGCCGACCCGGTACCGTGCGTCGTTAATCGACACGTGCGGCGGCCAGCTTGTGCTTACGTTGCACCCGTTCGACGACTGCCTGGCGCTTTATCCACGTGCCGAATTCATGGATACCGCCAAGAAGCTGTCCGAGCAGCGTGATTCCAACCCGCAGGTGCGCCAGCTCAAGCGACGCTTCCTGGGTCAGGCTGCTGAAATTGAGATGGACAGCAATGGCCGTCTTCTGGTGCCGCCGGAGTTGCGGGCGGCCATCAGCCTGGAAAAACGCGCCATGCTGATCGGTCAGATGCACCGATTCGAGATCTGGAAAGAGGAAAGCTGGTCCGACGTGGATGGCACCCTGGATCCGGCAGCCTTGCCGGAAAGTGTGCAGGAGCTGTCGTTCTGATGACGAGCGAAGACACGCAGTACGCACACCAGCCGGTCATGCTGGAAGAGGTGCTGGATATGTGGTTCAGCCAGAGCGAAGGCTTTTATGTGGACGGCACCTTTGGTCGCGGTGGCCATAGCCGTGCCTTGCTCGCGCGCCTTGGCGACAGCGGTCGCCTGACCGGCATTGATCGTGATCCGCAAGCCATTGCCGCCGGGCAGGAACTCGCAGCCAGCGACAGCCGCTTTCATATGGTCGCCAACCGTTTTGATTGTCTGCCAGAAGTGGTGGAGCAAGCCGGCCGGCCCATTGATGGTTTGTTGCTGGATCTGGGAGTGTCCTCGCCACAGCTGGACGATGCGGCGCGCGGCTTCAGTTTTCTCCGCGATGGGCCGCTGGATATGCGCATGGACCCGACCCAGGGCGAGAGCGTGGCGCAGTGGTTGGCTCGCGCGGCGGAAAAAGACATCGCCAATGTGCTGTATCGCTACGGCGAGGAGCGAAAGTCCCGCTGGATTGCCAAGCGCATTTGCGAAACCCGCAAAGAGCAGCCGATTACTCGCACCTTGCAGCTGGCCAATTTGATTGAGTCCGTGCTGGGGCGTAACGAGAAGGGCAAGCATCCGGCCACGCGCAGCTTTCAGGCGTTGCGGATACATATAAACGGGGAACTGGATGCGCTGGATCAAGTGCTGGAACAGTCCCTCGAGACGCTCGCCATCGGCGGGCGTCTCGCCATTATCAGCTTCCATTCTTTGGAAGACCGGATCGTGAAACTGTTTATTCGTGACCATTCCGGCCGGGCGCCGAAGGGGCGTGGCGGTTTGCCGTTGGGCGATGAAATGCCTCAGCGGCTGGAGCCAGTGGGCAAAGCCCTGCATGCCAGTAAAGCGGAATTGAAAGTGAATGTGCGTTCGCGCAGTGCGGTGCTGCGCGTCGCGGAGAAGGTGGCCTGATGGTGGCCCCGTGGATGATTCGCATCCTGGTGGTGCTGGTGGTTATGTCCGCGCTGGCGGTCAGTTACAGCGTGCATCAGGCGCGCCGTTTCACCGATGAAAGTCAACGCTTGCAGCAGCGCCAGACTCGCCTGGAAAGCCAGTGGAGTCAGTTGTTGCTGGAGCACAGCACCTGGGGCAGCTATGCCCGGGTGGAGCGCCTGGCCAGGGAAAAGCTGGGCATGAAATTACCCAAGACCGATGAGAGAGTGCTGATCCGGCCATGAAGAAGCAGGCCCGCAAGACACGGCAACCGAATCACCCGATGCGCTGGCGCTTTGTGCTGGGCTTCTGGGCGGTGTGTGCCTGTCTGTTGTTGGTTCGGGCGGTGGATCTGCAGGTTATTCAGCATGATTTTCTGGCGCACCAGGGCGACATTCGTAACCTGCGTGTGGAGCCGCTGGCTGCGCACCGTGGTGTGATCCGGGACCGTGCCGGCAAGCCGCTGGCGGTGAGCACGCCGGTGGTGACATTGTGGGTGAATCCCCGCGAAGCCATGGAGCATCAGGATCAGTGGGGTCGCCTGGCTGGCAACCCGGTGATCGACCCGAAAGCGTTTGCCCGCAAAGTCCGCCGGCATGAATCCCGCGAGTTTATCTACCTGGAGCGTGGCTTGGCCCCGGAAGCGGCCAAGACGGTGTTGAATCTGAATGTGCCCGGCGTTTATTCGCTGACAGAGTACCGTCGTTATTACCCGGCCGGCGAAGTGGCCAGCCATGTGGTGGGCTTTACCAATATTGATGATCAGGGGCAGGAAGGCATTGAACTGTCCATGGAAGACCATCTGTCCGGCCATTCCGGGCGCAAGAAAGTGGTGCGCGATCTGCTGGGCCGGGTAATTCAGGATATCGAGGTGCTGGAGCCGGCAGAACCCGGTGAAGATGTCACCCTGAGCATCGACCTGCGCCTGCAATACCTGGCCTACCGGGAGTTACTCGGCGCGGTGCAGAAATTCAAGGCCAAGGGTGGCAGTGCGGTAGTGCTGGATGTGCGCACCGGGGAAGTGTTGGCCATGGTCAATCAGCCGGCCTACAACCCCAACAATCGCGGCAATCTGGATACTGGTGCGCTGCGTAATCGGGCCGTGACGGACCTGTTCGAGCCGGGTTCCACCATGAAGCCGTTTACCGTGGCGGCGGCCCTGGAAATGGGCATGGTGACACCGTCCACCACTATCAATACCCACCCGGGGACCTTGCGGGTGGGCAGCAAAACCATTCGCGATCACCGTGATTATGGTGTCATCGATATCACCACGGTGCTGACCAAAAGCTCCAACGTGGGCACCAGCAAGCTGGCGCTGGCCATGGATCCGCTGGCCTTGCCGGGGTACCTGGAGCGTTTCGGTTTTGGCCAGTCCACCCATATTGCTTTCCCCGGTGAGAGCAACGGCTTGCTGCCGCTGCGCAGCAAGTGGCGTGATGTGGAGCGGGCGGCATTGTCCTATGGCTACGGCCTGAGTGTGTCTGCGGTGCAGCTGGCCCAGGCCTATGCCGTGATCGCCAACGATGGCGTCAAAGTGCCGTTGACCCTGAAAAAGGTGGATGGTCTGCCGCAGGGTGAGCAGGTGATCGGCAAGGGCACGGCTCGACAGTTGGTTCAGATGCTGGAAACCGTGGTCAGCCGTGTGGGCACTGCGCGCCGTGCACAGGTGCCGGGCTATCAGGTGGCGGGCAAGACCGGCACGGTGCACAAGGTGATGGCCGGCGGTTATGCCGATGACAATTACATCGGTTTGTTCGCCGGGTTGGCCCCGGCAACGGATCCGCGCATTGTCACCGTGGTGGTAATCGATGATCCGGGCGGAAAGGCCTATTACGGGGGGCTGGTCGCGGCGCCGGCGTTCTCCAACATCATGGGTGGCGTGTTGCGCTCACTGCATGTGCCACCGGACAAGCCCGACGGGCTGCTGGCCGGCGGCCCGGATGCGGAGGATCGCTCATGATGACCCTCCAGCAACTGCTACCCGATGTCACCCTGCCAGCTTCTGCGGCGGGTGTTGTGCTTTCAGGGCTACAGCTCGATAGCCGCAACGTTGCCCCCGGTGATCTGTTTTTGGCCGTGCCGGGCGTGGCCAGCGATGGTCGCCAGTTTGTTAGTCAGGCGATTGCCGCTGGTGCGGTGGCGGTGTTGGCGGAGGCAGACACGTTTGAGATTCAGCAGGACCAGGCGGTGCCCTGTGTGGCGCTGCCGGGGCTGGGGCGTCGCGTGGGTACGCTAGCGGCGCGCTGGTATGGCGAGCCCGGTGCGGCCATGAATGTGGTGGGCGTGACCGGCACCAACGGCAAAACCAGCATTACCTGGTTCCTGCGCGATGCACTCAATGCCTTGGGCCACCGTTGTGCCCTGGTCGGCACCCTGGGCCTGGGGCTGAAAGGTAGCGAACAAATTACCGGTCACACCACGCCGGATCCGATTACCCTGCAGGCCGGTCTGGCCCGGGTCCGTGATGCGGGCGCAGATTGTGTGGCCATGGAAGTGTCATCCCATGCGCTGGATCAGCACCGCCTTGGTTCCACGCCGGTGCCAGTGGCGGTGTTCAGCAATTTGAGTCGGGATCACCTGGACTACCACGGGGACATGGAAGCTTACCTGGCAGCCAAATCCGTGTTGTTCACCCGCGACGGAGTCAAGCTGGCGGTGATCAATTGCGATGATCCAGTGGCGTATTCGTTGATCGGCTGCCTGGCCGACGGGGTGCGCTGTGTCACCTTCGGCGATCAGCCGGGGGCCACCGTGCGCTGTGCCGCTGTCACCTTTACCGCCGACGGTATGCGTGCCGAACTGGCCGTGGGCGGTGACCCTCTGACGGTCACGCTGCCGCTGTTTGGTCGTTTTAACCTCAGCAATGTGATGGCCGTTGCCGGGATTTTGCACGGTCAGGGCATCAGCACTGCTTCGCTGGGCGGTGCGCTGGCGACGGTAACACCGGTGCCCGGTCGCATGGAACCGGTACAGCAAACAGGCTGTCCCACCGTGATCGTTGATTATGCCCACACCCCGGATGGGCTGGAAAAAGCCTTGCAGGCGTGCCGTGCTCATTTCCATGGCCGATTGTTCTGCATCGTAGGGTGTGGCGGAGACCGGGACACCGGTAAGCGCCCGCAGATGGCGGCAGTCGCCGAGCGCGGCGCCGACCGGGTAGTGCTGACCAGCGATAACCCGCGCAGCGAAGACCCGCAAAAGATTATCGACGACATGCGCTCAGGCCTTACTGACCCGGCGTCGGTGCAGGTCATTGTTGAACGTGCCCAGGCGGTAATGGAAACCGTGCAAGCGGCCAGTGACGGCGATGTAATTCTGCTCGCTGGCAAGGGCCACGAGGATTATCAGGAAGTGGATGGCGTGCGTTACCCCAGTGATGATCGCGACCTGGCCCGCAAGGCGTTAAACGCCCGGGGAGGTGCGCAATGATGTGGCTGTCACAAATCGCTGAGTGGACCGGTGGTGCCTTGCAGGGTGAAGACCTGAAGGTCAATGCCGTGGCCACCGATACCCGAGCCATCGAACCGGGCTGCCTGTTTGCTGCTTTGCGCGGCGACCGTTTTGACGCCCATGATTTTCTGGCCTCGGCCAAAACCGGTGGCGCCATTGCGGCCCTGGTGGAGCGTGAGCAGGACTGCTTCGAGAGCGCGGTGCGCGTTGCCGATAGCCGTGAAGGCCTGGGCCGTCTTGCTGGCGGTTATGCCGCCCAGTTCGATTTGCCCCGCCTGGCGGTCACCGGCAATGCCGGCAAAACCACGGTGAAGGAAATGGCGGCGGCCATGCTGGGTGACGGTACCCTGGCCACCCATGGCAACTTCAATAATGACGTGGGCGTACCGCTGACTCTGTTGCGTTTGCGTGCAGAGCACCGTTACGCGGTGATCGAACTGGGTGCCAATGCGCCGGGCGAAATCGCCTGGACCAGTTCGCTGACGCGCCCGCAGGTGGTGCTGGTCACTAACGTGACCGGCGCGCACCTGGAAGGCTTTGGTTCCATGCAGGGCATTGCCGACGCCAAGGCGGAAATCTTTGGCGGCTGCACGCCGGGTGGTCAGGCGATCATCAACAATGATGACAGCTTCGCGGATTTCTTTGCCGAAAAAGCCCGTGCCGCGGGTTTGACGGTGGTGCGGGTGAGCATGGATGAAAGCACGCGAAACGGTGCTGACCTGTACGCCGAAAACATCACCCTGCATCGCGATCGCGCGGAGTTTGTGCTTCAGCCGCTGGGCGAAACCGTGACGGTACCGCTGCCCGGCGCGCATCAGGTGAGTAATGCCTTGATGGCCTGCGCGGCGGTGCGAGCCTTGGGCGCAAATCTGCCTCAGGTGTTGCCGCGTCTGGCAGCACTGAAACCGGTTCCCGGACGAATGCATATCCAGGCCGCCGGTGCCGGCGCCGTGGTTGATGACACCTACAACGCCAACCCGGGTTCAGTGCGCGCCGCCATCGACTGGCTGGCCGCGCAGCCTGCACCACAAATGCTGGTGCTGGGCGCCATGGGCGAGTTGGGCCCGCAGGCCGATTCGCTGGTAGAGGAACTGGGTGAATACGCTCGTCAGGCCGGGCTTTCCGGTTTGGTTGCCATGACCGGTGCAGCGGCCGCCGCACGGGGTTATGGCGATGCAGCAAAAATTGCCGAGGACTATCAACAGGCGGCGAGCTGGAGTGCCCCGGTGCTGGCAGAAGGCGGCACGGTGTTGGTGAAAGGATCCCGTAGCGCCGGTATGGAAGCGGTGGTGCAGCGGCTTACACAGGAACGCACACACACAGGGGGGGCACACTGATGCTGCTTTGGCTGGCGGAATATCTGGCGCAATACCACAGCGGTTTTCTGGTGGTGCAGTACATCACCCTGCGCGGCATCTTGAGTGTGCTGACGGCGCTGTTTATCGCGTTCTGGGTCGGCCCGATCATGATTCGCAAACTGCAGGAAAAGCAGGTGGGCCAGGCTATTCGTGATGACGGCCCGAAGAGCCACCTGAGCAAGGCGGGTACCCCCACCATGGGCGGCGCGTTGATTCTGGTGGCCATTGTGATCTCCACCCTGTTGTGGGGCGATCTGGAAAACCGGTTTGTGTGGATCACCCTGGGTGTGCTGTTTATTTTCGGCGCCGTGGGCTGGGTGGATGACTGGCGCAAGGTGGTGGAAAAGAACCCGCGCGGCTTGCCCGCCCGCTGGAAATACCTGTGGTTGTCGGTGGGTGCGCTTGGTGCCGGTTGTGCCTTGTTCTTCACCGCGCAAAGCCCGGTGGAAACGCAGTTGATCGTGCCCTTCTTCAAGAGCGTGGCCATCAACATGGGTTGGTTCTACATCGTGCTTACCTATTTTGTGATTAACGGCACCAGCAACGCGGTGAACCTGACTGACGGACTGGATGGCCTGGCCATCATGCCCACCGTGTTGGTGGGGGGCGCTTTGGGTATTTTTGCCTACGCTGGCGGCCATACCGAGTTTGCAACGTATTTGCAGATTCCCTACGTGGCCGGTGCGGGTGAGCTGGTGATTATTTCCGCTGCACTGTGTGGTGCCGGCCTCGGGTTTCTGTGGTTCAACGCGTATCCCGCCCAGGTGTTTATGGGCGATGTGGGCGCGCTGTCTCTGGGGGCGGTGCTGGGCGTGATGGCGGTAATCGTGCGCCAGGAAATTGTGCTTTTCATCATGGGCGGTGTGTTCGTGATGGAAACGGTATCGGTGATGTTGCAGGTGGGCTCGTACAAGCTCACCGGTCGGCGGATTTTCCGCATGGCCCCCATTCATCACCATTTTGAACTGAAGGGGTGGCCGGAGCCGAAGATCATTGTGCGGTTCTGGATTATCACCGTAATTCTCGTACTGGTGGGTCTGGCGACCCTGAAAATCCGATAGGGGATTGAGTCAATTTATGGCGAAAGACGGGTTTGATCTGGTCATTGGTCTGGGTGTAACAGGCCGCTCCGTGATCCGTTATCTAACGGATCAGGGGATGCCCGTGCGCGCCATTGACACCCGTGCTGAGCCGGCCGGGCTGGATGCCCTGTGCGCTGAATTTCCGGACCTGAAAGTTCACACCGGTAGCTTCAAAAAAGGCTGGATGGGCAAGGCCCGCCGCCTGATCGTGAGCCCGGGTGTGGCGGTATCCACCCCGGCCATCGCCGAGCAGGTCGTGGATGGCAAAGAAGTGATTGGCGACATTGAGCTGTTCGCCCGTGCGGCCAGCGAGCCGCTGGTGGCGATCACCGGCTCCAACGCCAAGAGCACAGTGACAACCCTGCTGGGTCAGGTAGCAGATGCCTGTGGGATGAACCCGGGCATCGGCGGCAACCTAGGTGTGGCGGCGCTGGAATTGCTGGACGATCAGGCCCGCTTGTATGTGTTGGAATTGTCCAGCTTCCAGCTGGAAACCACTTACAGCCTGAGTGCAGAAGTGGCCACGATTCTCAATGTGTCCCAGGACCATCTGGACCGCTATGCCAGCTTTGCGGATTACCTGGCCGCCAAGCAGCGTGTTTACGACGGCTGTCAGGTGGCGGTCTGGAACCGCGATGATCTGGCTACCCGTCCGCCGGCCACCGTGGCGCGGCAGATCAGTTTTGGTGCCCACCCGGAAGCGGATTACCGTCTGGATAGCGAAAACGGCCAACTGCTGTGCCGGGGCGAGCCGTTGCTGTCGCTGTCTGAGCTGGCGCTGACCGGCCACCACAATGCCATGAACATTCTCTCGGTACTGGCGATCAGCGATGCGCTGTCCCTGAATCGCGACAAGGCACTGGCCACGGTGAAAGCGTTTACCGGTCTGCCCCACCGTTGTCAGCTGGTGGCGGAAGCCGGAGGCGTACGCTGGTTCAACGATTCCAAGGCCACCAATGTGGGCGCCACGCTAGCTGCGCTCACCGGTATCGGTGAAAGCATTGAGGGCAAAGTCATTTTGGTGGCGGGCGGCCAGGGTAAAGGGCAGGATTTTTCCCCGCTGGCCGAGCCGGCACGGCAATATTTGCGTGCCGCCCTGTTGATGGGCGAAGACCGCAATACCGTGGCTCAGGGCATGTCGGCTGCTCCTTGCGAACTGGTGGCTGACATGGCCGCAGCCGTTGCCCGTGCCCATGCGCTGGCACAGCCGGGTGACGCGGTGTTGTTGTCGCCGGCCTGTGCGTCATTCGACATGTTTAGCGGCTTTGCTGCCCGCGGCGATGACTTTACTGCCCGTGCCCGGGAGGTGTGCCATGACTGAGCGCATGATCCTGAAGGTGGATCGCACCGGTATTGACCAGCCGTTGCTGTGGACCGCGATTCTGTTGTCGCTGGCTGGCTTGGTGATGGTGTCTTCCGCCAGTTTGCAGATTGCAGAAACGCGCCTGGGTGACCCCTTCTATTACGCCATGCGCCATGGCATTTATCTGGCGCTGGGGCTGGGTGTTGGCACCTTTGTCTATTACGCGGTGCCGCTGGCGTTGCTGGAGCGTTTGCGTTTTGTGATGTTGCCAGTGGCCCTGGTGGTATTGGTGATGGTGTTTATTCCCGGGCTGGGGCGAACGGTGAATGGCTCCACCCGCTGGATCGCCTTGCCAGGCCTGACGATTCAAGCTTCGGAAATCGTCAAGCTGTGCTTTGTGCTTTACATGGCTGGCTATGTCGCACAACGCAAGGCGGCGCTGGAAACCGAATGGAAAGCCTTCCTGCTGCCGCTGGGCTTGTTGGGTGTGTTGATGCTGCTGCTGTTGCTGGAACCGGACTTCGGTGCAGTGGTGGTGCTGGGCATTACCGCCATGGGCATGTTGTTCCTGTCCGGCGTGCCGACCCTGCGCTTCTTGCTGATCGGTTTGATCGCGGTGGCATTGGGTGGGCTGGTGGCCTTTGCCGAGCCCTACCGGGTGGCGCGACTGATGACCTTCACGGACCCCTGGGCAGACCAGTTTGGTTCCGGTTATCAGCTTACCCAGAGTCTGATCGCCTTTGGCCGTGGTCACTGGCTGGGCGTGGGCTTGGGCAACAGCGTGCAGAAACTGTTTTATCTGCCGGAAGCGCATACAGATTTTGTTTATGCGGTGATGTCTGAAGAGTTGGGCCTGCTCGGCAATGTGGCACTGATCAGTGGCTTTATTTTGCTGGGCTGGCGGGTGTTTCGCGTCGGCCACCGTTTGGAAGAGCGAGGGCTGTTGTATCACGCCTACCTGGTTTATGGCTGCGCGTTTGTATTTTGTTCCCAGGCCTTTATCAACCTGGGCGTGAACATGGGTCTGTTGCCCACCAAAGGTTTGACCCTGCCGTTTATCAGTTACGGCGGCTCTTCCTTGCTGATTTCTGCCGCCATGGTGGGGCTGATCCTGCGCGCCGGGGCGGAAGCCGATCACCTGAAAGCCAGAGGGAGGGCAGCACGATGAGTCGCACTGTCCTGATTATGGCGGGTGGTACCGGCGGGCATGTGTTCCCGGCGCTGGCCGTGGCCGACCAGCTGCGTGCGCGGGGCTTCGAGATCCTCTGGCTGGGCGCTGAAAACGGCATGGAAGGCAAGCTGGTGCGCCAGTACGGCTACGAGATTGCCGAGCTGTCCGTATCCCGTCTGCGCGGTGGTGGCCTCAAGCGCAAGCTGACCGCCCCTTTCAATCTGTTGCGCGCTGTCTTGCAGGCACGCCAGTTGATCCGTGCCCGTCAGCCGGTGCTGGCGGTGGGCTTTGGCGGGTTTGCCAGCGGCCCCGGCGGACTGGCAGCCAAGCTGTGCAAGGTGCCGGTGGTGGTCCATGAGCAGAATGCGGTTCCCGGGCTGACCAATCGCCTGTTGTCCCGTCTTGCCACGGTGACCCTGGAAGGGTTTCAGGGTGCCTTTGGTAATCCGCAGGCCTGCTGGGTGGGCAACCCGGTGCGCCCGGAAATTACCGCCCTGGATGAGCCGGCTCGCCGCTATGCCCAACATCAGGGCGGCTTGCGGGTACTGGTACTGGGCGGCAGCCAGGGGGCCTTGGTGCTGAACCAGGATTTGCCCGAGCTGCTGTTGGCGGTGCTGGGGCGCGATATACAGGTGCGTCATCAGTGTGGCGCCGGGCGTACTGCGGAAGCCGCGCCGATTTATCAGGCGCTGGGGCTGCAGGCACAGGTGAGCGAGTTTATCGATGACATGGCGGAAGCCTACGGCTGGGCGGATCTGGTGATCTGCCGGGCTGGTGCACTGACCGTGGCAGAAGTGGCGGCGGCAGGTGTGGCCGCCATGTTTGTGCCCCTGCCCAGCGCAGTGGACGACCACCAGACATTGAATGCCCGTTGGTTGTCAGAGCGCGGAGCCGCGCTGCTGTTGCCCCAGCGGGACCTGGGTGCGGCAAGCCTTGCCGGCACCCTGAAACCGGTTGCAGAGCGCGGCCTGCTGGCGCAAATCGCCGAGCGGGCCCGTGAGCAGGCGATGGCGGATAGCGCTGAGCGCGCCGCCATGCTGTGTGAGGAGGTGGCCAATGGCCGATAACGACATGATTCATACGGTGCCGGAGATGCGCCGCATTCGCGGTATCCATTTCGTGGGTATCGGCGGTGTGGGCATGTGCGGCATTGCGGAAGTGCTGGCCAACCAGGGCTATGCCATCAGTGGCAGCGACATCAAGGAATCGCCGGTGGTGGAGCGCCTGCGTAGCCTGGGTGTGCGGGTGGAGATTGGCCACCGTGCTGAGAATATTGATGGCGCAGATGTGGTGGTGACCTCCACGGCGGTGAATACCGAAAACCTGGAAGTGGCGGCGGCCCATGAGCGGCGTATTCCGGTGGTACCGCGTGCCCAGATGCTGGCGGAGCTGATGCGTTTTCGTCATGGCATTGCTGTGGCCGGAACCCATGGCAAGACCACCACGACATCGCTGACCGCGGCGATCATGGCTGAGGCCGGACTGGATCCGACCTTTGTGATTGGTGGGCGCCTGAATAGCGCTGGCACCAATGCCCGTCTGGGGCAGAGTCGTTATCTGGTGGCGGAAGCGGATGAATCCGATGCCAGCTTCCTGCACCTGCAGCCCATGAGTGCCATCGTCACCAATATCGATGCGGACCACATGCACACCTACGGCGGTGACTTCGCCCAGCTGGAAAATACCTTTATCGAGTTTCTCCACAACCTGCCGTTCTACGGTGTGGCGGTGATGTGTGTGGATGATCCGGTGGTGCGCAAGTTGCTGCCCCGGGTCAACCGTCAGGTGATCCGCTACGGCTTCAGCGAGGATGCAGACCTGCGTGCCGAGAACGTGCGCCAGGACGGCATGGTGACCCATTTCCGGGTAGTGCGTGCCGAAGGCGAGCCACTGGAAGTGTCCCTGAACATGCCGGGTCGCCATAACGTCTTGAACGCCTTGGCTGCCATCGCGGTGTCCGCGGATGAAGGCGCAGACGATGAAGCCATTATCCGTGGCCTGAATAACTTTACCGGGGTGGGGCGTCGCTTTGATGTGCAGGGCGAGTACCACTTCGAAGGCGGCAGCGCGACGCTGGTGGACGACTATGGCCACCACCCCCGTGAAGTGGCCGCCACCATTGCGGCCATTCGCGACGGCTGGCCGGATCGGCGCCTGGCCATGCTGTTCCAGCCGCACCGTTACACCCGCACCCAGGACTTGTACGAGGACTTCGTGGAAGTGCTCTCCGGGGTGGACGTGTTGCTGATGCTGGAAGTGTACGCCGCCGGCGAAGATCCGATTCCCGGTGCGGACGCCCGGGCATTGTGTCGCAGTCTGCGTAAGCGTGGCCTGGAGCCGGTGTTTGTGGACGACCCGGACAAGCTGCCGGCGCTGTTGGCTAACCAGCTTCAGGACGGTGACCTTCTCGTTACGCAGGGTGCCGGTAACGTCGGCACCATTGCCAAGCAGTTGGCCGCTCAGGGAGGCAACCATGGATAAGCGTGCATTGAAACAACGTTTGAGCCGGGTGGGCCGTGTGGCAGTGCTGGCTGGCGGTAAATCCGCAGAGCGTCCGGTGTCACTGAAAAGCGGTGCGGCGGTGCATCAGGGTCTGCGCAATCTGGGCCTGATCGCAGAGCTGGTCGACCCGGCGGACAAGAGCGTAGAGACCCTGAAAGGGTTTGATGCCGCTTTTATTGCCCTGCACGGTCGCGGCGGCGAAGACGGCGTGATTCAGGGTGTGCTGGAGCATCTGGACATTCCTTACACCGGGTCCGGGGTGATGGCATCTGCCATTGGCATGGACAAGGTGCGCACCAAGCAATTGTGGAAAGGGGCCGGTTTGCCGACCCCGGCATTTTATGTGTCCGGCCGCGATGAGGCGGACCTGGGGTTCCCGGTCATCGTGAAGCCGGCCCATGAAGGCTCCTCCATCGGTATGGCCAAGGCGGATAACGCTGAAGAGCTGGCCGAGGCGCTGGTGGCCGCAGAAAAATTTGATCAGGACGTGCTGGTGGAAGCCTGGGTCAGCGGCCCGGAATACACCGTAGCGGTGCTGGGCGATGAAGCCTTGCCGGCCATCCGCCTGCAAACGCCCCATGCGTTTTATGACTTTGAAGCCAAGTACCAGTCCGACAGCACCGAATACCTGTGCCCGGCGGGGCTGGATGATGCTGATGAGCAGGCGCTGCGGCAGCTGGCGCTGACGGCGTTCCGGGTTGCCGGTTGCCGTGGCTGGGGTCGGGTCGATGTGATGCGCGATGCGCAGGGCCAGTGGCAGTTGCTGGAAGTGAATACGGTGCCCGGCATGACCGACCACTCCCTGGTGCCCATGGCGGCGAAAGCCACTGGTCGTGATTTTGATGTGCTGGTGGGTGAAATCCTGCTGGACGCACTGGAACGGGGTCGTGGCTAGAAACGCCCCCGCGCCGCGTGGCGCCCGCCGCAAGCCGGTAAAAAAGGCCGGTGTTCCCCTGCGCGAGCGGGTGGCAACAGCAGTGCCGTGGATGCTGGTGAGCTCGGTGGCCTTGGTCATTTTGCTGGCGGTGATCTACTTGCCTGCGGCGCTGGATGGCTACCCGATCCGCAAGGTGGGCGTAGATGGTGTGACCGATGTGCGCCGTCAGCAGCAAATCCAGACAGCCTTGGCGGCGCTGGTGCGCGAAGAAAATTATTTCTCGGTGCCGCTGGAGGATATTTACCAGCAGTCACAAGGGCTGAGCTGGGTGGAAGAGGTCTCAGTACGCCGCCAGTGGCCCGATACCGTGGTGCTGACGGTGGAAGAACGTCACCCGGTGGCAGTGTGGAACGAGGCAGTTCTGGTGTCGGATAGCGGTCAGCCGTTCAAGGCACTGAAGCAGTACGATTTGACCGATCTGCCCCATCTGAGTGGCCCGGAGCAGCGGCTGGAGGAAGTCATGGGCTTCTACCACAGCATGGGCAAAACGCTGGCGGATGTGGATCTGACCATTCGCAGTATGGACGTCAACGCGCGCCTGACCGCGCGCCTGACGCTGAATAACGACATGGAACTGGTGGTTGACCGTGAGCATTACACCACCAAATTACGCCGTTTTGTGCGGCTTTATCGTGGCGTGCTGAGCACGGATAGCCGCCAGGTGGCTCGGGTCGATCTGCGTTATGCGGACGGCATGGCAGTGACCTGGCGCGAGCAGCAAAGTTAGGAGAAAAGGTGACATGGCGACAGCAACAGAAAACATGATTGTCGGACTCGATATTGGCACCTCCAAGGTGGTTGCCATCGTCGGCCAGACAGCAGCCGATGGCACCTTGGAAATCGTCGGGCTGGGCTCGCAACCGTCACGGGGCATGAAAAAGGGCGTGGTGGTGGATATCGAAGCCACCGTGCGTTCCATTCAGCGCGCAGTGGAAGAAGCCGAACTGATGGCGGGCTGCCATATCCACACGGTGTACGCCGGCATCGCCGGCTCCCATGTGCGCAGCCTCAATTCCCACGGCATCGTCGCCATTCGTGACCGGGAAGTGGCTCAGGCGGATATTGACCGGGTGATCGACGCCGCTCAGGCGGTGGCCATTCCGGCGGACCAGAAAACCCTGCACGTGCTGCCACAGGAATATGTGGTGGACAACCAGGAAGGGGTGCGCGAGCCCATCGGTATGAGCGGGGTGCGCCTGGAAGCCAAGGTGCATCTGGTGACCTGTGCGGTGAATGCGGTGCAGAACATCGAGAAATGCGTGCGGCGCTGCAACCTGGAAGTCGATGACGTCATCCTTGAGCAGTTAGCGAGTGCTCACGCCGTGCTTACTGAAGACGAGCGTGAACTGGGTGTCTGCATCGTGGATATCGGCGGTGGTACCACGGATATCGCCATCTTCACCGAAGGCGCCATTCGTCACACGGCCAACATTCCCATCGCCGGGGACCAGGTGACCAACGATATCGCCATGGCTCTGCGCACGCCCAAGCAACATGCGGATGAAATCAAGATCAAGTACGCCTGCGCCCTGACCCAGCTGGCCGGCGCGGACGAGACCATCAAGGTGCCCAGCGTGGGCGACCGCCCGCCGCGCACCCTCAGCCGCCAGAACCTGGCGGAGGTGGTGGAGCCCCGTTACGACGAGCTGTTCACCCTGGTGCAGGCAGAAATTCGCCGCTCCGGTTTCGAGGATCTGATTCCCGGTGGCATCGTGCTCACCGGTGGTTCCTCGAAGATCGAAGGGGCCGTGGATCTGGCCGAGGAAATCTTCCATATGCCGGTGCGCCTGGGCGCGCCACAGGGCATTTCCGGGCTGATCGACGTGGTGAAGAACCCGATTTATTCCACCTCCGTGGGGCTGCTGTTGTATGGCCAGCGCATGGAGAAGGAAGGCACCAGCGCCAAGGCCCAGGCCGGCGGGGGTGAGCTGGACTGGCTAGAGCGTATCAAGAGCTGGTTCAAAGGCAATTTTTAACAAGAGTCGCAGCGCGCTTCACGCATCAGGCAACACGCGGGAAGCGTCAAATTGAGCGCAAGCGGTGGTTCCGGGCCGCGGCAAGATGACCGGAACACTTCGACGTAATGAGTAGTAAACAGGGAAGCAACAACGGGAGATCAACCATGCAATTCAAACTGGAAGACAGCGTACCGCATGGTGCGGTAATCAAAGTGGTAGGTGTCGGTGGTGGCGGCGGTAACGCCGTGGATCACATGGTGCGTTCCGGTGTGGAAGGGGTGGATTTCATCTGCGCCAACACCGACGCCCAAGCCCTGCGTAATGCCTCATCCAAGACCGTGATTCAGCTGGGTAGCCAGGTGACCAAGGGGCTGGGTGCCGGCGCAAACCCGGAAATCGGCCGTCAGTCCGCTCAGGAAGATCGCGATCGCATCGCCGAGCTGCTGGATGGTGCAGATATGGTCTTCGTGACCGCCGGCATGGGCGGTGGCACGGGTACCGGTGCCGCGCCGGTTGTGGCTGAAATTGCCAAGGAACTGGGCATCCTGACCGTGGCCGTGGTCACCAAGCCGTTCCCCTTCGAAGGCAAAAAGCGCATGCGCTCTGCCCAGCAAGGGATTGAAGAGCTGAAAGAGCACGTTCACTCCCTGATCACCATCCCCAACGAGAAGCTGCAAGCGGTTCTCGGTGGCTCCACCAGCCTGCTGGACGCCTTCAAGGCGGCCAATGAAGTGCTGCAGGGCGCGGTGAAAGGGATTGCGGACCTGATCGTTCGACCCGGCATGATCAACGTGGATTTCGCTGACGTGCGCACCGTGATGAGCGAAATGGGTACTGCCATGATGGGTACCGGTACTGCCAGCGGCGAAGGCCGGGCGGCAGAAGCGGCCCAGGCGGCTATCTCCAGCCCGCTGCTGGAAGATGTGGATCTGCGCGGCGCGCGGGGTATCCTGATCAATATCACGGCTAACGAGTCCATCGCTCTGGATGAGTTCTCTGAAGTGGGTGATATCGTCAGCGAGCTGGCCAGTGATGATGCCAACGTGATCATCGGTACCGCTATCGACCCGGATATGGGCGAAAGCATCAGTGTTACCGTGGTAGCCACTGGCCTGGGCGCGGCGGCACAGGAACTAAAAGTGGTACGTGGCCGTCAGACCCCTGTCGCGGCAGACGGACGGGTGGACTACAGCGACCTGGATCGCCCGGCTGTGGAGCGTAAACGCGCCGCCCAGCAGGCTGCCGGTGGCCGTGGCCAGCAGGCAGTAAGCACCGCAGAAGATCTGGATTTCATTGATATTCCGACCTTCCTGCGCCGCCAGGCCGACTAACGGTCTGGCGAGATTGGTGCAAAATCGGGGTGTTCCAGTATAATCGCGCCCTAATTTTGTGTTGAGGAAAGCGGTATCCTCAAGGGTACCCGCAGCTGTGTGACAGACTGATGATCAGACAACGAACGCTAAAAAACGTGATCCGCGCCACTGGCGTAGGGCTTCACACCGGCGAAAAGGTCTACATGACCGTGCGCCCGGCACCGGTGAATACCGGTATCGTGTTCCGGCGTGTGGACCTGGACCCGGTGGTGGAGATCAAGGCTGCCGCGGACGCGGTGGGCGAAACCACCCTTTCTTCCACGCTGGTTCAGGATGGCGTGAAAGTGGGTACGGTAGAGCACTTCCTGTCCGCCATGGCGGGCCTGGGGATTGATAACGCCTTTGTGGAGTTGTCCGCCCCGGAAATGCCGATCATGGATGGCAGTGCCGGTCCGTTCGTCTTCCTGTTGCAATCTGCCGGTATCAAGGAGCAGGAGGCCGCCAAGAAGTTCATCCGCATCAAGAAAGAAGTGACGGTGCGTGAAGGCGACAAAACGGCGACATTCGTGCCTTTTGACGGCTTTAAGGTGACTTTTTCCATCGAATTCGATCACCCGGTGTTTGAAGATCGTAACCAGCTGGCCAGTATCGACTTCTCCACGACCTCGTTCGTGAAAGAAGTGGCCCGTGCCCGGACCTTTGGCTTTATGCGCGATATTGAGTTTCTGCGCAGCCAGAACCTGGCCCTGGGTGGCAGCGTGGATAACGCCATCGTGGTGGACGAGTATCGTATCCTCAACGAAGACGGCCTGCGTTATGACGACGAGTTCGTCAAACACAAGATGCTGGATGCCATTGGCGACCTGTATCTGCTAGGCCACAGCCTGATTGGCGAGTTCATCGGCCACAAATCCGGCCATGCACTCAACAATGCGCTGTTGCGGGAAATTCTCCGTCAGGAGGATTCCTACGAGGTGGTGACATTTGAAGATGCCACCGATGCGCCTGTGTCCTATATGCGCCCTGTTCTGGCAGCAGAATAAGTGGCGGCAAAGTCGTAAAGAAAGTGGTTGGCCGCTTCGGGTCAGGATGACCCGGAAGGATGGCTGACTCTGGCCGAAGCGATTCGGCTGTACGTCGAAGCCCTGTTGGCCACCTGGCTGTCTCCCGCAGTCAGGTGGCTTTTCGTTTCAAGGGTGGAGAGATAGAACGGTTAGCGTTCCTCAATCGGGTTCACCGCGGCTTGCGAGCCGCTGCAATGACGCTTTTAGCGCGTCATCCTCAATGGCTTCGGCCACAGCTTCGATGTGTCGAGCGCTTTCCTGGGCCAAATGCGGCCCTGCCGGCTTACTGGCATGGTTATTGCTTGACATGGGTTGGCGCTTGCCGCCCACCACGATCTTGATTTGTTGCCCAGGCATGGCCTGCTGCAGTTTCGGGAGATGGAAGCGTAGCAGTTGCGCGGTAGCACTGGTTTCCGCGATGGCCAGCCAGCGATGCTGGTCTTCTACCAGGGTGACTCGCTCACGCAGGGCCGGGGGCAGGCAATGCAAGGGGTCATTTTGCTCCTGGGCAGGGGTCTTCCGGGCTTCTTTCGCCAGGGCTGACAAAGCGGGGTGACCGCTTAGCAGGGCGAGAAGGGCTTTGGGCGACGTTGTCTTGCTCATGAGTTTTACTTAGACTAGCCTGCAGATTGTAAAAAAAATTTATAAAAAATTGCGTAACATTTTGAATTGACTGACTTTTAGCCGGTGCGTTACGAAATCTTATGAACATCATAGTCCTTAACAGCAAGCGCGGCCATTCGCGCACACTGCCCGTTCCTCGCCATTGGCCCTGGTTATTGGCTGTGGCGTTGGTGGTGTTTCCCGCGATTATTGGCGTTAGCGCCTATCTTCTGGCCTATCGAGTGGGCGGTCAGCCTGAATTTACTCCGGTGATGACGGAGCGTTTCGCAGGTCAGCTGGAACAGCAGCAGCAGGTCCTTTCCCAGCTGGATCAGCAGAGCCAAGAGCAGTTTCGGGCTTTGACGCTCAAGCTGGCCCAGGCCCAGGCCCGGCTGGTTCGTCTGGATGCACTGGGTGAGCGGCTGGTGGAAGTGGCCGATATCGGCGGTGACGAATTCGATTTCAGCAGTGTGCCCGGTGTCGGTGGCCCGGAATCGCCAGAAGAAGGGGCCAGCTATGAGCTGCCTTCCTTTATGGGCGCGCTGGATCAAATGACGGCCACACTGGAGCGCCGTGAGCGGCAGCTGGATATCTTGGAAGATCTTCTGGCTGATAAACAATTGGAAGATCAGACCTACCTGTCTGGCCGCCCTCTGACCAAGGGCTGGATGTCCAGCCGTTTTGGCCGCCGTTCGGATCCTTTTTCTGGCCGCGTGGCCTGGCATAAGGGGGTAGACTTCGCGGGCAAAGAGGGCACGCCGATTGTGGCCACCGGTGCCGGCGTCGTGACTTATTCCGGTGAGCGTTCCGGCTACGGCAAAATGGTTGAGATCAACCACGGTAACGGTTTGTCCACCCGTTATGGGCACGCCAAGGAGTTGCTGGTTGAGCCGGGTGAAATTGTTCGAACCGGTGATGTTGTGGGCAAGGTGGGGAGCTCCGGCCGCTCCACGGGCCCGCATGTGCACTACGAAGTGCTCAAGAACGGCGCTCAAGTGAACCCGCAGCCTTATATTTACCGCGCCCGTCGCTAAAACTGAAAATGCAAAACGGCCCGATGGGGCCGTTTTTCGTTGTCGGGCCTTGATTACGGCGAATACCACCTTATCTCTCAATCCTATTGTGTTTAGAATGGCTCACCTTGCGGGGAATAACCTTGCCGCCATCGGGCTGTTTGTCCTGACTTTTACTGAACCGGAAGTTTTATGCTGGGTACCATCGTAAAAAAAATCATCGGCACCAAGAATGATCGTGAAATCAAGCGAATGGCAAAGCTGGTCGACGCCATTAATAGCCACGCAGAAGCGATGGGGCAGCTTACCGATGGCGACCTGCAGCACAAGACGATCGCTTTCCGGCAGGCCTTTAAAGATGGCAAAACCCTGGATGAATTGTTGCCCGAAGCCTTTGCGGTAGTCCGCGAAGCCTCTACCCGGGTGATGGGGATGCGCCATTTCGACGTGCAGATGATGGGTGGGATCTCCCTGCATGAAGGTCGCATCTCCGAGATGCGTACCGGTGAAGGTAAAACCCTGACGGCAACGCTGCCGGCGTATCTCAATGCGCTTTCCGGTGAAGGCGTGCATGTGGTCACCGTGAATGACTACCTTGCTGAGCGTGATGCCAACTGGATGCGCCCGCTGTATGAATTCCTGGGCTTGTCTGTGGGCATTATTCTGTCTCAACAGCCCACCGAGCAGAAACGTGCCGCGTATGCCTCGGATATTACCTACGGAACCAACAACGAATACGGTTTCGATTATCTGCGTGACAACATGGCGTTCCGCCTGGAAGACCGGGTTCAGCGCGGATTGAACTACGCCATCGTCGATGAGGTGGATTCCATCCTTATCGATGAAGCGAGAACGCCACTGATTATTTCCGGCCCGGCGGCGGACTCTTCCGAGCTGTACCAGGCGGTGAACCAGTTGATGCCGCAGCTGGAAAAAGAGACGGAAGAGAGTGAGGGTGATTATTTTGTTGACGAAAAGCAGCGCCAGGTTGAACTGACCGAGGCGGGTCATCAGAAGATTGAAGCGCTACTGGTCAGCAACCAGTTGCTGGAGCAGGGTGAAAGCCTGTACGCAGCCCATAATCTGGCGCTGCTCCACCATGTGCATGCGGCGCTGAAAGCCCATGCCCTGTTCCATATCGACCGGGACTACATCGTACAGAACGACCAGATTGTGATCGTAGATGAACACACTGGTCGTACCATGCCGGGGCGTCGCTGGTCCGAAGGTATTCACCAGGCCATCGAGGCGAAGGAAGGGCTAAATATCCAGCAGGAAAACCAGACGCTGGCTTCTACCACCTTCCAGAATTATTTCCGTCTGTATAACAAGCTGTCCGGCATGACCGGTACTGCGGACACCGAGGCATTGGAATTCCGCCAGATTTACGGCATGGATGTGGTTGTGGTCCCCACTAATAAACCCATGGTGCGGATTGACGCCAATGATCTGGTGTACCTGAGCCTGCAGGAAAAATTCGACGCTATCGTCAAGGAAGTGACCGAGGCGGTGGCCAAGGGCGCGCCGGTGCTGGTGGGTACGGCAACCATTGAAGCATCCGAGTATCTGTCCAAGCGTTTGAAGCAGGACAAGATCGCTCACGAGGTACTGAACGCCAAGTTCCACCAGCGCGAAGCCCAAATTATTGCCCAGGCCGGGCGGCCGAGAGCGGTTACCATTGCCACCAACATGGCGGGTCGGGGGACGGATATCGTGCTCGGCGGTAATCCCGAAGAGCAGATCAAGCACATGGACACCCCGTCCGAGGCAGAAGCGGAGAAAATCCGTGCCGAGTGGCAGGCGAACCACGATACCGTCATGGAAGCCGGCGGTTTGCACATTATCGGTACCGAGCGCCATGAGTCCCGCCGTATCGATAATCAGCTGCGCGGTCGTGCCGGTCGTCAGGGGGATCCGGGTTACACCCGTTTCTTCCTGTCCATGGAAGATGATCTGATGCGCATCTTCGCATCAGACAAGATCCGTAACCTGATGCGCTCTCTGGGCCTGGAAAATGGTGAGGCCATCGAGCATCGCTGGGTAACCCGTGCCATTGAGAATGCCCAGCGCAAGGTGGAAGGGCGCAACTTTGATATCCGCAAGAACTTGCTGGAATACGATGACGTGGCCAACGACCAGCGCCAGGTCATCTACGGTCAGCGTGACCAGATTCTGGAAGCCGAGGATCTGGTGAATTCCGTGAAAGGGATTCGTCGCGACGTGGTGACAGAAGTGGTTCACGATTATATGGCGCCGGGCTCTGTGGAAGATCAGTGGGATATCCCGGGTCTTGAGAAAACCCTGGATGCGGAATTCCAGTGCCATGCACCGATTGGCCAGTGGCTCAACGAAGACAATCAGCTGCACATCGAGGGCCTGACCGAAAAGCTGGTCGAGCGCATGGACGAGGATTACCAGCGTAAAGAAGGCGAGATCGGTACCGAAGATTTGCGCAAGATCGAGAAGCACCTGATGCTGCAAATTCTGGACCGCCACTGGAAAGAACATTTGGCGAGCATGGACCACCTGCGCCAGGGTATTCATCTGCGTGGCTACGCCCAGAAAAACCCCAAGCAGGAATACAAGAAAGAAGCGTTCGAGTTATTCCAGGGCCTGCTTAACCAGATCCAGCACGAACTGATTCGTGTGCTGCACAGCTTCCAGGTGCGTCGCGACGACGAGGTGGAACGCCTTGAGCAGCAGCGCGAGGAAGAAGCGCGCGTGCAGGCGGAAAAAATGAAGATGCAGGCCGTGGCCGAGCCGGGCACTGACGGCGACGCCCAGCCCCGTCAGCAGGGCGAGCAGCCCAAGACGGTGGTCCGGGATGGCCGTAAAGTTGGGCGTAATGAGCCTTGCCCTTGTGGTTCCGGCAAGAAGTACAAGCAGTGTCACGGTAAGATTGAATAAAGCAGCTGCTAGCGACGAGCTTCAAACGGCAAGGAAAACCAAAAGCACCGGCAAAGCCGGTGCTTTCTTTGTTTGGGCTTGTCGCTTTAATTTGTAGGTCGAATTAGCCTGTAAGGCGTAATCCGACAAACAACCCGGGAGCAGCTCTGCGCCACGCTTGGCAGGCCGCTTGTTTCATAGCAAGCTTTCAATACATGGATAGCAGGAAAACGTGATGACACAGTCAGAGTGGTTGCCAGTTCCCGGCGTGCGGCTTGCCGCCGTGGAAGCCGGGATCAAGAAAGCCAATCGCAAGGATTTGGTAGTGCTGGAGCTGGCCCAGGGTAGCCGTGTCAGCGGTGTGTTCACCCTTAACCGTTTCTGTGCTGCGCCAGTACAGGTAGCCAAGTCCCGTTTGGCTGCCACTACGCCACGCTACCTGATGATCAACACCGGCTACGCCAATGCCGGCACCGGCAAAAAAGGCCTGGAAAACTGCCTCGCCAGCTGTGAGCTGCTGGCGAAAGCGGCAGGCTGCGATGCGGATGAAATCTTGCCGTATTCTACTGGTGTTATCGGGGAACAATTTCCGCTGGATGCCTTTGCCTCCGGTTTGCCCAAGGCGTTGGATGCACTGGATACCCATCACTGGGGGCGGGCGTCGGAAGGCATCATGACCACCGATACCTACCCCAAGCTCACCAGTCGGCGGGTAGAAATGGATGGTGTACCAGTGACGATTACAGGGATGTCTAAAGGCTCCGGCATGATCAAACCGAACATGGCTACCATGCTTGGTTTTATCGCCACCGACGCCCCGATTGCCAAGTCTCTGCTGGATGAGTGGGTGAGAGCCCTGGCGGATAAATCCTTCAACCGGGTGACGGTGGACGGGGATACCTCCACCAATGATGCCTGCATGTTGATCAGCACGGCTCAGGCCGAAATGGATGAGATTACCGCGCTGGATGATCATAGCCAGCTGTTGTATCGGGCGCTGGAGGAGGTCTTCACTGAACTGGCCCAGGCACTGGTACGCGATGGTGAAGGGGCCACCAAGTTTGTGGAAATTACCGTAACCGGAGCCGCCAGCGAAAGCGACGCACGAGCGGTGGCTGAAACCATTGCCCATTCCCCCCTGGTGAAAACGGCGCTGTTTGCCTCGGACCCGAATTGGGGCCGTATTTTGGCTGCCATTGGCCGGGCGCCGATTGCGGCGCTGGATGTGGATAAAGTCAGTGTTTGGCTGGGTGATTTGCCGTTGGTAGAACAGGGCGGTGTAGCGGATAGCTACGAGGAAGCACAAGGCGCGGCTGTGATGGCCAAACCCGAAATTACCATTCGCGCGGATCTGGCATCCGGGGATGCCCAGTGCACCGTGTGGACCTGCGACTTCAGTTATGACTACGTGAAAATCAATGCGGAGTATCGGACCTAAAAAGCCGCTTCATGCATCAGGCTGCACGCAACACGCCGGGCAAGCTCTGCTGTGGGGGCTTGCCTGCAAGCGATTGACACGAGTTACGAGTTACGAGTTACGAAAGGCAAAACCGATTTGCTTTTCAGGTTTTCAAAAATCATTTCTCGTTACTCTGGCTGGCTTATCTCTCAGGTCAGGAATCTGACAAGAACAAGGCGCCCATGACTACCGAATCTACCCCCGCCATTACCGTCGTCGCCGCCATCATCCGAGGCGAAGATGGCCGTATTTGTCTTAGCAAGCGCCCCGACAATAAGCATCAGGGTGGGCGCTGGGAATTCCCCGGTGGCAAGGTGGAGCAGGGTGAAGCGTTGAGCGAAGCATTGGCTCGCGAGCTGGAAGAAGAGCTTGGTATGGCAGGGGCGGAGTCCGCCCCTTTTATGACGATTGCCCACCAGTACGATGATCTCCACGTGACCCTGCATTTTCGTGATGTTCGCGTCTGGCAGGGAGAGCCGGAAGGGCGGGAAGGGCAGCGGGTGCAGTGGTTTTTCCCGGATGAGTTGGCGGACCTGCGTTTCCCGGCGGCCAATCAGCCGGTGGTGAATGCCATGCAGCTGCCTGAGCAGTTAGTGATCGCGCCGGAAGATCTCACTCTTCACGAGTTGTTGACCGGAATTGATCGGTTGAACGGGGAGCGGCAAGGGCTGTATTTGCGGCAGTGGAGTGGTCATGCCGAGGTGGCAGCGGTTGTGGCGCAATGTCAGCAACGCGGCGTAAAAGTCTGGTTGCGGGCTGAAGATACGCAGAGTGTGGCGACAGCAAAAGCGCTGGGCGTTTTTGCCCTGCATTTTCCGGGCAGATCGCTGGCCCAGCTGGATGAGCGTCCCGCATTCGACGGGGTCATCAGTGCGGCGGTGCATGATCAGGCGGCCCGGGATAAGGCGGGCAATCTGGGCCTGGATATGGCACTGATTTCACCTGTCCTGCCTACCCCCACGCACCCGGGTAAGCCTGCATTGGGCTGGCCGCAAGCGGAGTTGCTAATGAAGGGAGCGCCGCTTGCCTGTTATGCACTGGGCTGCGTCGCGCCGGAGGATTTGGCTAATGCCCGTGATCACGGCGCGGTGGGCGTGGCGGGTATCCGCGCCTTCTGGCCGTGATTAGCGTTCTCTGAAACAGGCCTCTTGTCGCGTAGGTCGTGTTCAGCCTAGGGCACAGAGAGCGGCGAAGAGGCGTAACCCGACATTCTGCAATCCGAATGACAACAACGCAGAGTTTTACTTCATCCGTTGCGTTGAACGCTTACTAAAACTCTTCAAAGTCTCCGGGCGCATCGTCATCCCCCGGAATTGCGTGGCGCTCTGTCGCCCAGTCCCCGAGATCAATCAACTTGCAGCGTTCACTACAAAACGGCCGCCAGGGATTGTTGTCCCAGCGAGTGAGGCTTTTGCACTGTGGGCAGGGGTAAGTTTGGGTGGCTTTCTTGGCCGGGCTTTTGTCAGTCATGATTGGGTACGCGTATCCATCCATTAACGGGGGATTGTGGGGTGAAAATGTTCTGATGTCGGATTACGCCTTTAGGCTAATCTGACCTACAAAAGTAGATAGCTGTAGGTCGTGTTCACCCTGGGGCACAGAGAGCCGCGGAGCGGCGTAACCCGACATTCATTTTGCCAATGCCAGGTAGTGCTCATGCAGCACCTGCAGTTGTTCGTGAAGCGCATCCAAAGAACCGTGATTTTCCACTACATCATCCGCTTGATCCAGTCGCTTGCTACGTGCCAGCTGCGCTTTCATGATCGCCGCAACCTGTGCTTCTGGCACCTGATCTCGTGCCATGGTGCGCTCTACCTGCAATTCTGCAGAGGCATCAATGACCAGAATGCGATCTACCAAGTTTTTTTGCGATGTTTCCAGCAGCAAAGGGGAGACCAGAACGGTATAGGGGGATTGGCTCGCCTCGATCTGCCGGCGAAGTTCGGCACCTATGGCAGGGTGGGTAATCCCTTCGAGAGTTTTTAGTGCGTCCGGGTCAGCAAACACGATCTCGCGGAGTGCCCGCCGATCCAGTGCACCGTCGTCGGCGATGACATGCTGGCCAAAATGCTCGGCGATGGTGAGTAAGGCGGGTTGCCCGGGCTCAACCACCACGCGTGATGCAAGATCCGCATCCACGATGGTGATGCCCTGTTGAGCAAGATAATCCGTGGCAGCGGTCTTGCCGCTACCAATGCCACCGGTGAGGCCAACAACAAACATGATGAATTCCGCTTGCATGCATCACGCGACACGCATCACGCGGTGCCTGTTGGCGCGCCTGCGTTTAGCGTGGGGCGTGTTTGCGTAATCAAAGTTTAAACATACCCAGATACGAGCTGACGATAGTATCGCCCCAGAGCAGGGCAATCCACCCGGCCGTGGCCAGATAGGGGCCGAAAGGGATTTGCGTGCGTTTTTCGCCGCTGAACATCATCATGGCGATCGCGAAGACCAGCCCGACCACCGATGATAAAAGAATAATCACTGGCAGATATTGCCAGCCGACCCAGGCCCCCAGCGCGGCCAGCAGCTTGAAATCGCCGTAGCCCATGCCTTCTTTTCCGGTGATCAGCTTGAACAGCCAGTAAACACTCCACAGCGAAAGATACCCGGCCATGGCGCCGATCACCGCATCGCTCAATGAAACCGGCGATACGCCCATAACGGCCGCCAACAAGCCTGCCCACAGCAACCAGTAGTTCAGGCTGTCCGGCAGCAGGGTAGTGTCAGCGTCAATCATGGCGGCGGCCAACAGCACCCAGGTGGCAAAAAGCGTAAACATCAGCCAGGGACCATACCCGAAATGCCAGGCACAGAGCCCGGCGAGCACACCGCTGACAAGTTCGATAATGGGGTAGCGCTTGCTGATTGGCGTTTTGCAGCCCTTGCACTTGCCGCGCAGGGCCAGCCAGCTAAACACGGGAATGTTTTCATACCAGCTGATCGCATGGCTGCATTTCGGGCAGCGCGAGCGCGGTGTCACCAGGTTGAAAATGCCATCATCTTTTTCAGCTGGTAGGTCCAGAATTTCACGGGCTTCCTGCTTCCAGCTCCGCTCCATCATCAATGGCAAGCGGTGAATGGCCACGTTCAAAAAACTGCCTACCAGCAGCCCCATAACAGCACAAAGCCCGACCACGAGGGTCGGGCTGGAAGAGAGGAGGTTGAGTGTTTCGGACACGTTATACCACTGCCCCCAGCTGGAAGATGGGAAGGTACATGGCGATAATCAGGCCGCCGATGAGAACACCTAGCACGGCCATAATTAGAGGCTCCATCATACTGGTCAGGCCGTCGACAGCATTATCTACTTCATCTTCGTAGTAGATGGCGACTTTTTCCAGCATGGCATCGAGTGCGCCGGATTCTTCGCCAATGGCGGTCATTTGCAGCGCCATTGACGGAAAAACACCAGTGCTGCGCATGGCAAACTGAAGTTGTTGGCCGGTGGAAACGTCTTCTTTTACCTGCAGTACAGCCTTTCTATACACCACGTTGCCGGTAGCGCCGGCGCAGGCATCCAGAGCGTCAATCAATGGAACCCCGGCGGCAAAGGTAGTAGACAGAGTTCGGGCATAGCGAGCGATAGTGCTTTTGAAGGTAATGTCTCCAATAATAGGTAGCTTCAACAAAGTACGGTCAATCCAATTCCTGAAAGCCTCAGACCGCTTGCGTGTTTCACTGACGGCAATGCCGAATACGATTAGTGATACCATGATTACAAAAAAGTTGGCTTGAAGCGCTTCAGATAAGCCAATAACGAACTGAGTAAATGCTGGCAATTCAGCACCAAAGCCATCAAAAAGTTCTTTAAATGTTGGTACTACTTTAATCAAAAGAATAGCGGTGACAATAATCGCAACACAAATGACGGCGATGGGGTATTTCATTGCTTTTTTGATTTTTTGCTTCAGGGCTTCACTTTTTTCTTTGTACAGTGCGACTCGATCCAGCATGGTTTCTAGTGCGCCTGATTGCTCGCCGGCGTCCACCAGGCTGCAATATAGATCATCAAAAAGTAGTGGATGCTTTTGTAGTGCCCCGGCAAAGTTATTACCGCCTTCCACGTCCGCCTTGATTTTTAGGACCACGTCCTTCATCGATGGGTTGTCCAAGCCATCTGCAACAATCTCGAACGCTTGCACTAGCGGTACGCCCGCTTTCATCATTGTGGCCATTTGGCGGGTAAAAATAGCGATATCCATGGGCTTTATTTTTTTCTTTCCGCCCAGATTTATTTCCCGCTTTTTGGCTACTTTTTTTGCATTAATGCCTTGCTTGCGCAGTTCTGCACGAACCAGAGCGGCGCCTTTCCCAGAGGTTTCCCCTTTAACCTTTTTTCCCTGGCGGTCCAGGCCTTCATAGGTAAAAGTAGCTGATTTTTGTTGTGCTGCTTTAGTCGCCATAATTAATGTCCGCTGGTGACACGGTTAATTTCTTCCAGGCTGGTAACTCCCTGCATTGCTTTTACCAGGCCGGAGCGGTGAAGGTCGTTAAAGCCCTCTTTTTGGCACTGGTCGGCAATTTCAATGGAGTTCCCCTCTTCCATAATAATGCGTGCGATGCCGTCAGTGATTTTGACCACCTCATAGACCCCTACGCGGCCTTTGTAGCCGTTCTTGCATTTATCACACCCTTCCGGTCCGTACACAGTAAACCCGCTAGTGATGTCATCTTCCGTGAAACCCATCTCAAGCAGCGATTGTTTGGGGATATCCACGGCCGTTTTGCAGTGTTCGCACAGGCGACGTGCCAGGCGCTGGGCAATAATCAACAATACCGAGGTGGCAATATTGAAGGAGGGTACCCCCATGTTGCGAAGGCGGGTCAGGGTTTCCGGCGCGCTGTTGGTGTGCAGAGTGGAAAGTACAAGGTGCCCGGTCTGAGCGGCTTTCACGGCAATTTCAGCGGTTTCAAGGTCTCGAATTTCCCCCACCAGAATCACGTCAGGGTCCTGACGGAGGAAGGCGCGCAGTGCCGATGAGAAGTTCATGCCTTGCTTCGGATTGACGTTAACCTGGTTTACACCCTCCAAGTTGATTTCCACCGGATCTTCCGCTGTGGAGATATTGAGCTCCGGCGTATTGAGGATATTGACTCCGGTATACAGCGAAACGGTTTTTCCCGAGCCGGTAGGGCCTGTGACAAGGATCATGCCTTGGGGTTTGTGCAGGGCATCCAAGTACATTTGTTTCTGGTCATCTTCGTACCCCAGTGCCTCAATGCCCATCTTGGCGGATTCCGGGTCCAGGATACGCAATACTATTTTTTCGCCAAATAGCGTGGGGCAGGTGTTAACCCGGAAGTCGATGGCCCGGGTCTTGGAAATTTTCAGCTTGATACGACCGTCCTGAGGCACTCGGCGCTCGGAGATATCCAGCCGTGACATCACTTTCAGGCGGGCAGAGAGCTTACTGGCGATATTGATGGGCGGCTTCGATACGGTTTGCAGAATACCGTCCTGGCGAAAACGTACCCGGTAGGTCTTCTCATAGGGCTCGAAGTGCAAGTCGGATGCTCCTCCCTTAATAGCATCAAGAAGAAGCTTGTTGACGAAGCGAACAATCGGCGCGTCATCTGCGCCGGATTGAGTCTCGTCCTTCTTCTCTTCTCCTTCGCCGATGTCCAGGTTATCCAGCCCGTCATCCAGATCGCCAAAGGCGTCGCCTTCAGTCTCAGACTCTACCGCGTCGATCCACAGTGTTAATTTGTCCTCTTCGACAATCACTGTCTCAACGTTTAGGCCGGTGTTAAAACGAATTTCTTCCAGGGCGGGAAGGTTGGTGGGATCTGATACGGCCACAAACAGGCGGCTACCTCGCCGATAGAGGGGCAATACATGGTGTTTGTTGATTAACTTGGGGTCCACCAGATCCTTGATCAGACTGTCGCGCTGAAAGCTACTCAAGTCGAGAATCGGATCCCCGAACTCTTCCGCCACGGCGCAGGCTACCTGTCGGGCGGTGAGTTTGCCGCTGGCAACAATTTGTCGTACCAAGCTGGTTTTCTCTTGGCGAGCCTGCTGTAGAATTTGCTCAGCGCTGTCAGCGTCTAACAGGCCCTGTTGTATCAATCGGTGCGGTAAGCCGCTGAATGAGGCGGTTTGGCTAGTCATGGCAACCTGCTTGTTTATGCTTAGTCTGGTCGGTGCGCCCAACACTTTTTTCCTAACATACCGTGTGTGCCCGTGGCTGGAAAGGCCAGATGTCGCAAAATCAGTACCTTGCCTCCGATTTCTCACCTACTCCTGCAATTCGCCTGATCGTATGGAGCGGGGGCATAGGGCCGAAACCAAAACGGACGGGGCTTGTATCGGTCATCGTTGGTGTGCATGGCATTGGTTACGATTATCAACAGCAATGCGAATGGGTTGGGGGAGGTGTCAGTTGTTGGCGCCATGGGTGACATGGAGTGTCATGAGGTGGCATTCCATGTCACAGGGTGGAGCTTCGGCGGTTGGTTATCTGGTGTTTTTAATCTCCATGAGCGCTTGAAATAGCCCGTTTCCAATAAAATTTCTTCAATAGGATCAGGTTGGCACGCTCCATGCTTTGAAAGCACACAGATGCTCGCCTAGGGTGGGTTCAAAAAAATTTGCCAATGATTGGAGAAATCAAAATGAAGAAGCAAATCCAGCAGGGTTTCACCCTTATCGAATTGATGATCGTTGTGGCGATCATTGGTATTTTGGCTGCTGTAGCGCTGCCTGCTTATCAAGATTACACAGTGCGCGCCCAAGTGTCTGAAGGTATGATCGCTGCGAGCGCCGTGCGTACAGGGGTGACCGAAATGTTTGCGAATGGCGGCATGAATGGTGTTAATGCCTATGCCACTGAAATTGCCAATGATCAAGCGGCCCTGACGACTAATCGCATTACTGCGATTGCTGTCGATGGTGCTACTGGCGCTATCACTGTGACTCTTGCTGGTATCGCCCAGCTTGGCGGTGACAACGTGTTGGCCATGGTTCCTCAGATTGGTGGTGCCGCCATTTCTAATGCTAATTCTACGGGCTCTGTTGAGTGGGTTTGTACCCAGGCTGCAGGTGCTCCGACGACTATTGAAGCTAAGTACCTGCCGGCTGAGTGCCGAGTGTAAACTACGATCGATAGAAGTTATGAGAGTAGCTTCGATGGATTGACAAAAAACCCGGCTTTTGCCGGGTTTTTTGATATTATCTTGTGCTGTTGTGTCTGGCGCTGATGGTGACTAATAGCTGTTACCCTTCTCTATCTTCAGCGCTAAGTCGCAATGATAGATCGGCCGCCTGAACATGCTTTGTCAGCGCCCCGGAAGATAAAAACCAGTGCCGGCTTTTGGGTAGTCCACCTGCATTACCCACGGTCAAATTACCCGACACTTCCAGCGCCGATTCAATCGGCATCCCGGCCGCTTCTTTCAACATTTCCACACTGAAATTATCCAGCATAATCTGATCCGGCTTAAGTGCAGCCGCTTCCCCCAGTTCTGCCAGGGTTTCCACTTCCACGATGATTTTCTTGTCCGGCGCCAACGCCCGTGCCCTTTCAATTGCCGGGGTGATGCCGCGGCAGGCGGTGACATGGTTTTCCTTGATCAGGAAGGCGTCGTAGAGGCCGATGCGGTGGTTTTGGCAGCCGCCGCAGAGTACAGCGTATTTCTGGCCGGCGCGCAGGCCGGGTAGGGTTTTTCGAGTGTCCAGAATGGTGACGTTGCTGCCGGCCACGGCATCCGCGTAGCGGCGGGCGGTGGTGGCGGTGCCCATCAGGGTTTGCAGGAAATTCAGGGCGGTGCGCTCGCCGGTGAGTATCTTGCGGGTGTTGCCGCGCAGGGTGCATAAAGTGGTATCGGCTGTGAGGCGGTCGCCATCCTGAACATGCCACTCAACGTCCACGTCGCCCAACTGCTGAAACACTTCGTCGGCCCATGGCGTGCCGCACATGACCGTGTCTTCGCGGGTAATGATGGTGGCAGTGCTGCGGCTGTCCGCGTCGATGAGCTGGGCGGTGATATCGCCATCGCGGATATCTTCTTCCAGAGCAAAGGTCACATTGCGGGTGATGTCGTCACGAATATAGTCGGGCAGGTTGGCGCTGAAGGTCATGGGATCTCTGAATACGGTTACAGGTCGCGGCCCCGCGCGCACTCATTGAATGCTGACGGCGGTGGGGCGTGACAGTGGCGGTTGACGGCTGTAGCCGTCAACCGTCAGGAGTTAATCCGGGCGGTTGGCGAAGAACTCTCGGCTCAGCCGAACCACAATGGGGGACAATAATAACAGAGCGATCAGGTTTGGCACGGCCATCAGGATATTCATGATGTCGGCCAGCGCCCAGACGAAGTTCAGGCTGACAATGGCGCCCAACGGCACGGCCAGTACCCAGATGATCCGGAATGGCATGATTGCCTTGTTACCGAACAGGAACTGGGTGCAGCGCTCGCTGTACAGGCTCCAGCCCAGCAAGGTGGTAAAGGCAAACACGGCCAGACTACAGGCCACGATGATGTTGCCGACACCGCCGAAGGTGGATGAAAACGCCATGGCGGAGAGCGGAGCGCCTTTGACGCCGCTGTCCCACACGCCGGTTGATACAATCGCCAAGCCGGTAACGGAGCAGACAATAATGGTGTCGATGAAGGTGCCGAGCATGGCGATGGAGCCTTGCCGTGCTGGATGGTCCGTGTTGGCGGAGGCGTGGGCGATGGGGGCGCTGCCCAGGCCGGCTTCGTTGGAGAAGATCCCCCGGGCCATACCGAAGCGGATGGCTTCTTTCACCAGCGCCCCGGCAAAACCACCGGCGGCGGCGGTGCCGCTGAAGGCCCCTTCAAAACACAGGGCCAGAGCATCGGGAATGGCGCTGGCGTGATCCGCCAGAACCACCAGGCCTGCCAGCAGATAGGCTAGTGCCATAAAGGGCACAATAAAGGTCGCCACGGTGGCGATCCGTTTCATGCCGCCCAGCACCACCATGCCCACCAGGACCGCCAGAGTGACGCCGGTGATCCAGGGTGGCAGACCAAAGCTGTCATTGAGTCCGTGAGCCACGGAGTTGGCCTGGACGCTGTTACCAATCCCGAAGCCGGCAATCATGCCGAAGACGGCAAAGGCGATGGCCAGCCAGTGCCAGTTCTTGCCCAGGCCGTTTTTGATGTAATACATGGGGCCGCCCACGTATTGCCCGGCGGCATCTTTTTCCCGGAAATGGACGGCGAGGACCGCTTCTGCGTATTTGGTCGCCATGCCCACCAGGGCGATCAGCCACATCCAGACCAGGGCACCAGGGCCACCGGAGTGAATGGCGGTGGCTACGCCTACAATATTACCGGTACCAATGGTGGCAGACAGTGACGTGGCGAGGGCGGCGCCGGCACCGATGGTGCCCACCCCGCGCTGTGGCCCCAGCATTTGCCGGAAACCGAAACCCAGCTGGCGCAAGGGCAGGAAGCCGAGAATGAGGGTGAGATAAATGCCTGTGCCGGCGATGAGAATCAGCGCCGGCCATCCCCACAGAAGACCACTAATCTGTTTGAGTATGGTTACCGTCTGTTCCATGGCTATCGTCCAATGCCCCGAAAGGCCTTAGGCTAGGGGAATTTCCGGGGTAGGGAAAGTGGGGCGTTTTGTTTGTGAGTGCTCGCACACTATTCTGTCAGTGCCAACTAGTTCAAAATTCTTACTCTTGATGCATGGTAGCGTATTAAAGTATTAAAACGTTGGTGCCATACACACCCTGTTTTTGATGTATTTCACCCAGCCTGTCGCGGGTTCGCCTGCCGGGGGAGCAATGTCCAAGGTCACACAGCTAAAGCCGGTTTCCGGGAAAGCAACGCCAGGCAGTATGCCGCGGCCGCTTGAGAAGGTGTGTGCGCGTTACTTGTCCCTCAGCGCTGCCTACCTCGGGGATATGTTGGATGGTGCCGATGACAAGCTCTTTGACTTGGCCGAGAAGGAAACTGATAGCGAGCGAGAGCGCTATTTCGAGGCCATGCGCGAGCTGCGCATTCAGCGTGCTGGACTGGTGGGCAGCTTCAAACAGGCCATTAATCATCAATTTCTGATCCTGGCGCGGCCCCCGGAAACCGAGACACTGGAAAAAACGCCGGTAGATCTGGATTCCCTGACGCTGGTTAACGAGGATGAGCTGGAAACCTCGGTGGCGCTGGACAACATGGCCCGCCGGGCTCGAAATGGCTGTAACGAGCAGCTGAAGGTCCTCTGTCACCGCATCGAATACCTGTTTGAAAGCAAACGGGAAGTGAATGAACACAACAACCCGTTGGAACCCCGCCAGCTGGTGGCCTGCTTCAGCGAAGGGCTGGAAAAGCTGTCGTTGGATATCAAGGCCCGTCTGATCATCCTCAAGCTGTTCGAGCGGGAAGTGATGGCGGAAACCGGTTATCTGGTCAGTGAAGCCAACAAGGTGCTGATTGATGCCGGGGTGCTGCCGGAAATGAAGTCTGCGCCTATCGCTCCGGCCCGCAAGCCCGGTTCCCGCTCACTGGCAAGCCAGAGCGCTGACAGTGTGATACCGACGGCGGGGAATGCCGGCGGCCCGAGCAACGATCAGATGTTCGGTTTGCTGCAGGAATTGCTGGTAACCATGCGTGGCATGCAGGGTGGCCCGGGTGGGGGGGCGTCCGGCGGCGCGCCGGGCGCAGCCAGCGAGGCGGCCATGGCCGTTATGCAGAACGGTGTGCCTTATATGAATGGCGCGCCGGTGGCGAACGCGGCGTCTGTGCATCAGGTCAGTTCTGATGATCTGCTCGGCGTTTTGAACCGTCTGCAGCGGGTAGAGCGTAGCCTCGGTGAGGATGAAGGCGAAGACCGCGCCGATCTGAAAACCGACCTGTCCGAGTTGCTGGACAATGAGCACGGCGAGGCCATCCATGCTCTGGATCAGGCTGATGATGATGTCATCAATCTGGTGGCCCTGCTGTTCGATTTCATTCTGGATGACGAAGGGCTGCCCTCGGAAATCAAGGCGCTGATTGGCCGCCTGCAGATCCCGCTGCTGAAAGTAGCGATCATCGATAAAACCTTCTTTAGCAACGACAATCATGAAGCTCGCCTATTGCTGAACATGCTGGCCCGGGCCGGTAGCCAATGGGATCCGCAGCAGGGTATTCAGGACGATCTGTACCAGCGGATTAACCAGGCAGTGCACCGCATCATTGATGACTACGAAGATGATGCAAGCCTGTTTTCCTCGCTGTTACAGGAATTTCAGCACTTCTTCGATAATCAGAAAAGCCGCTCCGATCGTGTGGAACAGCGGGTTCGCGAGGCAGAAGAGGGCAAGGCTCGTGCCGAGCAAGCCCGCAGCGAAGTGGTGGCGGTGCTGGATAAGCGCATGGCCGGGCGGCAGCTGCCTGATGTGGTCGTGCGTCTGCTGCGCCAGGGCTGGCAACAGGTGTTGTACTTGACCTGGCTGCGCGAAGGCGATGATAGCGGATTGTGGCAGCAGCAGGTGAAGGTGGTCGATGCGGTGGTCTGGAGTGTACTGGAACACCGGGAACAGGCGGCCCTTGAGAAGCTCAAGGATCTCAGCCCGAAACTGCTGAAGACCTTGCACAGTGGTCTCAGCCAGATTAACTACGATGCGGTGGAAACCAAGCAGCTGCTGGTTAAATTCCGTGATGTGCATCAGCAGTTGCTCAAGGGCCTGCAGACGGAGCGGGTGGCGGTGGAGCCAGAGCAGCCCGCCGAACCGGCCCAGCCGGAAACGGTGCCGGAATTGCCGGAGAATCATTTCCTGGTGAAGAAATGCAGCCAACTGGCGCCGGGACAGTGGATTGAAATTCAGGACGACGGTGAGCCGCGTCGCGCCAAGCTGGCGGCCAACATCCGTGCCGGGGTGAAAATGGTGTTCACCAACCGCCGCGGCATCAAGGTGCAGGAGTTTTCTGCTTACACCTTGGCCGTTGCCCTGCATAACGGGACTGTTAAACTCATTGAAGAGGGAGCCCTGTTTGACCGGGCTCTGGAAGCAGTTATTGGCGATCTGCGTCGTATGCAGGGCAACAACGTGCAGCACTAGCCTGCAACCGCTGCCCCGGCGCAGGCAAAAGGAGCTTGCGCGGGTGCTTACCCTTTCCGGACATCGTGTCGACCAGGCGCAATGGTGCCCATCCCCCAATTTTAACGAGCGCCCTGATCCGGCGGATATTTCGCTGCTGGTGATTCATAACATCAGCCTGCCGCCGAGCCAGTTTGGTGGAGGCTATATCGAAGCGTTCTTTCAAAACTGCCTGAACCCGGCAGATCATCCCTATTTTGAAACCATCCACCAGTTAACGGTGTCATCGCATTTTCTGATTCTCCGCGATGGCAGCCTGTTGCAGTTTGTGCCGTGTGACAAACGTGCCTGGCATGCGGGCGTCTCCGCGTTTCAGGGGCGTGAAAACTGCAATGATTTCTCCCTTGGCATTGAGCTGGAAGGTGCCGATACCATTGCCTACGAAAGCGCACAGTACGCCACCCTTACTGCGTTAACGCGGCTCCTGCAGCGCCATTATCCCGCTATTACCGATGCCCGTATTACTGGCCATGAACATATCGCGCCGGGCAGGAAAACCGATCCCGGCCCGGCGTTTGATTGGTGCCGTTACCGTGAACAATTGGCCGATTTCAGGGAGGAAACGGCATGAAGTTTATTGTGTTGATCATTGTGATGGGTCTGCGCCGGGTGGATGCTGGTTGGTCGCCCCTGTTAGCCGGTGAAGAGCGCCACCAGCGGTGGCTGCAGCGCTGTGGCAGCCGTATCGGCCAATCGAACCGGGTGTGGTGGGTAGCGGTCTTGCTGCCCGCTGTGCTGATCGCCTGGGGAGCGTGCTGGTTGTCCGGCTTCTGGGGCCAGTTACTGGTGCTGGGTCTGGGCACATTGCTGCTTTTATGGTTGCTGGGCAGCCATAGTGAATTCCGGCATGTGGATGAGCTGCTGGTGCGCGGTCGCATGAATGACCCGGAGGGGTTTGCCGCCCTGGCCACGGACGAGTTTTCCGTTAATGGCGTGCCCGGTGACCCGGCCTACCACCAGCAATTGAACGAGCAGATTCTGTCCCGGGAGGAGCGTTTGTTCGTGGCGATTTTCTGGCTAGTGCTGCTGGGATTTGGGGCCGCGTTTCTGGTGGTCATGAACCATGCCTGGCTACAGCGTCAGCGGCGCCATTGCCGCGAATCAGAATCCCTCGGTTGGCAGCAAACGCTGGATGATTGGCTGAGTTTGCCTGCTCGTCAGTTGCTTATTGTTAGTATGTCGCTGGCGGGGGATTTTACTGCAGTCATGAAACGCATGCGCGGCGCCTGGTGGCAGCTGCGGTCGTCACCCTCGTTGTTGCTGTCCGTGGCCAATGTGGCACAGGAAGAAAATCATGACGCCAGCCCCGCAACCTTGCACACCGCTATGGACCATCTGGAGGGGTTGCAGGGTCTGTTGCTGCGCTGCGTGGCCATCTGGCTGATTATGGCGGCGCTGTGGATCATGTTGGTATGAGTTAAAGCGTGGGAGAGGAGTTCTAGATAGCCGACGTTGGTCGAATTTCCATTCTCTGGCACAGGGCTCAATATAACGATACAAACGAAAAAAATGGCCAACATATTGTGTCGGCTGATTTTTTTCGTCACTGGCCAACTTGACCGCCAACCGGTCTACGGCGCTAGTATTAACGAACACCGGGGATATTGGCAGAAATGCCCCCAGCCGCCGGTGCCGTGAGACCACAGGTCTCAAGCCCAGCCACCCTTGGGCTTATTTCAGCGCCGTTGCAGTGATCCTGCAGCGGCGCAAGGCAACGCGAAAAAGGACGCATGCCCATGCAAAAACGCAGTTTTTTTGATGACGTTGATCCCGCAGAAACCCGGGAATGGCTCGAAGCCCTGGAGTCGGTTGTCGAGCGCGAGGGGCCGGAGCGAGCAGCCTGGTTACTTGATGCCATCACCAACGAAGCCCAGGAACAGGGCGTTTATCGCACCCATCTCAACACCCCCTATCTCAATACCATCCCTCCCAAGGACGAAGCGGCTATCCCCGGTGATATGTTCATGGAGCGGCGTATTCGTTCATTGGTGCGCTGGAATGCGCTGGCCACAGTGATGCGGGCCAACATGGATAACGACGATGAGTTGGGTGGGCACATTGCCTCTTTTGCCTCATCTGCCACGCTTTATGATGTGGGGTTCAACCATTTCTTCCGTGCTCCCAGTGACGAGAACGAGGGTGACCTGGTGTTCTTTCAGGGGCACTCGGCGCCAGGCGTGTACGCGCGGGCCTACCTGGAAGGACGCATTAGCGAAGAGCAACTGGATAACTTTCGGCGGGAAGTCGATGGCAAGGGGCTGTCGTCCTACCCCCATCCCTGGCTAATGCCAGACTTCTGGCAATTTCCCACTGTATCCATGGGTTTGGGGCCGATTCAGGCCATCTACCAGGCTCACATCATGAAGTACCTGCAGAACCGGGAACTGATCCAGCAGGACAACCGCAAGGTTTGGGCATTCCTGGGTGACGGTGAAATGGACGAGCCGGAGTCCTTGGGCGCACTGGCTCTGGCCGGCCGCGAGAAGCTGGATAATCTGGTGTTCGTGGTGAACTGTAATCTGCAGCGGCTGGATGGCCCGGTGCGTGGCAACGGCAAAATCATCCAAGAGCTGGAAGGCGTGTTCCGCGGTGCCGGTTGGAACGTGATCAAGGTAGTGTGGGGGCGCCTGTGGGACCCGCTGTTGGAAAAAGACAGCGAAGGTCTGTTACGCCGCCGCATGGAAGAGTGTGTGGATGGGGAATACCAAGCCTACAAGAAAAACGGGGGCGCTTACACCCGCGAACATTTCTTTGGCGAGAACCCGGAACTGAAGAAACTCGTCGAGCACATGAGCGACGAAGACGTCTATCGTCTGAACCGGGGCGGCCACGATCCGTTCAAGGTGTACGCGGCGTACCACGCGGCGGTAAACCACACTGGCCGGCCCACGGTGATTCTGGCCAAGACAGTCAAAGGCTATGCCACGGGTGCGGGTGAAGCCGTCAACAAGACCCACCAGATGAAGAAGCTTGATCTGGAAAGCCTGAAGGATTTCCGCGATCGCTTCGACATGCCGTTCACCGATGAGCAGCTGGAAGAGGTGCCCTATTACCGCCCGGCAGAAGATTCTGCCGAGCTGCGTTACATGAAAGAGCAGCGCGACAAGCTGGGTGGTTATATGCCCGTGCGGCGCCAGAAAGCCAGCCAGCAATTGACCATTCCCGGGCTGGATGTGTTTGCCAATTTCCTGGAAGGCAGCGGTGATCGTGAGATTTCCACCACCATGGCCTTCGTGCGAATGATGAGTACGTTGATCAAGGACAAACAGATTGGTGAGCGCGTGGTGCCGATTGTCCCCGATGAGGCACGGACGTTTGGCATGGAAGGGTTGTTTCGCCAGTTGGGCATCTATTCGTCCGGTGGTCAGAAGTACGAGCCGGAAGATGCCGGCCAGGTTATGTATTACCGGGAGGACAAGAAAGGCCGTATTCTCGAAGAGGGTATCAACGAAGCGGGCGCCATGTCCGGCTGGCTGGCCGCGGCCACTAGCTACAGCGTCCATGACTTTACTCTGATCCCGTTCTACATCTATTACTCCATGTTCGGCTTTCAGCGCGTGGGCGACCTGGCCTGGGCGGCAGGGGACTCACAAGCACGGGGCTTCCTGCTGGGTGCCACTGCCGGGCGCACCACGCTTAACGGCGAAGGGCTGCAGCACCAGGATGGCCACAGCCATATTCTGGCCGGCACGGTGCCGAACTGTGTCAGCTACGACCCCACCTACAGCTACGAGTTGGCCGTGATTCTTCAGGATGGCCTCAGACGCATGTATGAGGACAACGAGAAGGTGTTCTATTACCTCACCCTGATGAATGAAAACTACATGCACGGTGCCATGCCGGAAGGTGCAGAAGAAGGTATCCGCAAGGGCATGTATTTGTTGCGCGAAGGAAAACCGAAAACCAAGAAAACTCCGCGGGTTCAGCTATTGGGTAGCGGTACCATATTGCGTGAAGTGGAAGCGGCTGCGGACCTGTTGCGTGAAGACTTCGGTGTGGCGGCAGATGTATGGAGTGTCACCAGCTTCAACGAACTGCGCCGCGAAGGGCTACGCATGGACCGTGATGACATGCTCAACCCGGAAAAAGATCGCGCACCGAACTGGGTGGAGAAATGCCTGGAGGGTCGTGCGGGTCCGGTGATTGCGTCTACCGACTACATGCGCGCCTTTGCGGATCAGATTCGCCCCTGGGTGAAAGCCCCGTATTCGGTGCTGGGCACTGATGGTTTCGGGCGCAGTGATTCACGCCAGAAGTTACGCCACTTCTTTGAAGTCGACCGTTACTTTGTGGTGCTGGCAGCTCTGAATGCCTTGCGTAAAGAAGGCAAAGTTGACGCTGCAGTGGTGAAACAGGCTATCGAAAAGTATGGCATTGATACGGATAAACCCTATCCGGTTATGCATTGATCGCACCCGTCATTGATTACCGATCAGTGATCTCACTATAAGGAGTTACGGTGTGAGTAAAACGCAAATTCATGTTCCCGATGTGGGCAGCAGTGATCCTGTTGATATCATCGAGATCAGCGTGAAAGTCGGCGATACCATTAGCGCCGAAGACACTATCATTGTGCTTGAGTCCGACAAGGCCACGGTGGAAGTGCCCGCGCCGCAGGGCGGAAAAGTTGCAGCTATCAGTGTGAAAGTGGGCGACCGGGTCAAGGAAGGCGATGCACTGATGGAGCTGGAAGCCGAAGAAGGCGAGAACGGTGGGCAGGGTGATGAAGGCGTGACGGCTTCCTCATCCGAGCCTGCAGACAGCAAGGACAGCAAAACAGAAAAGAACGATGCTGAACAGGCGTCAAATGAGAAGGCATCACCGGACGACGCCCCATCCGGCGGCAAGGATGACAACGCCAGGGATGAGAACACAGAGAAGCAGACAGGCGGCAGTACGGAAACGGTGAAGGTGCCGGATCTTGGAGATATTGATGCCGCTGAAATTATCGAAGTGAATGTGTCTGTGGGTGACGAGCTCGATGAAGAACAAGTCATCGTAGTGGTGGAATCGGACAAGGCGTCGCTGGAGATTCCGTCTCCGAAGGCCGGCAAGGTAGAGTCAGTCAGCGTTAGTGTCGGAGACAAGGTCGGTACCGGTGATGCGCTGATTACTCTGGTTGTTGCCGGTGGTTCAGCCTCGGCAGAAGCAGAGCAGGCAGAATCTGATAGTGACAAAGGCGATGATGCCGAGGGCGTAAAGAACGGAGAAAAAGAGACAGCAGGCAAAAAATCCGAAGCACCGCCGCAAGGCAGGTCTGTGCAGAAAGAAGCATCTGCCTCCCCGTCACGAACGCAAGCTGTTCATAATGGCGGGTCCCCGTCCAAACCGGTTCACGCAGGCCCGGCAGTGCGCAAGCTGGCCCGTGAGACCGGGGTGGATTTATCCCTGGTCACCGCCACAGGCCCGAAAGAGCGCATTCTCAAAGATGATGTGCATGCTTATGTGAAGCAGCGGTTGGAAGGGGCACCGCAACCTGCCGGTGGTGGGTTGGCAGTGGAATTGCCGGAAATCGATTTCAGTCAGTTCGGTGACATCGAGCGGGTTGAGTTGAACAAGCTTCGCAAGGTCTCTGCTCAGAATTTGACGCGTTCCTGGTTGACCATTCCCCATGTGACGCAGCATGACAATGCGGATATCACCGACCTGGAAGCGTTCCGCAAAAGCCAGAACAAGCGCCTGGAGCGCGAAGGCGTCAAGCTCACCATGCTTGCGTTCCTGGTGACTGCCTGCGCCCGTGCCCTGAAGGAGTATCCTCGTTTTAACAGTTCGCTGGAGAACAGTGGGGAAGCCTTGATTGAGAAGGGCTATATCAATATTGGTATAGCGGTGGATACGCCCAATGGCCTGGTCGTGCCGGTGATCAAAAATGCGGACAAGAAAGGCCTCAAGGAGATTGCCCTGGAAATGGGAGAGCTGGCCGAGAAAGCTCGTAACCGCAAACTGACACCTGCCGACATGAAGGGGGGGACCTTCAGTATTTCGTCTTTGGGCGGTATTGGCGGTACGGCGTTTACCCCGATTGTAAACTGGCCGGAAGTGGCAATTCTTGGCGTGAGCCGTTCCGATATGCAACCGGTGTGGGATGGCAATCAGTTCCAGCCGCGACTGATGCTGCCGATGAGCTTGTCCTATGATCACCGGGTCATCGATGGTGCAGCGGCGGCGCGGTTTACGACGTACCTGAGCCGATTGTTGACGGATATGCGCCAGGCGTTGTTGTGAAAAGAGGCCTGAAAAGGCAACGTACGCAAATTAAAAAGGCCTTCATATGAAGGCCTTTTTGTTAGCGGTGTAGCGTTAATGAATTAACGTTCTTTGCGCTTTTCGTGGCGGTCGTCGCGGCGCTCTTTACGGTCTTCCTTCATTTGCGCGAGCTTTTCTTGCTGCTCGGGGGTCAGTAGCGCGTTTATCTTTGCCTGTGTCTCATCGTGCAAGGCTTTCATTTTTTCACCCTGCTCTTCGAAGACGGTCGTCAACTGGGCGCTTTGCGCGTCGGTCAATTCCAGTTTTTGGGTCATGTGCTCAACCATTTTTTCACCGCCCCGGTGACCGGGACCCATGGCAAAAGCTGATGTGGCAAAAACGGCAAGAATAACGATAGCGATTTTTTTCATGGGGCTCTCTCCTTATGACTCCATTGAGTCCTTGAATGTGATGGGGAGAGTATTGCGTAACAAGGTGCAAGGAATATGCAGGAAATGTGGAAGAAGCAGTTACTAGCTGCGAGCTACGGGCTGCAAGGAAAATCAAAACCGCAACGACGCCTGATTTGTGCTGTAGGAGTTCCCTTCCAGGGGACGAACCGTGCGCAGCACGGAATCCCCGAAAGGCGATCAATCGTGCGGAACGCCCGTCTAGCGCCTCGCTTCGCGAGGTTCGTCCCCTGGAAGGGAACTCCTACAAGTAGGCGGTGGTGTTACGGCGTTTCCAACCTATACCCCACGCCGTACACACTGCCAATCCAGTCATGGGATTGTTCGTCGCCGTCGCTGAGTTTGCGGCGCAGTTTGCGGATATGGCTGTCGATGGTGCGGTCGGAAACCACGCGGTGGTCTTGATAGATTTCGTCCATTAACTGGTCCCGGGACCAGATGCGGCCGGGTTGGCGGGACAGGGTGGCGAGCAGGGCAAATTCGATAGCGGTGAGGGCGATGCGCTGCTGGCCCTGTGGTTGTTTGAGGATGGCTTCATAGCGTTCTTCATCGAGTTGCAATGCATGGGCTTGCCCGCTGGGTTCCGGGTTGGCGCGGCGTAGCACGGCTTTTACCCGAGCCACCAGTTCGCGAGGGCTAAACGGTTTGCAGATGTAATCATCGGCGCCCAGTTCCAGGCCCAGCAGCCGGTCCACTTCATCTACCCGGGCGGTGACCATGAGGATCGGCACGTTGCTGTGCTGGCGGATGGCCTTGCACACTTCCATGCCGTCTCCGTCGGGCAGCATCAAATCCAGCAGCACGGCCTGAAAGGATTGCTCACGGGCCAGAGTGATGGCGACCTTGGCGCTGTCTGTCTGCTCGGTCTGGTAATGGGCGTGATGAAGGTAATCCGCCACCAGCTGTGACAGGCGCGGTTCATCTTCCACGATCAGGATGCGGCTCATTGGGTGTCTCCCGGTAGTGATATCAGGATGCGAACGCCACCCAGAGGGCTGTGCTCTGCATGAACAGTGCCGCCGTGGGCCTCAACAATGCGCAGGCAAATAGCGAGCCCCAGGCCAGCCCCGCCGGTACGGCGGTTGCGGGAGCTTTCTACCCGGTAGAGGTGATCAAACAGTTTGGGCAGGGCGTCGTCGGGAACGCCGGGGGCGCTGTCATCCACCACCAGCAACCAGGTGTCGTCTTTCTGTTGGTTCAGGGAGACGGCTAACTCGCCGCCGTCGGCGGTGTACTTGAGACTGTTCTGGAACAGGTTATCCAGTAACTGGCGCAGCCGCACGGGATCCTGCTGGATCACGGCCTGGTCGGGAAGAGTGATTTTGCAGGTGATGTCACGCTGCGCGAACGCACCTCGATAACTGTCGAGTACCTCTTCCACCAGGCTGCTCAAGTCTTCCTGGCGGAACTGATAGCGCAGGTTGCCGCCGTCGGCCAACGCCAGGTCGTGCAAGTCGTTAATCAGGTGGGTCAGTTGAGCGACTTCACTTTCCAGCCCTTTCAGGTTTTCCTGATTCAGGGGACGTATGCCATCGCACAGTGCTTCCAGCTCGCCCTGGAGAATCGCCACCGGGGTGCGTAGCTCATGGGCGATATCCGAGAACCAGCGTTGCCGTGCCTGCTGGCCCTGGTCGAGACGCTCGGCTAACTGGTCAACCTGACGGGTCAAGGTGCCGAGCTCATCCCGGCGGTCGCTGGCCAGACGAGAGTCGTAGTTACCTTCCTGCAGTTCAGCGGTATGGCGGGAAAGCGCCAGAATCGGTGCCACCAGGTGGCGGGCCAGCAGCCAGGAAACCAGCAGAGACAGGCCGAGCCCTACGCACAGCATCCACAGGGCAAAGCGAAGCTGGCGGCCCATGAAACGGCGGTCGAGTTTATCGCGAATGGCTTCCTGGTCTGGGTAAGTCAGATAACCCACGATGCGGTGGTTATCCTGAATGGGCACATCGACACGGTATTTTTCCGGGGCAGGCGGGCCAAGCAGCACACGCTTGCGGGCATCGAGCAGTTGCAGGTGGCGGTGGTCGCCGCGGTCGTCTTTGCCTTCTTCCCGATCACCGGCCAGCCAGTAAAGTCGCTTCAAGCGACGGGGATCGTCGCGCAGAAACTGCCAGGAGCCCTGCTGTTGATAGAGCGTGCCCAGGTGATCGGCCAGCCGTTCTACCTGGGATTGCTGGCGTTCGTCCAGGTAGGTATCCAGGCTGCGCACGAAAGACAGGTAATAGAACCCGCTGGCCGCCACAATCAGGACCAGGAAGGTGCCCAGGAAGATCAGAAACAGTTTATTGCGAATGCCCATGGCGCTACATCGTCAGTCAGGACAGTCAGTGTAGCGCGCGAGCGGTAGAGGTGGGCTGGTTTGCACAATCTTTCCATAATGCGGCTACGCCGGACATGAAGCCGTTGGAGCGTGTTTTTTACGTCAGGCGTCGAGCATGGGGCGTCCGGCACTCATTTACCGGTCCGCCTTTGGTACCCACAGGGTTTCCGGGTGTTCGTGGCGCAGGTTGATGAGCCGGGCCATCACGAACAGCAGATCAGAGAGTCGATTGATCAACGCCTGGCTCACCGGATTAACCGCCTCTTCGTCGGCCTCGTGCAAGGCAATAACGTGGCGTTCCAGGCGGCGTGCCACGGTGCGGCAGTGGTGGCACCAGGCGGCATCCGGGTGGCCGCCGGGGAGCACAAACTCTTTCAGTGGGGGGAGTTCGGCATTGATGGTATCGGCCTGGGATTCCACTTCCACCAAGTCATGGTCATCAATGGCGCGGTGGCCGGGAATGGCCAGCTCGCCGCCGATGTCGAACAGCATTTGCTGAACCAGGCCCAGTACCGCGTCCAGATCGCTATCCAGCGTTCGGGCGCGCAGCACGCCCAGGGCGCTGTTCAGTTCGTCCAGCTCGCCCAGTACCACGATGCGCGGGTGAAACTTGCTCACCCGTGAACCGTCTGCCAGGCCGGTTTCGCCTGCATCCCCGGTGCGGGTGATGACCCGGTTGATACGGGTCTTGTCGGGGTTTCCGGTTCCGTTGGTATCACTCATTACAGCTCCATGCCCAGTGCGACCCGGTAATGGCGTTCTGGCAACGTGTAGAGAACCGCGTTGCTGCTACCGGGGTTGTAGTTACCGTAGTCCGCATTCACGTTGTCTTCCAGGTTGTAGACACCAGCTTTGAGATAGAGTTTGCGATAGCGGGCTGTCAGTTGCAGATCGGTGGTGCGGTAGTGATCCAGTTTGCGGTACGCATTGTCCAGGTCACCGTCGTAATGACGGTCGCCCACGTAGCGGTGGCTGATCTGGGCGGACAGCCAGGCGAGCGCCTGCCAGTCGGCAATCAGTTCCATGGTGTGTTCGGGCACCAGGGGGGCGTCGTTGCCGCTGAAGGGGCCGCCATCAAAACGGGCTTGCTGGGCGCTGGCGTTGGCGGTGAAGGTGATGTCCTTGTCCAGCCGCCAGCGGGAGTTGATGCTGACGCCCTTGTGCACGGTGCGGTCGTCCAGATTGCGATTGGCGAAGGCGATGGGGTCGTAAACGATTTCGTTATCAATCTCGGCGCGCCAGAAGGTCAGCGTGGAGTGCTGCCGGCCCTGAGACCAGCTGGCGCCGGTGGTGTAGCTGTGACCGGTTTGCGGATCGATGGGCGGGTTGAACGGGGACAGTTCATCCACATTGGCGATGCGTACGCTGCGCTGGGCGCCGGCGAACACGGCCAGGTTGCCGGTGAAGGTGTAGCGGATGCCGCCCTCGTACATTTCGCCATCCTGGTCCTTGTCGGCCCCTTCACCGCTGAGGGTGCTCTCCAGTTGGCGGGCGCCGGCGCTCACCGAGAGTTTCGGCGTCAGGCTGACCAGGTTGTGCAGGTACCAGGCGCGCTGGCTTTGCTCCAGTTCCCGATCGCCGAAATTGGTCCGGCTGGTGTAATCGTATTCGTGCAGATCAACGCCCAGTGTCCAGTTATGCATGGCACTGCCGGTGGCGGTCTGGCCTTCCAGCTTGGGAGTGAAGCTGTAGCTGTCCACCACTGACTCGCCGTTGAAACCGCTGGAAGGGTAGCGGTATTGCTGGGTCTGGCGGCGGCGGCTGGCGTCCAGAGTGAGCGCGGTGTTGCCGGCCATGGCGATGCGCAGGCCGGGCATCAGCCAGTAGCTTTCCTGCTCCGCGTCGTCGTCGGGGGTTTCGGCTCCTTGCGGATCATTGTTGAACTCCATGGGATCGCGGCCTCCCGGCAGGCCCTGGGACTGCCGGGTGCCATTGGCGGTGAAATAGGCTTCAACGCCGTCCTGCTGGTAGCGCAGGTCAGCGAAGGCGCTGTCGTTACGCAGGGCGTTGTTGTCTCGATAACCATCGCTGTCCAGGGTGCTCAGCGCCACGGCACCGCTCAGGTTGCCGTGGTTGCCGGTGGCGTAGCCGTTGCCCCCGAGGCTGTTGTAACTGCCGCTGTTGATTTCCAGCCCGGCGCTGTTGCGGTAGCTGCGGCGGGTGACGATGTTGACCACGCCGCCCACGGCGCCGTTGCCGTACAGGGCCGCCCCGGCACCGGGTAGCACTTCGATGCGTTCGATGGCGGCCAGGGGAATGCCGGTCAGTTCCGGGGTGGTCAGGTCGATGTTGGAGAGCCGGCGGCCGTTCAGCAAGATCAGGGTGTTCTGGTTGCCGGTGGCGCCGAAACCGAGCAGATCCACGCTGGCGTTACTGCCGTTGATGCCATACAGGCGACTGCTTTGCAGGCCGCCCACGGTGTCGAGCAGGTCCGCGAGATTGGTGGCCGGCAGGCTGTCGATGGCTTCCCGGTCGATCACCACTGTGCCGGTGGGCAGTTCGCCGACCAGGCTGGTATTGCGAGCGCCACTGACTTTGACCGTGCCCAGGGCATGACGGTCGCTGGCTGCGTCCGTCGTGTTTGTTGTGTCAGTGGGTTCACCGGCGATCCCCTGCAATGGGGCGGCGAGTAACAGGCTGACAGCAGCAGGAAAAAAAAGCGCGGGATAGCGAGTGGCGTGGTGAGTGGACATTCATCCTCCGAACAATGGGGTCTGCACGCAGGGGAGCTTACCAGAGCCAGCCGCTGAGGGCCTGTGCGTTTATGTGGGCGCCTGGCCGCTCAGGGCCTCGATCAGGCGGCGGTGGCTGGGCAGATCCATGCCGTGGCGTTGTGCCTGGCGAAGCAGCCAGCCATTGATGGCCTCGATTTCCGTGGTGGCGCCGCGCTGCCGGTCGGCGCGCATGGATGAGGTGTTGCCGGCGGTATCGCGGGCCACCTGTAGGACAGCGGAGAACGAATTGCCGGGCCAGCGGGAATCCAGAGCGGTTAGCAGTGTGTCGGCCTCGGCGCAGAGCGCGCGGGCTTGCTGTTGCAAGGACGGGTCGGAAACCAGCGCTCCGTTGGGCACATCGTGCAGGGCGGTAAGCGGGTTGATTACCGCATTGGCGACCAGTTTTTTCCACTGCACCCAGCGAATGTCTGCTTCCCAGCACAGATTGGGCCAGTGGCGCTGCAGTCCTTCAAACCATGCCGGGGGTTGCGGCAGGCCGCCGAGCCAGGTGGTGTTCTCAGCCACGATAGTGTGCTGCGGTGACTGCCCTTTCACCGCGCTGGTGGTGATGGCTTCCAGCATAGTCGCGCCAGGGGGAAGGCGGCCATCCAGCGCGCCCATGCCATTCTGGAAGCGCAGCACCAGGGTCATGCTGTCCAGGTGACCGTTTACCCGGCGTAAAGCCGCTTCCGTGTAAGGCGTTTTGCTGGCCACCAGCAAATGCGTAATGGTGCTGTGAAATTGCGATGGGCTGACACAGGGCAGGGTCAGGGAGGCATTATGCTCAGCAAAGATCAATGTCTTGTGCTGGGGAGGCGCAGGGCTGTCAGTCACAACGCTGACGGTATGGCCCGCACGGGTCAGATACCAGGCCGCCAGGGTGCCCATGTTGCCGGCGCCGAGCAGGTGCCAGTGAGGAAGGGATTCAGTCATGGCGGGAATGGTAAGCCCTGAGAGCCATGAAATGGAGCGTTTTTCTCAGCGAGAGCTTTCGGGATGGTTGCTGCGTCAGGCACTCGCCGCAGAGGAGACGATCCGCTTTTCTGCCAGCGCTTGCTCCAGTTCCAGGGTGGCTTGTTCCAGCATGCCGTCAGCGCTGTTGCCGCCGGCTGAAGCGGTCAGGGCAATGCTGACTTGCAGGCTGAGAAAGCCTGCAGCGGTCTGGTAGGCGCGGTGATTCAGGCTGTCGTAAAGGCGTCGAAAGCTGGTGGGATCACAGTGACTTAAATGCGGCTGATGGGTGATCAGCGCAAAGTGATCCTGTTGCAGGCGACACAGGTGATCCATGGGACGTACAGACTGGCGTAGTCGGCGACTAAAAGCCAATACTCCTTGCTGCATGACCTTGTTGCCGCGCTGGCGTTGTTGTTGCTCGAAATCTTCCAGGCGCATCAGCAGCATGCAGGCGGCGCCGCCGCGTTTCTGGGCGTGTTTGAGTGTGCTGTCCAGCGCGCGCAGGGCGTCCTGGCGATTGCCAAAACCGGTGAGAGGGTCGATCAGGGCCTGGCGTTTGAGCTGGCGGTTCACCGTCAGCATGCGTTGGTAGTCGGTCTGTACCCGGTTGTGGCGCTGGATAATGCGGTCGGCGGCCATCACTCGGTGTTGCAGTTGTTCGGTCATGGCAGATTTGGAAACGAAATCGTCCACGCCCTGATCGAACGCTTGCTGCAGGGCGTTCACGCCTTCACGGGCGGTGAGCAGCAACACGTAGGTATAGCGGTTGTTGGCCTCATCGTTCTGACGAATGCGGCGGGTCAGCTCCAGGCCATCCATGCCGGGCATCAACCAGTCGGCCACCACCAGATCGGCTGGCTTTTCAGCCAGCTGGCCAAGGGCGTCGTGGGCGCTGTGGGCGTGGCGAATGCTGGTATAACCAGCGGTGGCCAGAGTGCGGTTGACCACGGCGGCGGAGAAGCGGGCGTCGTCTACCACCAGGATATCGAGTTCAGAGACGGTCATCGGATTTCTTGTTGTTTTTTGTAAGTCTCCACTATAGCCGGTTTGCGAATTGATTGAAAAGTAATCGATGAGCGGTGTTTGGGGTTAGTTTTTAAAGGCGCTGTGGCGCTGGATCAGGTAGATCAGGCCCAGCACGGGCACGCCCATCAGGCTGGCCAGCAGGAAGAAGCCCGGGTAGCCCAGGTTGTCCACCATGCTGCCGGAATAGCCGCCAATGGTTTTTGGCAGCAGTGTCATCAGCGAGCTGAAAATGGCGTACTGCACCGCCGTGAAGGACACATTGGTGAGCTGCGACAGGAAGGCCACAAAAGCGGCGCTGGCCAGGCCGGCGGTGAGATTGTCGGCGGAGATCACTGCATAGAGGATACGGATATCGTGGCCCGCATAGGCCAGCCACAGGAACAGCAGGTTGGTGGCCACGGTGAGGAAGGCCCCCAGGTACAGTACCCGGATGACGCCGTGGCGCATGGCCAGAATGCCACCCAGAAAGCCGCCGGCGATGGTCATGAACAGCCCAAAGGTTTTCACCACCCCGGCAATTTCGTTTTTGGTGAAGCCCATGTCTTCAAAAAAGACGTTGGAAATCACCCCCAGCACAATATCGGAAACCCGATAAAACCCCACGAACACCAGCAACAACAGGGCCAGGCGTTTGCCGTAACGCTGGAAAAAATCCTTCACCGGGTCGATATAACTTTCCTGTACCAGCTGTCTGTCATAGAGCGGTGTCAGAGACAGCATTTTTAACAAAGCAGCGACCAGAATGATCGCCAAGGCCAGACGCAGGGTTTCCACCACCAGGCCGGACAAGGCACCGTTGTTCACTGCGTCAGTCAGTGTTTGGCGGAAGGCGGCGGCGGACTCGGCGGTGAATATGTAGACCGTCACAAAGGCGGCGATGCCCACCACGAACAGGGTCAGAAACTTGAGGTACTGACGACTGGTGTACTGCGCGTTGGAGGGCCGGTGGTTTTCCGGTTCGCGAATGATCAGGGTGGTGATGGCCCCGACCAGCATGGTCAGCGCCATGATGGCATAGGTGCTTTGCCAGGCGGCGTAGCTGTAGGACTCACTGGTGGAGCCCAGCCAGCTGGCCAGTACTAAAGAGCCGGCCCCGGAAGTGAGCATGCCGATTCGGTAGCCAGCGATATAGGACGAGGACATCAGTGCTTGCAGTTCGGCCCCGGCGGATTCAATCCGGTAGGCGTCGATAACGATATCCTGGGTGGCGGCGGTGAAGCCCAGCATCACAACGGCAAACGCCATTATATTCAGGGCGCCGGGCTGGGTCGGGTCGACCAGGGAGATACTGAAAATGGCGGCGGCGACCGCTAGCTGCGCCACCAGCAACCAGGCCCGCCGCCGGCCCAGCCAGCGGGTCAGGACGGGAATAGGCAGGCGATCAATGAGCGGCGCCCAGAGAAACTTGAATGAGTAGGCCAGCGCCGCCCAGCTGAAGTAGGTCACCGTGGAGCGGTCTACGCCAGCTTCGCGTAGCCAAAGCGACAGCGAAGAAAAAATAAGCAGCAGCGGGATGCCCGCCGAAAACCCGTAAAAGAACATGGTTTCCACGCGGGGGTGCAGGAAGGCCTTCAGGGATTGCTGCCAGCTGGTCGATTGTGGGGGCATAGGACTCTTAGCGGGTATTGCCGATGGGCGAAAGGCTCATCATAGACACTTTGTTTGCGGGGGGCGATGCAGGTTCATTGGCTAACAGCCTGCTAGAGGAAATAGTGTTTGGGCACGCGATCGCTTAGCACCGGGACATTTTCGTCGCGTAATCGCTGTATTTGAACCTCCCCCGCTGGCGTACCGACCAGGGCTATTCGCCTGTCTGAGCGCAACACCCGGTGCCAGGGCAGGCGGGTGTCCTTGGGGAGCTGACTCATCAGCCGGCCAACAAAACGGGCATGGCGGGGAAAGCCCGCCTGCTTTGCCACGGCGCCATAACTGCTGACGTGTCCTGGCGGAATAGCGGCGACGATCTGGTAAACGGCATCTCGGAATTCAGGATTCATGACAGGCAGCTTCCAGCGACTCGCTTCTAGCTGCAAGTAAAAACGCAGAGCACAATAAAAAGAGGAAACCGGTGTCAGCCGATTTCCTCTTTGGGGTGCCGCATTATGCGCTCGGCATTGGGCGTCAGGCGTTGTTACCGCAACCCGCCGTCCATATCGATGCAGCGACCGGTGAAATAGTCGGTCTCGAAAATAAACGCCACGCTGCGGGCAATGTGCTCCGCTTCACCCAGCCGCTTGAGCGGCACGGCCTGTACCAGACGATCGCGGGCTTCCGGTTTCATGGCGGCCAGCATGTCGGTGTTGATGGTGCCCGGTGCCACGGCTCCGGTGCGAATGTTGTAGCGAGCCAGTTCTTTTGCCCATACCTCGGCCAGGGCAGCTACGGCGGCTTTGGCCGAAGAGTAGTTGCTCTGGCCGAAGCTGCCCTGGCGGGCCAGGGAGGAAATGTTCACGATCACGCCTTCCTCGGCGCCGGTTTCGACCATTTTGGCGGCGGCTTCACGGCCGCACAGGAATACCCCGGTCAGGTTCACGTCGATCACCGCCTGCCACTGCTGCAGGCTCATTTTGCTGACCAGCTCGCCGTCTTTAGCCTTGATCAACAGCCCGTCGCGGGTAATGCCGGCATTGTTGACCAGGCCGTGCAGGGCGCCGAAATCGGCAACCACATTGTTGAACAGGGCTTCCACCTCTTCCTCTTTGGCCACATTGGCCAGGTAGGCGCGGGCTTCGCCGCCGGCAGCTTCACAGGCAACCACGGTAGCGTCCAGGTCTTCCTGGCTCAGGTCCACGCAGGCCAGCCTGGCGCCTTTACCAGCAAAAAAGGTGGCGATGCCACGGCCCAGGCCACGGCCGGCGCCGGTCACAACAATCACTTTCTGGTTCAATTCCATGGTGATTCCTTACACTGTCGGTTCACGTTGCAACGGATTATGGTGAGGTGCAGCGGGCAGGCCAATGACCGGATTGCTCAGGCCCGCCGCAAAACGGGAAACGGAGAGCAGGACCCCACATGCATCAGGAAGCAGAAGCCCAGTCATTTATCTATCAGCACAGTCATGCGGCCCTGGCGACGGTGGACACTGAGGGCGCGCCTTTTGCGTCTGCAGTGAATGTGGTGCCAGACCATGAGGGACGACTGTTGATGTTGGTTAGTGCCCTGGCGGCGCATAGCGTCAATCTGTCCGCTAACCCGGCGGCATCACTGGTGTGGGTGGAGCAACGGCATAGCGACTGGCAGGCGGCAACACGGTTGACTGTGTCCGGTGAGGTAGTGGCGGTACCACCGGCACAGGGCGAAAGGTATTTTCAGGTGTTTCCTCACGCCCGCGAGTACCTCCTGCTGGATTTCCATTTTCTGGCGCTGCGCCCGGGGACGGCGCGCTGGATTCCCGGTTTTGCCCGGGCCACCTGGTTGAATGCCGAAGCGCTGGTGCAACCGTGGGGCTGGGATCTTGCCCGGGAACAGGCCATGGTTGGCCACATGAATGACGATCACGCCGATGCCATTGATCACTATCTGGCTTTGCTGGGCGCGCCGGGCCAGGGGGCGCAGATGCTGGCGGTGGACCCCTGGGGGGCGTGGCTGTGGCATGACGAACGGTTGCGTCGGCTACCGTTCCCGGCCCGGGCGGAAGACGCCGGGCAAGTGCGTGACACCCTGGTGATGCTCGCTCGTACTCCTCCAGAGGATTTTTTCCTCGCCCGCCCTTGAATCCCGCCGTTACGACCCCATTCCACGGCCAGCAGGCAGACTCAGGAAGCCTCGGTGATGGCCGGTATTTCCTGTTGACTGTGCTGGCGTCCTTACTATGATTAGCACTCCACTCATGAGAGTGCTAATTCAGACTGTCGAGTTTGGCCGCTGTGGCCGACTTGGGTGTCAAAAGAACTAACTGGGAGTTTAAGGAAAAATGAGCATCCGTCCTTTGCATGATCGCGTGCTGGTTCGCCGTGAAGAGGAAGAAACCAAATCCGCTGGCGGTATTGTGCTGCCCGGTTCCGCTGCCGAGAAGCCGTCCCGTGGCGAAGTCATTGCCGTCGGCAATGGCAAGATCACCGAAAACGGTGATGTACGCCCGCTGGATGTGAAAGCCGGCGACAAGGTGATCTTTGGCCAATACGCAGGGTCCACCGTGAAGGTGGAAGGCGAAGAGCTGCTGATCATGAGCGAAGCCGAAATTCTGGCCGTCGTTGAAGGCTAAATGCTGAATACGGCCCGGATAACTCTTCCGGTCTAGACAGACATCGAACGCCCGCAAGGGCATTCAGCCCATCACTGGGTAAAGAATCGCAGAGGTATATAAAACATGGCTAAAGAAATTTTGTTCCGTGACGAAGCGCGTCAACGTATGGCCAAGGGCGTCAACATTCTGGCCGACGCCGTTAAGGTAACCTTGGGCCCGAAAGGCCGTAACGTGGTGCTGGAAAAATCCTTCGGCGCTCCGTCCATCACCAAGGATGGCGTTTCCGTTGCCCGCGAAATCGAACTGGAAGACAAGTTCGAGAACATGGGTGCCCAGATGGTGAAAGAAGTGGCATCCAAGGCTAACGACGAAGCCGGTGACGGTACCACCACTGCCACCGTGCTGGCTCAGGCATTCGTCAACGAAGGCCTCAAGTCCGTAACTGCCGGCATGAACCCCATGGACCTGAAACGCGGTATCGACCAGGCCGTGGCCGCCGTGGTGGAAGAGCTGAAGACGCTGTCTACTCCGTGTGACAACACCAAGAGCATCGAGCAAGTAGGGACCATCTCCGCCAACGCCGATAAATCTGTTGGTGAAATTATTGCCCAGGCCATGGAAAAAGTAGGCCAGGAAGGCGTTATCACCGTTGAAGAAGGCCAGTCCCTGCAGAACGAGCTGGACGTGGTTGAGGGCATGCAGTTTGACCGCGGTTACCTGAGCCCGTACTTCATCAACAATCAGGAAAAGATGCAGGTCGAGCTGGAAGACCCGTACATCCTGTTGGTGGACAAGAAGATCTCCAATATTCGTGAACTGCTGCCGGCCCTGGAAAACGTGGCTAAAGCAGGCAAGCCGCTGTTGATCATCGCTGAAGACATCGAAGGCGAAGCGCTGGCCACTCTGGTGGTGAACAACATGCGCGGCATCATCAAGTGCGCCGCCGTGAAAGCGCCGGGCTTCGGTGACCGTCGCAAGGCCATGCTGCAGGACATCGCCATCCTCACC
>NZ_PBSH01000020.1 GCF_002726155.1 Alcanivorax sp. | reverse complement strand
CACCCTGGCGGGCCGCTGGCTGAAGGCGGCTTTCTGGGAGCCGCTGGTTGAGCAGGCCGGCTGGAGCCGACTGGCGAAGATCGAGCCTTATCGACGCCAGCACAGCCACATCTATACTAATTGCGCCTTTTTTCGCGAACTCCAGCAACAGCACCAGGGGGCGAGCCGTTTCGTGCCCCCGGCCTGGCGGCAGCTGGAGATCCATGATCAGGTAACACCAGCGCGCCCGCGTTCGCGCCTTCGCAACGTTGTCACACAATGGCGTCATCGCTGGACCCTGATGCAGTTGTCGCTGGATGTGCGCCACTGGAAAGAGCCGGACGTGACCCGCGAGGGGCTGTGGCGGGCTTTTATGCGGCTGGATGCCATGGGGGAGTCGCTCAGCCGGGTGGATGGCGAGCTTGCCTACCTGACCCTCGCCGATGCCTTGCCGCGCTATAGCGCGCCGTTACCGCTGGCGCTGCTCACAACCCCTGCGGAATTGCAGGCTGTGGAAGCGCTGGCCCGCGGTGATCTGGAATCGGTACGCCATACCGGGATGCGGCCGGGTGCCGATCCTGTGCATGCACCGTTAAATGAAGGCCCGGCCCAGGCCGCAACCCTGAATGGCCTGCAGCAACCGGGCGTGGTCAGCGACGCGCAACTGGCCCAGCCAAGTGAGCAGGACGCCAATGCGTTGCGTATGGCACGCACGGCCCGAGGACTGCGTTTTGCCATCGGCAACCGGCTGCGCCAGTTGCTGCGCTCCATGGGCGCTATCGCGGTCGAGCAGGGCATGCTGCAGCATCCGGACGATATTTATTTCCTGTACTTTGATGAGCTCTGGCAGCTGTGGATGGGCCAAAAGCTGCCAGCCAGCGCCGGCAAAGAAATCATTGGTGACCGTAAACTCCGTTATCTGGATGATGGCCTGCAAGGCGCGCCCGACTGGAAGATGGATCAGGTGGGCTATGGTTTCGGTGGCGGGCAGCGTCTCAGCCCCTTGCTGCGCGGTCTGCCATTGGTCAAAGGCTCTGTGGAAGGGCCAATACGGCGGGTCTGCAGCGCCTGGTGCCTGAACAAGATCCAGCCCGGCGATATCGTGGTGGTGGATCAGGTGGAGCCGGCATGGCTACCCTGGCTGGTGCAGGCAGCGGGCCTGGTGATTGCCGAGCAGGACCCTGCCAACGGCGCCGCCAGCCTGGCGGTGACCTATGGTATTCCGGCCATCTGGTCTGCCAGTGATGTCATGCATAGCGTGCAGGACAATCTGCAGGCAACACTGGATGCCACCCAGGGCCAGCTTGATGTCGCCCCGGTTATGGATGACGATAACGCCAGCTAGGACGCGATCAGGCTGGAAGGCGAAAAGTGCAGGCCGCGATTCTGGCTCACGTGTTGTTCTTGTCCCACAGAGGCAGGTTCCATGGCGCAACCACCGAATCAGGAAGAAGACACTCGCCCGTTTGTGGCTCCATGCCACACGGTCGATACCCGCGCGCCACTGCGCTGGCTGCGCAAGGGCTGGCAGGATTTCCGGGCGGCGCCGGGGCCAAGCCTGGTGTATGGCGGCATCATGGTTGCCATCAGCTATCTGATCAGTGCCGCCACCTGGTGGTTCGGTAATATGGGCCTATATCTGGGCCTGCTTTCCGGCTTTGTCTTTCTTGGGCCGCTGTTGGCGCTCAACCTCTACGATATCAGCATCCAGCTGCAGCAAGGGCGCAAGCCCAGCCTGTTCGAGAGTTTACGGCAGGCGCGGGCCTGCATGGGCGACGCCCTGACCTTTACCGTGATTCTGGTGGTGGTGTTTCTGGTGTGGGCCCGGGCGGCTAACCTGATTTATATCTTTTACCCGGTTAATGAGTGGCACCTGGAAAATGTACTGCTGTTCTTCGGGGTGGGCAGCAGTGTGGGTGCCTTGTTCTGCGCCATCGTTTTCACCGCCAGTGCGTTCTCGCTGCCCATGATCATGGATCGCAAGACGGACATGGTGACCGGGGTCATTACCAGCACCAACGCGGTGCTACGCAACAAGCCCGCACTTTTCGTGTGGGCCTGCCTGATTGGTGTTTGCCTGTTGGTGGGCTTGTTAACGGCCTACCTGGCGCTGGTGGTATTGCTTCCGGTGCTTGGCTATGCCACCTGGCATGCCTACCGCGAAGTGATTGATGCCAGTGAGTGGGAGCCGCGTTTTACGCTTCCTGCTGAGGATGCACATTGAACGCGGGAACGGCCCCTCCGGCGACCATTCCCGCATTTTTCTGAGCAGACTGAAGGCCTAGTCCTCGTCCATGTAGCCCAGCAGGTGGGGCACCATCCGTTCGATTTCCTTGCGTGTCATGCCTTTGCGTGCGGCGTAGTCGTTCATCTGATCCTTCGCCAGTTTGCCGGTGCCGAAGTATTTGGCCTGTGGGTGGGAGAAGTACCAGCCAGACACCGCTGCAGTGGGCAGCATGGCGTAGCTTTCGGTCAGCGTCATGCCGGCATGGGTTTCCGGATCCAGCAACTGCCATAGCAAGGCTTTCTCGGTATGATCCGGGCACGCCGGATAACCCGGGGCAGGGCGGATGCCCCGGTACTTCTCACTGATCATATCCTGGTTACTCAGTGCTTCATCACTGGCGTAGCCCCAGTAGTCCTTACGCACTTTTTCGTGCAAGCGCTCGGCGAACGCTTCCGCCAGCCGGTCAGCCAGTGCCTTGAGCATGATGGCAGAATAATCGTCATGGTCGGCTTCGAAGCGGGCGACATGCTCGTCGATACCAATGCCGGCGGTGACCGCAAAGCCGCCCAGCCAGTCGGTAAGCCCGGTCTCCTTGGGCGCTATGAAGTCACTCAGGCAAAAGTCCGGCTTGTCGTTCTTGCTACGGTCCAGCTGCTGACGCAGGTGATGAAGGGTCATGAACGGCTGCTCATCACCCGGGTTGCGGTACAGTTGGATGTCGTCCATATCCGAGTTGGCCGGCCAGAAACCTATTACCCCGCGGGCAGTTAGCCACTTTTCTTCAACGATTTTCTCAAGCATGTCCCGGGCATCCCGGTAGAGCTTGGTGGCTTCTGTGCCGACCACTTCATCGTCGAGAATCTTGGGGAATTTGCCGGCCAGCTCCCAGGCACGGAAGAACGGTGTCCAATCGATGCGTTGCACCAGATCATCCAGTGGGTAATCGTCCAGCACCTTCAGGCCTTTCACCTTGGGCTCAGGTGGTGTGTAGTCGCGCCAGTCTGGCTGGAAACGGTGCTCCCGGGCCTGATCAATGGAAATCAGGCTGCGGTCCACCTGCTGTTGTTTACGCCGTACGCGCAGTGCCTCGTAGGTTTCCTTGAGTTCAGAGACATAGTCGCCCTTGGCCGTTTTGGAGAGAAGCTTGGAGGCCACACCGACTGCCCGGGAGGCATCGGCCACGTGGACTACGGCCTCGCCGTAGGCCGGATCAATCTTCACCGCGGTGTGAATGCGGCTGGTGGTAGCGCCGCCGATCATCAATGGCAGGTTCATTTCCAGACGCTGCATTTCACTGGCCACATGCACCATTTCTTCCAGGGAGGGAGTGATCAGCCCGGATAGGCCAATGATGTCCACTTTTTCCTCTTTGGCCACCTCTAGAATGGTCTCGCAGGGCACCATGACGCCCAGATCCACCACATCATAGCCGTTACATTGCAGTACTACGCCGACAATGTTCTTGCCGATGTCGTGTACATCGCCTTTCACGGTGGCCATCAGGATCTTCCCGTTGGCTTCATCCTGGGTGCCTAATTCTTCCTTTTCTTTCTCCATGAAGGGCATAAGGTAGGCGACCGCCTTCTTCATGACCCGGGCGGATTTGACCACCTGGGGCAGGAACATCTTGCCTTCGCCAAACAGGTCACCGACCACGTTCATGCCATCCATCAAGGGGCCTTCGATGACGTGAAGCGGGCGGGCGGCATTCTGGCGAGCCAGCTCGGTGTCTTCTTCTACGTAGTCGGCAACCCCTTTCACCAGGGCATGCTCAAGGCGCTTTTCGACGGCCCATTCACGCCAGGCCAGGTCTTCCTTCTTGGCTTTCTCGCCGCCGCTACCCCGGTATTTCTCGGCCAGATCCAGCAAGACTTCGGTGCCGTCTTCGTGGCGGTTGAGCACCACATCTTCCACGGCGTTGCGCAGTTCTTCGGGAATGTCCGCATAAATGGCCAACATGGTGGGATTGACGATCCCCATGTCCATGCCGTTCTTGATGGCGTAATAGAGGAACACGGCGTGGATGGCTTCACGAACGGTGTCGTTGCCCCGGAAAGAGAAACTCACATTGGAGACCCCGCCGGAAATCATGGCGTGGGGCAGGGTGCGTTTGATATCGCCAACCGCTTCAATGAAATCCACGGCGTAGTTGTTGTGCTCTTCGATCCCGGTGGCAATGGCGAAGATGTTGGGGTCGAAAATAATGTCTTCCGGCGGGAAACCCACTTCTTCGGTGAGCAATTTGTAGGCACGGGTACAGATTTCCACCTTGCGCTCACGGGTATCTGCCTGACCTTCCTCATCGAAAGCCATGACGATCACGGCGGCACCATAGCGGCGTAACAGTCGTGCCTGATGAAGGAATGCCTCTTCGCCTTCCTTCATGGAGATGGAGTTCACCACCCCCTTGCCCTGGATGCATTTCAGTCCGGCTTCGATCACCTCCCACTTGGAGGAATCGATCATGATCGGCACTTTGGAAATTTCCGGTTCTGATGCCACCAGGTTGAGGAATTTCACCATGCATTCGGCGGATTCCAGCATCCCCTCATCCATGTTGATATCGATGATCTGGGCACCGTTTTCCACCTGGTCGCGGGCAACTTCCAGTGCGGCATCGTAGTCTTCTTCCTTGATCAGGCGCAGGAAACGCTTGGAGCCGGTCACATTGGTCCGTTCGCCCACATTCACGAACAGGGAGTCCTTGGTGATGGTGCAAGGTTCGAGGCCTGACAGCCGGCATGCCACTTCAATGTCGGGCAGTTGGCGTGGCGCGAGCCCTTCAACGGCATCCGCCATGGCTGCGATATGCTCCGGGGTGGTCCCGCAGCAACCGCCGATAATGTTCAGGAAGCCTTTCTCTGCCCAGGCGCGCACTTCTTTCGCCATGGTGAACGGATCCAGATCATATTCGCCCATTTCGTTGGGCAGCCCGGCGTTGGGGTGGGCGGACACATAGGTCTCGGAAATGCGCGACAGCTCTTCGATATACGGACGCAGCTCCATGGGCCCCAGCGCACAGTTCAGGCCAAAGCTGATTGGGCGGGCGTGGCGCAGGGAGTTGTAGAACGCTTCGGTGGTCTGGCCGGTGAGGGTACGGCCCGAGGCATCGGTAATGGTGCCGGACACCATTACCGGCAAGTCGAGATTGTTCTCGTAGCAGTACTGGTCCACCGCAAAGACCGCCGCCTTGGCGTTCAATGTGTCGAAAATGGTTTCGATCAGCACCATGTCGATGCCGCCTTCTACCAGGCCATCCAGGGCCTCCAGATAGGCGTTTACCAGTGCATCGAAGTTCGTGTTGCGGTAGCCGGGATCATTCACGTCCGGGCTGATACTGGCGGTGCGGTTGGTGGGGCCCAGCACCCCGGCCACGTAGCGGGGCTTGTCCGGCGTGGAGGCTTCGTCGGCGGCCTCCCGGGCGACACGGGCCGCGGCAACGTTGATATCCCGGGCCAGGTCCTGCATGTCGTAGTCGGCCATGGCGATGGACGTGGAATTGAACGAATTGGTCTCGATGATATCCGCGCCAGCATCCAGATAGCCCTTGTGCAGCGCCTTGATCCGCTCGGGCTGTGTCATGCTGAGCAGGTCGTTATTGCCTTTCAGGTCACTGGGCCAGTCCGCAAATTGACTGCCACGAAATTCCTCTTCACTGAACTGGCAGCGCTGAATCATGGTACCCATGCCGCCATCAAGAATCAGAATGCGTTCCTGGAGTTGGGCAGTAAGTTTCGCGCGCGGGTTCTGTGACATCGATGGCTCCGGCAAAGGCGGGGAATTGGGGCGTGCATTATAGCGGGGCAAGGCCCAGATACCCAATATCAGGCGTATTTTCAGGCCGGAACGGCGACAAAACCCAGTCTGCCGGTGGCAGCAGGGTGGTCATATGGATCATTAGGTTTCATTATTGATCAGGCTGGCAAGCGGGAGCACAGGCATTTCCCGCCTCCGGCAGATGAAATCTTTGTAAAATCCCGTGCTGTCGCATCGTCGCCACTTGGGCTCGCTGCAGGAACGGGCATAATTCGCGCTCACTGGATGAGGAGTACGCTTAATGGATCAATATCTGAGCCAATTGGAAACCTTTGCCAATGAAAACCTGGTGCCCTATGCCTGGAGCATTGCCGCTGCACTGGTCATTTTCATTATTGGTAGCTGGATTGTTGCTCGCCTGAGCAACTGGGTGCAAAAGCTGCTGAACAAACGCATGGATGAGACGGTGGCCACTTTCCTGGGCCGCATTGTCCATATTTTGCTGTTCGTTTTCGTTGTTATCGCTTCTCTGGATCAGCTCGGTATCGAGACGACCTCGCTGGTGGCGATTCTGGGTGCTGCCGGTCTGGCTGTCGGTCTGGCCTTGAAAGATTCGCTGGGCAACTTTGCTGCCGGCGTCATGCTTATCATGTTCAAGCCGTTTCGCGTGGGGCATTACGTGGAAGCAGGGGGCGCATCGGGTACCGTCAAGGAAATCCGTATTTTTGCGACAATCATGAACAGTCCGGACAACAAGGTTCTGACCGTGCCTAACGGCGCAATCATGTCCGGAAATATCGTCAACTATTCGGAAAAACCGACTCGTCGAGTGGATATGGTCTTTGGTGTCGCTTACGATGCGGACCTTTCTGTGGTCAAGAAAGTGCTGCAAGAGGTTCTGGCTGCGGATGAGCGTGTGCTCAAGGATCCTGCACCGACCATTGTAGTAGGCGAACTTGCGGATAGCTCGGTTAACTTCCTGTGCCGTCCCTGGGTAAACAGCGCGGATTACTGGCCGGTTCTGTGGGATACCACGGAAATCGTGAAACGCCGCTTTGACGAAGCCGGCATTGGCATTCCGTTCCCGCAGATGGACGTACATCTCGACAAAAACGATTAAGGAGTTATTCATGCGCAGTAAGACAATCGCTGCCATGCTGCTGGCCGCCGGACTTCCGGCGGTTTCGGTGGCTGCAGAAGATGCAGCCACCGACGAGGGCAGTGAAGTTTCAAAATGGTCTGGTGATATTGGTGTCGGGCTGTTGTTCAAGCGCGGCAATACCAATTCTGACTCTACCAATGCCAACGTTAATATGGCGCGGGACAGTGAGAAATGGCGCCATACCTTCAAGGCCGACGCCAATAACGAGAAGGAAGAAGATCCCGATACGGAAGAATATAACCGTACGGATGAGAACTACTTCGCTTCCTACAAGCTGGACCGTAAGCTGGGCGAAGATGCCAAAAACTACCTCTTCAATGTGCTGACCTACCAGAAAGATAATTTTTCGGGTTATCACTACGAAGCCAGTTATGCCATCGGTGTGGGTCGCCGCTGGATTGATTCGGATCTGCAGACCCTGGATGCAGAAATCGGTCCGGGTTATCGCGTAAAGTGTCTGGAGCCCCAGGACACCTATATGAGTTGCCATAACTCCGAAGAAGATGCGATTGCGCGTATTGGTATCAAGTACGAGCTGCGCGTCAGTGACAACACCACCTTCAAGGAAGATTTCTCTACCGAGGTAGGTGAAGAGGGCGCTGACACACGTGCCGAAACGTCTTTGACCACGGCGATCAATTCCAGCTTTGCCCTGCGCCTGCGCCACTTGCTGGAGCATAATTCCTCGGTACCGCCAGGCACCAAGGAAACGGACCATACGTTCTCTGTTGGTGTGGTTTACACCCTTCAGTAGAGCGAATTTTCTGCGTTACAAAAAGCCCCGGCCTGGAAAGGCTGGGGCTTTTTTTGTGCGCAGCGGCACTGAATGGAGGGGAAGCACGTATGCTCATGGAGCTCCATTCGCGCTAAACATCCGCGCTGTTAACATCATTTTCTTCGTCTCTGCTTCACGCTCTGTGTCGGACTCATGCTTGCATGACAAAGACGCTGGCAAGCGCTGTCTCTTCAGGATTCCTGTGATTAGGTGATAAATGAGCGGGAATTTTGTAGTGAGGTGCGTAGTGTGTCGTTACCCGCGATGTGGCCAATCCGTGGCCAAAAAAAAGGAGCCCGAAGGCTCCTTTTTTACGAAGGCAGTGGATCAGCCTTCTTTCAGGGCGGTGGTGATATCCAGCACGGCGCCTTTACCGTCACCGAACAACATCAAGGTGTTGTCCTTGGCGAACAGCGGGTTGGGCAGGCCGGCAAAACCGGCGCTCAGAGAGCGTTTTACCACAACCACAGTCTTGGCCTTGTCCACGTTAAGGATCGGCATGCCGTAAATCGGGCTGCCTTTGTCTTCGCGGGCCATGGGGTTGGTTACGTCGTTGGCGCCCAGCACGATGGCTACGTCGGTCTGCTCGAAGGTCGGGTTGATTTGATCCATATCCTTGAGCTTATCGTACGGCACTTCGGCTTCGGCCAGCAGAACGTTCATGTGGCCTGGCATACGACCGGCAACCGGGTGAATGGCGTACTCCACTTCGATGCCAGCGGCTTCCATGGTGTCAGCCAATTCACGTACAGCGTGCTGCGCTTGAGCCATCGCCAGACCAAAGCCGGGTACGATAACAACGCGTCGTGCGGTTTCCAGCATCATCGCCACTTCGTCAGCAGAGGTGGACTTGACCTTGCCGGCGTAGACTTCGTCCGCATCCATGGCTTCGCCGGCTTCTGCCATTACACCAAAGAGAACATTGGTGAGAGAGCGATTCATGGCTTTACACATGATGCTGGTCAGGATCAGACCGGATGCGCCTACCAGAGAACCGGTAATGATCAGGGCGCTGTTGCCCATTACGAAACCGGCCGCAGAGGCTGCCACACCGGAGTAGGAGTTCAGCAGGGCGATTACAACAGGCATGTCTGCACCGCCAATCGGCAGTACCAGGAACAGGCCGAGCACCATGGCCGCTGCCACCAGGCTCCAGAACACCATTTCGTTACCCGGGTTAACCACCAGGTAGCCGATACCGACGAGAGAACCAATAAACAGGATGGCGTTAACCAGTTTCATGCCGGGGAAGCCCATGGGCTTGCCGTCGATGAGCTCCTGCAGCTTGGCAAACGCCACAAGAGAACCGGTCAGGGTAACAGCACCAATCAATACGGCCGCGCCGGTGGCGATGATGGATACCGTATCGTTGGCGGAACCACGGAAGAATTCCGCTGAGGCAACAGCAAAGGAGGCACCGCCACCAAAACCGTTGAGCAGTGCAATCATCTGCGGCATGGAGGTCATCTGAACCTTCTTGGCCATGATGGCACCAATCAGGCCACCGACGACGACGCCGGCAATGATAACTTCGTAGGTAACGATATGCTCGTTGAGCAGGGTTACCACGGCGGCCACGCCCATACCGGCTGCTGCCAGCAGGTTACCGCGTACCGCTGTTTTCGGCTTGGTCAGCCCCTTGATGCCCAGCACAAACAGGCAGGCGGCGATCAAGTAGGCGATATCAATCCAGTTCTGAGAAACGTGCATGGTTTACTTCCTCTTGAACATCGCCAGCATTCGATTGGTGACCATAAAGCCGCCAATCACGTTAATGGTGGCCAGAACCACCGCGGCAAAGCCCAGCACATTGATCAACATGCCGGAATCAGACCCGGCCGCAATCAAGGCGCCCACCACGGTGATACCGGAAATCGCGTTGGAACCGGACATCAGCGGGGTGTGCAGGGTCGGCGGAACTTTGGTGATCAGTTCCACACCGAGGAAGATCGCCAGCACAAACAGGGTAAGTTGGGCTACGAAATCCATTACTTTTCCTCCTTGCTGTCCGCGTCGGACGCTTCTTCCGCGGCTTCCGGCTCAGGCTTGGCCAGAGCGGGGAGACCCAGAATGTCGCGCAGACGGGCTTGGGGAACGTCGCCATCGTGACTAATCACGGTTTCGGCAACGATTTCGTCTTCGAAATCCAGCTGCAGCTCGCCGTTATCGTCGATCAGCAGGTTAAGCAGGTTTTCCATGTTCTTGCCAAACATCTGGCTGGCATGGAACGCCACAGAGGAGGGCACGTTTTCCGGACCGATGATGGTCACGCCGTGCTTCACTACTGTTTTGCCGGACTCGGTGAGGTCGCAGTTGCCGCCACGCTCAGCAGCCAGATCCACAATGATGGAACCGGGTTTCATGGCTTTCACCATGTCTTCGGTAACCAGGATCGGGCTCTTGGCGCCGGGAACCGCCGCGGTGGTGACGATCACGTCCATCTCTTTCACGACTTCGGTCATCAACTCACGCTGACGCTTGAGGAAGTCTTCACCCTGGGCCTTGGCGTAACCGCCGGAGCCTTCCGCTTCGCCGGTATCCAGATCAAGCTCGACCGGCTTGGCGCCAACAGACAGGATCTGTTCACGGGCAGCGGGGCGAACGTCGTAGGCTTCAACGACAGCACCCAGGCGCTTGGCAGTGGCACAGGCCTGCAGGCCGGCAACACCCGCACCCATGATGAACACGCGTGACGGCTTCATGGTGCCGGCGGCGGTCATGTTCATGGGGAACATGCGTTGGGATTCGGTCGCGGCGAGCAGTACACACTTGTAACCTGCGATCATGGCCATGGAAGACAGCACATCCATGGCCTGGGCGCGAGTAATACGCGGTACCAGCTCAAGCGCAAGGCCGGAGACTTTCTTTTCGGCCAGGGACTGGGCAAATTGCGGGTTAGCCAGCGGATCGGTCATGCCGATCAGAACCTGGCCTTCCTTCAGTTTGTTCAGATCCTCATCACCGTTCTTGATGTTGCTGCCAGGCGTTTGCACCTGCAGAACAACTTGAGCGGAAGAGAACACCTCATCGCGATCAACCAGCTTGGCTCCGGCAGCTTCATAAGTGCTGTCCGGATAACCGGCAATATCACCGGCGCCGCGCTCGATGATGATCTCGACACCTTGTTTTTTCAGCAGTGCGCTGACATTGGCAGGCGTTAAAGCAACGCGCTGCTCGCCAGGGCAGATTTCTTTGGGAACACCGATAATCACCTGCGTTACCCCCGTCTGTGGTTCGCAAATAATTGGCTATTCAGGAGGGAGGATATTGGCAACCCGAAACCTCTGAAAGCCTCGAAAAACGGCCGGTTCAGGTGAACCGGCCGATGAGCAGGGTGCTAACCTTATTGTGCACGTGCCAGCTTGGCAAATGACAAATGGTTATCGTACCGATAAGTGGCCGATAAATGAGCGTTTTGGCCTATCGGCACCCGTTGTAGTGGGGATTACCCGCCCGGACTGATTGTTTTTTGATCAACCAGGGCGATATCGTCCTCTTCCTGCATATGAATGAAAGGTTCAAGGATGGTGTTGCCACGGACCTCAGACTCGATCACGTGCAAAAATGTGTATGCGCCAAGTAGCTTGCGGGCGAGGAAGATGAACTCCTTGGGTGGCACATCAAAATGCACCGAGAGAGCATTGCGACCGGCACGATTCATGATGCGGTTGGGCAGGTTGCTCTTGCCCCAGCAGTACTCGCCATTCTCATTCAGCACGGAGGCCGGGGGCGGAAAACGGTCCGGGTCCTGCAACACTTCAACCGCCTCGAAACAGAGCTCAGAGAACTCCTCAAGCAATTTGCGCGGGGCGTTACGGGCCAGAAAGTCCAGGGCGTTGAGCGCCCGGATCAGCCGGTCTGTATCGTGGTAAAAGGAGGCACGAATCATCTCCCGGCCCGGGCCAAGCACTTCGTTGTCGAAATCACGGATGGCGCCGAAATCCAGCAGCACGATCTGGTCCTGCTCCGGGGTTTCCCCAATACGCAGCAGATAGTTGCCGAAATTCGGGTCCGTTTGCATCTTGTTCCATTCGAACACTTCCCGGCAGCACAGCTCCATGATGGCTCGGCCGATAAAGTTGCGGCGGGTCTGGGACAGCTCAAGCACGGCGGGATCGTTGACGCCAATGCCTCGTTCGAAGGTCATGCACATGATGTTGTGCGTTGAGAATTCAGGAACAATTTCCGGAACCACAAAACGCGTGTCATCGGCCAGCGCGGTACGGAAATGGCGGGTGGTATGAGCCTCAAGGTCATAATCCACTTCGCGCTTGAGCATCTCGCGCACTTCATCGAGCCACATGTTGAATTGCTCGGTCATGGGTACCAGGCGGCTCAACTTCAGCAGCCGTACCAGCGCACGCATGTCGGAATCAATCGCGTCAGCGACGCCGGGGTACTGGATCTTCAGGCACAGTTCCTTGCCATCTGACTTGCGCACGGCCTTGTGCACCTGCGCCAGCGAGGCAGCCCCCAGCGGTTGTTGCTCAATCTCCAGCTCAGCCAGTTTGACTTCACCGAGCTGGCGCTTGAGGTGCCTCTCGATGGCTGGCCATTCCAGTGCGGTTGTCTGGTTTTCCAGTGTATGCAGGGCAGTGGTGACCTCTTCGGGCAGGAAGTGTTCGCCGAACAGTGCCATCATCTGGCCAATTTTCACCACCGAACCTTTCAGGCTGCCCAGCTCTTCCACCAGCTCCTGGGCACGGGCAGACAAGATTTCCTTGCGCCGGTCATCACGTTTGTCTTTAGCGGTGAACAGTGTGCCTGCACTGGCGGTGGCATACTTGGCACCCGCCAGAAAGCCGGCTTTGGCCATTGAGAAGCGCCGCTCCACAGAACCTGTTTTAACCCGTTTTACTGTTTTACGTGCCATAGTCGCGAGGAAACTCCATTTGCCATCCTGAAAGCCGGTGGCATTCTAGCCCGTATTGTAAAGCGGGTCATTGTCCCAAGGAGAGAACACATGGCGAGAACCTGGGTGTTATTGCGAGGCCTGGTTCGTGAAAAGCGGCATTGGGAAGGGTTTCCGGAGCAGTTTCAAGCTGCGGTGCCGCAGGATACGGTTATTACGCTGGACCTGCCCGGTAACGGCGAATTCTGGCAGGAACGCAGCCCGACGCGGATTGCAGCCATGGTGGCCCATGCCCGTGAGCAGCTGCACTCGCAAGGGCATAGTGGCCCTTATCATGTGGTGGCCCTGTCGTTGGGTGCGATGATGGCGGTGCAGTGGCTTTGTCAGGCTCCCCATGAGGTCGCATTTGCCGGCCTGATCAATACCAGCGCCAGTCGTTTCAGTCCTTTCTGGCAGCGTTTGCGGCCGATGAATTACCGTCGATTGTTGCGAGAGGCTGTGTTCAGCCGCGACACCCTGCGTAAAGAGACTGCCATTCTTGAGATTACCTCGAATATGCGCGAGCGTGATTTTCTGCACGCCCTGGCGGAAAAATGGGCTGGCTATGCGGGCTCGCAGCCGGTTTCGCTCGGCAACAGCCTGCGCCAGCTTCTCGCAGCCATACGTTTCCGGGCGCCGGTGGCGCTGCCGGATTCTGTGCCGGTAATCATTGTTAACGGGCAGGGGGATCGCCTGGTCAGCCCCAGCTGCTCCCGGCGGCTGGCCGCCGCCTGGCAACTGCCACTGAAGATGCATGCGGAAGCGGGCCATGATCTTCCGCTGGATGCGCCCCGATGGCTTATCAATACGCTTCTTGAGGGGGTAACAGATTCCTCTGTTTAGTGTGTTGACCGCAATTGCCCGCTGCCCTAAGTTCTATTCAGAACCCGCGAGTTCTGGCATGGGTTCTGAATAGAACAACAACGAAGAGGTATGCATGGCAACGCCGCAGGAATTAACCCGTTTTGCGAAAGGTCCCCAATCTCCCCAGGAACGCATCTGGTGGGACCGCTATTCCCACGAGAAGCTGAATGCCTGGCGACAGGTACAGGACCCGTTAGCTGACCGCTGCGCCGCGCAAATCAAATTTACCCGTCCGTCAGGGCTTCTCGATGAAGTGGAGCGTCGGGCGAAAGCGGAAGGGGGGGATTTTCAGGCCTTTCTGGACCATTGCTATACCGTACCGAGCTGGGTGGATTTCGAGGAAATGGAGCTGGGGCGGCGTATGTACCGCCGCAACGGTGCGCTTCAGGGGCTGGTGCTGATGTGCTCCAGCCTGGTCGAAGGCTATGCGCACAACAAGCCGTCCCAGGTGCTGGTTGCTACCGGCCGGCTGCAAAAGGATGTGTCCCGGCGCATCTATGAAACCGGGCAGATGCTGCACAATATCGTTGGGGATGACGGCATCCGCCCCGGGGGGCTGGGGCACCGAACCTTGATGGAGGTTCGGCTGTTGCATGCGGCTGTGCGGCAATTCCTGGCCAACAACCCGCGCTGGGACAATGAAAAGTATGACTTGCCGATCAATCAGGAAGATATGGCAGGTACGGTGCTGGAATTTGATTTCATGGTGGTGCGGGGGCTCAAGCGTCTCGGCCTGCCGATTTCCCGGCGCGAACATGAGTCCATGCACTATTTCTGGCGTTATGCCGGGTATTTACTGGGCGTGAACGAGGCCTTGCTGACCAGTACACTGGAAGAGCAAAGCGTGATGGCCCTGCAATTGACCTCGCATCTCTACGATCCCACGCCGGACAGTGAATCTCTCGCCAAGGCCTTGCTCAAGGACATGTCCGGCAAGCCGCCGTTTAATCTTTCCTACGATGTGCTGCTGGCCTTCAGTCGCTACCTGATCGGTGATCAGGTGGCTGACGATCTGAATATTCACAGCACGGTTTCGGCCACGGCCGCCGTAAGAGTAGTAAAAACGGCGATCACCACGGCCAGCTTCGGTTTACGCTTGCTACCGGACCCGGCCAAGCGGGCACTGGAGGGGTTTAATCATCAACTGGGTCGGCGCACCCTGAAAGCCGGGCTGGGTGATAACCCGGCACGCTGGGGCTTTAAGGCACTGGCCTGACGAGTACGCTGTTAGTATCGCGATGTCGCCAAGGCGCGCCACAAAAAAACCGGCTATAAAGCCGGTTTTTTATTTCCATGGTCTGTGCGTTGGCTGAAATCAGCCTTTGCGGGCAACCTGGTTTTCCCGCAGCAAATCCATGTAATCCACCAGAATTTCACCAGTTTCGCGAACGTAGGGGTCTTCGTCCATGGCTTCATCATGGCTTTCCGGATCCAGCGCTCGCTGTTCTTCCAGGGTGCGCAGCTCCTTGATGCTCTCAAGGGGATCTTCATCGCGGGCCTGGCGACGGCTGTTTTCGATGGCCAGCCGCTCCTTGTCGAACTCGGTCTGCATTTGAGTGCGGGCTTTCTCGTTCAGCGAGAGTTCCGTGCGGTTGCGGTTCACGTCGAGCAATTTACGCAGGGAATGCACGTAGACAAATTCCGGGTCGCTATCCGTGCGTTCTTCATGGCGCTCACGCAGTTGTGGCAGGAAAGGCACCAAATCGGTGACGCGCTGGAAATTGGCCGATTTGATTTCATCCCAGGGCAGGGCGTTGGGCAGAGAGCTTTCCCCCACGTCGTCCTTGTCCACCAGGGAGGGCAAATCCACATCCGGCACGATGCCCAGGTTCTGGTTGCTGGAGCCGGACACCCGATAGAACTTGGCATTGGTCATCTTCAGCTTGCCATGATTGAGATCCAGCAGGGTTTGCACGGTGCCTTTGCCGTATGTCTGGTCGCCGACGATCAGCGCGCGGCCATAGTCCTGCATGGCGCCGGCAAAAATCTCCGATGCCGAGGCACTGTAGCGGTTCACCATAACCGCCATGGGGCCGGCAAAGAGTACGCCGGGGAATTTGTCACCTTCAACACTGACCCGGCCGTTTGACTCACGAACCTGCACCGTCGGGCCCCGGTTGATAAACAGGCTGACCAGCTTGTTCACTTCCAGCAGCGAACCGCCGCCGTTATTGCGCAGGTCGATGACCAGGCCATCGATATTCTCCTTGCGCAGCTCGACCAGCAGTTTGGCGACATCGCTGGTGGTGCTGGTGTATTTCGGATCGCCACGGTGGTAGGCATCGAAGTCCAGGTAGAACGCGGGTATTTCGATGATGCCCAGTTTCAGGTCCTGACCATTGCGATCAACGTGGATAATGTCTTTCTTGGCGGCCTGTTCTTCCAGCACCACCTTGTTGCGGACAATGGTGATTGTGCGGGTGTCATGCTCGCTGGCGCTACCTGCTGGAATGATTTCCAGGTTCACCTTGGTGCCCTTTGGGCCACGGATCTGGTCGACCACTTCATCCAGGCGCAGGCCGATCACCGGCACCGGCTCTTCTTCATCCTGAGACACGCCGACAATACGATCCGCAGGCTTCAGTTGGCCGCCCTTGGCCGCCGGGCCACCGGGAACCAGCCGCACCACTTTGGTGTAGCCGTCTTCGTACTGCAGCACCGCACCAATGCCTTCCAGTGAGCGGCTCATGCTGATGTCGAAGTTTTTTGAGTTGTGCGGAGTGAAATAGGTAGTGTGAGGATCAAACGTCTGTGTGAGGGCGTTCATGTACACCTGAAACACATCCTCAGGCGTGTTCTGCTTGATGCGCTTCAGCTGGCTCTCGTAACGGCGGGTGAGTCGCGTTTGGATATCTTCGGCGCTGGAATCATTGAGGCGCATGGACAGCACCGCATTTTTCAGCTGGCGCTGCCAGATTTCATCCAGTGCCGCCTTGTCTTTCGCCCAGGGGGCATCTTCACGATCTACACGGACGGATTCTTCGCTATCGAATGTCAGTGAATCCAGGTCATTGGCAATGGTCTCCAGTGACCAGGTCAGGCGCTCTTCCAGGCGCTGCTGGAAGCGATTGAAAATGGTGTAGCCGCCTTCCAGTTGGCCCTTGCGCAGCTGGTCATCCAGGATTTCGTTATAGCGCTGAAAGTCCTTGATGTCGGACGCCAGGAAATACAGACGATTGGGATCCAAGTCTTTCAGGTAGCGCTGCAGTACCTGTTCGGAAAGCTGATCATCGAAATCGAGCTGGCGATAGTGATACTTGAGCTTGTCAGCAATTTCTTCAGCCGCTTCCAGTTGCTCTTCCGTCGGCTTCAGGTCGCCCTGAATATCCGGCGATGAGTCGTGAAGGGCGCCGCCGCCTTTGATTGCCCCGCCCAGCAGCAACAGGGCAAGTGCAAGAGGGAACAGCTTACGGAGTAATGACATACTGGCTCTCAAACAGTTTTTTTCAGTATAGCCGACAGCCCGGGAGCGGTCATTCAGGGTTGAATCGCCGGCTATCGGTGTAGACTATCGTGATGGCACGAAGTTGCAGTGCCTAGCGCCGTCTATCGGCGTAATTCTATGACCCTAGCGCACGGGAGATACTTTGCACAGACTGTTTAGCCTGTTTTTCCTGGCGGGTATCGCCGGGGCAGTGATCCAGCTCATGGCCGGGGACATGGAGGCACCAGGGCGTCTTATCAATGCCCTGTGGGAATCCGCTGACTTGGCGGTAGAGGTGAGCCTGGGGCTGGTCGGGGTGCTGGCGCTGTGGAGCGGCCTGTTTCGGCTGGCGGAAGCCAGCCGGCTGGCTGATCGGGTGTCCGGCTGGGTGACGCCGGTGCTGGTCCGTGTCATGCCAGGTATTGCCCGAACTCCGGAGGCGGCTGCTCCGGTATCCATGAATCTGGCGGCCAATATGCTGGGGCTGGATAACGCCGCGACGCCACTGGGCCTCAAAGCCATGGAGTCACTCCAGAAAGACAATCCGTCCCCGCGCAGCGCCACTAACAGCCAGATTATGTTTCTGGTGCTCAATACATCATCGGTGACCCTGGTTCCGGTCACAGTACTGCTTTTTCGCGCTCAGCAAGGCGCAGAAGATCCGGCGCTGGTGTACCTGCCTTTGCTGATGGCAACCACCATTTCCACTCTGGTAGGCGTAATTGTTACCGCCAGGGTGCAAAAACTTCCCCTGGCCAGCCCGCTATTGCTCACGGTAATGGGCGTCTGGCTGGCGGTTCTGGGTTTGCTTGGCGCCGTTGTGTTACTGGCCCCGGCAGAGGCCGCCAACACGTTCGCCAGCCTGCTGGGTAACGGCATTCTTCTGCTTGTCTTGAGTGTGTTCTTTATCGCCGCCTGGCGGTCCGGGGTGGATAGCTACGATGCTTTTGTAGAGGGGGCAAAGGAGGGCTTCACGCTTGCGGTAAAAATTATTCCTTACCTGGTGGCCATGCTGGCGGCCATTGCCATGCTTCGGGCCGGGGGCGTGCTGGGCTTGTTTCTGGACGGCATTCGCAGCGGGGTTGGCGCGCTTGGGCTGGATACCCGCTTTGTGGATGCATTGCCGGTGGCCCTGCTCAAGCCTTTGAGCGGTTCCGGGGCGCGGGCCGCCATGGTGGACGTTATGCAGACCCATGGAGTGGATTCGCTGGCTGGGCGGATGGCGGCGGTGATGCAGGGCTCTACGGAAACCACCTTTTATGTGTTGACCGTGTATTTCGGCAGTGTAGGGATTCGTGATTTCCGCTATGCGCTGTGGTGTGGGCTGGCGGCAGATGCCGCCGGGCTGGTCAGCGCCATTTTCCTGAGTTACCTGTTTTTTGCCTGAAAGCCGTGGTGAAACAGGACGCTGTTTCAAAGATCCGGGTTCTGGTCAGGGACGATATAGCGGAAGGTCAGGTTGATGCGCGGGTCAGGCCGGTTGCGGCGGCGGGGCAGGGCATGCTCAAAGCAGGCCTGTACGCCCGGTGACATCAACAAAAGATCGTCATGATGAAGTGGCACACTCAGGCACTGGCGCTGACTGCCCGGGCCTTTCGGCCGGAAGGTCAATTCGCGGCAGGCACCAAGATTGTAGGACGCCACCCAGGGCGCATGGCCCAGCTCCGGCTCGTTATCGCTGTGGTAGCCCATGCAGTCGTCACCATTACGGTACAGATTGGCCAGCACGCTGTTGAATGTTTTGCCGGTGACGCGTTCGATCGCGGCCTTGGCCGGCAATAGCCCGGCAGGCCAGCCGGTTGCCGTGTGCGTATGCCCGGAATAGCGATAGCGCAGCCCGGTATCGCCATGCCAGGCGGTTAACCGCGGGACTGGGTGCTGCCGCCCATACACGGTAATCTTGGGTTGTTGCCAATCCAGAGTCTGGCTTAACGTAGCCAGCAGGTGGTCTGCTTGCGATGGCCCCATCAAACCCGCCCAGCGATGCAGCTGCGCATCGCTGCTCAGGTCGATAAGAGAAGCAGTTTGCCGAGCCTGGGGCCCGGTTGTCGGTAAACACATAACGGCTCTACAAAGATTGCCGGCCGCTGCCGGCGAGGATGATCAGGGAAACATCATGCTGCATATCTTTCGAATCGAAAATGGTGTTCTGCGCGAAAAGGATGTGGACACCATCATGCCGTCGCTGGCAGAAGCCGGCAGCTGGATCGACCTGGTTGATGCTGAGGAAGACGAGCGGAATCTGATCCAGCAATTTCTTCAGGCCGAGCTGCCCGATTCCGACGACATGGAAGAAATTGAAGCCTCGGCCCGCTTTTTCAGTGATGAGCAGGGCCTCCACGTTCACTCCCTGTTCCTGTTCCAGTCAGAAGGCCGTGCCCGGACTTCCACGGTGGCCTTTGTGGTGCAGGAAGGGCGGCTGCTCTCGTTCCGTGATTCACGCCTGCCGGATTTTCGTTTGTTACGCCTGCGAGTGCGCCGGGGGTGGGTAAGGGTTTCTCAGCCCATGGATATTCTGCTCAGTATCCTGGATCAGAAAGTGGAAAACCTGGCAGATGCGCTGGAAGATGTGCACCGTGACCTGGAAAAGGTTGGTTACAGCGTGCTGGAAGAAGAAAACGGTGAGCTCGAAGAGGACATCGAACGTCTGGCCCAACTGGAAGATACCAACGGGAAAATCCGCTTGTGCCTGATGGACACCCAGCGCTCCATTTCTTTCATTCAGCGTTATGTCCGTGCGGACAAGGTTCGCCGGCGCACCTGCGAGGAAATCCAGCACGACCTGGATACCTTGATGTCGCATACCACCTTTCTGTTCGACAAAATTAACTTCCTGATGGATGCCGCCCAAGGGTTCATCAACATCCAGCAAAACCAGATCATCAAGATTTTTTCCATTGCGGCGGTGGTGTTCCTGCCGCCCACCATGATTGCCAGCATCTACGGTATGAACTTCGAGATTATGCCCGAGCTGGATTTCCGTTTTGGGTATCCGATGGCTATTGGGTTGATGGTGTTGTCCGGCATGGCACCGTACTGGTATTTCAAACGAAAAGGCTGGTTATAGGGGGGGGTGGCCTGACCTTTGGTCCTGATCTTTGATGGAACGCGGCGTCGGGCGTCAGGGCAACGCCCAGCCGCCCGTCGCTTCAGATGCCTTGCCTTCTGCGGCAAGCTTGATCAAATGTGCGCTCAGCGAAAGCTGTGCCACGCCGTGCAAAAAAACCGGTACATCGTCATACACCGCCGTTACCAGAGTTGCCAACGGCTGAGCTGTTGCCGTCAGGCAGTCAACGACCTTGTCTTCGCGCTTCTGGCGGTGAGCCAGGGTCTGGGAGAGGGTGTCCTCCGGCTGGCTGATTACATCGCCGTGGCCGGGAGCCATCAGGGTGATGCCTCGATTCTGCAGTTTTCTCAGTGACGCAAAGTACGCCTGCATGGAACCCGAAGGGGGCGCGATGACCACGGTGGAGCCCTGAATCAGGTGGTCGCCGGTGAACAGCAAACCCTGTTCGCTCAGGTAGCAGAGGTGGTTGCCTACATGACCAGGGGTTTCAATGGCGGTGAGGCTGACGCCGCCACAGTCGACCGTATCACCTTCACCCAGCAGTCGATCCGCATTCCAGCTTTCATCCTGGAGTCCGTCATCCGGCACAGAGGGGCCCAGGCAGCGGGCGCCTGTGGCGGCCACCAGAGCCAGTGCACCCGGAGAATGGTCACGGTGAGTGTGCGTGACGATGACCTGGGTGATCGGCTTGTCCAGAGTGCGGGCGGCCTGCAACAGGGCCTGCAGATGCTCCTGGTCTTCCGGACCGGGGTCAATAACGGTAAGGCTGTCCCTGCCAAACAAATAACTGTTGGTGCCTGGCCCGGTCATCATGCCCGGGTTGCGCGCCAGTACCCGCCAGGCGTGGTCGCCGATGGGGGTGAGCTGGCCGGGAATCAGTGATGCCATAATGACTCCTGGGAGTTTGGAAGCCGCATTGTGACGATTCATGCCAGATCATGCCAGCCCGGTCTCGCGCGCCTTATTCCTGTTCCGGGTAGGCCAGCTTTTCCACTACCTGTAGTTGCCAGCGATCCACCCGCGTTTTTTCCTCCGGGTGACGGCTTACAACCGCAAACTGATATTCACTGCCGCGAGGTAGATACATCTGCAGAGTAATGGGCTGCTGATAAATGACCTGACAATCCTCCGCTGACTGGCAATGCAGCGCCTGTGCCTGCAGTGAAAGTGCGGCAACATCCTGCTTGCCTTCATTGCGAACCGTCCCGCTGAGGCGCACGCCGGATTCCGAGTCTCGAATTTCCGAAAGGGCCAGCTCCACCCCCTTGGGTGGCAAATACACCTGATCATCCTTGCCGCCTTGCCAGACACCGACGGCCAGCACGATCAGACCGGCCAGCACCAGACTGGCGATCAGCAAAAACGGACGCCGGCCCCATTGCCAGCTCCCCCATAACAGGGCAGAGACCGCGATAACCACAGTTAATACAAGCAATAGGCGCATTTATCCTCCACAGATGCAGACCTGACCTTTCCTGATTCATATAATCCCAGCAGGCATATGTAAAGGAGAAGGGCATGTTGATTGTTGTCTCGCCGGCAAAAACGCTGGATTACGAGAGTGAATTACCGGCACTGAAAGCCACGCAACCCCGCTTGCTTGATCATAGCGAGGTGCTGATTGAGCGTGCACGCCAGCTTTCGCCGGCAGATATCAGCAGCCTGATGAGTGTTAGTGACAAAATTGCCCATCTGAATGCAGAGCGTTTTTCCTTGTGGGCTCGCCCCTTCAACAAGAAAAATGCGCGCCCGGCGGCGTTTGCTTTCAAAGGCGATGTGTACACCGGTCTGGATATTGGGTCGTTCACTGACAACCAGCTCAATGATGCCCAGTCGCGATTCCGTATGCTCTCCGGCTTGTATGGGGTGCTGCGCCCACTGGACCTGATGCAGCCTTATCGGCTGGAAATGGGCACACGACTGGATAACGTTCGCGGCAAGGATTTATACGCCTTTTGGGGCGACACCATTACCGACGTGCTGAATAAGGACATGAAGGCAGCCAAAACCGATGCCCTGGTGAATCTGGCGTCCAACGAGTACTTCAAGTCGGTCAAAAAGAAAAATGTCGCCGGCACCATCATCGAGCCCGTTTTTCAGGACGAAAAAAACGGCAAGTACAAGGTTATCAGTTTTTACGCGAAGAAAGCGCGGGGATTGATGGCAGCCTGGATCATCAGGAAAGGGCTGAAGGATCCGGCCAAATTGAAACAGTTTGATGTGGCGGGCTATCACTATTGTGAGTCCGAGTCCACCGCGTTGAAACCGGTGTTTCGCAGGGCAGAGCAGGGTGCCTGAGCGGCACTCAGCGATGACGCGGTCTAGGTGCCCGCGTCATCTGTTCATGAGCTCTCAATGTTTCTTGTTGTCCTCGAATTCACTCTTGGCGGCAAGGAAACCGGTTTTCAGGCCATCCCAGGCAATTTCAAGCCCGGCCTTGATGTCATCCCAGGCGTCATCACCATGGGATTCCAGGCGCTCCAGTTTTTCCTCGAATTCACTGCGGCGGCCTTTCATTTCGTTGAGTTTTTCCCGGGCCTCTTCGCGCCATTCATCACGCAAATCGTTCAACCGTGCCGACAGGCGATCGAGTTGATAGTCCCAATCTTCAAGTTGCTGACGGGCGCGGGCGGTAAAGTCCTTTTTATCTGACATCATGGAGCCTCTCTAGTGTGAGCGTCATTGATCATCGTCATTGTCGCGCCAGGGCGATTGAAAATCGTCAGGCTTGATCACCAGTACATCGGCATTGGCGCGAGTAATCACGGATTCAGCAGTGGAGCCGAGCAGTAACCGTTCGGGCAGGTTGCGGTGGACGGTACCCAGTACCAGTAGATCCACATCTTCCTTGTCGCAGTAGCTGGACAAGCTATGGGCAATGGGCCCGTTCAGTGTCACCAACTGGTCCTGATCCAACCCCTGGGCGGCCCCGAACTGAAAGAAATTGTCCCGATGGTAGGCGCGTACTTTTTCCATGCTGCCGGTGTAATCCGGAATGGCTTCGCCCGCCACCATAATCAGGCCTTCATCCATTTCATCGAGCACGTGGCATGCCGTGAGCTGAGCTCCAAGCAAGGCGGCCTGTTGGCGTGCGCCTTCCAGTACCCGCACAGAGAGCCGGTCATCGGAGGCTTCCCCGGTGCCCGGATCCAGCGCGGCAAGAATACGAGGAGTGGCATTCCACTCCCGGTTATGAACGCAAAGCACCGGGCAGGGCGCCTTGCGAATTAATTGCCAGTCCCGTGGGGTAAAGAGGTGACGACGCAGAGCGCTGTCGTCGCTGGTATGCACCACCACCAGTGACGGAGCCTGAGCCAGTATGGCCTTGCGAAGCCCGTCCATGCTGTCTTTTTCCCAAAGAACCAGGATCTCACCTGCGTCTTCGCCCAGCAGTGCGGTGGCGCGTTTGTGCCAGGCTTTGCTGATCTGCTGCCTGGCCGCCTGCTGGCGTTCGGCATCTATGCCAACGGCACGCACCATGGCGGAAGAGTAAGCATTGACGATGATCTGCAACGGCGCCCCGGCCGCAGCCGCGATGTGCTGCGCCTTGCTCAGGGCGGGTTGGTCGGCTTTAAGATTGCGATCGAGGATCGCGACGACGGGGGCTGTCACTGTGTGAGCTCCAATGCAGGGTCGTGGTTCTGGCCGCACAGGCGAGCACGATCAAGGATTTCAATTTCACGGCCAGTAACGCGCAGCCAGTTCTGTTGCTGGAAACGGGTAAAAATACGGCTGACGGTTTCCACTGCCATGCCGAGGTAGTTGGCAATGTCATAGCGGGACATGGGTAGACGAAAGATATTGTCGCTCAGTCCACGGCGCTGGTTTCTGGCTGACAGTGATAGCAACAGGGAGGCCACGCGGTCTTCTGCACTTTTCTTGCCCAGCAGCATGTGCAGCTCCCGGTCTGCCCGAATTTCATTGCTCATCAAGCGGAAAAAATGATGCTGCAGTGAGGGAATCTGTTGCGACAGGGTTTCCAGCTGAGAGAAGGGTATTTCGCACACGGTAGCGGTCTCCAGTGCCTTGGCATTGGAAACATGGTGTGCGGTGCTGATGCCATCCATGCCCAGCACCTCACCGGGCAGGTAAAACCCGGTGACCTGTTCCTCGCCGTCATCACTGACCACATAGGTTTTCAATGCTCCCGAACGCACTGCGTAGACGGAATCGAACCCGTCGGCGGCACGGAACAGGTGATCACCACGTTTCAGTGGGCGGCCACGGTGGATAATGCGGTCCAGTTGATCCAGCTGTGCCGGCGCCACCGCCAAGGGCAGACAGATGGGGCTAAGGCTACAGTCGTTGCAGGAAACATGATGAGACACGGTTTGACTCCGGTTGATCGCTGCGTAAAGCGTCACTCTTAGAGTATAGAGTGAAAATAGTAGAATAAAGGTCAAATAATCCGGCTGAACCGGTTTTGTTGCTGTCGTGGGGTATAGCGGTCAAAAGGCATCACCAGGGCCCGGCTGACCAGACGCCCGCTTTCGGTAATGTGCAATCGGCCTTTCTCCACGGCCACCAGACCCTGTGCTTCGAATGTCACCCATTCAGACAGGGCATCGGCAAAATAATCGGCAAAATTAATGCCCCAGGTCTCACTGAACGTGGACATCTCCACCGACAGGTCGCACAGCAGCTGAATGATCAGTGCCCGCCGGATCTGGTCATCGCGATTGAGCATGAAACCTTTATCAATCGGCAGGTGCCGCTGTTTCAGGTCGGAGGCCCATTCATCCAGTGCTTTGTGGTTCTGGGCATAAAGGTTGCCAAGCTGGCTGATGGCGCTCACGCCAAGCCCCAGCAGGTCGGCATCGCCATGGAGGGTGTACCCCTGAAAGTTGCGATGCAAAAGGCCGTTTTTCTGCGCTACTGAGAGGCTGTCATTCTCCAGCGCAAAATGGTCCATGCCGATATAGCAGTAGCCCTGCTCCTGAAGCATTTTCCCCGCCCGAGCAAGCATGCGTAATTTCTCTTCCGGGCCAGGCAGTGCTTGTGCCTGGATTTGCCGCTGGATCTTGAACCGTGAAGGCAGGTGGGCGTAGTTATACAGTGATATACGGTCTGGCCGGAGCGCCAATAGCTGCTCCAGTGTCCGCGCCAGACTCGATTCCGATTGCCAGGGCAGCCCGTAAATCAGATCTGTATTGATAGAACGGAAACCGAAATCCCGGCTCCAGGCCATGGTGTCCCGAATAAGTTCATAGGGCTGGATACGGTTGACTGCTTTCTGCACGCGAGGATCAAGATCTTGCACGCCCAGACTTACCCGGTTAAAGCCGAGCCCGCGGAGCAACCCCAGACGGGACTGATCCACCGTGCGGGGATCAATTTCGATGGCATAGTCACTGCGCTCGTCATCACGCAGATTAAAGTGACGGGCCAGATCGTATACCAGCTCAGTGAGCTCCCCGTCATTGAGAAAGGTGGGCGTGCCGCCGCCCCAGTGCATCTGGGTCACCGGTCGCCGCTTATCCACTCGCGTGGCTTTGCGTTTAATTTCCTGCTTCAGCAGCTGTAGATACTCCGCTCCGCGAGCCTTGTTGGCGGTGACGATACGGTTGCAGGCACAGTAATAACAGACGCTGTCACAGAAAGGGATGTGCATGTACAGCGATAACGGGCGCCGTGCCACATTGCCTTCATCCAGTGCCAGCCAGAAGTCCTCTTCACTGATGTCAGCATGGAAACTGGTTGCAGGAGGATAGGAGGTGTAACGGGGGCCAGGGTTGCCGTACTGACGAATGAGCGATGTATTCCAGCTAACCATGGACGCCTCCTGCGGCCGCACACCAACATGTTGCTGATTATCCCCCTGCCCGCAGGACGTGATTTGATCCAGATCAAGGGTGGGCGTGATGCTCATGCGGCTGATGCGTTCGTGAGTCATTCAGTGGGGCCGTGGTGGCCGCTGGCATGCTATGTGAGCCATGGTTGTGCTGCGTCATGCTCCAGGCCTGCCAAAAAAACACTAGCGCAAGGCAGGCAGTGAGAAGGCTTGCCAGGGTTGGCCAGGCGCCGCGGCGAAAACGTTGTAGCTGGGAGGCCAGCACCCCGGTTGTTGCCACTGGAAGCACCGTAACAAGCCCAAAACAAAGCATGACTAGCGCGCCGGCAAATGCCGACCCGGCGGTGGCAGCTAATGCGAGGGCCGTATAGATCAGGCCGCAAGGTAGGAATCCCCACAGTGCGCCTAACGCCAGGGCTTTAGCCGGATGATCGACGGGCATCAGCTTGCGAGTCATCGGTTGCAGCGCTCGCCACAATCGTTGGCCTATTTTTTCGATTTTTTGCAGTAAGGCACCCTGGCCCAGCAGATAAAGGCTGAGCAGCAACATTAGCGTGCCTGATAAAGCCAGTCCCACGGCCATGGTGGGGCCGGGGAGTTGCTCCAGAAACAACCCGCCCAGTGCGCCAGCTAATGCGCCAAGGGCGCAATAGGTCCCCACTCGCCCCAGCCCGAACAGTAATTGCCATCCCCACAATGCCACCCCCTGGCGGCGTGATTCCTGGATGGAAAAGGTCAGTGCGCTGCTGATGCCGCCACACATACCAATGCAATGCACGGAGCCTGCGCTGGCAATCAGGGCGGCACTGGCAATCAAGGGCCCCAGGGAATCAAAGGTCATCGTGCGGGCTCTCTTGCGGTTTCTGGCCATCCACCGGGGCGTCAGCTTTTTCCTGCTTTGCGCCGTTTATGGTGCGGCTTTTCTTGCGCTGTTCCCGATCTTCGAACACCACTCGCCAGGCCGCGTTATCCAGATCATCAAATTGATTCTTACGCAGTGCCCAGAACAGGGCCGCGATGGCACCACCCAAAAACAGCAGGGCTAGCGGAATCAGCAGGAAGACAATTTCCATCGAGTCACCCGGGTGGCGTTGAATGTGACGAGAAGCGAACTGGCAGACATGCCCAGCGCTGCCGCCCAGGGCGGCAGCAAACCACTGACCGCAAACGGGACAGCAAGAACATTGTAAAGCAATGCCCAGGCCAGGTTCTGGCGAATAGTGCGCTGGCAAAGCCGTGAAAGGCGGGGCAGGGCAGGGACAGCGCTGAGGGAGTCATGCAGCAAAAACAACCCTGCAGCTCGCTGAGCCAGACTGGTCGCATTACCCGTCGCGACGGAGACCGATGCGGCGACCATGGCCTGGGCATCATTGATGCCGTCACCGACCATCATTTGCGGCGCAGTGCTTTCCAGTTGCGTCAGCCAGGCGGCTTTATCAGCGGGGCGCTGCTGGGCCCGACGCTCGCGAATTTCAAGCTTGTCAGCGACAGTGTCCACGGCCTGGGCGTTATCGCCACTGGCCAGCCGCGAAACGATGCCCAGAGAAGCCAGGTCTTTCACGACGGCATTGGCTTCTGCGCGCACTGGATCCTGCAGCCATGTGTAAAGCCGTACTTCATTATCGCAAAGCAACTGCAGACAGGTTGTGCCGGGCCGTGCCATTTCAGGCGCGCCAGTCATGCGCCAGGTGTTGCCATGCAGTGTTCCTGTGACACCCGTATGGTCCGCTTGCAGTGATGAAAGAGCGGGGTGGCGAGCATATTGCTGGAATGGCTTGGCCAAGGGGTGCGGGTTGTTCCACTCCAGTGCGGCGGCAATGGCGAGAAGGCCGTCTTCCGGGACAGGAGGTGAGCCGCGGTGGTTAACGGTCCTGCTATCGACGATGCGAAACTGGCCAGTGGTAAGAGTGCCTGTTTTATCAAATAACGCACCTTTTACGGCAGTAATGCGCAGAAGTTGCCGGGGTGATGCCACCAGTATGCCTTCGCGCAAGGCTGTGCCCAGTGTTGATGAGAGTGTAAGAGGAACGGCAAGGGCGAGCGCACAGGGGCAGGTCACCACCAATACGGCCAGAGTATGCTCAAACGCCAGCGCCGCCCCCGCGGACCAGTGCCAGACAAAGGTCATCCCGGCCAGCAACAGAATGCCACCGGTAAACAGTGGCGCAATGCGTTGCCAGTCCCTGACTACTTCCACACGCTCATGTTGGGCGTGCTCCACCTGCTCAGCAATTTTTGCGACCAGGCTGGAGGACGCGGATCCGGATGCCTCGACAACAACATTGCCTTCCACCAGGCGACTGCCGGCATGCACAGGATCGTTGACGACACGATTTATCGGTAAAGGCTCGCCATTGAGAGCGGATTCATCGAAAGCGCCACGCCCCTCGGTGAGCCTGCCATCTACCGGGACAATGTCGCCCTGGATCAGTTGCAAACGATCGCCCTTGGCCACTTGGCGGGCGCTGATCCAGTGCGAAGTCTGCTGCCCATCAAGGCGGCGAACGGCCTGGGGCAGGGTGTCGCTGACTCGACGGTAGGCCTGCTGGATTGTCATGCGCTGGCGTTGCTCCAGCCAGCGACTGGCCAGCAAGAAGAACACGAACATGGCGGCGGAATCGAAATACACGTGTTTGCCGCCGGTTGCCATCATGACCAGGCTGCCAGCCCAGGCCAGCAGCAATGCCAGTGCAATGGGCGCATCCATGGTCAGGCGCGCTTGCCTGAGGCCACGCCAGGCCCCCAGGAAAAACGGCCACCCGGAATAAAACACCACCGGCGTGGCAACGACAAAACTGGCGAGCCGGAACACCCATTCGTAAAGCGCGTCCTTGCCGTCGAATACCCCGATATACAGGGCGGTGGAATACATCATTGCCTGCATGGCGCCCAGCCCTGCCAATGCCAGCCGGCCCAGCAATCGCTTGTGCGCACGCTGTTCGGCGACCTGGGCACGGGGGTCGCCGGGCAGAGTTACCGTATAGCCCAGTGCCTGAATCCGTTGAGCAGTCAGCTTGGCGTCCGCTTGCTCATGGTAGTCCACACTCAGTGTCATGCTGGCCAGATTGACGCTAGTGCGTAGCACGCCGGGTTGCTGGCTAACCGTTTTCTCGATCAGCCAGCTACAGGCGGCACAGGTAAGGCCGCCCAGCTGCAGTTTCAGACGTTGGCCGTCGGGGATACTGGCGAGGTGGGGAGCGATCAGTTCTGGCACCGCAAAAAGTGCGCAATCCAACGCCCGGCGCTGATCGTCCGGCTGTGGTGCCGCATCCTGGCGCATCAGGTAGTAATCATCCAGGCCCAAGCCATAAATGGTTTCTATGGCTGCGGCGCACCCCGGGCAGCAAGCGTCGCGGGGGCCATCAGGCGTTTGCGCTGAAAAGGTGCCGGCCGGGGCCGGGTTGCTGCAGTGCCAGCAGGCTGAGGTCATGGTGTGGCGGTTTTCCCTAATGTCAGGTTATCGCCTTGCGTGATGACAGTCTGATACAAACGCCAGTGATCGCCAGAGGCGGTCACCGTAGCGGCGCGGCGACCGTCGTGAGGGAGGGTGCCGTCGCTGCGGTACAGGGCGCCTTCGATATGTTCCAGAGTCAGGGTGACATCCCGCTCCGGGAGAGTCGGGTGGCGCAGGGATACACTCAGGGTGTCGGGCATGGGAATGCCCGCCTCGCTGCTAAGGCGCGCCTGAATGCCAGCCCCCACCTGGGCAAGTTCAAGGCGAATACCCAGGCGTGCCGCAAGACGCTCCTGCTCCACAGAGCGATTGATGGAACGTCCCTCCTTGTACCATTCATCCACCACCGGCGTATCGGCATTAACGATGGCGATATACAGCAGCGTCAGGCCGCCAACCACCGAGGTGGCGGGCAGCAGTATCGCCAGCCAAAGAAAGGGATAGCGGTACCAGGGGAGCTCATCGCCCTGGGGCAATGAATCGGGATTCATGACGTTTCTCCAGGTCAGGGTCGTCCAGAGCCGTTACCGTAAACCAGATCGGGGCGGATGCCATTTCCACTTCATACGGGTCGTAGCTAACGGTCACCGGCAGAGACAATTTACTGCCGCCTTCGAGGGTGAATTCCGTCCGGTTCTTCATGCTCAGGCCCTCCGGGCCTTTCATGGTGAGCTCGTAACGGTGGGTGCTTTGGCTCTTGTTCTGAATTTCCAGTCGATAGATGTTTTCCACCTCGCCACTGCTGGCGGTGCGATACAGCTGGTTTCGGTCACGGATCACATCAACCTGCAAGGGAACACGGGTATACAGCGTACCCATGAAAACGCCGCCCAGGATAATCAGGATGGCGCCATAGCCGATTAAGCGGGGGCGCAGGATTCGCGACTTCAAACCATCCAGTGCGTTCTCGGTGGTGTAGCGGATCAGTCCTGGCGGCTTGCCGATGTGGTCCATGACATCGTCACAGGCATCCACGCAGGCCGCACAGGTAATGCACTCATACTGCAGCCCATCACGGATGTCGATGCCGGTGGGGCAGACCTGAACGCACATGCCGCAGTCGATACAGTCACCTTTCTCCACGACACTGCCTTGATCTTGTTGGCGTTTCTTGGCGCCGCGCCCGCGGGGTTCGCCGCGTTTTTCATCGTAGGAGACGATCAGGGTGTCGCGGTCGAACATGACACTTTGAAAGCGCGCATAGGGGCACATGTACAGGCAGACCTGCTCACGCATAAACCCGGCGTTACCGTAGGTGGCCACCGTGAAAAAGCCAACCCAGAACCACTCCCAGCCTCCCCAGCTAAAAGTGAGCAGGCGGGTGGTTAAATCGGTAATGGGCGAAAAATAGCCCACAAAGGTGATGCCGGTGAGCAAGGCCAGGAAAAGCCAGAGCACATGTTTGCTGCCACGGCGCATGATCTTGGTGGCCGTCCAGGGCGCCTTGTCCATTTTGATGCGGCTGTGGCGATCACCTTCACACCAGAATTCGATCCATTGGAAGAAACGGGTCCAGGTGGTCTGCGGGCAGACGTAACCACAATAGACGCGGCCCGCCAGTACAGTGACAAAAAACAGGGCAAACGCCGCCAGAATCAGAACCCACGACAGCAACAGAAAATCCTGCGGCCAGAAGCTGGCGCCAAAAATGCGGAACTGGCGCCCCGGCAAATCAAACAACACAGCTTGCTGACCGTCCCAGCGCACCCAAGGCAGGATCATGTAAAGACCCATGGTCCCCAGGATGGTAACGTCGCGGATAAACTGGAACCGCCCGGAAACGGATTTGACCTGAATGCGCTCACGCTTGCTGTACAGGCTTACGCTGCCGCCATCGGTGGCATCCGTCACCTTGATGCGCTTGGGGTCCGACATGACTACTCTCCGCTAACACCCATTCCGCCACCACCTGCCGTTCACGTGTTGTGAGGGTAGGTGGGGCGCTTTGCCTGGCGTGCGTTAACCGATCCGCAGATTATTCTGCGGAGTTGGCGCCCTGAGACAGGCTGTACACGTAGGCCGCGATCACATGAATGCGCTCTTTGCTGAGCAGGCTTTCATGGGGTGGCATGTGCCCTGAGCGGCCATGACGAATGGTGTATTCGATATCCTCCACTCGCGGACCGTACAGCCAGGTGGTATCGGTGAGATTGGGCGCGCCCATCATGATATTGCCCTTGGCATCCTGCCCATGACAGGCGGCGCACATGGCGAACTTGGGTTTGGCGCGCTCAATCGCTGCCGCTTTCTGGCTGTCCTTGGCCAGGTCCGGACGGCTCAGGCTTTGCACATACAGCGCCATGTCACGTACAGCTTCGTCGGTGTTGCCGATGGCGGCGGCCATGGGCGGCATGGCTGCCTTGCGCCCTTTGGTTATGCTGGTAACAATCTGGTCCGGCTCGCCACCGTACAGCCAGTCGTCATCGGCCAGATTGGGGTAGCCTTTGGCGCCACGGGCATCGGAGCCATGACAAATGGCACAGTTGTTCGCGAACAGGCGACCGCCTACAGCCAACGCTTCCGGGTATTCCACCAGCTCCTCGATGGCCACCTGCCCATATTGCTCGAACAGCGGGCCGGTGCTTTTTTCCATCACGGCTACTTCTTTCTGGTACTGGTTATCGCTGGTCCAGCCCAGCACTCCGTCGAACTTCCCGAAGCCCGGGTACAGCACCAGATATACCGCAGAGAAAATCAGCGTGCCGATAAACAGGAACAGCCACCAACGGGGCAGAGGGGCATTGCGCTCTTGAATGCCGTCGAAGCTGTGGCCCGTGGTTTCCTTGGCGGCTTCCTCCGCAGAAATCTGGTTATTCCACAGCAGCAGGCCGCCGCAACCCAGCAGGTTGATAACGACGATGACGATAATGAACCAACTCCAGAAGTCACTCATTGCTCGTCCCCCTTATCAAGGTTCCCGGCTGTCCGCTCGTCCGCTTCCAACGCGATATAGCCGAGTTTTTCGTAATCTTTTTTGCGACTGGGGCGATACACCCACGCCGCCATGGCGACAAAGGCCAGGAAGAACACCAGGGTAAACAGGGCGTGATAGCTCATTGCACAGCCTCCTTGCGTTCCTGTCCCAGTGACAGCAGGTAGGCCACCAGGGCGTCTTCTTCGGTGGCGTTGGCCCACTCGCCGTTGACCTTGCTCATCTGTTCAGCGATACCTTCATCCGTGTACGGGACACCAAAGGCATTCTTGAATACGGACAGCTTGCGTTCTGTCAGATCCCAGTCCACCGGGGTTTCCTGTAACCAGGGGTAGGCGGGCATGTTGGACTCGGGCACTACCTGTCGAGGATCGCGCAGGTGCTCGCGGTGCCACTGCTCAGTGATCGGGCGCAGCCCCACTCGCGCCAGGTCTGGCCCGGTGCGCTTTGATCCCCAGAGGAAGGGGTGCTCCCACACATCTTCCCCGGCTACGGAATACGCGCCGAAGCGTTCGGTTTCAGCGCGCAGCGGCCGCACCATCTGGGTGTGGCAGACGTGGCAGCCTTCACGGATATAAATATCCCGGCCTTCCATTTCCAGGGCGGTGTAGGGTTCCAGCGTTTCCAGTGGTTCGGTGGTCGCCTTCTGCCAGAACAGCGGTACGATTTCTGCGAGCCCGCCAAAGCTGACGGCGATCAGTGTCAGCACAATCATGAGGCCGACATTCTTTTCTACTACTTCATGAGCGTTAGACATGTCGTTCTCCTCAGTCAGCCTGCTGCACGTTGTCTTCACCGTGGCAGTCGCGCTCGGCACGGACGGTTTTATAGACATTGACGGCCATCAGGATCATGCCGCTCAGGAAAATAATCCCGCCCAGCAGGCGAATGATGTAGAACGGGTGGCGCTCGACCAGCTCCTGCACGAAGTTGTAGGTGAGGGTGCCGTCAGTGTTTACCGCGCGCCACATGAGCCCCTGCATAATGCCGGACACCCACATGGAGGCGATGTAGAGAACTGTGCCGATGGTGCTGAGCCAGAAGTGCGTGTTGATCCAGCCGATGGAGTACATCTGCTTGCGCTCAAACAGGCGAGGCACCATTACATAGGTCGCCCCGATGGTGATCATGGCGACCCAGCCCAGGGCGCCGGCGTGCACGTGGCCGATGGTCCAGTCGGTGTTGTGGCTCAGGGCGTTCACGGTCTTGATGGCCATCATTGGGCCTTCAAACGTGCTCATGCCGTAGAAGGACAGCGCCACGATCATGAAGCGGATGATCGGGTCGGTGCGCAGCTTATGCCAGGCCCCGGAGAGGGTCATCATGCCGTTGATCATCCCGCCCCAGCTGGGGGCCAGCAGCACGATGGAGAACACCATGCCCAGGGACTGGGCCCAGTCGGGCAGGGAAGAATAATGCAGGTGGTGCGGGCCAGCCCACATGTACACGGCAATCAACGCCCAGAAATGCACAATGGAAAGACGGTAGGAATACACCGGCCGTTGGGCCTGAACGGGCACGTAGTAGTACATCATGCCAAGGAAGCCGGCAGTCAGGAAAAAGCCCACCGCATTATGGCCGTACCACCACTGCACCATGGCATCGATGGCGCCGCTATAGGCAGAGTAGGATTTCATCAGGGAAATCGGCACCGCCAGATTGTTCACCACATGCAGTAGCGCAATGGCGATGATGAAGGCGCCGTAGAACCAGTTCGCCACGTAGATGTGCGACGTCTTGCGTTTGGCAATGGTGGCAAAAAACACTGCCGCATAGGCCAGCCAGACCAGCGTGATCAGGATGTCGATGGGCCATTCAAGCTCGGCGTATTCCTTGGTGGAAGTGAAACCCATGGGGAGCGTAATGGCCGCGGCAACAATGACTACCTGCCAACCCCAGAAGCTGAAGGCCGCCAGCTTGGGGAAAGCCAGCACTGCGCTACAGGTACGCTGGACTACATAGTAGGAAGTGCCCATGAGGGCTGAGCCGCCGAAGGCAAAAATGACCGCGTTGGTGTGCAGGGGCCGCAAACGGCCGAAGCTCAACCAGGGGATATTGAAGTTCAGGGCGGGCCAGGCTAACTGGGCGGCGATGAAGACCCCCACAGCCATACCAACGATCCCCCAAACCACAGACATAACTGTGAATTGCCGAACAACCTTGTAGTTGTAATCCGGCGAAGCGACAGCATTTTCCATGTGCGTTTCCTTCCGATTTTTGTGCGAGCTGACTGTAGCAGGCACAAACGCGGTCCTTTTTGATGCAGATCAAGTCGCACTGACTGTTGCTCGCGCCTTAACCGGCAAGCCTGGGCGCCCGAGGTATTAGTGGGCAGTAGCCATAAATACCGTACGGGTATATCGCTATACTATTTCGCGATAAGAGAAATAGCGATAGGGATACGACACTTCCAGGCAGGACATTTTGCCCCACCCCTTTTATGTCTAAATGCACACTCTCTTTGTGGGCAATTTAAGGGGTGAGGTCAACGGGAAGGTGGAATAATTTTGAATCTACCGGCAGGAATTGCGTGACAGGCCCAAAATTAGCGCCGTCAGGCATGCCAGGAAAGTGACCGTCACGATGGCTGTGCCAAGCAGACCAAACAGAACAATGGCACCGACACCACGGTAGAGCTCAGTGCCTTCGCCGGGAATGAGCACCAGCGGCGCCAGGCCACACACGGTGGTGATGGTGGTCATGGCAATCGGCCGCAGTCGTGATGCCACCGCGTCGCTGACCGCCTGGGCAGCGCCGCTACCGGCACGAATATTCAGAGTGGCTTCGTGAACAATCAGAATGGGGTTGTTCACCACCGTGCCCATGAGGATCAAAAAGCCCAGCATGGTGATCATGTCGAAAGGCTGGCTGATCCCCGCCGCATTCATTAACGCCAGGCCGAGCAAGCCGCTGGCAATGCCTAACGGAATGGTGGTCATGATCAGCAACGGGTAGCCCCAGTGCTTGAAAATCGCCACCAGCAGCAGGTACACCAGCAGCAGGGCGACCACATAGTTGCCACTGAGTGATTGCTGGGTGGCCTGAAGCTGGTCGCTGGCGCCGGACAGGCTGATGCTGATGGTGTCGGGGATGATCCCGTCGTCGCGTAATTGCTGCACCATGGCGCGCACTTGTGCCACGCCGCTTTCCAGCGGCACGGAACGGGGCGGGATGATATTCAACGTCACCGTGCGGCGACCGTTCACCCGGCGCACTACGCTGGTGTCTACGGTTTCCTGAAGGTCCGCCAGGGAGGATAGCGGCACCGTTGCGCCAATGGGCGTATGCACTGGCAAGCCTGGGAGGGTTGTTAACGAAGGGCTACTGCCGGTGCGATCGCTATAGGCGTAGATATCCACCTTGTCATCGCCCAGGAAAAACTCGTCCAGGAAGGCGCCATCGGTGAGTGCTGCCACGGTATAACCCAGATCTCGGGTAGAGAAACGCACCTCCGCCGCGCGGCTCCAGATCGGACGGACCTCAATCAGTGGCTGGGCCAACGACAGGCTGGCGGGCTGGGACTGGATGCGCGGGTTGTCGAAGATAGCTTCCGCTTCTCGATACAGTGTTCTGGCCACCTCATAAATCTCAGCCAGATCCTTACCCGCCACATCCAGCGTTACGCTGCGGGTGCCGCCATCGTTGCTGGAAATGATCGAGCCGCGTGCCGCGAAGGCGCGCATACCAGGGTATTGCCGGTAAACCTGGGTGATCCCGTCCATCATCGGCTCCATATGGGCCGGGTCCATGGGTTCAGCGATGATGCGCAGATTCTCGGCACTGACGCCCATGTTCATGTACTTCAGTGGCGGCATGTCCAGTTCGCCACGGTCATAGGCTTGCGGGTCTTGGCCGACCAATGGCAGCAACTGTGCTTCTACTTCATCAGCGATTGCGGCCATGGTTTCCAGGTTATAGCCGGGCGGGGCATTCATGCTGGCGAAGGTCTTGGGCTCTTCCCCTTCGGGCAGATATTCCGCCGGGGGAGTCAGAAATATCACGATAGCGCTGGCGATCAGTAACGTAACGGCCAGCGTGGCAAGCTGACGGGGGCGGGTGGCTGATAGCCGTGTCGCCCAGCGGTTGATTGCTTGCATCCAGCGGCTATGTTCGCCGTCATGTTCCATCACGGCGGCAAAATCCAGCCGGGCGGAAAGGGTGGGGATGACTGTCATGGCCACCAGCATGGATACCAGAATCGAAGCGGAAACGGCGATGGCGATATCGGAATACAGTTGCCCGGCTTCTTCCTGGATAAAGACCACCGGCAGGAACACCAGCACCGTGGTCATGGTGGAGGCAAATACGGCCGGCCAGACCTTCTGGATGCCGCTCACCGCAGCGCGGAACCGATCCAGGCCTTTGCGCCGTTCCATCTCGATGCTTTCCAGCACCACAATGGAGTTATCCAGGGTCATGCCGATGGCAAAGGCAATGCCTGCCATGGAAATTACATTGATGGTTCGCCCGGCCAGCAGCAGCCCAAGGAAAGCGGCGATGGTGCAGATCGGAATGCCGATGACACCGACCGCAGTAATGCGCACTGAGCGCAAAAAAAGGAACATCACCAGGGTAGCAAACACCGCACCGATACCCAGGTTAATCCACACATTGGCCACGGATGCTTCCACGTAACGCACGTCATCGGACATCAGCGACATGTCCATGCTTGCGGGTTTCAGCACCTCCTTTTTAATCAGTGCGACCTGTTTCAACATTTCCTGCTTGATATCGATCACGTTGGAGCCGGTTTCCCGGCGCACTGCCAGCATGATCACCGGGTTGCCATTGAACCGGGAAATTTGCCGGACCGGGAAGTGATCCATAACCACGGTCGCCACATCCCGCAGACGCACGAGGGAATCGCCCTGACGCAGCAAGATCAGCTCATTGAGATCATCCAGATTCTCGAATCGGCCCACTGTACGCAGCAGGTAGCGCCGTTTGCCACTATCCACTTCACCGCCGGAGACATCCTGGTTGCGCTCACGCAGGGCATCGCGAACGCCCACCACCGTCAGGCCGAACTGGGCCAACGCCTGGGCATCGAGCAACACCTGGATCTGCCGTTCTGCGCCACCGCGCATTTCCACCATGGAGACGCCTTGCACGCTTTCCATGCGTGGGCGGACTTCGTCGTCAATAAAGTCACGCATCATGTCCATGTCCAGCCCGCGGGGGTTGCCGGGCTGTGGATAGACGCTGAAATACATGAAGGAATTACTGGAGAATGAGGAGGAAAGAATCTGCGGCTGGTCCACCGTATCCGGGTAGGCCGGCACCTGGCTGAGCGCGTTGTTCACCCGGATCAACGCATCGGTAATATCTACGCCAAAGGGAAATTCCAGCTCGATTTCCGCTTCGCCACTGTAGGCAGTTGCCGTGAGGCGACGCAGATTGGGCAGATTGCGCAGGTATTCTTCCTGCTCAATCAGAATTTCTTTCTCCACATCCTGGGGCGTGGCCCCGGACCAGCGGGTCAGCACACTGATCGTGCGAACCTCCAGGTCCGGAATCATCTGCACCGGAATACGCAGCGCGGCGAGAATGCCCAGCAGGGTGATGATCAGGACGATCACCGTCATCAAGGTGCCGTTACGAACAATCCGCTCAAACATCAGTTCGTCACCCGGATTTGGTCACCGTCACGCAGCCCTTCGTTGCCACGGATAACGACCTTGTCACCCTGGCTCAAGCCCTCTTGAACGATCACCGGATCAGCCTGCCCGGGCCGAACCTTGATAGCCCGGCGACTGGCTATCAAGGCGTCGCCCTCCGGGACCGCCACCCAGACCGACACATTGCCCTGAACATCACGGAGAAGGGCATCCCGGGGCACTACGGGCTCAGCGCTGGATGACTGGATGGCCAGGTTGCCGAACACGGCCATGCCTGGTGTCAGCCCCTTGGAAGGCAAGCTGGCACGCAGCACGAAGGTGCGTGCCGACGGGTCATTTACCGGTACGATGGCGGCAATTTCGGCCTGAATGTCCGTTTGGGCCGTGCTGTTTGGCCGGTTGGCTGTCGCGCCTTCCAAGCGAATGGTTAGCGGCGTCTCCCGGCTGATTTGCGAAAAATAACGCTGAGGAACGGCAAAGTCTGCATGCAGGGTATTACTGCCAACCAATTCAAGCACCGGTGTTCCTGGTGTAACCCATTCACCGACTTCTGTGAGTTTCGCGCTGATTACGCCGGCAAAAGGGGCAGACAGCGTGTGGCGCTTGAGCAGCGCTTTTTGCCGTGAAACTTCCGCCTGGGTGGCAGCCAGGGAGGCTGTGCTGGTTTCCACTTCCGCTTGCAGGCTACGAATTTCACTGGCCGCAATACTGCGGCTTAGCGAGTTGGCTTCTGTGAGGCGCCGTTTTGCATCATTCAGCGTGGCGGCCTGCTGTCGATAACTCGCCTGTGCTTGTTGAAGGGTTAATTGATTCAACTCTGCATCCAGTTCCAGCAACACATCGCCAGCCCCAACCGTATCGCCAATATCCACGCCAACACGGTCAACCAGACCGGATACGGACGCCGATAAGCGTGCAGACTGATCGGCAGCAAGTGTCCCGTTAATCAGCAACTCACGGACAGGCTGTTTCATCTCAACAGTCGCAACGGTGACAGGTGTTGCTGCTAGAGCCAGCAAGGGGAGGGCCAGAATGGCGAGCAGGCAGAGGCGTAAAGCGGACATAGGATGGAGTGACCCCAAAAGTACAATGAACAAGCCGGACAGGGGGATTTAACGTTTCTGGGAGCTGAGATGCAAATCTGAATCGTTTACGTCCGTATGGCCTTATTTTCCCTGTGGGTTACCCTTTTTGCAGCCGATGCTTTCCAGTGCACACAAGTGTTTTATCAGTGCGCTAATGCCGGACCGGAAACCCAAATGGATTGGCACCGGCCCGAAGTGACCACGTCTGAAAACGCGGTTAGAACCGTGGTTAAAGGGTCTGAAATCAGATTTCCACCACCACCTTTCCGGTGGCTTGGCCACTGGTCAGGCGTTCGTAGGCAAGCCCCACCTCGTCGAAGCTGAAACGTTGCTCATCAAGAAGAGGGGAGAGCGCACCTTCGTCAACGATCGTTGCCAGATTAGCCAGAATCCGGCCATGGTCCTCACGTTGATGGTTGTGCAGCATTGGGATCAGCATGAACACCACATGAATTGAGAGCCCCTTGAAATGGGCTGGATTCAGATCCAGCTCCAGCATCGCAACCGTGGTAACAACCTGACCATTCAATGCGGCCGCTTCAAAACTGTTCGCCATATTGGCGCCACCCACGGAATCGAAAACCACATCAAAACCGGCTCCGTCAGTGTGTTCAGTGACATAGTCAGCCACGCTGTTTTTCTTGTAATCAATAGGGGTCGCGCCGTAGCCACGGACAATTTCAAATGGTTGGCCGCCGGATACTGTTGTGAACACCCGGGCACCCTGATACCCGGCCAGCTGCACCGCCACATGCCCGACACCGCCGGTGCCACCGTGAACCAGGACATTCTGCCCGGCACCGACACCTGCACGTTGCAGGCCTTCGTAGGCCGTAATGCCTACAAGGGGGAGGGCGGCGGCTTCACGCATGGACAGGCTTTTGGGTTTGTGAGCAATCAAGCGGGCATCCGCCGGTATGTATTCGGCCAAGGCACCTTGCAAATCTGCCAGACCACCGGCACACCCGTAGACATCATCCCCCGGGGCAAAACCGGTTACGCCGTCTCCCACCGATTCAATAGTCCCGGCAAAGTCCATGCCCAGAACAGCAGGAAGTTCAGGAGAAAGGGGGAGGAGATCCACGCCCATCTGTCGAATCATCGTGTCCACGGTATTAACGCTGACTGCTGCCACACGGACAATCACCTGTCCCGCTTGCGCTTGCGGGGTGTTGATTTCTGCCTGCTCAAACCTGGCATCGGGACCATATTGATTGAGAACCATCGCTTTCATGACTTGCTCCAGCTTTGTGGGACGGAAATTATTTCGTTGGAGCAACCATATTGCTTCGCTTAACACGTATAAATGGGCACTATTGGGTTTCAGTATTCGTATTTCGGATATAAAGATGGACACAGAAGGGATAAAGCTGTTCGTCCTGGCCGCTGAGAAGCTCAATATCAGTGCCGCAGGGCGCGAGCTGGGCATGCCTCCGGCGGTCGCCAGCGCCAAGCTGGCAAAGCTCGAAAAGGGCGTTGGCGCAGATTTGTTGAAGCGGACTACCCGTAAGGTGGCGCTGTCTGTGGAAGGGGCAGAATTCCTGCCTTATGCCCGCGAAATTCTGGCTCAGGAAAACGCCGCACTGGCGGCGTTGGGCTACGGCAATGAAACGGTTTCCGGGAATCTACGATTCACGGCATCCAGCACTTTCGCGCAACAGTTCATTGTTCCGTTAATTCCCGAATTTCTGGCATTGCATCCGGGAATCAGCCTGGATTTGCGGCTGTCTGACATGGAACTGGACCTGATACAGGGGAGCTTTGATCTGGCTTTACGCAATGCTGTTTTGCCAGATAGTAATCTTCATGCGCGAAAGCTTGCTGCGGACAAACGGATGCTTTGCGCTTCACCGGAATATCTCGCCACCCACGGCACACCTGAAAGCCCGGATGACCTGGTAAATCACCAACTGATCGCGTTCAAATCTGCATCCAGCATCAAACTGACTGGCCTCGACGGAAAGAGTGGAGAATTTAATACTCGCGTGCCCGGACACCGACTCACCATAGACGACGGACTCAGCTATAAGATTGCCACACGCTGCGGTGCCGGCATTGCAATACATTCATTATGGAGCATTCATAAGGAGCTGGCTGCAGGCAGCCTGGTTCAGGTGCTGCCAGAATATCGAATGGATGCAGAGCCTGCGTTATGGCTTGTCTATCCCAAATCCAACGTACTGACGGCCAAGGTCAGGGTGTTTATCGATTTCCTGATCGAGCGTATTGGCAGTCATCCGCCGTGGCTGGATTAGATCAAGTGAGAGCATAGATAACTATGCATAATGTATATTATGTTAATATAGACACCAAGCATGTCTATGTCCACTGTGTACATTATGAGGATGTAGTTGAGCTTCTCAGAATGGCCAGTCAGTATATGCACACCTTGTCCACTCTGCATGGAAGCAGCTTGTGCTGGAACTCGTAAAGATCCGATTTGATGATTCTAACTATTCATGGACCGTTATAGATGATCACGGAAACCCAGTAGACGAGATTCGTGATTGGATCGTGCATCTTGAACAGATCAATCTCTCTCCCAATACAATCCAGGCATATGCACGTCATGTTGCTCGTCTTGGGACTTACCTCCACTCAAACAGTAAGGAAATCACCGGGATAACTGTTTCCGACTATGATCGTTTCCTTGAGTGGCTGCCTTACCATCTGAGTGGTATGGCCGATGATTCCTCAAATCTTGCCTTTCTTTCTCCTTCATTGGAGCCTGCAGCTAGGCTGGGCCCAACGGTGAATAACCAGGTGCACCTGGCCGTTAAGTCCTTTTATTGTAGTGGCATAGTAAATCTGGCCACCTGATTTTGAGTGTATGATCACTCACATAATGAATCAGGTGAAGACGATGGCGAAAACTAGAAACTTCAGT
>NZ_PBSH01000019.1 GCF_002726155.1 Alcanivorax sp. | reverse complement strand
GCTCCGTTGACGAGCTGGTCGAGAAACTGAAGAACGAAGCGAAGGTGATCTGATGAGTGTATTAGTTTACGCCGAACACGATAACGCCGCGCTCAACAAAGTTACCCTGAGTGTGGTTGCTGCTGCCAAAGAAATCGGCGGCGACATCACTGTGCTGGTAGCCGGTAAAGGCTGTGGCGCTGTTGCTGAAGAAGCGGCCAAGGTTGATGGCGTTTCCAAGGTACTGTGCGCAGACAACGATGCCTACGAGCATCAGCTGGCTGAAAACATTGGCGATCTGGTTGCTGAAGTGGGCGCCGATTACAGCCACATCCTGGCGGCTGCCACCACCACCGGCAAGAACTTCGCGCCTCGCGCGGCGGCTCTGCTGGACGTGGCCCAGATCTCCGAGATCTCCGACGTGATCGATGCGGACACCTTCAAGCGTCCGATCTACGCCGGTAACGCCATTGCTACCGTGAAATGCGGCGATGCCAAGAAAGTGATCACCGTGCGTGGTACGTCTTTCGATGGCGTTGCAGCAGAAGGCGGTTCTGCTTCTGTTGAAAACATCGACGTTGCAAAAGACGCTGGCATTTCCTCCTTCGTGGGTGAAGAGCTGGCCAAGTCTGACCGTCCTGAGCTGACCTCTGCCGAGATCGTGATCTCTGGTGGTCGCGGTATGGGCAACGGCGAGAACTTCGAAATCCTGTACAAGCTGGCTGACAAGCTGGGCGCTGGCGTGGGTGCATCCCGTGCTGCCGTTGACGCAGGTTTCGTACCCAACGACATGCAGGTCGGTCAGACCGGCAAGATCGTTGCGCCGAACCTGTACGTTGCTGTGGGCATTTCCGGTGCCATTCAGCATCTGGCCGGCATGAAAGACTCCAAGGTCATCGTTGCTATCAATAAGGACGAAGAAGCCCCCATCTTCCAGGTGGCGGATTACGGCCTGGTGGCTGACCTGTTCGAAGCTGTACCGGAGCTGGACGGCAAGCTGTAAAAACAGCTCGCAGTTAAGCACCAGAAAAACCCGGCCTTGTGCCGGGTTTTTTGTTTATTAGTTCAAAGTTTAAAGTTCAAAGTTCAAAGTTCAACGCGAAGGAAGGTCTGTTCTTTTTGAGTATGTTTCTCCGTGTGGAGACTTGTGAGCGCGGGCACGGCAATAAAGCATCGATAGGCTTATCCGCGCTTTTCAACTTTAAACTTTGAACTTTCAACTCATCCTTCCCGAGACTCACCATGCAAACCTTCAACGGAAAAACCGCATTGATCACCGGTGCCTCCAGTGGCATCGGTGATCAGATGGCGAGACAACTGGCTGCTATGGGCTGCAACCTGATTCTGGTGGCGCGTCGCACCGACAGGCTGGATGCTCTGGCCAGGGAGTTGAGAACGGTCACTGTGGACGTGATTACCGCTGATCTGGCTGATCCGCAAGCCGCTGATGCGGTGTACGAGCAGACGAGAGCCTTGGGCAGACAGGTAGACATATTGATTAACAATGCCGGCTTTGGTTTTCAGAAATCCATACTGGCGTTGCCTATGCGTGAGCAGCTCGGGATGGTGGATGTGAACGTGCGCAGCCTGCTGGTGCTGACACAATCTTTTACTGCCCCCATGGTTCAGCGTGGGCAGGGCTGGGTGCTTAACGTCAGCTCGGTGTCCGCCTGGTTTCCTATTCCCGGTATGGCGACCTATGCGGCTAGCAAGGCTGCGGTGCTGCACTTGAGCCGGGCACTCCATGAAGAGCTGAAACCGTCTGGTGTGATCGTGACGGCACTGTGTCCGGGGGGCACGCGTACCGAGTTCTCGTCTCTGGCTCGTGAAAAAATGGACCCGGATCTGGAAAAGGCAATGATGCCGGCGGATCGGGTAGCCGCTGCAGGATTGCAGGGGCTAATGGCTGGGAAAGCGGTGGTGGTACCCGGTGCCCTGTATAAGCTGATGGTCGCGGTAACACGATTCTTGCCCGGGGTTTGGGTCACCCGGCTAGCGGGGGCGGTGATGGGGCGGCATGACTAGGGAGCCTCTGAAAACTCCTCGCATGCTCAGTCTTTCAGGCTGGTTCGCAATCTATACCCAATTCGGGGCACAGAGGGCGCGCTTTTGAAGGTGTCCCCTCAAGGGGGATCGAGATATGTCCATCCATCCAAAAAGTGCAACAACGAGTGCGGGCCAGCCTGGAAGACCCGAAGGGCGCGGCCTGAAGCGCCCATCTGCTGCGCCTTGCCTCTAGGAAAGGGAACCACCCTGTCCGTCCAGTCAAGACACAACAGCTGCACGCTTCAGGTCACGCTGAGTACGCGAGGAAGTTTTCAGAGGCTCCCTAGAAAAAACAGCCTCCGACGCTGAGAACAACAGGCGCCAGGGTCACCTGTTGTTGTCGAGCTTGTGGCGTCAGGCATCAAGCGTTGCCTCGATGCCTATTGCTGCGCTTTGTCTTCTTTGTTGTCCACGTTGTCGTAGAACATGTAGCGCGCGGTTTCGTATTGCCCGCGGGCCAGGTCATAGAGTTTTTTAAACACGTCTGGGTGCTGCTCGGCGCGGTCGGTTTCCGGGTCGTCGCTGTGCAGGTCGTGGAGGGTGGCATTACTGCCATCGTGATTCATGCGCACGAAGTAATCCTTGGTCAGGGCGCCATACACCGGACGCGGCCCTTCCTGCATGACCACAAAACTGGCGCGGTCGCCTTCTGGCGCCGGGCTCTGAATGTCCCGGCCCAGGGTGGTGTTACGGTAGGTCAGGCCCAGCATGCCGGCGATGGTGGGCATCACATCGGTCAGCCCCATTGATTGTTCAATAACGCGGGGTTTCAGGTAAGCGGGCGCATAAATCATGTGTGGCACGTGATTGCTCTCCAGCCCCAGTTTCTCCATGGCCGGTGGCATGTGAGGGATGGTGGTAATGCGGTTGTTGTGGTCGCCGAAGAACACAAAAATCGTGTTGTCGAAATAGTCGCTGGCGCGTGCCATTTTCATGTATTCGCCCACGTTGTAGTCCAGCAGACGCACGGCGTTGTATTGGGCGGAGTTGCGGAACCCGTGCTCTCTCAGCTCATCTTCCGGCATGTCGCGCACTTCGAAATCCCCGTTCTTTTCGGGGATGGTGAAGGGGCGGTGATTACCAGCCGTCTGGATAAAGGCAAAGAAAGGTTGATCGTTGGGCAGGTCGTCGAGAATCTGGTTGGACTCGCGGAACAGCTCCAGGTCGGAAATGCCCCATACGTCTACGTTGGGCGCTTTCCAGTCCCCTTCCTCGTACAGCTCAATCCCGTCAATGCTCTGCTTAATCAGCCCGTCGATGTTTGCCCAGCCGGCGTTGCCGCCGACAAAGTAGAATTTGCGGTAGCCCTTGAATTCATTCAGCACCATGCGTTGATGGCTGGTGAGAGGGTTACGGCTGGCGCTTTCCGTAGGCGCCACATCAGGAATGCCTGTGAAGGTGGCCCAGATGGTTTTGGCGGTGCCGGTAACTGGTACGTAGAAGTGTTTGAAGAGCCAGCCGTCGTCGGCAATTTGGTCCAGATGCGGGGTGGGGTTGAACGGGGTGCCGTAGGCGCCGACACGGCTGGCGCCTAGGGACTCCAGCATCACGAATACCACGTTCGGCGGTTGGTCGTAGTTCAGTTTGTGGGGCTGCACATCCACAACACGGTCGAAGTTGAGCTCCTGGCGCTGCTCTGCCGGAATGTTCAGATAATCCGCCATGACGGGGTAATACTCTTTCACCGCGTCTTTGTCGTAGGGGGAGGCAGGGATGAGGGTGGTGTCGTAGAAGTACAGCACCGGGTTTAGCCCCAGCGATCCTACCGCCTTGTTGCCGGTGGCGAAGGCTTCGCTCCAGCGCAGAGGGATCGGGTTAAGAATATTGATGTCGCTGACCCGGCCCAGAATCGCAAAGAAGAACAATGCGAAGCAGACGAAAAAGCCGAATGTGGCCTGGCTTTTGGCAATGCGGGTTTGCGGGCGGCCGAGCAAGGTTTTCTCAATCCACAGGGCGGCCCAGAAGATGAGCGCGGTGGTGAGCAGCCAGCCCAGGGTAATCCAGATAACGGGGTAGCTTTCCCAGACCATCTGGGTGGAAATGGCGGTGTCTTCCAGGAAACGCAACGCGGTGACATTGAGCCGGTCGCCCAGGTAGGCGTAGTGGCCAAAGTCGAGAATATAGGTGAGCACCACCAGCAACAGGGCCAGCAGCAGGTAGGCATGACCCACAAAACGGGCAATGCTGCTGCGCAACAGGTTCAGCCAGGGCAGGTAAGCCAGGGCAGCCAGCGGGAGCATCAGCAGCAGGGCCAGGCGCAAGTCAAAGCGAAGGCCTATGCCCCAGGCGGTGATAATGGTGTCGGTGGCGATGTCACTGTCACCGGACAAAGGGGAAAAGCCGAAATAAAACACGGCGCGCAGTACAACCATCAGCGAGAAAAAGAGAGCTGTGATGGCCAACAGGTACTGAAGGCGACGGGATTTCAATCAGGTCATGCGTTTATCTCCGTACTGGCGAAACTGAAAAAGAGGCGCCTATGCTACCGGCAAGGGGCGCCAAGCGCATGGGGAAAACGCGTTTTCCGCTTGTTTTGTGCGCACTCTTGTTGGTTATGGCGCCTAGGGAACCTCTGAATAACTCCTTGCGTACTCAGCGTGGCCTGAAGCGTGCAGCTGTTGAGTCTTGTCTTGACGGACAGGGTGGCTCCCTTTCCTAGAGGCAAGGCGCAGCAGATGTACGCTTCAGGCCGCGCCCTCCGGGTCTTCCAGGCTGGCCCGCACTCGTCGTTGCGTTTTTTCGATGGATGGACATACACCTTCAAAATCGCGCCTAGATTGCGAGCCAGCCTGAAAGACTGAGCATGCAAGGAGTTATTCAGAGGTTCCCTGGTCTTGTTAACGACGGGATAATGACTTTTACCCATCTGATGGGGATGGTAAATAAAGGGCCGCTGTTTCAGGCATACAAAAAGTGAGAGATCATGACATTCGATGAAATTTTGGCCACGGTGGATGGCAAAGGCTTCGCCAGATTCCCTGAAGGCTGGGGGCAGGGCCGGGCGCTGTTTGGCGGGCTGGTCGGTGCGGTGTTGTTTGACCATCTGCAAAAAACAGTGGCGACTGGGCGATTCTTGCGTAGTTTCTCTCTGTCTTTTGTGGCGCCGGCATCGCCCGGTGAGGTTGCACTGGAAGCGACGGTGTTACGGGAAGGGAAATCGGTGATGCAGGCGATGGTGTCCGCTCGCCAGGGGGAGCAGGTGGTCGCAGTTATGTTGGCCAGCTTCGGTGTGGGCCGGGAGTCCAACGTGGTGGTGGAAGGGCCGTCTGCGCCAGGTTTGAAAGGGGCAGATCAAAGCTTCGCGCTACCGTTTATCAAGGGGCTGACGCCGGATTTCCTGTCCCATTTTGATATTCGCTATGCGGAAGGCATGCCGCCGTTCAGCGCTAGCGCAGCGCCGGATTTCGGGGGTTACATGGGCTTTGCCGTGCCACCGGAGACCATGAGTACGGCGGCGTTGATTGCCCTGGTTGATACCTGGCCGCCTTCGGTGCTGCCTCTACTCAAAGGTCCGGCACCGGCCAGCTCTCTGACCTGGACCATGGAGTTGCTGAATGATCCAGAGTCTCGACCGGCAGATACTTTGTGGCAATATCGGGTAAACACTGACCAGTGCAGTGATGGCTATGGACAAAGCCAGGCGGTGATCTGGGACGCGGACGGGAAGGCCGTGGCACTGAGTCGACAGACCTTTACGGTATTTGCATGAAATTGGAACTGGCACCGCTGACAGCGCGGACACTGGGGGATCAGGTGCCCCGTCGCGGCCACTGGCTGCTGGCGGGGTTGGGCAAATTGATACTGGGGGCCATGGGGTGGCGCATTGTTGGCCGCTTGCCCAATACGCCCCGTGTGGTTCTGGCGGTGGCGCCGCATACCTCGAACATAGATGGCCTGATCGGCATCAGTGCCATCCAGTCGCTACGGGTGCAGGTGCGTTTCATGGGCAAACACACCCTGTTTGAGGGGCGCCTGGGGCGGTTTATGTACTGGCTTGGGGGGATTCCGGTGAACCGCGAAAGTGCGCGGGACGTGGTGGAACAGACCACAGAAATCATGCGTGAGACGCCATTTTGGCTGGGCCTGGCTCCGGAAGGGACACGCACTGGCGCCAAGCGCTGGAAAACCGGGTTTTACCGTATTGCCGAGCAAATGGCTGTGCCGATTGTGGTGCTGGGGTTTTGCTACCGGCGCCGGCAGGTACGTATCGTCGACTGTTTCTTGCCTACCGGAGATATGGACGCGGACATGGCCCGGATGGTGGCATCGTTGGCGGATATCGTGCCGCGCAAGCCCGAGCTGCTATCTGCACCCTTGAAGGCGGCCAAGGCCGCCCGTGGTATTGATTGAGGCTGCAGGGCGAAGTTTATGCGGTGGCGCTGGCGGCCTGGTCCAGAAACTGCTGGCGGCGCTGTGCGGACTGCAGTGCAAAGGCGAGAGGGCGGTGTAGCTCGCTGATCAGCGTCTGCTGTTCTTGGTCAAACCCCTGAGTGTTGGCAATTTCAATAATCCCCAGTGGGTGGTCACCTTGTACCAGCGGCCATAGCAACACGGTGCCAGGCGGCCGTTTCCCCTGGCCGGTTTCCAGATCCAGATAATCCTGTGGTACCTGATGTTGCTGCATCAGCAGCCGCTGGTTTAGCGCGGCGCCAAGCAGCCCCTCGCCTGCGGGCAGGGTGTCGCGGGTCTGAGCTGCGCCGTTCAGTGCCCAGCCGGCCTGGCGTACCAGAGTGTCCTTTTCCAGCGTGTAGGCCGCGCCCACCTGCGCATTCACTTGCTGAACCAGATAACCCAGCACCCGTTCCAGTAATTGTGTGGGTGTCAGGTTGCCGGCGATTTGCTCCATAAAAGTATTGAGCTGTTGCTGCCGGCGCGTGTCTTTTTCTGCCTGCTCTCTCCAGTGTTTCAATTGCTCGGATTCATGGGCCAGTAACAGGTTGTTGGCAAAATTGCGCCGTGCACTGATATCCAGAATGTAGCCGTTCAGGGTGCAGATGATCAGCGGGATGCCGAACGACAGAGACACGAGCAACAATGGAAGGTCCAGGCGCATGAGCAGGCTGATTGCAAAGGCCACCACGGCGGCCATGGTGCAGGTGATGAGCGTCTGCCGGGGAGGAAGGCGCAGAATCGAGAAGCCGATAATAAGCAGATAAATGGTTTCGAAAGAAGAAATCTGCCCGGGGAAACTGCCATTAAAACGGATCGCCCCTAAAACGGTACCGGACAGGGACAAGCCCAGCGCCAGATACATGACGCCAATGGCGTGAGGGCGCAGCCAGCTCAGCCGGGTACAGCACCATAGCCCGATCAGGGCTACGGCGATGGGATAAACGCCGTAGCTTCGCCAGGCGGCCATTTCCGGCGTTTTGACCAGCATAATCACCGGCAGAACGACCAGCAGGTACAGCCCCATCAGCAGGTAAACGGAGCGATTGATCAGATCTCGCGCGCGTTGATGCGCGTGCTCTGCGTACCGCCGTTCCTGGGCTCGATCGAATTGCACCAGAAAGGTATTGAGAGCATTGCGAAGAATGCCTTCCTGCTGCGGGTCAAGACTCTGGCTGGCCTGGGATTGCCCTGCGTCGCTCATGGCGTAACCTGATTATTCTTCGTTTTGATTTTGTTGGTAGCGCTTATGTTGATTCATCGGCGATCACAGCGCACTATTTCTTGCAGAAATTAAGGCTCGAGCCTTATACAACAATGATCACACCGACAGGAAACATCATGACCGATACTGCCCGATTTGAACAAGCCCAGAAAGATGTCAAAACCCTCGACAGCAAACCGTCCAATGATGACCTGCTGTTTCTCTATGCGCACTTCAAGCAGGGAAGCACCGGTGATGTGGCTGGTAAACGCCCGGGAATGCTGGATATGGTGGGGCGCGCCAAGTATGACGCGTGGGCCAAGCTGAAAGGGTTGGGGGCAGATGAGGCCAAGCAGAAATACATCGACAAGGTGGATGCCTTGTTGAAAAGCCACAAGGGCTAAGAGCTAAGGTAAGGGGCCTGCGACTGTGGCCATCGTCACAGGCATCCCGCATCAGGCGCTCCCTTCAGGATTTTTTCTGCAGCAGCTGGGCCTTGCCCAGTTGCGCTTCCCCCGCCAGATTCCGATAGAACGTTTCCAATTCCGGAAGCTGGGCTTCCAGCGCGTCACGTACCTGGCGCCGCGCCGTGGTCAGGTTCGATTCCACCTGTTGTGTTTCCAGCGCCAGCTGGTCTTTGCGTTGCTGCAGTGCGGCGGGCAGGGCGGTGCCTCCGAGTTTATTGAGCCGAGTGTTCAGCCGCTCCAGCCGCTGCCGGGCGTCGGCTAGCCGTGCGTTTAGCTCCTCGGCATCCGGGGCGTTTTGCAGAATGCGCTGCAAATCGGCGATTTCCTGCTCTGTGGCCGCTTTTTCCCGCTTCGCGGCGGTGCGGAAGGCGCCATTGGTCAGGTCTCTGGCGGTGGCATGCTGAATGGCGTTATTCAGGTCGGTTTGCCGACGAGCCAGGCATTTGTCCTGGTGGTGGGCCGCCATGAGTTGGCGGGTGGCGGCAAGAACCTGGCTATCGTCATCTCGGACCATGGCCAGTACCAGCTGATCCATGACCGTGGTGCTGTTGCCGGCCACGGTATTGGTGAGAGTGCGGTACAGCTGCTCCGGCTCGTTGGAGAGTTGTTCCAGGGCGTTGAGGTTTTCTGCCGCTTTGGTCAGTGCCAGGTTGTACACCGGCAGGGCTAGCGCATCGGCGCCCTGATTGCGCCAGTCATCGCCGGCCAGCACCAGCCCGGACACCGCCCGCGGGTTGCCCGGGAAGCGCGCGGCAATACGGATAAACCAGGCCCGGGCCCGCTCCTTGTCACCGTCGCGTCGATAGCTCTCTGCCAGCAGGAAGGCGGCATCGACAGCGGCGGGGCTGTTTTGCTCCACTTCGCTGAGTTGTTGCCGGGCAAACTCGGTGTCGCCGTCTTTCAGGGCCAGGGCGGCCAACCGCAGGCGGGCGTAATTCCCCAGAATGGGTTTGTTGATGCTGCTGGCCTGTTGGTTATAGGCAAGCAGTGTGCGGGCTTGCGTTGTCGTCGCCTGGTGGCCCAGCAGCTCCAGAAGCTGTTCATCATCCTGGCTGATGGCCAGAGAGGCTGTTGTTGCTGTGGGGGCGGCGCTCAGGCAGGCCGAATCGGCCATGCTGGCAAGGGGCAGCAATGTCAGGGTCAGGCTGGCGATAGCAGCACGTGAGAACGGTCCCGTCATTATGTCAGTCTTTTCTTATTGGCATTATTGGGTCCAAATGGTGCGCCAACTGAAGAATGAGAGAAGGAACTGGGTCACACGGGCGTAGACAAAGTCGTCAGACGGGGCTGGCCGGAGGGGAAGTATTCCCCGCTCCACGAGTGTTGTGAAGCGGGGCGGTGGGGATGGAGATCAGAATCCTCGATAACTGGTTGCGACGATGACAATGCCTGCAATGACCGCCAGGATTCCCAGGAGGAACATCACCGTGGCCAGAATGCCCAGCACCTTGCCCGCCAGCGTCATGCCTTCACCGCTGCTATCCATGTTGCCCTGGCGCATGGCTGCCAAATCCTTGTTGCCCAGAATCCAGGCGACAATACCGACAGGCGCAAATAACAGTACTCCCAACAGGCCAAGTGTGAGTACCAGCCCGCCACGGTGTGGTGCTGCATTGGTGTTGATGGCGGTGTTTTGCGGGGCGTTTGTCACAGGCTGATGGCGACCGGTAAAGGCGGCACCCAGCATCAGTGCGCTGATGATCAGGTACAGCCCGTTGTAGATGCCGCTGGAGATCAGGGCGAAAAGATCGCCAGATATCTTGTCGTCATACAGCATTTCGATCAGCACGAATTGCTGCAGGCACATATAGGCGATATGGACCAGACTGAGCAGCGAGGCGATCAATACCAGAATGGCGGCGGTCCGTGCCTTTGGCATGAAAATGCCGGCCAGTACAAAACCGGCGATGGCGACCAGAAAGGTCGGTAGCGTCATGGTGATGAGTTGCGCTATTTCTCCACCCATTGGAACTCCTTTTACTTTGGGGTTGAAACAAAAAACCGGCTCAGGAAAACCTTGAGGAGGCTGCGTACAGCTCGCCAGCGATTGACCAGAAGCGACAGAAAGATCAGCGCGCAACCTGCCAGTTGCAGCAGTGTCATCTGTTCGCCGAACCAGGCGGCGGCCATCAGTGCGGTCCACATGGGTTCCAGCACCATAATGACAACACCATGGCTGTGCAGTGACAGGCTTTGCGCATAGGTTTGTACCAGAAAACGCAGGGCGGTGCCTACCGTGGCACTGAGTACCACCCACAGGGCCAGTATCGGGGTGGCGTTGGCCGCGACAGGTTGCCAGGGTTCGAAAATGGCGGATAACACACCGGTTAGCACGCCCACCACGGCGAGCACTACCGTGGTCAGCGCCAGAGCAGGGACGCGCGGGTGTTCAATAAATTCGCCATTCATGCCCTGCGTGGAGAGGGTGTTGGCGGCGCGGGTATTGAGATTGAAATAGAGCGCAAAAATGGTGGCGGCGGCCACAAAAAATAACTGCCCGGCTTCCAGGTGCAGTCCCTGATCCAGGGACAGCAGGGCCAGCCCCGCAGCGGCCACTGGCAGCGCCAGCCAGGTACTGCCGGGCACGGGTTCGGCAAAGATCAGCCGGGCGATCACTGGCACCAGCACCACTCCCAGGCTGGTCAGAAAGGCGCCTTCACCCACATGTTCACCCATGGCCAGGCCCATTACCCAGCAGCTCATGGCGATGCCGAAAACAGTACCGACACGGACGCAACGAAGCAGTTGCTGGCGGCTCAGGCGACGCAGTTGACGGTGGGCCGCCATGGCCAGCAGGCTTGCTGCCAGCAGGAAACGCAGTGACATGAACAGCAGCGGAGGCATGGCCAGCACGGCTTCTTTGGAGAACATCCAGCTGATGGCTGCCAGAAGGGTGACCACCAGAAGCAGCAGGTCGGCTTTATGAGCTTGGTGGATAGACACTGAACACTATTCGCAGCAGAGACGGTCGGCGATGGTAGCACAGCCGTACCGGGCGGTAACGACTGGTGAAACGCCGCTATCATGGTCAAAGTAGACACCGTTAATCACAATACGACCACGCAATCACGTGAGGGCAGTGCATGTTTGCAGCCTGGAAGAACTGGCGAGACGCTCGCCGGGTCAGGAAGATGGGATATACCCGGCAGGAGTGGGAAGCGGCTGTGTCAGACTGGCCGTTAATGGCCCGGTTTGAAGGTGAAGAGCGGGATGCGCTGTTTGCTCTTTCACTGCGTTTTCTGGCTCGAAAAAGCATCGCCTCTGGCGGCGGGTTCGTTTACACCGATGCCATGTGCCTGAAAGTGGCGACCATGGCCTGTGTGCCGATTCTGTATCTGGGGTTGGACTGGTATGACGGTTGGTACACCGTGATTCTGTATGAAGGCGCCTTCATCCCCAACCGGCCTCACCTCAGTGAAGATGGTGTGGTCCATGCCCAGGGGCCGGTGTTGGCGGGAGAGGCCTGGCATCAGGGGCCGGTGATTCTGTCCTGGGATGCGATTTGTGATGCCTGTGCGCCGGATAACGTGGCCAGTAATGTGGTGATTCACGAGATGTCGCACAAACTGGATATGCGCCGCAACGGGGCCAACGGCAGGCCGCCGTTACATAGAGGGATGAACCCGAAGCAATGGCATGACACCTTCACCGCCTGCTGGGAAGAGCTATTGAGTGATTATCAGCACCACCGGCCCATGCCTGTGGATGCTTATGCGTTGACCGGGCCGGGTGAGTTTTTTGCTGTCTGTAGCGAGGCGTTCTTCGAAGGGCCGGATCAGCTCTATAAAGACTGGCCAGCCCTGTACCGCCTGTTGGCTCAGTTCTATCGACAGGGAGAGCGATGATGAAATTTATTTTTGAGGTACGCGTCAAGCCGGGTTTTAGCGTGGAGGAATATGCCCGGGGCTGGGTGGAAGCCAGTGAGATTATCCAGCAGAGCGAGGGAGCAAAAGGCACTTATTTACACCGCAAGATCGGCCACCCGGACACGGTACTGGCCATCGCCCACTGGGAGAGCAAGGCGCACCGCGATGCCAAGGACGACAGCCGCAGCGCCAGGGTAAAGGCGATACTGGAAAAGCATGCGAAAGTGGTGGATGTCACCGTGATCGGCGAGTACGACGAGCCGGAGTGGCAGGTGTTACCGCAGTGAGAGGGGCGCGCAAGTGGGTTTGCTCGAAGTGAGATGAGGCAAGCCGGTAGAGGGCGCCCCTGTGCTGCAGAGGTTGTCAGCAACAGGGGCGCTCACCATGGAATCAGGCTTCCGGCAGGGTGATATTCAGTTCGAGAATTTCACAGCCGGATTCCCGGTCCATCTGGACGTTCACGGCGTCCTGGTCCACAGGGACATATTTACGCACCACTTGCAGCAGTTCTTCCTGAAGCTGCGGCAGGTAATCCGGGCCACCGCGGGTGGAGCGTTCGCGGGCCACAATGATCTGCAGGCGTTCTTTTGCCACAGATGCCGTGTTCTGCCTTTTAGGAAGCAGATAACTGAAGATGCTCATCCGTTAGCCTCCAAACAGACGGCCGAATAGACCTTTCTTGTTAGTGGTAAGAAAGCGGTGCGGCAGCTGGTCACCCAGGAAGCGGGCAACGGCATCGCTGTAGGCCTGACCGGCGTCGGAATCCGTATCCAGGATCACCGGGCTGCCGGAGTTACTGGCATTGAGCACCGCCTGGGATTCCGGGATCACGCCAAGCAGTTCAATGGCGAGAATTTCCTGCACGTCTTCCACCGACAGCATCTGTCCGTTCTCTACCCGTTCCGGGGAGTAGCGGGTCAGCAGCAGGCGGGAGGGGATGTCCCCATCGCCCAGTTCGGCATGGCGGGTCTTGCTGGCCAGAATGCCGATGATGCGGTCAGAGTCCCGTACGCTGGAGACTTCCGGGTTGGTGACGACCACGGCCTCGTCGGCGAAGTAGGCTGCCATCAGAGCGCCTTTTTCGATGCCGGCGGGGCTGTCGCAGATAATGTAGTCCATCTGCATGTCATCACGCAGGGCGTTGAGTACGCCTTCCACGCCTTCAATGGTGAGGGCGTCCTTGTCGCGGGTCTGGGAGGCCGGGAGGATGAACAGGTTGTCCACCTTCTTGTCCTTGATCAGCGCCTGCTTGATGTTGGCATCGCCACTGATCACGTTGACCAGATCATAGACCACACGACGTTCGCACCCCATGATCAGGTCCAGGTTGCGCAGGCCTACATCAAAATCAATCACAGTGGTTTTAAAACCGCGCAGGGCAAGGCCTGTGGCCAGCGCTGCACTGGTGGTGGTTTTGCCGACGCCACCCTTGCCGGATGTCACGACCACGATCTTCGTCACGCTCTTCTCCTTACCTTCCATGTTTCATGCACGCTAGTTCAGCGCGGTAAAATGCATCGCTTCGCCCTGCATGTATAGATGCACGGGCCGGTTACGGTATGACTCGGGCAGGTCTTCGGCCACCCGATAATGGCCGGCAATGGATACCAGTTCGGCATTCAGTTGCTGGCAAAAAATACGTGCGCTGGTATCGCCGCGAACCCCGGCCAGGGCGCGGCCGCGCAGGTTGCTGTACACATGAATGTTGCCGTCGGCCATGATTTCTGCGCCGGTGCTCACCGGCGCGAGCACGATCAGGTCACCACGGCTGTAGACCTGTTGACCGGAGCGGACCGGCTGGTCGATGACCATGGTTTCAACCTGCTGCGCAGCGGGCTTGCTCTCCGCTGCAATATCGTCCGTGGCCGGGGCGGGTTCGGCGCGGCGGGGTACATCACGACCACCGGCCAGACTCAACGTGCCCAGACCCAGCATGCTTGCTGTGTCCGCATCAATGTTCTCGCTGCGGGCCAGGGCCACCAGGTTGACCCCGAGGCTACGCAGCGTATCCACAGCGGCCATCAGCGCCACTGGATCGCTATCCAGCTCCGGGCTTACATCGATGACGACGGGGGCTTCCTGTAGCCACTGGGCGGCGTCTTCCAGACGCTGGCTCACCTGCTGGTGGAGGACATTGGCATCCAGATTTTTCAACTGGAGGACCGTCATCATCAACATGCGGCCCTTGAATTCGATTGCGGTTTTTTCTTCGACGACTGCTGTCATTGCTGACCTGTTGTCCGAGGGGCAAAGGGAGGCAAAAAGGCGCTCCGGGCCCAGTGGGGCGTAATTTGGGCAAGACTAGACGAAAGCGACCATGCGTAAAAGCGCCAAAAGGGTGATCTGAATGTTAAATCTCTGTGAGATAGAGCGGACAAGGGATTAACTGCTGGAAAAAGCAGCGTTTTGGGTAAAAACGGCAGCGTTGCCTTTTTGTGAAAATGCGTACTGGTTAATGTTTGTGCATCGCAAGTATTGGGCGCATGCCGGGGGGCAGGGAGACTGCAGGTTGGAGAGAAAAGCAGGAAAGGGCGGTAAAGAGGGTGAAAAGAAGGGCGGAATGGTGAGCACCATCCCGCCCCGGTGGTTTACATCATTGGCCGTTCGGCGTGGACCTTCACTTCTTTCAGGTCCTTGTCGAAGGCGTCGGTGAGCAGGCAGTCGTAACGCATGGCGTCGTACTCGTTGATGGCGTCTACCTGGCTCTCGTTGATGATGCCCTTGCGGGCCGCATCCTGCAGTTTCTCCAGTACGGTCTCGCCTTCCAGCTGGCCTTTGCCTTCCGCTTTCAGATAAGCAAGAAAGCCGGGTTCCACTTCCAGCAGCTTGTTGAAGGTGGCTTCCACGCGGCCAATGGAGTCTTCCGGATCCTGGGAGATATAGGCCGGTTCCGCCAGGGCATCGCGCACCGAGTTGGGTTCCATGATCATCTGCCCCAGAGTGCGTATCTGATCGTCGCTGGGAGCCTGCGCCTTGCAGGGACGACCCAGCGGGAAGAACAGGCGCTTGAGCACGTGGCCGATGCCGAAGAAGCCGAAGTTGCGCGAGAACGCTTCCAGGGAATCGTGGGCCCGGCTGAAGGCCAGTCGCAGCGCATAGTGCGCATGGGCATCGTTGGCCTCGTCGCGGGGCAGGGTGGCGTGGTACTTGAGAATGGCACAGGCAATGAGCAGCTGACTGTGCACATCACCCAGGCGGGCGGACAGCAGTTCGCGCCGCTTCAGGTCGCCGCCCAGTAGCGCCAGGGCCATGTCCGAGACGCTGGCCAGTACCGCACTGTAGCGGCTGACCAGACGGTACCAGGGAGCGCTGAACGCATCGGAATTGCCGGGGGCATCAGACAGGTAAGGGCCCGCCAACGCCTGTACGATGGCACTGCTGATGTTGCCCAGCGTATGGCCTGCATGGGAGAAGAACAGGTCATCGAAGTCCTGCAGCCCCTGCTTCTTGTCTTCTGCCTGTATGGCTTGCAGTTCGTCATAGAGGAACGGATGACAGCGCATGGCCCCCTGCCCGAAGATCATCAACGAGCGGGTAAGAATGTTGGCGCCTTCCACGGTGATGGCGATGGGGGTGGACTGATAGGGCAAGGCCAGGAAGTTGCGTGGACCCAGTTGAATGCCGCGACCACCGGCGATATCCATGCCGTGGTTGATCAGCTCACGCATCATTTCGGTGGCGTGGTATTTGGCCATGGCGGTAACCACGGACGGCGCTCCGTCTTCCAGCGAACGGGTTACCAGGTGGCGATAGGCTTCCAGGGTGTAGGCCAGCGCGGCCACATCGGCGGATGCTTCCTGTACGCCCTCGAATTCCCCGACGGCCGTATTGAACTGGCGACGAATGCGACCGAAGGCACCGGTCATGCGGTAGCCCATTTCGCCACTGGCGGTGGCCAGTGCGGGCAGGGAGACGCCGCGGCCGGCACCGAGGCATTCGATCAGCATGCGCCAGCCTTTGCCTGCCATATCCGGGCCACCGATGATGGCATCCAACGGCACAAACACATCCTTGCCGTTGATAGGGCCGTTCATGAATGGCGAGCCAGGATAATGGCGGCGACCAATTTCCACGCCTTTGGTATCGGCGGGAATCAGTGCGCAGGTGATACCCAGATCTTCTTTGTCACCGAGCAGTTTCTCCGGGTCATAGAGCTTGAATGCCAAGCCAACCACGGTGGCCACTGGCGCCAGGGTAATCCAGCGTTTGGCGAAGTTCAGGCGCATGCCCAGTACTTCCTTGCCGTCGATCTTGCCTTTGCAGATCACCCCGGTATCAGGAATGGCGCCGGCGTCGGAACCCGCTTCTGGTCCGGTAAGGCCAAAGCAGGGAATCTCGTCGCCCTTGGCAAGGCCCGGCAACCAGCGGTCTTTCTGTTCCTGGGTGCCGTATTCAGCCAGCAGTTCACCCGGGCCAAGAGAGTTGGGCACCATGGCGGTAACCGCAGCGGTGAGAGAGCGGGTGGCAATCTTGCTCATGATGCGGCTCTGCGCATAGGGCGAGAACGCTTTGCCGCCGTACTCAGTGGGAATGATCAGGCTGAAAAAGCCCTTGTGCTTGAGGAAATCCCAGACCTCTTCGGGCAGGTCGCGCAACTCGTGGAAAATTTGCCACTCATCAAGCATGTCGCACAATTGCACCACTTCGTTGTCGATGAACGACTGCTCGTCATCGGTGAGCGTGGTGAACTGGATATGGGCGAATTTTTCCCAGTCAGGACGGCCGGAGAACAGATCGGCTTCGAACCAGGTGGTGCCCGCCTCGATGGCTTCACGTTCGGTATCGCCAATGGCAGGCATGACCTTGCCCAGCGCGTTGTAGACCGGTTTGGTGATGAACTTCTGGCGCAGGTCCACGTGGTTGAGCACGGTCACGCCGGCGGCGAGCAGAATCAGGGACACGGGGTGGAACAGCCAGGAAGCGAGGAAGCCGCAGAGCAGCCACACAATGACGAAAACGGCACTGCCAATGCCTCGGCTGATTTGCTGATAGAAGAGGGTCATCAGCGTGGCAATTAACAACACAATAGCCAATAGGCTAAGCATGGTGATCTCCTTTGCCTGTGTGGAATACCTTCCAGCATGCGGGTGCTGCCATGGAGAGGGCGTGAAACTGTCGCCATGAACTTCAAACCGCACAGCTGTCCTTCAGTCTAACGCGCAGATGGCATAAGTTGCACAGGATTTAACCGGATTTAATCTGGATGATGCCTTACACTTGGCGCCACTTTAAATGCGTTTTCAGGAGCATAGCGTTGCAGTCGAACAGCCCTATCATTGAAGCCACCGAGCAGAATATTCAGCAAATTCTTGAGCAATCCCAGCAAATCCCGGTGATCGTGGATTTCTGGGCCAGCTGGTGCCAGCCCTGTTTGCAAATGGCGCCGATCCTGGAGCGGTTGGTCAATGAATACCAGGGCAAGGTTCTGCTGGCGAAAGTGAATGCAGATGAGCAGCAAATGCTGGCCAGTCAGTTTGGTGTGCGCAGCCTGCCCAGCCTGAAACTGGTGTATCAGGGGCAATTGGTCAGTGAACTGGAAGGCGCCCAGACGGAAGGTGCGCTGCGCCAGTGGCTGGCACCGGTGGTCGACCCTGAAGCGGCACAACAACAGCAGGAAGAAGGCTTTATCGAGCAGGTGCGCATGGCCATCGAGGCGGGCCACACGGAACAGGCGGAAGGCGCGCTACGCCAGACTCTGGAACAGAGCCCGGACAAGCATGCCATTCGTGCCTTGCTGGTGGAGTTGCTGTTGGGGGAAGGGCGTCTGGATGATGCCCAGTCGGTGCTGGCGGAAGTGACAGAAGATGCGGAACCGTTACGTCCGTTCCGGGCACGTTTCGCATTACTGGAAAAGCTGGAAGGAACCGGGCAGAGTCTGGCGGAACTGTCTGCCCGTATTGCCGACAAGCCCACCCCGGAAGATCTTTACGCGTACGGCTTGCAGGCCGCCGCAGCGGGCCAGTTTCAAGCGGGGCTTGAGTCGCTGCTGACGCTGCTGCGTGATTATCGCGAATTCCGCGACGGTGTGGCCCGCAGTGCGCTGCTGGAAGTGTTTGAGTGCCTTCCCAAAGGAGATCCTTTAGCCAGTGAATATCGCCGCAAGATGTTCAACTACCTTTACTGAGCCTGCCTCCAACTTCCTTCCCGCGGGCAACGGATATCCCCGTTGCCCGCGTCTATCCTGCCTGCTTTTCCGTGCCGACGGCGATTGCCAGGCCGCTGCTCGCCCGCTGTTTTTTGGTGCGTGATTCGCTTTCCCTCCCGGTGTAAGGCCGGATCTCTGCGCCACTTTGGCGCCAATAGTGTTCATCCGTGGTGCGCCAATAAGGTGCGGTGTTCTTTTGTGGTGCGACGTGAATTTTATTCATCGCTAACTGATTGAAATGGCGTGCACTATTTTGTGGCCTGATTCTTGAATGCCCCTTGTCGGTGCAAACTTCCGGCACGTGTTGTGTTGGTGCATGAGGACGAGGAGATACCGAATGAAAATGCTGACAGCGGTGGTCAAGCCGTTTAAGGCCGAAGAAGTGCGCGATGCACTGGCCCAGATCGGGGTGCAGGGCATGACGATTACCGAGGTAAAGGGGTTTGGGCGCCAGAAAGGGCACACCGAACTGTATCGGGGGGCGGAGTACGTGGTGGATTTTGTTCCCAAGGTGAAGCTGGAGTTGGCGGTCCGTGAAGAGCAGCTGGATCAGGCGATCGAGGCAATCATGAAAGCGGCCGGCACCGGCAAGATTGGTGACGGCAAGATTTTCGTGACGGACCTGGAGCAGGTGATCCGCATCCGTACCGGTGAAACCGGCAGCGAAGCCATTTAAGGAGGCCCGACGATGAAAAAATTGATAGCGGTATTGTTGATGTTGCCTTCGCTGGCGTTGGCCGATGGGCTGGATACCGGTGACAGTGCCTGGATTCTCACCGCCACCGCGCTGGTGCTGTTCATGACGCTGCCGGGCCTGAGCCTGTTTTACGGCGGCCTGGTGCGGGCCAAGAACATTCTGTCCGTGTTGATGCAGTGTTTCGCTATTACCTGCGCGGTGTCGCTGGTGTGGTTGATCTGCGGTTATTCCCTGGCGTTTTCCGATGGCGGCAGCATGAATGCCTGGATCGGTGGCCTGGATCATGTGTTCTTTTCCGGGATTACCCGGGAGACGCTGGAAGGCACCTTGCCGAAAAGTCTGCACGGGCTGTTCCAGATGACGTTTGCCATCATTACGCCGGCCCTGATCGTCGGTGCCTTTGCGGAGCGCATGCGCTTCGGGCCGATGCTGGCGTTTTCCGTGCTCTGGCTACTGGGGGTATATATCCCTGTGTGTCACTGGGTCTGGGGCGGCGGCTGGCTGGCTGACCTGGGGCTGTATGACTTTGCCGGTGGCACTGTGGTGCATATCACTGCCGGTGTGGCTGCGCTGGTGGCCGCCGTGGTGCTGGGCAACCGTAAAGGGTTCCCGACCCAGGGCATGATGCCGCACAACATGACCATGACCGTGACCGGTGCCGGCATGCTGTGGGTGGGCTGGTTCGGTTTCAATGGTGGTTCGGCCCTGGCGGCCAATGGCGATGCAGCCATGGCCATGCTGGTGACGCACATTTCTGCGGCCGCCGGTTCGCTGGCCTGGATGGCCATGGAATGGAAAAAATTCGGCAAGCCATCCGCGCTGGGCATTGCTACGGGTATGGTGGCCGGTCTTGGCACGATTACCCCGGCGTCAGGGTTCGTTGGGCCGGCCGCAGCGTTGGTGATTGGCTTGTCTGCGGGTGTGATCTGCTTCTATGCGGTGATCTTCATCAAGCACAAGCTGAAAATCGATGATTCCCTGGATGTGTTCCCGGTTCACGGGGTGGGCGGTATTCTCGGTACCCTGTTTGCCGGTATTTTTGCCTCCACCGAGTTGGGGCTGTTCTCCGGTTATGGCTTTGCCAAGCCGGAGTACACCATGCTGGACCAGCTGGGCGTCCAGGCGCTGGGTGTGGTGGCCACCTTTGTTTACACCGCGGTGGTGACCTGGGTGCTGCTTAAGCTGGTAAGCCTGTTTGCGCCGTTGCGTGTAGATGGCGACGAAGAGACACAGGGCCTGGATATTGCCCTGCATGAAGAGCGTGGCTACGACCTCTGATCGTCTGTTTGAGTCTGATTTAAGGCGCTCGAAAAGCCCGGCATTTTGCCGGGCTTTTTTGTCCCGTAAGGACTCATCTGCGGCTATTGCCACCCCTTGAGCCTTTCTATAAGGTACGGGTAAGTTTCGAACGCTCGTTTGAATTGGCTAGCAGCAATAAAGCCTGTGCCAGCCCTGTGAAAGGGGGCGTCGAAGTCACATCGATAGGTTTAAGGAGAAACAAGAATGAGCCTGGAATTTCTGTCTGACGAGTGGTTTGCAAAAGTAAAAGAAATCCGCGATGGCGCGGGTAATGTTGAAGCGCCGGCGGCACTGGCTGACCTGGTAATCAACATCACTGTTAATGCTGACGGTGGCGACAAAGAGCTGGCTCTGGTCGGCGGCATGATCGAAGAAGGTCATCACGCTGACGCTCCGACTACCATGATCCTGCCGGCCGACCTGGCCAAGCGCATCTTCATCGAAGGTGACCAGTCTGCAGGCATGCAGGGCTTCATGAGCGGCCAGATCCGCATTGAAGGCGACATGAGCAAGCTGATGGCTCTGCAAACCGCACAGCCTTCTGCTGATCAGGTTGCCCTGATGAAGCAGATCCAGGACGTGACCGCGTAATTCCGCGTTTTCGTTCCATGACAATGCCCGCCTTGTGCGGGCATTGTTGTTTTGGAAGACGTCACACGCAGCATGCCTGCCTGTAGCGTGGAAGGTGGAGGGTAGAGAGTGTTACGCGTCGTGTGTGTGATTCAGATTCTGCAATGGCGTGGCTACGGCCACCGGGTGAACGCATACCTGATCCAGCCAGCCGTGCGCACTGCGCTTGCCCGCATCCAGATACTCACTGAGTGAGTCTCGCCAGGATTCAGTATAGAAGGCCATGCATAGCGGTTGGCGGCGTAGCGGATCGTGGGCAACGCAAATATGCTCCATTGACGCCGCCGCCAACAAATCCTGAACCATGGTCGTGGGCAGGGTCAGCAGGTCACAGGGCAGACACAGGCACAGGCCATGGGCTTCCCCCAGAGCGGCTTCCAACCCGGCCAGTGGCCCGGAAAAACCGTCGCGCCGATCCGCGACCACCTGATCGGCCCAGGCTTGATAGCGGTCAGCATTGCGATTGGCACTGATCACAATGCGGGTGGGGCGGGGGAGTAGATTATCGAGCAGGTGAGCAACCAGCGGCTTGCCATTTACCTCCACCAGTCCCTTGTCGGCACCGCCCATGCGTTGCCCCTGCCCGCCGGCCAGAATGATTAAGGTATAGTCGACCATATTGCCTTCTCGTCTTGCTCTCGCGTTGGGTTCCGGGGGCGAATCGGCTATGCTCTGCGCGCGCGTTGGGCGATGCTGACAGCCTGTTTTTGCCAGCCCCGAGTGCAGACACGTTTCAGGGACATTATGTGACTACCGCCCGTAATCATCTTACCGATTTAGCGCGCTTTGCGCCGCTCCTGCCAGGCTACCAGCCGCGTGAACCGCAGCTGGAAATGGCTGATGCGGTGGAAGACGTGATTGGCAGTGGTGCCACCTTGCTGGTTGAAGCGGAAACCGGCACCGGCAAGACGCTGGCTTATCTGGTGCCTGCACTGCTGTCTGAAGGCCCGACGTTGGTGTCCACCGGCACCAAGAGCTTGCAGGACCAACTGTTCTTCAAAGACCTGCCCCTGGTTAAGAAAGCCCTGAATCTGCCGCGAAAAGTGGCGCTGTTAAAAGGGCGTGCCAACTATCTCTGCCCATACCGGTTGGAATTGCACCAGGAAGACGCCCGTTTTCTCACCCGAGAAACCGTGGGGCAGATGCAGATTGTGGCGCACTGGGCAGGGCGCACCCGCACCGGTGATATCGCCGAGCTGCAACAGATCCCGGAAGATGCGCCAGTATGGCCCTGGGTGACCAGTACCGCGGACAATTGCCTGGGCACTGAGTGTCCCCGTTATAACGAATGCCCGCTGATGAAGGCGCGCAAGGAGGCCCAGGAGGCCGACCTGGTGGTGGTGAATCATCATCTGTTCTTTGCCGATGCCGCGTTGCGTGGCAATGGCGCGGCGTCTGAATTATTGCCCACGGCCAACACGGTGATTTTCGATGAGGCGCATCAACTGCCTGAAATCGCCGCGGCGTTTTTTGCTGACACCCTGAGCACACGGCAGATTCAGGAACTGGGCCGCGACAGCCTGTCGGAAGCCGGGCATACCGCTGCTGATCTGGCGGAGCTGAATCGCCTGGTTGCCGCCGTGGATAAAGGGGGCATGGACTTGCGTTTGAGTCTGGGTGACGGCGAGCGCCGTGAGCCCTGGACGGAAGTGGCCGAAAACAAGGCGGTGGTTGAAGCCGGGGAAGCCTTGCTGCAGGCCTTGCAGGAGCTGGACGCCTTCCTCGGACCGTTGGCCAAGGCGAGCAGAGGTATGGACGCCTGTTCCCGGCGGGCCAGCGAACAGGTGGATTGCCTGGCGGCCTACCTGAAAGGCGGCCAGCCCAACCGGGTGTACTGGTTTGAGACGTTCAAGCGTTCCGTAGTGCTGCACAGCACGCCGTTGTCTGTGGCCGCTCAGTTGCGCGCCCAGCGTGAACGTCATCCCTGTAGCTGGATTCTTACCTCGGCCACCCTGTCGGTGGGGGGGCGGTTTGAACATATCCAGCACCGCTTGGGATTGGATTCTGCTCGCACGCTGCGTCTGGAAAGCCCCTTCGATTTCAAGCGTCAGGCGGTATTCTATGCACCGGAAGGCCTGCCGGCACCGAATGATCGCGAGTACACCGCGCAGCTTACCAATGCCATGGTGCCGGTGATTAATGCGGCTAAAGGTCGCACTTTTTTCCTGTTCACGAGTCACAGAGCACTACGCGAAGCTGCCGCTATTCTGCGCCAGAAGATCGATTACCCTTTGCTGGTGCAGGGCGAGTCCGGGCGGCGTGAATTACTGGACGCGTTCCGGGAGAAGGGCAATGCCGTGTTGTTGGGCACCAGCAGTTTCTGGGAAGGCATTGATGTCCGTGGTGAGGCTCTTAGTTGTGTGATCATTGATAAGCTGCCTTTTGGCTCTCCCGGTGACCCTGTGGCCGCCGCGCGCATTGAGCACATTAACCGTAACGGCGGTAATGCGTTTCGTGATTATCAGCTTCCCCAGGCAGTGCTGGCCTTGCGTCAGGGGGCTGGGCGGCTGATTCGTGATCCGAAAGACACCGGTTTGCTGGTGGTGGCGGATCCGCGGCTGTTAACGCGCAGTTATGGCAAGTTGTTCGTCAACAGTCTGCCCAACATGACCCGCACCCGTAAGCTGGATGTGGTGCAACGGTTTTTTGATTATCTGGCCCGGCAGGGCCTGGAAGCGGAAAAGATGGAATCATGACGCGCATACTCGCACTGGAAACCGCAGGCGAAACCTGCTCGGTGGCGTTGCTGGACGATGGCAATGTGATCGAACGTTTTGAACACGCGCCACGGCGACAGACGGAGCTGGTGTTGCCAATGGTCGAAGGGCTGCTGGCTGATGCCGGGGTCCGGTTGAAGGATCTTGATGGCATTGCCTTCGGTCATGGCCCGGGCGCGTTCACGGGCGTGCGCGTGGCGGCGGCGGTGACTCAGGGCCTGGCATTTTCGGCGGACCTGCCGGTGGTGGGGATTTCCACCCTGGCGGCCTGCGCACTCAGTGCGCAGGCGAGACAGGCGCATTCCCATGTGATTGCCTGTTTCGACGCACGTATGGGCGAGCTGTATCTCGGCGCCTATGAGTGTGAGGACGGCGCGGCCAGTGCCATTCTCAACGATGGCTTGTTTAACCCCGATGCCTTGCCGGATCTGCCGTCGGCGGACTGGATGATTATCGGTTCCGGGCTGGTCTATCAGGACGCGCTGGTGGCGGCCTATGGCGCAAGCCGCTGCATTATTGACGCCCACCCCCATGCGAAAGCGGTGGCCCAGCTGGCATTATCAGCATTCGAACGCGGAGAGGGTGTCAGTGCGGAACAGGCGCAGCCAGTCTATTTGCGAGACCAAGTGATTCAGGGAGCTGTACGATGATCAACTGGGACCTTCCCGATGTGCATGAGCTGACGGTGACCGTACCCGCCGAAGCCATTGATGTGATGGGGCATGTGAACAACACCGAGTACCTGCGCTTCATGGAACAGATTGCCTGGCATCACACCACCGAACTGGGATTGGGCTGGGATCTGTACCAGAAGCTCAACCGGGGCATGGTGGCGCGCCACACGGAAGTGGATTACCTGGCGCCGGCTTTTGAGGGTGAAAACCTGAGAATCGGCACCTGGATTGTTGATAATGATGAGCGGATCAGCATTACCCGTCGCTATCAGATTGTGCGCGAATCTGACGGTCGCACCTTGCTTCGCGGACGTACTCGCTGGGTGTGTGTGGCGCTGGATTCTGGAAAGCCTCGCCGTATGCCTGCGGAATTCTTGCAAGGCTACAAGGTAACCGCTGACGAATAGAAAACGTTACGAGTGATGAGAAGCGAGTTTCGAAAAACCAACCCGGTTTTTATTTTCGCTCCTCGAACCTCGTGACTCGTCACTGACGTTTCATTCAACAAGGACATTCCATGGATTGGTTTCAGGCTCTGGTTCTTGCTCTGATACAAGGGCTCACCGAGTTTCTCCCTATCTCCAGTTCCGCCCATTTGATTCTTCCATCACAGATTCTGGGCTGGCCCGATCAGGGGCTGGCTTTTGATGTGGCGGTGCATCTGGGCACCTTGCTGGCAGTGATGCTGTATTACCGTCGCGACCTGGTGGCCATGGTGGGCGGTGCCGGTGTGGCGGTACAGCAGCGCCGCATGAATGATGATCTTAAACTGGGCCTGCTGGTGGTATTGGCGACCATCCCGGCAGTGGTGTTCGGATTTCTCGGTGATGATTTCATTGAGCATGAGTTACGCTCGGCCCTGGTGATTGCCATCACTACGTTGGTATTCGGGGCGCTGTTATGGGCTTCGGATGCGTTCGGAAAGCGTGAGTTTTCACTGGCTCGTTTGGGTATTGCCGGCGCGATTTTTATTGGTCTGGCCCAGGCGCTGGCACTCATCCCCGGCACCTCGCGCAGCGGCATCACCATTACCGCCGCGTTGGCTCTGGGGTATCGCCGTGAAGATGCGGCCCGCTTTTCCTTTTTGCTCTCCATTCCGGTAATCCTGGGCGCCGGGTTGTTGAAAACCAAAGACCTGATCGAACAGCAGATAGTCGTGGACTGGGGAATGATGGCGCTGGGCGTATTGGTCAGCGCGGTGACGGCCTACCTGACCATTGTGTTCTTCATCCGCCTGCTGGAGCGCATTGGCATGCTGCCGTTTGTGGTCTACCGGTTGGTATTGGGTGTGGCCCTGTTGTTCTGGCTGGCATGACACTGAACGCGTCTCTGGATACCGTGCTGGGGCTGTTGCCCGGTTGCCCTGAAGGGCTGCCCGGCAGGACCGTGGAAGACGAAGCTCGGGCCTGTGCCGACCAGCTGGAACTGGTGCTTGGCTGGCGCCATGAATGTCTGAGCCTGTGGCGACCACAGGGCAAGGAAACGCCGCTTACGGTCAGTTTTTGCGATGGCAAACAGGGTTACCGGCTGACGCCGGAGCGGGTACGTCATGAGCGTTTGATCAAGGCGTTGGGCAAGCCTAAAGAGGACCGTATTCGAGTGCTGGATGCCACGGCGGGTCTGGGTCGCGATGCCGCGCTGATGGCGCAAGCGGGGTTTCAGGTGCTGTTGGCTGAGCGTTCGCCCATTCTGCATGCGATGCTTGCTGACGGCCTGCAACGGGCGCCTGCTGCTTTGGTTGCCAACATGGAGCTGCTCGCCTGTGAGGACAGTCGAACCCGGCAGGGGAGTGATTTACACGCGGTGTACCTGGACCCCATGTTTCCTGCCCGGGAAAAAAGTGCAGCAGTAAAGAAAGATCTACAGTGGTTACAACGTCTCTGTGCTTATCCTGATGCGGATGAAGAGCAGTTATTGTTGGCGTGGGCTCGTGAGCTTGAACCTGCCCGTGTGGTGGTGAAGCGGCCAGTTAAGGCGGGTTATCTGGCCGGGGTTACCCCGTCATTCAGTCAAAAGGGCAAGGCTGTGCGTTTCGATATTTATACCTGCCCCTAGGGAGTTTTTCAGAGGCTCCCTAGCGTTTTCTCTTTTCGTTTTTCCGAGTGATAAGCCACTTCGAGCGCCCGGGACGTACATAGCGCCGGCCAGGATGGCCGGCGCCGGGGTTACGATGCGTCCGGTGATGCGGTGACCAGATTGCCCAGGTTGGTGACTCGAGTGACGCGCTGAATCGCGTCACTGATATCCGGGCTGAGGATGCGATTGGCTTCGTCATCCAGCGCTTCCAGTTTTTCGCCAAACGCCAGTGCGCCGCTGTCATCAGGTGTCACCAGGCCAGTGGAATAAAGCTGGGCGATAAAGTTCTTCAGTACCACCTTGTCGAAGAACTCGGGGGAGTTGAATTCATACAGCAATGAAAGCCGCTGTGCAGTTTGATGAGCCAGCTCACTCAGCTGTTCGGCAGTGAGCATGCCGGAACCGTATTGCACCAGCAGCCGGATGGTCAGGTAGTAACGCTCAAGGGAAGGCATCACTGTTTGACCGAGATGATCGAGCATGTCTGATTCATGGGTGTGAATTGCGGCGCCATGCAGGCAGTCATTTTCACGGCCGATCAGTTGCTCTTGCTGCAGTACGGTGACGATGTTGTTGACGGCAGCCGCCAGCTCTTCATCGTCCTGCCAATGGAGGAAGTATTCGTTACGCAGGAAGGGGTAGAGCAGACGCACCATGCTTTGCAGCACATCCATGCTGATGGAGCGTGCATTCATCACCAACGAGCAGATCAGCCCGGGGAGAATGAACAGGTGCAGGCTGTTGTTGCGCACGTAGGCCATCTGCAGAGCGGTCTTCTCATCGGTGGTCACCACGTCGCCCAGCTTGTGTTCGATCCGGTCGAGGAAGTCGTGTTCCAGGCCGTACTCGATAATGGCATTGGCATCGTCGGTGGCGAGGGCGGCGCTGTCGCTGTAGGGCGCCTGTTTGAGCAGGGAAATATACAGATCCAGCTGCTGACGAAGCTGGGCAATATCCATGGTGTGTTTCGGTGATGCCAGTAATGCCAGGCTGAGCAGGTTAATCGGGTTGGCCACGGCGGCGGCATTGATGGATTCCACCACTTCCTGACCCAGCTCTTCCACCGCATGTTTAAACCAGGGGGGATTGTCCCCAGCCGCCACGGTTTCGTTGCGCCACTTCGGATTGTGTTGATCCAGGTAATCCACCAGTTTGATGGGTTCACCGAAATTCAGGTGCACCTGGCCAAAGTGGCTGCGCAGGACAGCCAGGGACTTCATCAGCCCGCCCACGGATTCTTTCTGTTTTTTCTTGCCATGCAGTTCGCCGATATAGGAACCGGCTTCGATGACTTTTTCGTAGCCCACATAGACGGGCACAAAGGCAATGGGTTTACGTGAATCACGCAGGAAACTGCGTACGGTCATGGCCAGCATGCCGGTACGAGGCTTGAGCATGCGACCACTGCGGCTGCGGCCGCCTTCCACGAAATATTCGATGGAAAAACCGCGCGCTGTAATGGTGTGCAGATATTCGCTGAACACGGCGGCATACAAAGGATTGTCACGGAAGCTGCGACGCATGAAGAAGGCGCCCCCGCGTCGCAGAATGGTACCGACAATGGGCAGGTTCAAATTGATGCCGGCGGCAATGTGCGGCGGCACCAGACCATTGCGGAACATCACGAAAGACAGTAACAGGTAATCGATGTGACTGCGGTGGCAGGGCACGTAGATAATTTCATGATCACCGGCGACCTTGGTCAGGTTGTCCATGTTGTACAGACGAATCCCGCCGTATAAACGGTTCCATACCCAGTTCAGTAGCAACTCCAGAAAACGAATCACCGTATGCGAGTAATCCGCCGCGATTTCCATCACGTAGCTGCGGGCTTTCGCTTCCAGCTTTTCTTCACTGATATCCTGGCGTTTGGCTTCCGCGCGGATGACATCACGCACGGGAATGGAATCCACCACGGTGTTGGTGAGGGTGCGGCGGTGCGACAGATCAGGCCCGATGGCCGCTTCCTGCTGACGGCGGAAGTGTACCCGCAGGATACGCGATGCTTTGCGCACGGCCTGGTCGTCTTTGGGGCACTGGTCAACCAGGGTGCGCAAGGACATGGGACGGCTGAATTGAACGTACAGCTGGCGGCCCTGGGTAATGATGATGAAGAACTTCTTGATAAAGCCGGCCGGGGACCAGTTATCTGAAAACAGGATGCGCCACATGGAGTTTTCTTTCTCCGGGCGGCGGCCCCAGAACACGGACACGGGCACAAGCTGTACATCGGCTTCCGGGTTGGCACGCAGGGCCGCAACCAGCTTCTCCAGCCGGGGAGGAGATACCGCCCGGCGCTGACGGCGGTTACCCAGTTGGCGGCGGTAAAGCTGAAAATAACTGTGATTGAGGTGTGTCTTTCCCAGCGTCAGGCCGCGCAGGGCTGAAGAGAGCCCCAGCTGGCGGGCGGTCTGGTCGGCCACGGCCGCATCGGCAGCAGAGCGGTCGCTGAGTACATAGACCACCGGGGTGTTGGCAGCAAGCTGCAGTTCCTTGGGATCAGAAGGGAGCGCATTGGCGCGGGTGCACAGGCGTAAAAATACGCGTATGAGAAAGAAACCTAGTCGATCCAGGCCAAGCCAAGGTGTCATAGTCGGATACAGTTAACGAATGTGAGCCAAGTGTATCGAAAGCCCTGAGTCCGGAACACCAGCGGATATTTCAATTTGTTTCAAAATTGCTGCGACTGGACGGCAACGAGCGTATGGCAGGGGCCGGCGCTGATTCGACCTGCTATAATTGTGGGAATTATTCCCCGCCATGGACAGAGTGAAGGAGCCTCCGGTGTCGACACCGCAATCCGGTATTTTTGACCGCAGTTATGCCCATCATGTGTTTTTCGAGTTCAGTCTTGGCAGTGGCCACAAGACCGAGTCACTGCGCCAGGCTCTGCGTGATCTGGTTGCGCTGAAGAGTGAGAAGACCCCGGTTTTGCTGGGTTTCGGGCCGGATCTCTGGGCGTGCTTTGATTCCCGCTTCAGTTTCCCCCCCTTTTCTTTGGAGGGGCACATTCCGGCCACCCAGGGAGATTTGTGGGTGTGGGTGCAAGCCCGGGAGGCGGGAGACCTGTTCGATACCACCATGCAGGTACGCCAGGCAGTGGGTGACCTGCTCGCGACCCAGCTTGAGCTAACCGCCTTTGTGTATCACGACATGCGTGATTTGACTGGGTTTGTGGATGGCATCGGCAACCCCACCGGAGAAAAGGCGGAACAGGCGGCCTTTATTGCTGAGCCGCACCCCGGCGCGGGCGGTAGCTGGGTGCTGACCCAGAAATGGATTCACGATCTGGGTAAATTCAACCAGCTACCGGTCAGTGATCAAGAAAACGTGATTGGCCGGACCAAGGAAGATGCGGTGGAGTTCGATGAAGACCGCATGCCCACGGATGCCCACGTGGGACGGGTGGATGTGGATCGCGATGGGGTAGCGCAGAAAATGTGGCGTCGGTCGGTTCCTTACGGTGACAGCGGCCAGCATGGTTTGTACTTCCTGGCGTTTTGTTGCGAACTGGACCGTTATGATTTTCTGCTGCGGCGCATGTATGGCATCGCTGATGATTCGGTCAAGGACCGTTTGTTGGACTTCACTCGCCCGGTGATGGGGTCCTGGTGGTATGCCCCCTCCCAGGACTGGCTGGATGCGCTCTGACTGTTATTGCCGGGGCGGAAATGGGCGCGCCCATTTCCGCCGAACGCTTTTTCCTGTCAGTCTTTTTCATGTTGTGACGAGCCCTCTTCATTACCTGAGTCGAGCCAGATAAACAGGGCAAAGCAGCCCGCGAACAGCAAAATGCCGGCAATAACGGCAATGCCTGCCAATACCACGGAATCCATATACATAAAAAATCCTCCCTTTGCCTGTCGTTCCAGCATGACAGGTACAGGGAGGATGACGCTGATGCAGGTCAAGGTTTTGCCGCTGGCACCAGGCGGCACCAGGGGTTCAGTCGCCGGTTTTCCAGCCGGTGAACATTTTCTTCACCAGGAAGGGCGTGAGTTTCAATGAGGCGCCGAGCCACTGGCCAATGCTGGACGGGAAGACGAATAGCAGGGCGTTTTTGATGCCGTTGTAGGTGGCTTCGTCAAACGGGTACCAAAAGATATTGCGCTTGGACGGCAGAATATCCCAGTTGACCACTTTCGGCTGGGTCATCTCTTCCAGCCCCTCAGGGCCGTGGGTACGGCCAATTCCGGATTCTTTCCAGCCGCCCCACGGAGTTTCGGACAGACCGTGGCTGTAGAGGTGATCATTGATGGTGGTAACACCTGTCTGTAGCTGTGCGGCGATGGCGCGGCCACGTTTGTTGTCTTTGGTCCACACCGAGGAGGTCAGTGCCAGGTTGGAATCGTTGGCTTTACGAATCGCTTCCTCTTCGTTGGCTACACGCTGCACGGCGATCAAGGGCCCGAAGGTTTCGTCGCACATGGTGAGCATGTCGTCGGTGACCTGGGTGAGCAGGGTGGCGGGGAAGAAGAAGCCGTTTTCCACATTGCCCACCGGGCGGGACTGGGCTTCGATGCGGGCACCCTTGGCCAGCGCATCTTCTACGTGCTGTTGCACGGTGCGCAGCTGACCGGCGGTGGTCAGGCTGCCGATATCCACATCGAAACCGTTGCAGCCGATGCCGTGACGCAGCTGACGGGTTTTCTTGGCCAGCAGGTCCACGAACTGGTCGTACACCGCATCCACCACATAGATGCGTTCCACGCCGCCACAACTTTGCCCGGCATTCTGATAGCCGCCCCAGGCGGCGCCGTTGGTGGCACGCTCAAGATCTGCGTCTTCCAGAACCAGCATGGGGTCGTTACCGCCCAGCTCCAGGGAAACCGGTGTCAGGGTTTGCGCGGCTTGGGCCATCAACGTTTTGCCTGCCGGCACGGAGCCGGTGAAAAACAGCTTGTCGATACCGTTATCGAAAAAGCCGGTGGCGACCTTTGAGCCAGAGCCAACGATGTGCTGGAACAGGCCTTCCGGTAATTCACCGGCGGCGATGATTTGCTCGATGGCTCGGCCTACCGCGGGGGTAGCTGCGGCCACTTTTAGCATCACGCCATTGCCGGCCATCAAGGCCATGACAATTTCCCCAAAAGGAATCGAGAGAGGGTAGTTCCAGGGGCTGATGATGCCCACAACACCCAGCGGTACTCGCAACATGTGTGTGCGCTTGTTGAAGAACAGGATGCTGCCAGCTGGGCGGTTACGCTCTTTGAGATAATGCTCGGCGTTTTTTGCATACCATTTACAGGCCAGTGCACAGGGCAGCACTTCGGTGGCCAGGGCGTCGGTGAGGGTTTTGCCGTTGCTTTCGCTGACGGTGCGCGCCAGGTCGTCGGCACGATCGACGATGTAGCTGCGCATCATCTGAATGTGGCGAGCCCGTTCCTTGAAGGACTTGGCCGCCCAGATGGCTTGCGCTTCGCGAGCTTTTGCCAGCATTTGTGGCAAGGCTTCCAGGTTGGTTTCGCTCAGTTCGGCCACGGCGGTGCCGGTGGCGGGGTTTGTGTCTACCACCACGTTGGCGGTCAGTTTCTCTTGTGCGGACATGTGAAGGGGGCTCCATCACGGCGGGCCGCAGTGGGCGGCCAGCGGGCTATTCGGGTATGGAAAAGGGGAACTAGAAAAACATAGAGTAAACACGCTGGCTATGGCCTGTCGACAGGAATTTGGGGCGCTTGGGCTAGCCGGTTTTGGATCCATTCTCGCCAGTGCCATCAAGCTGGGCGGTCCCGGCCAGGCGAGAGGCCATGCGTTCAAAGGTCAGGGCGATGCGTTCCACGGCGCCGGTAATCAGCTCCTGGTTGCGTTGTTCCATGTTGCCAGCCTCGGCCATGGCGGTTTTCAGGCGTTCGGAGTCGGCGCGAAAACGGTCATCGGAATGGCCCCGGGCACAGGCCTGGTAGGCATCCGCCAGGGACTGCTGCCATTGTGCTGCGCTGTCCTGCAGTGCGGGGGACGTATGGGTATTGATACGCCCTTGTACCCATAAGGAAACCTGGCCCAGGTTAAGGCCGGTCAACCCCAGGTCGGTGAAGTGACGCCGTTCTTCGGGCAGGGCCTTGTCACAGATAGTGAGCCAGCGAAGGCGATCCGCCATGCGGGCGTTGAAGCCTTCTTCGTTAATGCGGTGGCGGTGATGGCCAATCATCGCCAGGTCGTCGGCGGTATCGCGAATCAGGCGCCTGCGCAGGCCGGGGCCATTGGGAGGCGTAATCAGGCGGAACATCATGAAGGCGATGAAGATGCCCCCGGTAATGGCCAGGCCGTTGCTGGCCACCCGGGCCACATCGAAATCCATGGCGTTGCCAGGCTGTACAAGGATGATGTACGGGGTGCAGAAACCGAGCCCGTAAGCCAGGGTGGTCGGATTACTGATGGCCAGCAGTGCCACGAACAGGGGCGCGCCGAGAATCAGGATCAGTAACGGAAAGTCACCGTTGCTCAGTGCCAGCAGGGGCAGGGTGAAAAACAGCGCGACGGGTGCCGCGAGTACCGAGGTGATGGTGGCTCGGCGCAGCACTACATCCGGTTCGGGCAGGCGGGCAAAAAGGATGGTGAAGATCACCGGCATGATCATCAACATAATGGCCATGGGGCTGGCTGTGCCAATCCATAACCCGGCGGCGATCATGAATACCAGAGCGCTGCGGATCCCTACCGCGGCGGCAATTTGCAGATCCCGGTAGGGTTTGAGGCCCTGTGGTCGCAGCTGCATTTCCCTGCTGAAGTGCAGGGCCCGGTTGGCTTCCAGTGCGAGAATGATGTCGGCGGTCAGGTTCAGGGCCACCTGGAAAAAGCGCCGTTGCAGCGGGGAGGCGTCGTCGTCTTGTTCGCCGCTGGCAGTGCGTAATTGTTGGCGAAGGGACTGCACTTCTTCCATGGCGTCTTCGGCGGACTGGGTTTCGCGCATGCGTTTGAAAGACTGGCGCAGCGATTCGAGCATGTCTTCCAGTGCTGGGGTCAGCAATTCGCCGTGGTTGCGCATCAAACGGCCGATGACCCGGATACGGGCGATCAAGGACAAGGTCTTGTGGCAGATGACGGTAGCAGCGCGGGCCCGGCCTGGGCCCTGGGCGCCTTCGTACAAGACGGCGCTACTGTCATCGCTGAGCGGGAAGATGCTTTGCAGCAGGGTGTCCACCTGGATGTGGCGCTGGGCGTGGGTGCCTGCGGGGTTGAGCTCCAGCTCCAGGTAGGCAAGGGTTTGGTTGAGGGCGCCACGGGCGTGTTTTTGCAGCAGATGGCTGACACGGGCAGGCCACAGCAGGTTGCTGACCAGTGTTGCACAAACCGCGCCGACAATAATTTCACTGACGCGAGCGTTGGCCACATGAAAAATGCCCACGCTGGAGGTGGTGGTCGGATTGGCGATGGAAATCACCACAATCAGGGTGGCGGTAATGCCGGCCATGGCAAAACCATAAATGAAATTGGCTTGCCGCACCCAGGCAGAGGCGGCTGCATTGAGTCCGATCCAGAGCGTCAGTGCCAGTAGGGCCATGAAGGGATAGGGCAGCAAGGTGGCGAGGATCAGCAACCCCATGGCGCCGCCCACCAGGGTGCCGCCAATCTGGCACAGGCCTTTTTCAATCACCAGGCCGGTTTCCGGCCGGACCTGTAAGAACACGGCAGAAATAAGCGCCCAATAGGGGCGTTCAAGTTGCATGAGCATGGACAGGTAGAGTGCCAGGCCCATGGCAATAATGCCCTTGAGCGCAAAGAGCACGGAGTGGCGTTCCGGGGTGAGGATGACGGTCAGGCGGGGCGGTAAAGTCATGGCAGGCCAATCATGGCGTGGCAGGCGCGTCGTGCAGACGTACGGTGGCGGTCATGCCAGCGGCCAGCAAGATGTCGTCCGGGATCGATTCCAGTTCGATGTGCACGGGAATGCGTTGAGCCAGCCGCACCCAGTTAAAGGTCTGCTGCACTTGCGGGAGCAGCTGGCGGTCGGTCTGGGTGTTGGCATTGGCGATAGCTTGCCCAACGCTGGTCACTTTTCCCTGCAGGGTGCGCGAACCATTCATCAGAATCACGGAGGCGTCCTGGCCCACGTGCACCAGCGGTAATTTGGTTTCCTCGAAATAACCGGTGACATAGAAACTGCCGGCTTTGACCATGGAAACCACCGGGCTGCCCTGATTCACAAAGTTGCCCTGTTGCAGGGTCAGGTTGACGATGGTGCCGTCTGCCGGTGCATGAATGCGGGTGCGTTCAAGATTGATGTTGGCACTGTCCAGTTCGGCCTTGGCCAGGGCAACATTGGCTTTTGCCAGTTGGGCCTGAATGCCGGCACTGTCCAGGGCTTCTTTGCTGATGCTGTTGTTGCTGCTGCGGTGCAGATCCTGGCGGCGCTGGTACTGATGTTGGGCCAGACGCAGGGCTTCCTGCTGGTAGAGCAGCTGGGCTTCGGCTTTGGCAAGCGCGGCCTGGTAGCGGGTGTCATCGATGCGAAACAGCGGGTCGCCCTGGCTGACGCTCTGGTTGTCTTCAATGTTGAGTTCGTGAACCCAGCCAGACACGTCCGGCGACAGAGTGATGATTTCTGCCCGCACTTTACCGTCCCGGGTCCAGGGGGCATAGAGGTAGTAATTCCACACCCAGTTGCCGGCGATCAGGGCGAGAATAACCAGAACGACGGTGACCAGTATTCGAAACGATTGTCGCATGGCGCGTCCTTGTGTCACTGAGTAGGGTTAGCTCAACAGTCGCAGAGAGAGGGCGACGAAACAGACGAACAGGGAAAGGTAGAACCAGGCGCCTTTCCATACCTGGCGATGCCAGCCCAGCTGTCGAAGCAACAGGTAAGTCATCAGGGTAAGCGTCAGTGCCAGCAATACCAGTAATACCATGGGGCTGAACAGCATGCCGCCCACGGGGATTTCATGCAGCCACATGGTGCCTCCCGATCCGTGATAACACTTTTATAGTAGGGGCAGTTTGCCTGAATTTATAGCCGGGCGCTGCGCCTGCTTGCTATGGCCGCGTTGATTTTCGGCGGCGATACCAGGCAGGCGCGTAGTGTCATGGCAGGCAGGTGTTACGTGGTGGTCATCAGGTGCTGGAGTAGCCGTTGGTATATTTGTGTCAGGGTATCCAGTTCACTGATGCTGGTGTGCTCGTCCACCTTGTGGATAGTGGCATTGGTGGGGCCCAGTTCGACTACCTGGGTGCCGGTAGGGGCGATAAAACGGCCATCGCTGGTGCCGCCGGCGGTGGACAGTTCGGTATCCTGCTTGGTGACATCACGAATCGCGTTGACGGCGGCGTCTACCAGCGCGCCGCGATCTGTCAGGAACGGTTGGCCGGAGAGGGTCCATTGCAGGTCATACTCCAGGCCGTGCTTGTCGAGAATAGCCTCGGCCCGCTCACGCAGAATGGCGTCGGTGAGCTCAGTAGAAAAGCGGAAATTAAAAATGATTTCGCAGGTGCCGGGGATCACATTGGTGGCGCCGGTGCCGCCGTTAATGTTGGAAATCTGGAAACTGGTGGCGGGGAAGAAGTCGTTCCCTTGGTCCCACTCGGTCGATGCCAGTTCCGCCAGTGCGGGTGCCACATCATGAACCGGGTTACGGGCCAGATGCGGGTAGGCCACATGCCCCTGAATCCCCTTTACTGTGAGTCGGGCACCCAATGAGCCACGGCGGCCGTTTTTGATCACGTCACCCACGGTGTTCGTGGAGGACGGTTCGCCCACCAGGCAGTAATCCATGTGTTCCTGACGGGCTTGCAGGTGCTCTACTACCTTGACGGTGCCGTTAACGGAGGGGCCTTCTTCATCGGCGGTAATCAGAAAGGCCAGGCTACCGTTATGGTCCGGGTGGGCGGCGATAAAGTCTTCCATGGCCACCATCATGGCGGCGATGGAACCTTTCATGTCGGCAGTCCCGCGTCCGTACAGCAGGTCGCCTTCCTCGGTGGGGGTGAACGGATCGTATTTCCAAGCGGCGACGTCGCCGGTGGGCACCACATCCGTATGGCCGGCAAAGGCGAACAGCGGCCCTTGCGTGCCGCGGCGTGCCCACAGGTTACGGACTTCCTCGAACCACAATGTTTCGCACTCGAACCCCATGGCTTCGAGTTTTTCGATCATCCAGTCCTGACAGCCTTCATCTTCCGGAGTGACGGAAGCGCGGCGGATGAGTTCCTTGGTGTAGTCGAGAGTGCGGGACATGGGTATTCCAGTATCGGTGATTCGAAGCCGCTGTAGGAGCACCTCTCGAGGAGCGAACCGGTTTGGGAGAACCCCGGTGGCTGGTTCGCACCTCGAGAGGTGCTCCTACAGAGATTATGCGGACACGCCGGCGTGAAGCGTGCCGCGTGTTGCGTTAGTTATGCTTATGCAGCTCTTCGTTCAGGGCAATGGCGCTCTTGTTGGTGAGGCACTGCACGGCACCGCTGAGGGTGTCACGACGGAACAGCAGGTCGGACTGGCCAGCCAGATCGCGGGCCTTGACCGTGTTAACAATCTCGCCCTTGTCGTCCAGCAGTTGCACCTTGGAGCCGGAAGTGATGTACAGGCCCGCTTCGATGGTGCAGCGGTCCCCTAGCGGGATGCCGGTGCCGGCATTGGCGCCCAGCAGGCAGCCTTCGCCCAGGGAGATGATGATATTCCCGCCGCCGGACAGGGTGCCCATGGTAGAGGCGCCACCGCCGATATCGGAGCCTTTACCCACGAAAACGCCGGCGGAAATTCGCCCTTCGATCATGCCCGGGCCTTCAGTGCCTGCGTTAAAGTTGATAAAGCCTTCGTGCATGATAGTGGTGCCTTCGCCCACATAGGCGCCCAGACGAACCCGGGAGGTATCGGCGATGCGGACACCGGCAGGGACCACGTAGTCGGTCATCTTGGGGAACTTGTCCACGCTGTTCACTTCCAGCACCTTGCCGTTCAGGCGGGCCAGCAGTTGACGCTCGGGCAGTTCTTCCAGGTCCACGGCACCTTCGTTGGACCAGGCCACGTTGGGCAGCAACGGGAACATGCCGGACAGGTTAACGCCATGGGGCTTCACCAGGCGGTGCGAGATCAGATGCAGCTTGAGATAGGCTTCCGGAGTGGTAGCGGGCTCGGCGTCCGTTTCCAGAACGGTCAGTACCACCGGACGGTCGGATTCCTGAAACGCTACGGCATAGCTGGCTTCGTGCTCAAAACCGGCTTCGCGCCATTCGCGGGCAATGTGCTGAACCTGGCGGTGGGTGAGTTGCATCGCCGCGTTGCCACCCTGGTAATCCAGCTCGTCGCGAATCACCTCGATCAGCTTGTCGTCCGGGTTAATGGCTGGATCGGGGTAGAACACTTCAAGCCAGTTGTCGTTACGGTTCTTGGTGCCGCAACCCAGTGCGATGGCGAAAAAATTACTCATGATGTCTCCTGACGTCGAGCTGGGGCCCTGATGCAGGAGGCCGGACGCGGGTTTGGGGCGCGTCGGGCATCCGGCGTTGGGCGTCCGGTGTTATTTCAATGTGTCTTCCCACTCGTCGGCCTTGAAGCCGGCGAGAATGAAATCGTCGCTTTGCAAAATCGGTCGTTTGACGACAGAGGGGTTTTCCATGGCCAGAGTGATGGACTTTTCTGTGTTCATGGATTCCTTGACTGCATCGTCCAGTTTACGCCAAGTGGTGCCGCGTTTGTTGATCACGGTTTCCCAACCCAGGGCTTCCAGCCACTGGCGTAAGCGTTGCTCGGGTACACCTTCTTTCTTGTAATCGTGAAAGTGGTAGGCCACGCCATTATCATCCAGCCATTTCATGGCTTTCTTCATGGTATCGCAGTTCTTGATACCGAAGACGGTCAGTTCCATGTTTAGTCCTTTTTAAACCTTTTGCGCAGGCGCGTTTGCTTCAGTTGCGAGTAACGAGTTTCGAGTTGCGAAAAACCTGGAACATCGAGGTTTGATTTTCGAAACTCGCTTCTCGTAACTTGATAACCCTTTCTTGAAGACCAACGTGGTCCTGCGGTGATGCTATAGCGTATCCAGCAGTACCTTGATCCGCTGTGCACCTTCAATACATTCCTCCAGCGGGGCCACCAGCGCCATGCGTACCCGGTTTTCCCCCGGGTTCTTGCCATTGATGGTGCGTGACAGGTAGCGGCCTGGGAGCACAGTGACGTTGTGTTCGGCCTGTAACCGTTGGGCGAATTCTTCGTCACTAATGGGCGTTTTAGGCCACAAATAGAAGCCTGCTGCCGGGGCGGATACCTTAAGGGGGCCGCCGAGAATGTCCAGCACCGCATCGAATTTTTCCCGATACAGTGCCCGGTTGGTTTGCACGTGGGTTTCGTCGTTCCAGGCAGCGATACTGGCCAGCTGGTGATGAATGGGCATGGCGCAGCCATGATAGGTGCGGTAACGCAGAAACCGTTGCAGTACTTCGCTGTCACCGGCGGCAAAACCCGAGCGCAGGCCGGGCAGATTGGAGCGCTTGGACAGGGAGTGGAAGACCACGCAGCGGCGGTAGTCGTGACGGCCCATCTCGGCGCAGGCTTCCAGCAGCCCGGCAGGAGGCGCGTCGCGATAGATTTCCGAGTAGCACTCGTCTGAAGCGATGACAAAATCGTACTTGTCTGCCAGCTGGATCAGGGCCTTGAGTTGGGCCTTGCTGAGTGTGGCGCCGGTGGGGTTGCCCGGGGTGCAGATAAACAGCAGCTGGGTGCGGGTCCAGGTATCTTCGCTGACCGCATCGAAGTCTGGCTGCAAGCCGGTGGCATCGGTGCAAGGAAGGTACATGGGCTCGCCACCGGCCAGCAACGCAGCCCCTTCGTAAATCTGGTAGAAGGGATTGGGCATCAGCACCAGAGGCTGGCGCTGGCGATCCACCACGGCCTGGGTAAAGGAAAACAGCGCTTCGCGGGTGCCGTTCACCGGCAAAACCTGGCTGGCCGGGTCAATGCTTTGCAGGTGAAAGCGGCGCTTGAGCCACTGGCCGATGGCCTCACTCAATTCCGGGATCCCGGCGGTGGTGGGGTAGTTGGATAGCCGCGCGGTGGAGTCCTTTAATACCTGCTGCACGAAATCCGGCGACGGGTGTTTGGGCTCGCCGATGGACAGGGCAATGGGCGACTTGTCCGATTGGGGCAAGCCGCTGAACAGGGTCTTCAATTTTTCAAACGGGTAGGGGTGCAACCGTTCCAGATCTGGGTTCATAGGGTCAGGTGTTTCCGTTGTTCTTGTCGTCGAGTTCTTGCTTGAGGGTTTGCTGCAGTTCCTGACACAAGGTGGGGTCGGAAACCGGTTCGCCCTCAAGGTCGGTAATGAAGAAAACGTCTTCGGCGCGTTCGCCCAGGGTGGCAATACGGGCGTTCTGAACCAGGATTTCAAAGCGCATGAAGATGCGCCCGATGTGGGCCAGTAGGCCGGGGCGGTCCAGGGTCTGGATATCCACAGCGGTGCGATCGTTAACGATGTCGTTGCTGATCACCACCTGGGTGGGCACGTCAAAGTGCTTGTTGCGCCGTGGCATGCGGCGACTCACCGTGGTGGCGTAACGATCCGGGTACTTCAGGGTTTCGGTTAGCGTCTTGCGGATTTGTTCGATGCGCGCCCAGTCCTCGCCGATGGGGGTACCGTGTTCGTCCAGCACGATGTAGGTATCCAGGCTGAAGCCGTCCACGCTGGTAATAATGCGCGCGTCCATAATGGTGAGCCCAAGACTGTCCAGGGCGTTCACGGTGGCGCTGAACAGGTTGCGGGTGTCCGGGGTGTAGATGAAGATCTGCGAGCCTCCGGCCAGCACGCTCTGGCTGGATTCGCGAATCAGTACCAGCGGATCGTCCGGATCTTCCCGGTCGAGCAGGGCTTCGGTGTGCCAGGAAATATCCCGGGGCGTTTCGCGCAGGAAGTATTCATCCCCGATGTTGCTCCACAGGGCTTCGATTTTGCCGCCGTCGTGGTCCCGGTCCGTGAGAAGGCGCAGAGCGGCATCACGGGTTTCGTCGATCCAATCCTGCTTTTCTACCGGGTTGTTCAGACCACGGCGCAGGGCGCGTTTGGTTTCGGTATAGAGCTGGCGTAACAGTGACGCCCGCCAGGAATTCCACAGGGTGGGGTTGGTGGCGTTGATGTCCGCCACAGTGAGCACATAGAGATAATCCAGGTGCACCAGGTCGCCCACTTTGCGGGCAAAATCGTAGACCACGTCCGGGTCGGAGATATCCTTGCGCTGGGCGGTCACGCTCATGGTCAGGTGGTTGCGTACCAACCAGGCCACCAGTTTGCCGTCCCAGGCGGTGAGGCCATGGCGCTGGCAGAACGCGATGGCATCGTCTGCGCCGAGCTCAGAGTGGTCACCACCTCGGCCTTTGGCAATATCGTGATAGAGGCCGGAGGCGTACAGCAATTCCGGCTTGGGCAGGCGGTAGAACACTTCGCTGGCCAGCGGAAACTCTTCGCGCAGATCCTCGTAGCGCAGCCGGCGCATGTTCTTGATCACCAGCAGGGTATGGGCATCCACGGTATAAATATGGAATAGATCGTACTGCATCATGCCAATGATGCCGCCAAATTCCGGCAGGTACTTGCCCAGAATGCCGTAGCGTTTCATGCGGCGCAGTTGGGAGAACAGGGCATGGGGACTGCGCAGTAACTGCATGAACAGATCGGTGTTGACCGGATCGCTGCGGAAGGCGTCGTCAATCAGGCGGCGATTGTAGATCAGTGCGCGTACCGTGGAGGCGCGAATGCCTTTCAGGTCCGGGTTCTGGGCCATCAGCACAAAGGCTTCCAGCAGGGCGCTGGGGTGTTTTTCGAACACTTCCGGGTTACTGATTTCCAGGTAATCGTTGCGCACCTGGAAACGGCGATTGAGCGGGCGTACCTGTTCCTGGGTGTCGCTGCGCAGAATGACTTCATCAAAGAGCTGCAGCAGCATTTCGTTGAGTACGGACAGGGCAAGGGCGACCCGGTAGAAGCCCTTCATGAAATGTTCCACGCCCAGATTGGCGTTGGTGTCCTCGTGGCCCAGTCGGCTAGCCAGTTGCCGCTGATGATCGAACAGCAGGCGGTTTTCGTTGCGCTCGGTCTGCACATGCAGCTGCCAGCGCACTTCCCAAAGATAATCCAGGCATTTGCGCAGCACCCCATACTCTTCCGGGGTGAGGAAACCGTCGCTGACCAGGGCTTCCAGGCTGTCGGCATTGAAGTGGCGCTTGGCGACCCAGGCGATCATCTGCACGTCGCGCAGGCCGCCCGGGGCGTTTTTCAGGTCGGGTTCGAGATTGTATTCGGTGTCGTTGAAGCGCTTGTGGCGGGCGGTCTGTTCTTCCCACTTGGCGGCGAAGAAGGCGGCGGAGTCCCACATATGCTCCGGGCCAGTGCGGTCTTCCAGCTGCCCGCGCAGGATGTCGTTTCCAGCCAGGGTGCGCGCTTCCATGATGTTGGTGGCCACGGTGATGTCTTCCCGTGCCAAATCCACGCATTCGTTCAGCGTGCGCACTGCATGGCCGATTTCCAGGCCCATATCCCACAGAAACGCGACGAACCGCTCAAGGCTGTCGCACAGTGCCTGTTCCGGGGTGTCAGCGAGCAACACCAGCAAATCCACATCGGAGCAGGGGTGCAGCTCCCCGCGGCCATAGCCGCCCACGGCGACCAGTGCTACATCGTCCCGTTCGGCCAGGCCAAACAGGGACCAGGCGGCGATCATTACCTGATCCACCATGGTCGCCCGGGCCTGGACCAGCTCGGTAATGTCGGTGGCTTCAAACGCCTGGTTCAGGCGCTCCTGTCCCTGTGCCAGATACTGGCGTGCGTATTGGCCGGGTTGGGCGCTTTCCTGCAAGGCGTCGAGCAGGGAGTCCTGGGATATTGCGGGTAGCAGTGACACTTAATAGAGGTCCGTTTCTTCGCTGCGCGCGGTGAGCACTTCATAGCCATCGGCGGTGACCGCGATGGTGTGCTCCCATTGCGCGGACAATTTGCGGTCCTTGGTGACCACGGTCCAGGCGTCGGGCAGCAGTTTATTGGCGGCTTTGCCGGCGTTGATCATGGGTTCGATGGTGAACACCATGCCTTCCTGCAATTCAAGACCCGTGCCAGGCTTGCCGTAATGCACCACCTGGGGTTCTTCATGGAAGCCCTCGCCGATGCCGTGACCGCAGTATTCGCGCACCACAGAGAAGCGTTCGCCCTCGGCCATTTTTTGAATCCGATGACCAATGTCGCCGAGCTGTATGCCGGGCCGGACCATGCGAATACCGGCCAGCATGCATTCGCGGGTAGTTTCCACCAGTCGGCGGGCCAGCACAGAGGGCTCGCCCACGTAAAACATCTTCGACGTGTCGCCATGCCAGCCGTTCTTGATGACAGTGACATCGATATTGACGATATCGCCTGTTTTCAGGGCTTTGCGGTCGCTGGGAATGCCGTGGCAGACCACATGGTTCACCGAGGTGCATACCGATTTGGGAAAAGGCATGCGACCGGGGGCGCCGCCATAGCCCAGAGGCGCAGGAATCGCCTGCTGTTTGTTGACGATATGGTCGTGGCAGATACGGTCCAGTTCCTCGGTGGTGATCCCCGGCTTGACGTATTCGCCGATCATTTCCAGGACTTCGGCGGCCAGCTTGCCCGCTTCACGCATTTGGCTGATTTGTTCGGGGGTTTTAATGACGACATTCATAAGACTTGGGGAAACTCCTGCTTTTTCAGTGAGTTGGGCGGGGCTTGGGCAAAGCAATTCGGGCCGGGTAACCACCTTTGCGTTGCCTGCGAGGGGCGGCTGTGGTATAAAGCGCGCGCTTTCCCGCTCTGCGTCGGTCAACAGACGACGGTGTCGCATTGTAACCGCCGATGAGTGGGGAAGGAAATCACACATGCCCCGTCACATAGCCCTGGGTGCCTTCTGGTCTTTAAGTCAGACCGATTTGGTTGGGTTTATGCGGGGGCGTGGAGGCCTAACCCAAAGTGGAGTACTAACAATGTCTAGCGTAACTATGCGCGATATGCTGAAAGCGGGCGTGCACTTCGGTCACCAAACCCGTTACTGGAACCCGAAGATGAATGCTTACATCTTCGGCGCCCGCAACAAGATTCACATCATTAACCTGGAGCAGACCCTGCCCCTGTTCAATGACGCCATGGCGTTCCTGAACAAGCTGGCGGCCAGCAACAACAAGATCCTGTTTGTTGGTACCAAGCGTGCGGCGCAGAAAGCGGTGAGTGAAGAAGCTCAGCGTTGCGGTATGCCCTATGTGGATCACCGTTGGTTGGGCGGCATGCTCACCAACTGGAAAACCATTCGTCAGTCCATCAAGCGTTATCGTGAGCTGGAAGCCCAGTTCCAGGATGGCACTTTTGACAAGCTGACCAAGAAAGAAGCCCTGATGCGCAAGCGCGAGATGGACAAGCTCGAGCGTTCCATCGGTGGTATCAAGGACATGGGCGGCCTGCCTGACGCATTGTTCGTGATCGACGTAGATCACGAAGACATCGCGCTGCAGGAAGCTCGCAAGCTGGGGATCCCGGTTGTTGCAGTGGTTGATACCAACTCCAACCCGGATGGCGTTGATTACGTTATTCCCGGCAACGACGACGCAATTCGCGCCATTCAGCTGTATGTGAAAGCCGCAGCTGACGTGATTCTGGAAGGCAAGCAGTACGCCCAGAACCAGACCGGCGGCGAGAGCGAGTTCGTCGAGGTAGCAGATGAAGCCCAGGGCGAAAAAGCCGAAGGTTAATCTATCGGTGGGCGAGCTGCTGGCTCGCCCGCTTTACCGAAACATACCAAAGTTAAGAGGATAATCATGGCTGCTGTTACTGCTGCAATGGTTAAAGAGCTTCGTGAGCGTACCGGTCTTGGCATGATGGAGTGCAAGAAGGCGCTGGTTGAAGCAGATGGTGATATCGAAAAAGCCATCGACGATATGCGTAAATCCGGCCAGGCCAAAGCGGCCAAGAAAGCCGGCCGTACCGCTGCTGAAGGCGGTGTGGTGATTGCTACCAACGACGCAAACACCGTTAGCGTGATGGTAGAAATCAACTCCGAAACCGATTTCGTTGCCCGCGATGAAAACTTCCTGGGCTTCTGCGACAAAGTGGCTGGCGCTGCTCTGGCCGCAGGTGAAACCGACGCCGCCAAGATTGGCGAACTGACCCTGGGCGACGGTGCGACCGTTGAACAGGCCCGTCAGGCGCTGGTTCAGAAAATCGGTGAAAACATCCAGATCCGTCGTGCTGCCAAGCTGGAAGCGGAAGGTGCCATTGGTGCTTACGTTCACGGCGGCCGTATCGGTGTTCTCGTTGCCCTGAAAGGTGGCGATGCCGAGCTGGGTAAAGATGTTGCCATGCACGTAGCTGCCGTTAACCCGATGGTTATCAGCGGTGAGCAGGTTCCTGCCGAAGTGCTGGAAAAAGAGAAAGAGATCATCCGTGCCCAGCCTGATATGGAAGGCAAGCCGGCTGAGATCGTTGAGAAAATGCTCGGCGGCCGTATCAACAAGTTCCTGAAAGAAGTGAGCTTGCTGGATCAGCCGTTCGTGAAAGATCCGAATACCACTGTCGGCGCGCTGGTTAAAGCGGCCGGTGCTGAAATCGTCGCTTTCGAGCGTCTGGTTGTCGGCGAAGGTATCGAGAAAGAAGAAGTCGACTTCGCTGCCGAAGTGGAAGCTGCGGCCAAAGGCTAAGGCTCGCGAGTTCGATGTGTAAAAGGGCGCCTTGCTGGCTTGACTAGCAGGGCGTTTTTTTCGCCTGTTGAACGGCAGAAAGTGAAAAGCGCTTGCAACCATCGTGCGGGGCGGTACTGTGCTATGCAGCACAGGCTCGTGCGTTTGAATGCAGTGAAAGGCCGGCCTGAGCCGGTAAAAATGATGACGATGGCGGGTTATTCATGGGTGGCGGTTTCGTATGAGTGGTGGAGAGAAAGACATGCCGACGAACAAGGAGCGCTCACCGCGCTATAACCGTATTCTGCTCAAGCTGAGTGGTGAGGCGCTGGCGGGTGAAGAGGGGTTCGGTATCGACCCGAAGGTACTGGATGCCATTTCCCTGGAAATCGGCCAACTGGTTGGCATCGGTGTTCAGGTCGGCCTGGTTGTTGGCGGTGGAAATCTGTTCCGTGGTGCGGCGTTGCAGAGCGCGGGCCTGGACCGGGTTGCCGGGGATCATATGGGTATGCTGGCCACCGTGATGAATGGCCTGGCCCTGCGTGATGCTCTTGAGCGCTCTAATATCCGCACCCGTTTGATGTCGGCAATTCCCATGAGCGGGGTGGTGGAGCACTATGACCACCGCAATGCCAACCGTCACCTGAAAAACGGTGAAGTGGTAATCTTCTGTGCCGGTACCGGCAATCCCTTCTTTACCACCGACTCTGCCGCCTGCTTGCGTGGCATTGAAATCAGTGCCGATGTGGTATTGAAGGCAACCAAGGTGGATGGGGTCTATAATGACGATCCGGTGAAAAATCCTGATGCGGTCAAGTATGACACCTTGACCTATGATGAAGTGCTGGATAAAAAACTGGGTGTCATGGATCTGACGGCCATTTGTCTGTGCCGTGATCATGCCATGCCGTTGCGTGTTTTTGATATGAACAAGAAGGGTGCCCTGCTCAACCTGATGTTGGGCGGTAGTGAAGGTACCCTGGTGGAAGCCGCGCAGTAAGCGTTGGCGATAGCCGCTGATAGAGCGAGGAATAACGGTGATTGACGATATTCGCAATGATGCGCAAAGCCGCATGAAAAAGAGTCTTGAGGCGCTGGATACAGCAATGAAACGGGTGCGTACCGGTCGGGCGCATCCGAGCCTGCTGGACAATATTACTATCGAGTATTACGGCGCAGAAACGCCGCTCAACCAGATGGGCAATATCTCGGTGGAAGAGGGCAGAACGCTGACGATTTCGCCGTTCGACAAATCGCTGATTCCGCAGATTGAACGCGCAATCATGATGTCTGATCTGGGCCTTAACCCGTCCACATCCGGCACCCTGATTCGTTTGCCGCTGCCTCCATTGACCGAGGAAACCCGTCGGGATCTGGTCAAGGTCGTGAGGGCAGAGGCGGAAAAAGCCCGCGTGTCTGTACGCAATGTGCGTCGTGATGCCAATGGTGACTTGAAAGAACTGCTGAAGGAAAAAGAAATTTCCGAAGACGAGCAGCGCCGCGGCGAAGAACAGATCCAGCAGCTTACCGACAAGATGGTGGCGGAAGTGGAGAGTGTTCTGAAAGAGAAAGAAGAGGAATTGATGACCGTTTAATCGCTGCTTGCGAAACGGTGATCTGACTGACATTTCGGGCTGCGCGTCAGCCCGTTTTTATTATTGGCGGATGCAGTATGGCCGACAATCAACCGCATTCCAGCGCTCCCGATCTCGACTCCCATCAGGGCTCCGTGCCTCGTCATGTGGCGATTATCATGGACGGCAACAATCGTTGGGCTCGTAAACAGGGTCTGCCTGGTGAGGAAGGGCATCGCGCTGGTGAAGCGACGGTGCAGGCGATCATTCGCCAGGCCGCTCACCGGGGCCTGGAGGCCCTGACGCTGTTTGCGTTTAGTTCGGAAAACTGGCGTCGTCCCCAGGCGGAGGTGGACCACCTGATGGCCTTGTTCCTGAAGGCACTGGGTGGCCGGGTTGAAGAACTGCACGGTCACGGTGTACGCATCCGTTTTATTGGTGACCGCTCAGCGTTCGCTGCGGACTTGCAGGACGGTATGGCCGAGGCGGAGTCGTTAACCGGCGTCAATAACCGCATGACTGTGGTGATCGCGGTGAATTATGGCGGGCAGTGGGATATTGCCCACGCCGCCCAAATAATGGCGGAAAAAGTGGCCGCCGGTGACATGCAGCCGGAGCAGGTCAATGCTGAGTCCATGGCGCCGCATCTGTCCATGGCGGATTTGCCGCCGCCGGATTTGTTGATCCGTACCGGTGGCGATCAAAGAATAAGCAATTTTTTATTGTGGCAGCTGGCTTACAGTGAACTGTATTTCTCACCGTTGTTGTGGCCAGATTTTGACGCTGATGCCTTTGATGCAGCGTTACAGGATTTTGCTGGCCGCCAGCGACGCTTTGGTCGTTCCGGTGATGAGGTCGCCAGCTTGAGTGGAGAACAATAATGTTAAAGCTGCGCGTGATTACCGCGCTGGTGCTGCTGCCAATCGTGCTGGGCGCCGTTTTCGGGCTGGATCGCCTGCCGTTTGCTCTTGTGGCCGGGGTGTTCTTTATCCTGGCGGGCTGGGAATGGGCGGCGATGATGGGAAAGGTGAGCCTGACTGTGCGCCTGGCCTGGGTGGCGGCGTTAGCTGTGGCGATGGCCGCAGCGGAGTATTTTCATCCCGCCTGGTTGCTTAATGCGATTCCCGTGTGGTGGTTGCTGGCGCTGGTGTTGGTGGTGGGATACCCGGGCAATGCCCGCATCTGGTACCGCCCGGCATTGATGGCGTTGGTGGGCCTGCTGCTGCTGGTACCGTCCTGGGCGGCCATTGTGCAGTTACAAAGCAATGGTGCCTTGGGCCTGGCAGGCCCCTGGGCGTTGATGTTCATTCTTTTGTGGGTGTGGGCGGCGGATACCGGTGCGTATTTTGCCGGCCGTACTTTTGGAAAGCACAAGCTGGCACCGCTGGTGAGCCCGGGCAAGACTATCGAAGGGCTGTTGGGCGGTGTGGCTCTGGCGTTGGCGGTGGTGGCAGGCGTGTACGCTGCCGGCCTGCTGGACGCCCAGTTGTGGCCGCTGATGCTGGTGGCCTTGTTCACTGTGCTGGCGTCCGCCCTGGGCGACCTGTTTGAAAGCATGGTGAAGCGTGAGCGCGGCTTCAAGGACAGTGGCACCATCCTGCCTGGTCACGGCGGCATGCTCGACCGCATCGACAGTGTGACTGCTGCCATGCCCATCGCTCTGGCCGGGTTCAACTGGTTTGCCCTGCCGGGAGGCAGTTTGTGACACCCTCTGCAAGTGATTCTCTGCGTGCTGCTCGTACTGGCAGGCAGCGCCTGACGCTGCTGGGTGCCACGGGCAGCATCGGTCAGCAAACCCTGGATGTGGTGGTGCGTCATCCGGAGCGCTACGAGGTGTTTGCGGTTACCGCTGGTACCCAGTGGCAGGCCATGGCTCGACTCTGCGAAACGGTACATCCGCGTTATGCCGCCATGGCGGACCCTGCCGCCGCCACGGCGCTCCGGAACCATCTTGGTAAGGTCGGGTCACAGGTAGAGGTTCTGGCTGGCCCTGAATCCCTTTGTGAACTGGCTGCCCACCCGGATGCCGATACGGTAGTGGCGGGCATTGTCGGCGCTGCCGGCGTGCGGCCGACTCTGGCAGCGGTGGAGGCGGGCAAGCGCGTTCTGCTGGCCAACAAGGAAGCACTGGTGGTAACCGGTTCCTTGTTTATGGATGCGGTAAAGCGTCACGGGGCCACGCTGCTGCCGCTGGATTCCGAGCACAACGCCATTTTTCAGTGTTTGCCTGCAGAAGGGGTGAATGCAGGGGTAGAGCGTCTGTTGCTGACCGCATCGGGTGGCCCTTTCCGGGAGTTCAGCGCAAAACAGTTACAAGCGGTCACCCCGGAACAGGCCATTAAACATCCCAACTGGGATATGGGGCCGAAGATTTCTGTGGACTCCGCCACCCTGATGAACAAAGGGTTGGAGTTTATCGAGGCTTGCTGGTTGTTCGATGTGCCGCCCGCCATGGTAGATGTGGTGGTGCACCCCCAGAGTGTGATTCACTCCATGGTCGCTTATCGGGATGGTTCGGTACTGGCGCAGATGGGGACGCCGGATATGCGCACGCCCATTGCTTGTGGCCTGTCATGGCCCGAGCGCGTGGAATCCGGGGCCAAGCGGTTGGACTTTGCGGCGCTGGCCGGGCTGGATTTTGAATTGCCTGATCTGAAACGGTTTCCCTGTCTTGGCCTGGCCCGTGATGCCATGGCCGCTGGGGGAACCGCAACGGCGGTGCTCAATGCCGCCAATGAAGAGGCTGTGGCGGCTTTCCTGGCCGGTCAGCTCGATTTTATGGGCATTGCGGATGTGGTGGCGCGGACCCTGGAACAGCAGGATGCGCCAGCTTGTCGGGATGTGGATGCGGTCATGGAAATTGATCGCCAGGCGCGGCAGGTGGCCTGCCGCTGGATTAAGGAGCGTGGATGCTGACGCTGCTGGCATTCGTTGTCACCATCGTGATTATTGTGGCCTTCCACGAGTGGGGCCACTTTCTTGCCATGCGCGCCTTTGGCGTCCGTGTTCTGACCTTTTCTGTGGGCTTTGGCCCGAAAATCTTGCGTTTTACTGACAAGAAAGGCACTGAGTGGGTGATCAGCGCGATTCCTCTGGGTGGCTACGTGAAACCGCTGGATGTACGTGAAGATGAGACGGCGGAAGGGGCGCCGGGCGAATTTTCCGCCAAACCGGCCTGGCAGCGTGTGATTACCTATGCGGCGGGCCCGGTATTCAACTTTATCCTCGCCATGTTGATTTACTGGGTATTGATGTTTGGCTATGGCCAACGCGGCCTGGAGGCAGTGGTGGGCCCGGTGACGCCGGATTCGGTCGCCGAGCAGGCAGGTTTTGTGCCTGGGGACCGCATCGTTGCGGTGGGCAACACCGAGCTCAAAGGCTGGCGCGCCTTCTATAACGAATTGATCCTGCATCTAGGCGAGCCGGATACCCTGGCGATCACCGTAGAGCAGGCAGGTGGCGGCACTACGGTTCGTGAGCTGGATACCTCGCCCTGGTCCGCAGATCTGGACAAGCCGCCCCTGGAAGCTCTGGGGCTCAATCAGGCCGTGGTTATCGGTGAGGTCCAGGTGGACAGCCCGGCAGAGCAGGCGGGCCTGTCCGGCGGTGATCAGGTGCTTACCCTGAACGCTGAGCCGGTATTCAGTTGGTCCCAGTGGCAGGAAAGTATCATGGCAGCACCGGGTGAGGCCCTGACTGTCGGCGTACTCCGCGGAACGCGCATCGAGACGCTCCAGGTGGAGCCTGCCACAGTGACAGAAAACGGTGAGTCCTTTGGCCGTATCGGCGTGGGACTGGGAGGCGTTTACCAGCAGGAATTTGGTGTGCTGGGCGCTGTCGGTGCGGCGGGCAGCCGCTTTGCCGAGCAGGTGAACGTGGTGGGCGCGAGCCTGGTGAAACTGGTGACCGGCAAGCTCTCTCTCGATAACCTGGGCGGCCCTATCACCATTGCCCAGGTGGCCGGTGAAAGTGCGTCCATTGGCATTGCCAGCTTCCTGGCATTGCTTGCTTACCTCAGCATCACGCTGGGGGTGATTAACCTTCTTCCCGTACCAATGCTTGACGGCGGCTGGATTTTCTTTGGAATCATTGAAATGATTCGCGGTCGCAGTTTACCTGAGCGGTTCTTGATGGCCGCACAAGGTGTTGGGCTGACGCTCGTGGTCAGCTTCATGTTATTGGCCATTTACAACGACTTGGTGAAGCAGTTTTCATGAGATTTGGGGACATTCTGAGCAGCCCCCTGAAGGGCCTGCTAGCGGTTTTTTGCCTGTTGGCAGCGCCGCTGCTAAATGCGGACACACAGCTACCGTTCAAGGTCCACGATATTCGCGTGGAAGGGCTTCAGCGTCTGCCAGTGGAACGGGTCTATGCCTCCCTGCCGATTCAGGCTGGTGACACGGTTAACCGTGATCAAGTGGTCGATGCGGTGCAGCGCCTGTTTGCCACCGGCAATTTCGAGGATGTTCAGCTGGGCCGTGATGGTGATGACCTGGTGGTGATCGTTGCCGAGCGACCAAGCATCGCGCGCATCGACTTGTCCGGCAACAAATCCATCGATGAAGAAAATCTGCGCAAAGGTCTGACCGAAGCAGGGTTGGCTGAAGGCGAAGTCTTCCAGCGCTCCACCTTGCAGGCGATTGCTGGCGAGCTGGAGCGTCAGTACGTCAGCCAGGGCCGATACGGGGCAGACATCAAGACCGAATCGGTGGCGCTGCCGCGTAACCGGGTGGCCCTGAAAATCGAAATCTATGAAGGCAAAGCCGCCAGAATTCGTAATATCAACATTGTTGGCAACCAGTTGTTTGACGATGAAGCCTTGCTGGAAGATTTCGAGCTGCATTCTTCCGGTTTCTGGTCGTTCATCAAGGGTGATGACAAATACTCCCGGGAAAAACTGGGCGGTGACCTGGAACGGTTGCGCTCCTATTATCTGGACCGCGGTTATATCAACTTCTCCATCGAATCGACCCAGGTGTCAGTGACGCCGGATCGCCGAAGCGTGTTTATTACCGTGAACGTGGCCGAAGGCGAGCAGTACACCGTGAATGAGGTGAATCTGGCTGGCGATTTGGTTGTGGAAGAAGATCAATTGCGGCCATTGCTCATCGTGAAAAAAGGCCAGGTGTTCAGCCAGCAACTGGTGACCTATACGAACGATCTGATCAAACGTCGTCTCGGCAATGAAGGTTACACTTTCGCGGAAGTGAATGGCCGTGAGCATAATGCCAATGATGAAGACAACACCGTCGATGTGACTTTCTACGTGGACCCGGGCCGCAAGGTCTATGTCCGCCGGATTAACTTCAGCGGTAATGCCAAGACCGACGACGAAGTACTACGCCGTGAATTGCGTCAGTTCGAGCAGGCGCCGGCCAATACCTCGCTGGTAGACTTGTCCCGCCAGCGCTTGCAGCGCCTGGGTTACTTCAGTGTGGTAGAAGCGGACACGCCGCGCGTGCCCAATGCGGATGATCTGGTAGATGTGAACTACAAGGTGGAAGAACAGCCTTCCGGCTCCATCGGTGCCAATGTGGGTTTCTCCGATGCCTCTGGTTTCATCTTCGGTGCCAACGTGACCCAGAATAACTGGCGCGGTAGTGGTAACCGGGTTTCCTTTGCGCTGAGCCGTTCCGACATTCGTGACTCTTACAGCTTCTCCCATTACAACCCGTATTACACCCTGGACGGCGTAAGCCGGGGCTTCAGCCTGTTTTATTCTGAAATTGATTTCGATGAAACCACGGTGGCCTCCTATGCGGCGGATCGCTTGGGTGGCTCGGTGACCTTTGGTTATCCCATCTCGGAATATTCCCGCCTGAGCTTCGGTGCCACCTACGAAAAAACCGACATTACCACTGGTGATTTCGTGGCCGTGGATATTGCCAACTTCCTGATTGAAGAGGGCACCAAGTTCAATGAATACAAGGCCAATGCTTCGCTGCAAACCAGCACCCTGAACCGGGGCATCCTGCCTGATCGCGGCTGGTCGAGCACCCTTGGATTTGAAGTGGCAGTGCCGGGGTCCGATTACGGTTTCTACAAATTGAACTGGACCGGGCAGAAGTACTTCCCCATTACCCAACGCTGGACGCTGCGCACCCGTGCTGATGTGGCCTACGGTGATGGCTATGGTGACGACACGGTGCTGCCGTTTTTCGAAAACTATTATTCAGGCGGTATCGGCTCTGTACGTGGCTACGAGTCCCGTTCTCTGGGGCCACGCTCTGAAGGCCTGAGCTATTTCCTCAATGGCACCACGGATCCAAGCCCGGATCCCATCGGTGGTAACTTCCTGACAGAAGCGAGCATGGAACTGATTTTCCCGACGCCCTTTGCGCCGGAGTCACGAAGCGTGAGAACCTTCCTGTTCGTGGATGCGGGGAACGTGTTTGAAACCGAGCGAGATGACATTTTTGCGGACTTCGAGCCGCAGGATATTCGTACCTCTGCCGGTATCGGGCTGACCTGGCTGACGGCTATCGGGCCGCTTAGCTTCAACCTCGCCAAGGCGCTGAACGACCAGCCTGGCGATGACACGGAAGTATTCCAATTTTCTCTGGGACAGACTTTTTAGGAGTTTAATAATGATGAAAAAAACACTGGTAGCACTGACACTTCTTCTTCCGGCTCTGGCGATGGCCGATGGCAACATTGGGGTTCTCGATCCGATTGCGGCACTGCAATCGTCGGATAACGTGAAGGCAAAAATGTCATCACTGGAAAATGAGCTGTCTGCCGACGAGCAAAAGCTCAACGCCTTGCAAAATGATGTGCAGAAGCTGCAGCAAAAACTGCAGAAAGAAGCCATGACCATGTCTGCCGATCAGCAGGACACGCTGAAAACCCAAGGTCAGCAGAAAATGATCGAAATCCAGAGCTTGCAGCGCAAGCTGCAAAAGCGCGCCAACGAAGCGCAGCGTGAAATTCTGGAAGAAATGCAGCCGAAGCTGAAAACTGCCATGGAAGCTGTGGCCAAGCGTGAAAAGCTGGATGTGGTGCTCAATGCCCAAGCAGTGATGTACACCAAGCCTGACCTGGACATTACCGAGGCTGTGGGCAAACAACTGAACAGCATGAAATAATGCTGACTCTCGGAGCGCTTGCAGAAAAGCTGGGTGCGGAGCTGGTCGGAGAGGCCAGCCACGTGGTGGACGGTCTGGGTACGATCCAGTCCGCCTCATCCAGCCAGCTTACCTTTCTCGCCAATCCTCGCTATCGGTCGTTTCTGGAACAGACCGGTGCGGGGGCGGTGCTGATTCCTGAGTCCCAGCGGGCATATTGCCCGGTGGCGGCCCTGATCGTTAAAGACCCGTACCTTGCCTTTGCCAAGGCCAGTGCCTTTTTTGAGGTGGCGCCGCAACCGCAAGTGGGTGTGCATCCTGCTGCGGTGATTGATGCGACAGCCCGGATTGCCGATTCAGCTTCCATTGGTCCAAATGCGGTGGTGGAAGCGAATGTGACGGTGGGAGAGGGGGCTGTCATCATGGCCAATAGCGTAGTTGGCGCAGGCTCCCATATCGGTGACCAGTGCCGAATTTGGCCAAATGTTACAATTTACCATGGTGTCACACTGGGTCCGCGCACTATCATACACGCCAATTGCGTGATCGGTGGTGATGGTTTCGGATTCGCCTTTAATGGCGCGGGCTGGACCAAGCTTCACCAGGTCGGCGGTGTCACCATCGGTGCCGATGTAGAAATCGGCGCTGGCACCACAGTGGACCGTGGTGCAATCGACGATACCATTATTGGCAATGGCGTGATTCTGGATAATCAGATCCAGGTCGCTCACAACGTTGTCATTGGTGATCATACTGCTATCGCCGGGAAAGCTGGCATCGCGGGTTCAGCAAAAATCGGTTCGTTCTGCCTGATCGGTGGAGCCGCCGGTATTGCTGGTCACATCGAGGTGTGTGACAAGGTGCAAATCCTGGCCATGTCACTGGTCTCCAGCTCAATCAAGGAACCGGGGACCTATGGCTCTGCGTTGCCTGTGGACAGCCAATCCCGCTATCGTCGGAACGTGGCGCGTTTTCGGAATCTGGATGATCTGGCCCGCCGTGTGCGCAAGCTTGAGCGTTTAAGCGACTAATTTCCGCGTTTTGCGGTACTTGCCTGTGTGGAACACATGATGATGGATATCCAAGAGGTCAGGGAATACCTGCCCCATCGTTACCCTTTTTTGTTGATTGACCGGGTGTTGAATCTGGAACCCGGAAAACGGATTGAAGCGTTGAAAAACGTGACGATCAATGAGCCGTTCTTCAACGGCCATTTTCCTGAAGAACCCATCATGCCCGGCGTGTTGATCATCGAAGCGATGGCGCAGGCGGCGGGTATTCTGGGATTTGTAACGGAAAAAAAGAAGCCCTCTGACGGCTATATTTACCTGCTGGTGGGGACTGACAAGGCGCGTTTCAAACGTCGGGTGATCCCGGGGGATACTCTGCATCTGTTTGCAGAGTATGTGGTGGTAAAGCGCAATATTCTGAAATTCACCTGTGAGGCGCAGGTAGACGGGAAAACCGTTGCGAGCGCAGAAATGCTCGTAGCTGAGCAAAAAGTCTGATCCCGCCCGTACGCCAGTGACCAGCTGGCGTATACTCCCTGCCTTCACCATCAAAATAAAAGTGACTAGTCCATGATTCATCCGACCGCCCTTATTGATCCGGCTGCGGAGCTTGCAGAGGATGTGCAGGTGGGCCCGTATTCCATTATTGGCCCCGACGTGAAAATCGGTGCAGGTACCGTGGTGGCTTCCCATGTGGTCATCAAGGGGCCGACAACCATTGGTCGCAATAACCACATTTTCCAGTTCGCGTCCGTCGGCGAGGATTGCCAGGACAAGAAGTACAACGGGGAACCGACTCGTCTGGAAATTGGCGACGACAATGTTATCCGTGAATCGGTCACCATTCATCGCGGTACCATTCAGGATAATTCCCTGACTAAAATCGGTAGTCGTAACTTGCTAATGGCCTATGTGCATGTGGCGCACGATTGCATGATTGGCGATGACTGTATTTTTGCCAACAATGCCTCGGTGGCGGGCCATGCGCATGTGGGCAATGGCGTGATTCTCGGCGGCATGACCGGTGTGCACCAGTTCTGCAAGATCGGCTCCTATGCCATGACTTCCGGTTGTTCGCTGGTACTGAAAGATATTCCGGCTTATGTGATGGTCTCCGGTAATCCGGCCAGCGCGCGCAGCATGAACTTTGAAGGCATGCTCCGTCGTGGCTGGTCCAAGGATGTGGTCAGCAGCCTGCGTCAGGCCTATAAGGTGGTCTATCGCCAAGGGCTCACGCTGGAACAGGCACTGGCCGAACTGGAAGCCATGGCGCCGTCAGATGCGCTGCAAATTTTTATCGATTCTCTGAAAGCGTCCGAGCGCGGTATCACCCGCTGATATGACAAAGCGCAAGGATGCTCCGCTTGTCGCGTTGATCGCCGGTGAGGCGTCCGGGGATATCCTCGGGGCGGGCCTGATGCAGGCCCTTGCTGCCCGTTATCCCGGTGCGCGCTTTATCGGTGTCGGTGGCGAGGAGATGGCCCAGGCGGGGCTCAGCAGCTTGTTCCCCATGGAAAAACTGTCGGTGATGGGAATCACCGAAGTGCTTTCCCATCTGCCCGAATTACTGCGTCTGCGTAAATCGCTGGTCCGGTTTCTGCTGGAACAGAAACCGGATGTGGTCATTGGTATTGATTCCCCTGATTTCACCTTGCCCATTGCGCGCCGGCTCCACGATCGTGGTCTGAAAACCGTTCATTACGTGAGCCCGTCGGTATGGGCCTGGCGTCAGGGGCGAATCAAGGGCATCAAGAAAAGTATCGATCTGATGCTGACACTGTTGCCGTTCGAAGCCCGCTTCTACGAGCAGCATCAGGTGCCGGTGGCTTTTGTAGGACACCCACTCGCCGACCGTATCCCCCTGGATACGGATGTGGCAGGCGCGCGCGCGGACTTATCGTTGAATCAAGATGCCCGCATTCTGGCCGTCCTGCCGGGAAGTCGTGGTGGGGAAGTGGGTCAATTGATGCCGGCCTTTCTGGACGCAATGGTGGTGTTGAACCAGCAAGACCCTGCGTTGCAGTTTGTGATTCCCGCCGCCAACGCTGCACGCCGTGAGCAAATACAGACATTACTGGATACGCAACCGGGGTTGCCTGTGTCTCTGGTCGATGGCCAGAGCCGGACCGTGATGGCGGCGGCCGATGTGGTGCTTATGGCATCGGGTACGGCCACGCTGGAAGGTTTGCTACTGACCAAACCCATGGTGGTTGGCTACCGGGTCGGAGCCGTGACTTACGCCATCGTCAGCCGTTTAATAAAGAGCGAATTTGTATCACTGCCGAATCTGCTGTGCCGGCAGGAAATGGTGCCTGAACTGATTCAGGAGGCATTGACCACGGACGCTATTGTTAACGCCGTGCGCCGCTGGTTCGATCAGCCGGAACAAGCCCTGGCCCTGAAAGCCCGGTTTCAGGATGTCCATCAACAGCTTCGTGGTGGCGCCAGCGAGAAAGCGGCCGCCGCCGTAGCCCAACTGCTGGAGGCCTGATGGCACCATCGCAATCGTGCGATCCGTTTTCGGAATATGCTCTGGCGGACCCTTTTATCCCTTCCGCGTTTACCTGGCAGCCCGGCATGCTGGTGGCGGGCGTGGATGAAGTGGGCCGCGGGCCGTTGGTGGGCGCGGTGGTGACAGCCGCTGTTGTTCTCGACCCTCAACACCCCATTGTCGGCTTGGCTGATTCCAAGAAAATCAGTGAAAAGAAAAGGTTGGCGCTGGAAGCTGAGATCAAGTCTCATGCTCTGGGCTGGGCCTTGGGGCGCGCCGAGCCCGCGGAGATTGACGAGCTGAATATCCTGCATGCGACAATGCTGGCGATGCAGCGGGCCGTGGCCGGCTTACCGATGGCAGCTCAGGCCGTGCTGATCGATGGCAACCGGGTGCCGGACTTGCCGTGCCCGTCACAGGCGGTGGTAAAAGGGGATGGTCGGGTTCCCGCCATCTCTGCTGCATCGATCCTTGCCAAAGTGGCCCGGGATCGGGAAATGCATGACCTTCATGCGCGCTACCCCCAGTACGGCTTCGACCGCCATAAAGGCTACCCGACAGCGGTGCATATGGCGGCTCTGGAACAACATGGCGCCCTGGCCGAGCATCGACGCTCCTTTGGTCCGGTCGCCGCAGCAATTGCCCAAGGGAACCTGTTTTGAGTGACCCCAAATTTGTCCACCTGCGCTTGCATACCGACTATTCGCTGGTCGATGGCGTGGTACGGGTCAAGGAACTGACCAAGACCTGTGTAAACCAGAAAATTCCGGCGGTGGCCGTTACCGACGATTCAAACCTGTTTGCGCTGATCAAGTTTTACCAGAACGCCATGAATGCGGGGATCAAGCCGCTGATGGGCGCCGACCTCTGGGTGCAGGGCACACACATTGACGAACCTGCCTGTCTGTCGTTTCTGGTGCTCAACGAAGCCGGATATCAGAACCTGACGTTGCTGATTAGCCGCGCCTGGCAGACCAACCAGGATCGGGGCCGGGCGCTGGTGAAACCGGAATGGGTCGCTGAGCTGAACGAAGGCCTGATTGTGCTTTCTGCGGCTTCCCAGGGCGAAGTGGGGCAACTGTTGCTGGCCGACAAGCACGAGCTGGCCCAGCAATATGCGAGCTGGCTTGCCTCGGTGTATGGCGACCGTTTTTATCTCGAGGTACAGCGTACTTCACGCCCGGGCGATGAAGATTGCCTGCATGCCAGCGTTGCCTTGGCGGTGCAGTTGGGGCTGCCGGTTGTGGCAACCAACGATGTGCGTTTTCTGCGCCGGGAAGACTTTGAGGCCCATGAGTCGCGGGTGTGTATCCACGATGGCAACACCCTGGATGACCCGCGCCGTCCGAAAAAATACTCCGAAGAGCAGTATCTGAAATCCGCCGACGAAATGGCGGAGCTGTTTGCTGACCTGCCCGAAGCGCTTGAAAACACGGTGGAGATCGCCCGCCGCTGCACGTTGGACATTCGTCTGGGGGAAAACTTCCTGCCGGATTTCCCGATTCCGGACGGCATGACCATCGAGCAGTATTTTGAAAAAGTCTCCCGTGACGGGCTGGAAGAGCGTCTCAAGGTTTTGCTGGATGAAAATGATCCTGAATACGCGATAAAACGTAAAGACTACGATGACCGGCTGCGGTTCGAGCTGGATATCATCAACCAGATGGGGTTCCCCGGTTACTTTCTGATCGTTGCCGACTTTATTCAGTGGGGCAAGGACAACGAAGTGCCGGTGGGCCCGGGCCGGGGGTCTGGTGCGGGCTCCTTGGTGGCCTATGCCATGAAGATTACTGACCTGGACCCCATCGGTTACGACTTGCTGTTCGAACGTTTCCTGAACCCGGAACGGGTCTCCATGCCTGACTTTGACGTCGACTTCTGCATGGAAAAGCGCGACCGCGTGATCAACTACGTGGCGGACAAGTACGGCCGTGACGCGGTGAGCCAGATCATCACCTTCGGTACCATGGCCGCCAAGGCGGTGGTGCGTGACGTGGCACGGGTGCAGGGCAAGCCCTACGGGCTGGCCGATCGCCTGTCCAAGATGATCCCCGGCATTCCGGGTATGACGCTGACCAAGGCGCTGGAGCAGGAAGAAACCCTGCGGGAATTTCTGGAAAGCGACGAAAATTCCGACAAGGATGCCGCCAACGAAATCATGGAGATGGCCTTCAAGCTGGAAGGTCTGACCCGCAACGTGGGCAAGCACGCCGGGGGCGTGGTGATCGCCCCGGGCAAGCTGACGGACTTCGCGCCGCTTTACTGTGAAGAAGACGGCACCAACCTGGTCACCCAGTACGACAAGGACGATGTGGAGTCCGCTGGCCTGGTGAAGTTTGACTTCCTCGGTCTGAAAACCTTGACCATCATCGACTGGGCCGTCAAAGCCGCCAACGTGAAGCGCGGCCGCGAAGGGCTGGATGATCTGGTGATTGATCACATCCCCCTGGATGACGGCCCCAGTTTCGACCTGCTCAAGCGGGGCGATACCACGGCGGTGTTCCAGCTGGAAAGTCAGGGCATGAAGGAGCTGATCAAAAAGCTGCAGCCTGACGTATTCGAAGACATCATCGCTTTGGTGGCGCTGTACCGTCCGGGCCCGCTGGAGTCCGGCATGGTGGACAACTTCGTGAACCGTAAGCACGGTCGCGAACCGCTGGCCTACCCGGATCCGCAATATCAGCATGAGTGGTTGGAGCCGATCCTGAAGCCTTCGTACGGGGTTATCCTGTATCAGGAGCAGGTGATGCAGATTGCCCAGGAGCTGGCCGGTTACACGCTGGGCGGCGCTGACATGCTGCGCCGGGCCATGGGCAAGAAAAAGCCTGAAGAAATGGCCAAGCAGCGGGCGATCTTCGAAGAAGGCGCAAAAGGGAAGGGTGTGGACCCGGACCTGGCCATGAAAATTTTTGACCTGGTGGAAAAATTCGCGGGCTACGGGTTCAACAAATCCCACTCCGCCGCCTATGCGCTGGTTGCCTACCAGACCGCTTGGCTCAAGGTTCACTACCCGGCAGAGTTCATGGCCGCCACCATCTCTGCAGATATGCAGAACACCGACAAGGTGGTGACCTTCATTGATGAATGCAAAACCATGGGGTTGCAGGTGCTGCCGCCGGATGTGAACTCCTGTGGCTACCGCTTCACCGTGAACCCGGAGGGCGACATCGTCTATGGCCTGGGCGCGATCAAGGGGCTGGGCGAAGGCCCCATTGATGCCATCGTATCGGCGCGGGCGGATGGCGGTGAGTTCAAGGACCTGTTTGATTTCTGTCGCCGCATCGACCTGAAAAAGATCAACCGTCGTTCCCTGGAAGCCATGGTGCGCGCCGGGGTACTGGACAAGCTGGGACCGAAAAGCAGTTTCCACGACCGCGCGCAGTTGCTGGCCACCTTGCCGGACGCCATCGCTGCTGCAGATCAGGACGCCCGCAACGAAGCGGCTGGCATCATGGATATGTTCGGGGCCGTGGATGACAGTCCGGCCACGGCGGTGGAATGGAAACCGGCCCGCGCCTGGAACGATGAAACCCGTCTTAATGGCGAGCGTGACACCCTGGGCCTGTTTTTGACCGGCCACCCCATCGACCAGTATGAAAAAGAAGTGCGGCAATTCGTGACCGCCCGAATCAATTCCCTGCAGCCCACCGGCAAAGGGGAGGCCGCCACCATCGCCGGGCTGGTGGTGGCGCTGCGTATTACCCGCAGCAAACGCAGTGGCGATCGGATGGCGTTTATCACCCTGGATGATAAAACCGGGCGGGTAGAAGTGTCTGTCTTCGGCAAGACCTTTGCCGAATACGGCGAGCTGGTGCAGAAAGATACCCTGCTGATCTTCAAGGGCGGGGTCCGCAACGACGAATACACAGGCGGTTTTAATCTGGTCGCCGACGAAATCATGGATATGCGCCAGGCCCGGGAAACCTTTGCCCGCCGTTTGCGTGTGGCGGTGCCGGTGGCGGACGATTTGCCCCGACAGCTCCAGCAGATGCTGTCGCCGTACCAGGGCGGGAATACCCCGGTGCTGCTGGATCTGGACCACAACATTGCCGCTGCCAGTTTCTGGCTGGGCGACGAATGGAAAATCAGCCCCCATGAGTCACTGGTGGAAGAGCTGCGCGTGCGCTTTGGTGAAGACGCAGTGCGGATGGAGTATTAACATTAGACGCACCACGCACCACGCACCACGCTTCAACACGAGAAAGCTGCGCTGTAGCCGAGGTGTCGGAGTCCGCGATTCAGGCGCTTGGGCGCGACGCAGGGCCGTTCTTTATGTTCGATGCTCTCCCGCGTTGTTGCGTGAAGCGTGGGGCGTGCCGCGTCTCTTGCTGAAACAGTTTGCAACCTAGCCATGTTGGCCATGTCTCGACGTTGTCATTGGGTTGCGGCTACACTTGTTGCATTCTTTTATGGGCAGGTTGCGTTCGGGGTTCGCCGGCGTAGCGTTTCTGCCTTATTGGCGCCAGGGAACGGCCATTCTGGTCCGGGCGCATGCTGATAACACCTTGAACAGGCTCAGAATATGAATCCCAATTTCCTCGAATTTGAACAACCGATTGCCGACCTGGAAGCGAAAATCGAGGAATTGCGTTTGGTGGGCAGTGGCAGCGAGGTGAACATTTCCGAGGAAGTGGCCAAGCTGCAGGAAAAAAGTATTACGCTCACCGAAAGCATCTTTCGCGGCCTTAGCTCCTGGCAAATTTCCCAGCTGTCCCGGCATCCCAAGCGCCCTTACATGCTGGATTACATCAAACGGATTTTTACCGATTTTGACGAGCTGCACGGCGACCGTGCTTTTGCCGATGATCCGGCCATCATTGGGGGCATGACGCGCCTGTCAGGTCAGCCGGTGATGGTGATTGGCCATCAGAAAGGCCGCGAAGTGAAAGAGAAGGTGCGCCGCAATTTCGGCATGCCGAAACCGGAAGGCTACCGCAAAGCGCTGCGTCTGATGGAAATGGCTGAACGTTTCAAGCTGCCGGTACTCACCTTTATTGATACGCCCGGCGCTTTCCCGGGTATTGATGCGGAAGAGCGTGGTCAGTCGGAAGCTATTGCCCGTAATTTGCGCGTTATGTCCCAGCTGAAAACGCCGATTATCGCCACGGTGATTGGTGAGGGTGGGTCCGGTGGCGCCTTGGCCATTGGTGTCTGTGACCATTTGCAGATGCTGGAATTCTCTACTTATTCAGTGATTTCTCCGGAAGGCTGCGCGTCGATTCTCTGGCGTAGTGCCGACAAGGCGCCGGAAGCGGCAGAGGCAATGGGCCTCACCGCCGGCCGGTTGCACGAGCTGGGCATTGTGGATCAGGTTATCAAGGAGCCGCTGGGCGGGGCTCACCGCGATCACGACCAGGCCGCTGATGCCGTTCGCAAGGCGCTGGAAACCCAGCTGGAATCGCTACGCGCCATGGAAATGGATACGCTGATCGACCGCCGTTACGAGCGCCTGATGAGCTACGGTAACGTGGCCAGCGATCCCGCTGACGAATAACCATGTCCGATGCCGCCGCGTTCAGCCGGTCGCTGGCTGAACAGGCCCCTGAAGGATCTCTTCTGCTGGCCCTCAGTGGCGGGCTGGACTCCGCTCTGTTGCTTCACCTCCTGATAAAAGCGGGCCTGGGCCCGCGCCTCTCCGCTGTTCATATTGACCATCAATTACAGGCTGACAGCCAGGACTGGGCACGCTTTTGCCAGTCGCTGGCGGATCAGCAAGGTATCTCGCTCGCCATCGAAAAGGTGGCTGTCGACATGGCCGAAGGACTTGAAGCCGGTGCCCGTGATGCCCGTTATCGTGTGCTATTGCCATTGGCCCGTGCCCAGGGGGCGACGCTGGTGATGGCGCATCATCGCAATGACCAGGCAGAAACCTTGCTGTTCCGGCTCCTGCGCGGAGCGGGTGTGCAGGGGCTATCGGCCATGCGTGAGCACAGTCAGCAAAAAGATGTGTCGCTTTGGCGGCCGTTGCTGGGCGTTGACCGTCAGACGCTGGAGCATTGGGGGGCGTCGTTATCGCTTAACTGGCGCGAAGATCCCAGCAATCAGGATCAGTCCTTGCGCCGTAATTACCTGCGTCACACCATTCTGCCGGCACTGCGTGATCGCTGGCCCGGCGCCGACGCCACGCTTGCCCGGGCAGCAGATCATATGTCGGAAGCCGGTGAGCTGCTCCATGAAATCGCGGTACAGGATGCAGACAGACTTGGTGTGGCCGGAGCGTCCTTTCCGCTTACGGATTTGGCCGATTTGTCCCTGGCGCGGCAGCGCAATGTATTGCGCTGGTGGCTACAGCAAAACCGGGCTACCGCCCCCAGTGCTGCGGTGCTGGAGCAGTTGCGGGTGCTGCATCTGGCTGCGGGGGATAGCCAGGCGCGGGTTGAGTGGGGTGGATACGCGGCACGCTTGTATCGTGGGGCATTGTATCTGGCTTCACGTGAGGCCTTTCAGCCCTGGCAGGGCGGTGAGTTCTGGCCTGAAGGGGCGCCGCCGCCGGTCTTGCCCCACTGGCATTGGTCAAAGCAAGGTGGTGAGGGGGATATTTGGGTGCTTCGCCCACCGGGCGATCTGCAGCTCAGGGCCTTGTCCGGCTCCCTGGTCGTGCGCCGCAATGGATTGCATCAACAGATCAAGGAACTCTGGCGTGCGGCGGGCGTGCCGCCCTGGCAGCGGCGTCAGTGGCCACTGTTGCTCCGTGATGGTGAGGTGGTGAGTGTGCCGCTGGTGGGTCTGGCCGATGGTGAAGAGAGTGGCAACAGTGAGCGCTGGTATTTGCTGCCTTCAAACGCAGTGCCGCGCTAGCAAGCACTCCCGCATGCGCTACAGACGCCGGGGGGCTGTCCGTTCTGGCGCACAGTAAAATACGAAACGCTTGCTCGTTTCAGTATTCCGCCTCTGACAGACTTGCGCTGACTGATCCCGAATCCCTTGCGTATCCAATCCTACTGCCGAAAAAGAGAGTGCCATGCAGGCCCTTCAGCAACACTTGCAGCAGACCTTTCAGCTTCAGACCTTTCGCCCCGGGCAGCAGGCGGTCATCGACGCCTTGTTGGCCGGGCGTTCGGCGCTGGCGGTGTTTCCCACTGGCGGCGGTAAAAGCCTGTGTTACCAATTGCCGGCGCTGATGTTCAGTGGTGTGACCCTGGTGGTTTCACCTCTGATCGCATTGATGAAAGACCAGGTAGATCAGCTGCAGCGGTTGGGTGTTGCGGCGGCCCGGCTGGACTCCAGTGTGGACGCGGAGCAATTACAGGAGATTTACCGGGGGCTGGATGACGGCACCATCAAGTTGCTGTACGTGGCGCCGGAGCGCCTGGCCAATGAGCGATTTCTGGCGCGTTTGAAGCGGCTGTCGATCAGCATGATGGCGGTGGATGAGGCGCACTGTGTTTCTGAATGGGGGCATAATTTCCGCCCGGATTATCTGAAGCTGGCGCAGCTTGCCAGCGATCTCAATGTGGGTAGGGTGTTGGCACTGACCGCGACGGCCACTCCCCAGGTGGCAGAGCAGATCTGCGACAGTTTTTCCATTGCCAGGGAGGATCATGTTCAGACCGGCTTTTTCCGCCCCAATCTGGCGCTGAGTATCCGGCCCCACGATGTTTCCGAACGGGATCAGGCATTGTTGGCGGCGTTGCAGTCCCGGCCGCTGGAGTCGTCCATCGTTTATGTCACTTTGCAGAAAACCGCCGAACAGGTAGCCGGGTTCCTGCAGGCGCAGGGGCTGCCGGCACAGGCATACCATGCGGGGCTCAAGGATGAGGAGCGCCACCGGGTGCAGGAAAATTTCATGGCCGGGCAGGGGGATATTGTCGTTGCCACCATTGCGTTTGGCATGGGCATCGATAAGGCCGATATTCGCGCTATTTATCACTATAACCTGCCCAAGTCCCTGGAAAACTACATGCAGGAAATCGGCCGGGCAGGGCGGGATGGTGAGCCCTCCGAGTGTGTATTGTTGGCCGGTTCGGACGATTTGACCGTACTGGAGAATTTCAGTTACGGGGATACCCCGGACAGTGCGTCGCTGGCCGGGTTGATCGACTGGCTGGTGGGCCAGCCCGAGCAGTTCGACCTGTCGGTGCATGAATTGTCCGGGCAATTCGATGTTCGTCCTCTGGTGATCAACACACTGCTGACCTATCTGGAGCTGGAAGGGGTGGTTCGCGCTACGGCACCATTTTATACAGAGTACAAGCTGGCTTTCCGGACGTCCCGGGATGACGTGATCAGTCAATTCAATGACGACCGGGCGGATTTCCTGCAGCGGGTCTTCGCGACCGGGAAGCAAGGGCGCATCTGGCTGACCCTGAAACCCATTGATGCAGCCGCAGAGCTGCAGGTTGACAGGCTTCGCATCCTCAAGGCGCTGGGTTATCTGGAGCAACAGGGAATGATCGAACTGCGTGTGGCCGGGGTGCGCCAGGGATACCGGATGTTGCAGCGCCCGCAGGAGCCACAAGCGTTGACCGCCAGAATGGAAGAGCAGTTTCGCGTGCGTGAACAGCGGGATATCCAGCGGTTGCAGCAAGTGTGTGACTGGGCCGAGGGCAAGGGCTGTTACCAGCAGGCCCTGGTGAGCTATTTTGGCGAACGCTTGCCCGAACCCTGTGGGCAGTGCAGTCATTGTAAGGGCGAGCATTGGCCCATGATGGCACGCCATCGCCGTGTACCTGATACGGCGGTGATTCAGGCAGTGAGACAGGAAGGGCATGGGGCGCTGGCCACGCCTCGGCAACTGGCGCGCTTTCTTTGTGGTATCAGCAGCCCACGAGCCAGCCGTGCCCGTCTTGGCCGGCATCCCGCGTTTGCATCGCTGATCGACGCGCCCTTTGCCGATGTGCTGGCGGCATGTGAGAAGCCCTGAGGTTGGCCTCGGGCTTCCTGCCTCCTGCGCCCGGTGGGGCGCAAGAATGAATCAGTCCCTCAACCTTGCTGCTCTCACAGTCACTTGGCCAGCCATTTAAACAGGCAGTGCGCAATTCGGCGTAGACGATGGGGTATCACCACCTTTTTACGCTCTCGGGAGCGATTCCGATTGAGGCGCGGGGCGGCTTCTGTTAACATTTTCTCCCGTCCTGATGTAGCGCAAGCTCCTGAATTTTCAGGTGTTCAATCGTCTCTTGCGAAGCTGGCCAACCCGATTCACGAAAGCTCCTTGCCCGTCTGTAACGTGCAGGGTGTTTTTTTTATGGGGGCCAGTACACACTGACGATGGTGCTATCAACCCACTAGCGATCTGGTGAGTGCATGTCTCGTTTCATCTTTGTCACCGGCGGTGTGGTGTCGTCTCTGGGGAAGGGGATTACCTCCGCGTCCCTGGCCACTCTGTTGGAAGCCCGCGGCCTCAACGTCACCCTGATTAAAATGGATCCCTACATTAATGTGGATCCTGGCACCATGAGCCCTTACCAGCACGGTGAGGTGTTTGTGACCGACGATGGCGCCGAAACCGACCTGGATCTGGGTCATTACGAACGTTTTATTCGCACCCGCCTGAACCGCCGCAACAGCTTTACCACCGGCCGTGTCTATCAGCATGTGCTGGATAAAGAGCGCCGCGGCGAATACCTGGGCGCCACCGTTCAGGTGATTCCCCATATTACCGATGAGATCAAGCTGAAGATCCGCGAAGGGGCGGGCGATGCGGATGTGGCCATCGTGGAAATTGGTGGTACCGCAGGCGACATCGAATCCCTGCCTTTCCTGGAAGCGGCCCGACAGATGCGCGTGGAGCTGGGTTCCAGCCAGTCCCTGCTAGTGCACCTGACGCTGGTGCCGTACATCGCCACCGCCGGGGAAATCAAAACCAAGCCGACCCAGCACTCCGTGAAAGAGCTGCGCTCCATCGGCCTGCAGCCGGATATTCTGGTGTGCCGTGCGGATGATCCGATTCCGCAGAGCGCCCGGGAAAAAATTGCCCTGTTTACCAATGTGGAAGCCCGGGCGGTGATTTCCTCGCCGGACTGCAAGACCATTTACCAGGTGCCCCGTGGCATGCATGAGCAGGGCCTGGACGCCATCGTGGTGGAAAAGTTTGGTCTGGATCTACCTGAGCCGGATCTCTCTGAATGGGATCGCGTGGTAGAGGCGCAGCTGAACCCGGAAAACGAAGTGACCATCGGTATGGTGGGCAAGTACATCGAACTGGTCGATGCCTACAAATCGCTTAATGAAGCGCTGATCCATGCGGGTATCAGCAACCGCGCCAAGGTCAATATCCTCTATCTGGATGCGGAAGATATCGAGCGTGACGGCACCGGTGTGTTGGAAAGTCTGGATGCCATTCTGGTGCCCGGTGGTTTCGGTGACCGGGGCACGGAAGGCAAGATTGCGGCGATTCGCTATGCCCGCGAGAACAAGGTGCCGTATCTGGGTATTTGCCTGGGTATGCAACTGGCGGTCATCGAATATGCCCGCCACGTGGCAGGCATCGAGCAAGCCCATTCCTCAGAGCTGAACCCGAACACGCCGGACCCGGTGGTGGGGCTGATCACCGAATGGACCACCGAAGATGGTCAGAAAGAGCAACGCTCAGCGGACTCCGATTTGGGGGGGACCATGCGCCTGGGAGGCCAGGAATGCGTGCTTGAAGAAGGCAGCCGTTCCGCGCAATGCTATGGCAGCACACGTATTGTGGAACGCCATCGTCATCGCTATGAGGTAAATAACAACTACCTGCCGCAGCTGGAAGCAGCAGGTTTGAAAATCGTTGGCCGTTCCGTGGACGGTGAGTTGGTGGAAGTGATCGAAGTGGGCGACCATCCGTGGTTTGTGGCCTGCCAGTTCCACCCGGAATTCACCTCCACCCCCCGTGATGGCCACGGTTTGTTCAAAGGCTATGTGGAAGCCGCTTTGGCGGAACAGCAGGCCCACAAGGAGGCGTGATCCGTGAGTAACCAGAAGACCATTACCCTGAACGGGCTGGAATTCGCCAACGACAAGCCCATGGCGCTGTTCGGCGGCATGAATGTGCTGGAATCCCGGGACATGGCCATGCAAGTGGCCGAAGCCTATGCGGAAGTGACTAGCAAGCTGAACATGCCCTGGGTATTCAAGGCCAGTTTCGACAAGGCAAACCGGTCTTCATTGAGCTCCTACCGGGGCCCCGGGCTGGACGAAGGCCTGAAGATCTTTGAAGAAGTGAAGAAGACCTTCAACTGCCCGGTGATCACCGACGTGCACGAGCCCTTCCAGGCGGCTCCAGTGGCGGAAGTGGCGGATATCATCCAGCTGCCCGCCTTTTTGGCCCGGCAGACGGATCTGGTGGTGGCCATGGCAAAAACCGGGGCCGTCATCAATATCAAGAAACCCCAGTTTCTGGCGCCCCACGAAATGTCGCACATCCTGCACAAATGTGAGGATGCTGGTAACGATCAGCTGATTCTTTGCGAACGCGGTTCCAGCTTTGGTTACAACAACCTGGTGGTGGATATGCTCGGCTTCGGCATCATGAAGCAGTTCAACTACCCGGTGTTTTTCGACGTCACCCACGCCTTGCAAAAACCCGGTGGCCGGGCTGACAGCGCCGACGGCCGTCGTGCCCAGGTGGCAGAATTGGGTCGCGCGGGAATCAGTCAGGGCATCGCCGGGCTGTTCCTGGAAGCCCACCCGGACCCGGATAATGCCAAATGCGATGGCCCTTGCGCCCTGAGACTGGATCGTCTGGAGCCATTCCTGGCACAGATGCAAACCCTGGATAATACCGTCAAGGCACTGCCTGCCTTTGAAAATAACTGATTAGAGTTTGGAGATTGATCGACATGTCCAAGATCGTTGATATCAAGGCCCGCGAAATTCTGGATTCCCGTGGCAACCCGACCATCGAAGCCGATGTGATTCTCGAATCCGGTGCCAGTGGCAGTGCCTGTGCCCCCAGTGGTGCCTCCACCGGTTCCCGCGAAGCGCTGGAGCTGCGTGACGGAGACAAGTCCCGTTACCTGGGCAAAGGTGTTACCAAGGCGGTGGGCAATGTGAACTCTGCCATCCGTGAGCTGCTGGTGGGCAAAGATGCCAGTGACCAGAAAGCGCTGGACCAAGCCATGCTGGATGCCGATGGCACCGAAAACAAGGCGAACCTGGGTGCCAATGCGATCCTGGCTGTGTCTCTGGCAGCGGCCAAGGCGGCGGCGGCGGATCAGGGCAAGCCTTTGTACGAGTATATTTCCGACCTGCAGGATGATGACAACGAGTATTCCTTGCCGGTGCCGATGATGAACATCATCAACGGTGGTGAGCACGCTGATAACAACGTGGATATCCAGGAATTCATGATTCAGCCTGTGGGCGCTCCCACAGTGGCGGAAGCGATTCGCTATGGAGCAGAAATTTTCCATGCGCTGAAAGGCGTGCTGAAGAAGCGTGGCCTGAACACCGCCGTTGGTGATGAGGGCGGCTTTGCGCCGAACCTGCACAGCAATGAGGCGGCACTGGAAGCCATTATGGAAGCCATTGAGATTGCCGGTTACAAGGCGGGCGATGACGTGACCCTGGCGCTGGATTGCGCCGCCAGCGAATTCTACAAGGACGGCAAGTACGTGCTGGCTGGCGAAGACCGCAGCATGAGCTCTGAAGAATTTGCCGATTACCTGGCTGAGCTGTGTGACCGTTACCCAATCATCTCTATCGAAGATGGCATGGATGAATCCGATTGGGAGGGCTGGGAAATCCTCACCGAAAAACTGGGCAAGAAAGTTCAGCTGGTGGGCGATGACCTGTTCGTGACCAACACCAAAATTCTCCAGCGTGGTATTGACGAGAAGGTGGCTAACTCCATCCTGATCAAGTTCAACCAGATCGGTTCTCTCACCGAGACCCTGGACGCTATCAAGATGGCCAAGGATGCCGGTTATACCGCGGTTATTTCTCACCGTAGTGGTGAAACGGCAGACACAACCATCGCTGATCTGGCGGTGGCGACGGCGGCGGGTCAGATCAAAACCGGCTCCCTGTGTCGCTCCGACCGTGTTGCCAAGTACAACCGTCTGATTCGCATTGAGCAGGAACTGGGCCGTGCGGCTTACCACGGTCGTAAAGAGTTCAAGCTGCTCGGCTAAGCGATGCCAGCCCCCAAGGCAAAACCCAGCGCCGGCAACAGCAAGGGCAATGCCGAGCGGATGACGCTGTCACCCGCCCGACAGATCGCTCTGGCGTTGCTGGCGTTGCTGTTTCTGGGCCTGCAGGTCCGTTTGTGGTTTGGTGAAGGCAGCCTCCGGCATGTGGCCGCGCTGAAAAAGGACGTGGCCGTGTTGAAGGAAAGCAATGCCAAATTGGCAGAACGTAATCGACTGATGGCCGCGGATGTGAAGGACCTGAAGCAGGGCACGGAAGCCGTGGAAGAAATCGCGCGCAAGGACCTGGGCATGGTTCGTAACGGAGAAACCTTTTTCCTGATCCTTGAACAGCCCCGGGGCACCGAGTGAACCCTGTGATTTCCGGCCCGCTGTATGCCGTGGTTCCTGCTGCTGGAGTGGGGAGCAGAATGGGCGCGGGTTTTCCCAAACAATATCTCTCCCTTGCCGGTCAAACCCTGGCCGAACATACCCTGAATCGATTGTTATCGTTCGCCCCGATCCACAAAGTGGTGGTGGCGGCGTCCGCTGACGATCCCTGGTGGCCCACGCTGGCGGTATCCCGCCACCCTCGTGTCCAGACAGTAGCCGGTGGGGACACCCGGGCTGACTCCGTACGCAACGGGGTTGCGGCGGTGCTGGATGAGGGCGGTGCCGACGCCTGGGCGCTGGTGCACGATATGGCGCGTCCACTGATCCGGCTCTCGGATATTCAAACCCTGCTGGATCAGACCGGCCCCCAGGGTGCCATTCTTGCCTTGCCGGTGGTGGATACCATCAAGCAGGCCGCTGGCGAACAGCATATTGCGGCCACCCTGGATCGCACGCGCATCTGGCGGGCCCTGACCCCTCAGCTTTTTCCGGCGAAAGCTTTGTTGGCCGCTCTCAACGGCGATCTTGCCAACATTACCGATGAAGCCTCTGCCATGGAGCGTGATGGTTGGCAGCCAGGTCTGGTGGCAGGGCACAGTGACAATATCAAGATAACGGTACCCGACGACCTGCCGCTGGCCCGGTTTTATCTGAGCCGGCAGCAAGGGGATGACAGCAGTGAAGGAGAGCAGTGGTGAGCGTGCGTATTGGTCAGGGGTTTGATGTCCATGCTTTCGATGAAGGCGACCATGTCATGCTGGGGGGCGTTGTCATTCCTCACAGCCACGGGCTCAAGGCACATTCCGATGGCGATGTGGCGTTGCATGCATTATCCGATGCCTTGCTCGGTGCTCTGGCGCTGGGGGATATCGGGCACTATTTCCCGGATACCGACCCGCAATGGCAAGGGGCGGATTCCGGTCAGCTGCTGACCGCCATCTATTCATCCATTCTGGACGCTGGATGGCGGCTGGGTAATGCAGACCTCACGGTGATCTGCCAGGCGCCCAAGCTGGCGCCGCACATTGCCGCTATGCGTGAGCGCATCGCCGAATTGCTGCAGTGTGATCCGGGGCAGGTGTCGGTCAAGGCGACGACCACGGAAAAACTGGGCTTTACCGGTCGCAAGGAAGGCATAGCGGTGCAAGCCGTGGTGCTGCTGGAGAGCCAGTGAGTTTCCCGGCCGAAATGACCGAGAAAGGCTTGCCATGCGCCCACGGTGGTCCGGTGTGTCAGGGGCTATTGAAGGCCCGACCCGACGATTTTCACGTTGCAGAACAAATGCACGTGACGCCGGAAGGGCAGGGCGAGCACCTCTGGCTGGAAATTGAGAAAATCGGTTGGAATACTGAAGACGTGGCCATGCTGCTGGCCAAACAGGCCCGTGTTCACCGCTTGTCAGTGGGCTACAGCGGCCTGAAAGACAAACACGCGGTGACCCGGCAATGGTTCAGCCTGCATTTGCCGGGCAAGGATGATCCCGAATTCGACTGGCCCGAAGGGCTGACGGTGCTGCAAGCCGGTCGGCACCGCCGCAAACTCAACCGTGGCACCCACCGCGCCAATGACTTTCGGTTGCGTGTTACCGGTTTCCAGGGGGACCGTGACGCGCTGGAAAGCCAGTTGCACACCATCATGATGCACGGGGTGCCGAATTATTTTGGTGAGCAGCGTTTTGGCCGAGGGGCTGGCAATCTGGTGCGGGGGACCGAATGGTTATTGGGCGGCGAAGCGCCGCGCAAGAAAGCCCTGCGGGGCATGTGGTTGTCCGCCGTGCGTAGCAATTTGTTCAATCAGGTATTGGCAGAGCGAGTGCGTCGAGGTTGCTGGAACACGGTGCTGGCCGGCGATATTTTGCAGCCTGAAGGCAGTCGCGGATTATTCCTGGCCGATGATGAACCCGACGCAGTGGAGCGGGTCGCGAGCGGAGAGGTGCACCCCACCGCCCCTTTGCCGGGCCTGGCCGGCATGGCATCATCTGGCCCCTGTAATACGCTGGAGCAGCAGATACTGGCGCCCCATGCTCCAGTAATTGAGGGGCTGCGCCAGATCAAGGTAGAAGAAGCCCGCCGCGCCACACGGCTGCCGGTACGGGACTTGCAATGGGTCTGGCATAGAGATCCGGAACGGGAAGGGGAAGACTGCCTGGAGCTGGCGTTTACGCTGCCCACAGGCGCTTTTGCCACGACAGTAATGGCAGAGCTGATCAGTTCACCGGCTGATTGACTCGCATTGAGGCAAACGAACACAGATGGATATCCAACTCAACGGCATCGGTATGACGTCTGCGCGGACCCGGGATCGGTTGGTTCAGCGGCTGCGTGATGCCGGCATTCAGGATGAGCGCGTACTGGACGCCATCCGCAATACACCACGACACCTGTTTATTGAAGAAGCTCTGGCGCATCAGGCCTATGACGATACCGCCTTGCCGATTGGTCATGGGCAAACCATTTCCCAGCCCTGGGTAGTCGCTCGCATGACTGAGCTGCTGATCGCCAACGGGAAGCCCCGCAAGGTGCTGGAAATCGGCACCGGTTGCGGTTATCAAACCTCGGTGCTGGCACCGTTTTGTGATGAGCTGTATTCGGTGGAGCGGATCCGCCCCCTGCAGGACCAGGCCCGTAAACGTCTGTTGCAACTGGGGCTGGCCAAGGTGCAGCTCAAGCATGCGGATGGCGGCTTTGGCTGGAAAGTTGAGGCGCCGTTCGATGGCATTCTCGCCGCGTGTGCCCGTGCGGATATTCCTGACGATCTGTTGTCTCAACTGGCTGACGGCGGTCGCCTGGTGATGCCCGTTGGCGGAGATCGCCAGCAGATTCTCACCGTGGTTGATCGCGAGGGTGATCAATTTCATACCCAGACGCTGGACCCGGTACGCTTCGTGCCATTCCAGCGTGGGGTGATGCGGTAAAAGTTGAGAGTTTCAAGGCGCGATCAGAGGCGGGGACTAACGAATAAATCCCTGCTTGCCGCGCGCAGTCGCCTGCAGCGCGACTCCTGGTGTTCGAGACAAATAACCCCAATCCACGTTGTTGCGTGCAGCGTGATGCGTGAGGCGCAAACATGATTCGACCCGGTATTTTTTTTCGCGGCATGGCCATGGGCGCTGCCGATGTAGTGCCCGGCGTTTCTGGTGGCACCCTTGCCCTGATCACGGGCATCTATGAAGAACTGATCAATACCCTGGGCGGCATCACCCCGCGCTTGCTGATCGTGTGGCGCCAGCAGGGATTCGTGGCCGCCTGGCAGCAAGCTAACCTCACCTTTTTGTTCACGTTGCTGGCCGGTATCTTCACCAGCATTGCGGTGCTGGCCCGATTAATTACCTGGTTACTGGATACTCATCCAGTACCGGTATGGGCGTTTTTTAGTGGCCTGATTCTTGCCAGCATTCTTCTGGTGTTGAAACCCTTGCAACAGCGTGGTCCGGTGCAGATAGGGGCCTTTCTGGTTGGCACTGGTGTAGCAGTGGCCATTGGCCTGGCCCCAGCACTGTCGGCAGCGGGCAGCGGTGCCCTGGTGTTTTTCTTCAGTGGCATGCTGGCTATCTGCGCCATGATCCTGCCGGGCATTTCTGGCAGTTTTATCCTTCTTTTACTGGGCATGTATCAGCCTGTGCTGGAAGCTGTGAAGCAGGCTGAGTTTGGTTTGCTGCTGGCGTTTCTGTCTGGATGTGCAGTGGGGCTGCTGAGCTTTGTGCATGTGCTCAAGTGGACGTTGCACCGTTTCCATGACACCGTCATGGCGTTGCTTGCCGGCTTCATGGCCGGTTCGTTACTGAAACTATGGCCGTGGCGGTTGAGCGGTGAGCAAGGAATTGGTGACACCTGGTTATGGCCGTCACAGTATGCTGCGGTCACGGATCAGTCCGCACAGCTGCCATTGGCTTTGGCCATGGTGGTCATTGCTGCCGGGCTGGTGTGGTTACTTTACCGGGTCGCGCCCATGCATAATGTTGCGCAGACACCGCAAGGCTGAACGCTGGCTCCGTGAGGCCAACCGGACAGATTAGGTTTGTGCAATTTGAATTCAGGTTTCCTGGCAACGGGGTGGTTGATGGCAGTTAATCTTCACACAGGCACCGACAGTCACTGATGCGCGCACTGGCAGCGTTCATGGTCTGGATTTTGGTCAGTGGCTGCAGTGCCGGCAATTTTGCGCCGGTGGTGGATATTTATGGCCAGGAACCCAAACCACGCAAGGTCACGTCCGGTACTCACCATGTGCGGGAAGGGGAGACCCTGTACTCCATTGCCTGGCGCTATGGTTGGGATTTTCGGGCGTTGGCCCGGGCCAACAATATTCCGGCACCGTACACCATTTATCCCGGCCAACGCATTTCACTGGGCATCAAAACCTCCAGCCCGGTAGTTGCGAGCAAACCGGCGGCCTCTTCTTCCAAACCGGCCAGCAAGCCGGCAGTATCAAAACCTGCTTCCAAGCCAAAACCCGCTGCCAAACCCGCCACGAAGCCGGCAGTGCCGGTAGGCCCGGTGGAATGGCGCTGGCCTGCCAGCGGCCAGGTGGTGGAATCGTTTTCCAACGCCAGCCAGGGGCGCAAGGGCATTGCCATTTCCGGGCGCCGTAACAGCCCGGTAGTGGCCGCGGCTCCGGGCCGTGTGGTTTACCGGGGTAGTGGCCTGACAGGCTACGGTAATCTGCTGATTATCAAGCACAGCGAACGCTGGTTAAGCGCCTATGCCCATAATGATAAGATGATGGTCAAGGAAGGGGATGCAGTGAAAGGGGGGCAGCAGGTTGCCACCATGGGCGCCAGTGGGACTTTCCGCACGCAGCTGCATTTTGAAATCCGCAAAGACGGTAAACCCGTCGACCCCATGGGCTATTTGCCCAAGCGCTGATTCCCCGGCTCCGCGTTTCTTCAACCGATTGGAACGGAATACCTTTATGCGTCGTGATGATCGCCGTGAACATCGTCTGCTGCTGATGGCAGGGTTGGCATCCGTCCTGACGGCACTGATTCTGATTGCGGCAAAAGCCATAGCCTGGTTGATGACGGGGTCTGTTAGCCTGCTGGCGTCACTGGTGGATTCGGTGATGGATTCCATTGCCTCGTTGATCAACTTCTTCGCCATCCGTTATTCCCTGGTGCCCCCGGATGAAGAGCATCGCTTTGGGCATGGCAAGGCCGAGGCGTTAGCCGGTCTGGGGCAGGCAGTGTTCATTGCCGGTTCGTCGGTATTCCTGATTCACCAGTCGGTGATGAAGCTGATGGACCCGCAGCCGATCAGTGAAAACGGTGCCGGTGTGGCGGTGATGGTGTTTTCCATCGTGCTGACATTCGGCTTGTTGTTGATCCAGAAATATGTGGTCCGGGAAACCGGTTCCACTGCCATTGAGGCAGATTCGCTGCACTACCTGTCGGACCTGGCGGTGAATGTGGGCATTATCGTCGTGTTGGTGCTCAGCCAGTTTGGCTATCTATGGCTGGACGGTGTGGTGGGCCTGGTAATTGCGGTCTTTATTCTGTTCAGTGCCTGGCACATCGCTTATGAATCTGCGCAGCTCTTGCTGGACCGGGAAATTCCTGGAGAGGTGCGGGAAGTCATCACCGCAATTGTGGCAGATCATCCACAAGCACTGGGCTTTCATGATTTGCGCACGCGTCAATCCGGGCGCACCCAGTTTATTCAGCTACACGTGGACATGGACCAGAACCTGACATTGTTGCAGGCCCATGATCTGGCCAGCCGGATTGAAACGCGTATCCAGCAGGCGTTTCCGATGGCCGACGTAATTATCCACCAGGACCCGGTGGCCGTTGGGCCAAAAGTGACCCTCGACGATCGACCTCCAGCCTGACGCTTCCTCCCAAGCCCGCGCCAATGCTGGGCTGTACTGTGCGGTCAAACCGGGCTGTGCAGGTAAACACATTGTTTTCATAGGGGCTTTTCAGTAGCTTCATCACTGACTTGTTTGTGTTGAGGACAGACCATGAAAAGCCCTCGTTCCGCCCCCAATGTGGCGGCAATCTGGCAGCAGGGCATGGCCCGTCGGCGCTTTCTGAAATGGGGCCTGCTGGGTTCCGCCGGCATCGCTGCCGTGGCTGCCGGCGGTTTTGCCTTCCTGCGTCGCTCTCCGTTGGATAACCAGCCCGCACCGGAGTGGGCCACGGGACTGTCTGCCGGGGAATACCATCTTTTTGATCGTGCCCGCCAGGTACTGTTACCGGTGGAGGGGACTGCGCTAACTCCCAGTGACCAGGTGCCGGTGGTGCGTAATGTTCAGGCGCTGCTGAATAACCTGGACCCGGCCACGCGCAAGGAAATGGGCACGGGGCTGGGCTTGTTCGACAACGCGGCGGTGCTCAGTCACGGGCGCCGTTTTGTGGATTTATCCGATGTGGATGCACGCGCCTACTTTGATAGCTGGGGACGCGCCAGCGTGATTCAGCGCACCCTGGCCACGGTGATCAAGCAACTGACCTACAGTGCCTATTGGCAGGAGCCAGCGACCTGGGAGCCGACGGATTTCGATGGCCCGGTGAGCGACAAGTGGAGGCTTGCCTATCTCGGTAATGCGCCGTTGCCGGCGGATGATGCGTTGCGTGCCAACCAGCCGGAGGAGCAGGCATGAGTGAAACAATAGTGACAAAAACGGCGAATCCGGGCGGGTGGCAAGCGACAGGGCTCGCGGTGCATCAGGCCAGTGATGTGGTTGGCGAACGTATAGAAATTCAGGCTGATGTGGTGATCGTGGGCTCCGGGGCAGGGGGCGCGGTCAGCGCCTATGAGCTGGCACGGCGCGGCTTCAAGGTCGTTGTGCTGGAAGCCGGTGCTTATGTTCCGTCAAAGGATTTCACCGAACGCTTCACTGAAAGCCTGGATACCCTGTATCAGGACCATGGTGGCCAGACTAACAGCAGCGGCGATTTGCTGGTGTTGCAGGGCGCCTGTGTGGGCGGCTCAACGGTGGTTAATGGCTGCGTGTGTTTCCGGACGCCGGATTTCATCCTGCAGGACTGGCAGCGGGATTTTGGTCTTGATGAGCTGACCACCGCAGAGCTGACGCCATACTTTGATGAAGTGGAAAAAAATCTGGCTGTTCATGAAAACGGCGAGCATGAAATTCCCCGCCACGGTCGTTTGATCCGCGCGGGCGCCAACCGCCTGGGCTGGTCGGTGAAACCGCTGCAGCGCAATATCCGCCAGTGTGGCCTGACCGGGCACTGCCTGTCTGGCTGCAAGACCGAGCGCAAGCAGTCCATGCTGGTGACCTATTTACCTTGGGCTGCGGCTCACGGGGCGCAGATTTATGCGGATACTCGCGTGGAGAAAATCCTCACCGAAAACGGTAAGGCCAGTGGTGTGGAGGCGACGGTCACCCACCGTGATGGTTCTGTTGCAGCGCGCATGACGGTAACGGCACCCCGGGTGATTATCGCTGCAGGGGCGGTGCAGACCCCGCTGCTGCTGTTGAAAAGCGGGCTGGGGAACCGGTCCGGGCAGGTGGGAAAGAACTTCGCCTGTCACCCGTCGTTATATGTTCCTGCCCGTTACCCAGAGCCGGTTTATCCCTGGCGTGGCGCCATGCTCGGTGTGTACGTGGACGAGTTCATGCACCCGGATAAGGGAGGCTTTGTGCTGGAGGACGGCGGGGCCGGGTTGGTGGAGCTGACCATGGCGGCGGAGCCGGGAACCGGTGAACCGTTCATGGATTACATGGCCAATGCCAAGTATCTGGGTGGCCTGGTTACGCTGATCCACGATCACAATGTGGGTACGATTGAATGGGACGGTGAGCGCAAGAAGATCAACTATCAGCTCAGCGACGTGGATTTTCCCTCCATGCAGCGTGCCCTGAAAGCCGCCGCTCGTTTGCATCTGGCGTCGGGTGCTGAAGAAGTCTATGTGCCGGCCAGCGATAACCGGGTGATTCGTAGTGAGGCGGATATCGATGAGATGGTCGATACGCTGGAAAATCTGCCACAGCACCTGCGTATGGTCAGTTATCACCCCCAGGGCACCTGCCGGATGGGGGCAGACCCGGATAACAGTGTGGTCGGCAGCGATGGCCAGAGCCATGATGTCCCCGGGTTGTACGTGGCAGACGCCAGCTTGCTACCCACCTCCATTATCGTCAATCCGCAGATTACGGTGTATGCACTGGCCACCCGGATTGCCCGGCAAATGGCATAAAACAGCAGGCAGGGATGCCCGCAGTGCCGCCTTTCGCGATCGCGTATTTCCCCTTGATCATAATGCCCACCCCCGGTTGCGCCGGGGGCTTTGGCGTTTGTAACGGTTTGTTATAGACTCAACCAATAATAACGATGGCAACTACCGCTCCACCAATAACAACAAGGGCCTGAAAGAAAACAGGCCTGCCCAGGAGAGGGTCTCAATGAAGAATAATAACCGTGCGCCGCTGCCCGGCTTTCTGGGTGGCCTGGAGCCACTGAGCCGCCGCGGATTCCTGCGCACCAGCGTGCTGGCGGGTGCCGCCTTTACCACGGGCTGTTCCAGTCTGTTCGGCCGCCGTGAGGCACCGGAAACCCTCGAATATCACAGCCTCAATGACGACGAAGTCGAGGTGATCACCCGCCTGACCGAGGTGATGATCCCCGCTGATCGTTATGGGTTGCCCTCCAGTACGGATGTCGTACCCACCATAAAAAACGTGGATGCCATGGCCCAGCGAATGCCGCCGCAGACCCGCGAATTGCTGGGGCTGGGAATCTGGGTGTTCAACAACCGGCCCATGGTCAGTTTCAAATTCAGCCGCTTTACCGGTTTGCCCGATGACAAGGCGTTGGCTTATGTGGATGCCATGCAGGAAGGCTCGTTCTTTGAGCGCGGGCTGATGACCACGCTGAAAGCCTTGGTGGCATTGAACTACTGGCGTGACGAGCGCACCTGGCCGGGGCTGGAATACCACGGGCCGGTGACGGAGTTGTGGGGTGTACGACGATTGGGGAATGCCCCGTTACCACGGGCGTAAGGGCGGAGAATAATAATGGCGTTTGTACGAGTAGCCCGGGACGGGGTTCCTGTTACCCAGGCAAAAGACGTGGCACTGGATGCCAGCCTGGGTAAGCGATTCACACTGAAAACCGATGTGGTGGTGGTGGGCTCCGGAGCCGCCGGTGCCATGGTGGCCTATGAAATGGCCAAGGCCGGTCGGGATGTGCTGGTGCTGGAATCGGGGCGGTACTATCCCAGCTCGGCCTTTACCGAGCACCTTGGCGATACCATGACCAAGATTTATCAGGATCAGGTAGGCCAGGTGAATACCACTGCAGATATCATTTTTGTGCAGGGCGCCTGCGTGGGGGGCTCCACGGTGATTGGTGCCTGCGTGATGGAAGAGCCGGGCGATGATGTGCTTGATGGTTGGGCTGCCAAGTACGGGCTGGATAATTTGTCTGCGGAAAAGTTTCGCCCTTATCTGGATACCGTGGCCGACCAGCTACAGATTCACATCAACGAAGCCCACGAAATCAATGCCTGTGCCCACAAAGTGATTCAGGGCTGCGAGAAAATGCAGTTCTCTTGGAAGCCTGCCCAGCGCAATGTGAAGCAGTGCGCGCTCACCGGGCATTGCCTGGCAGGGTGCCCGTCGGACCGGAAGATGAGTTCCCTGGTCACCCATCTGCCCTGGGCGGCCGCGCATGGCGCACGGATTTTCTCGGATACGGAAGTGGTAAAAGTGCGTACCCGCAACGGCCGGGCTAGCGGGGTGGAAGCCCGGGTGACTGACCCGGATAGCGGCGCCCATGTGGCAGATATGCAGGTGGATGCGGATTTGGTGGTGTTGGCGGCGGGGGCCATTCACAGCCCGCTGATCATGCAGCGCAGTGACATTGCAGATCGCAGCGGGCAACTGGGTCGTAACTTGTCCATCCAGCCGTTCACCCAGGTGATGGGGAAATTCAAGGAACCGCTCTACGGCTTCCGTGGAGCCCTGGTCGGGGTGCAGGTGGATGAGTTTACCCGCACGGACGGCTACACCATTTTCTCGGGGCTGGCGGAGCCGGAATCACTCATGGCGCAAGGCGATATGAAGGCCGGTAAGGCGCATATCGATTTCATGAAGGACTACAAGTACTACGCCGGGGTGAACGCTTTCAGCACCGATCTGGGCCGGGGGTATGTGCAGTGGGATGGCGACGCCTATACCGGCGGTAAGACCATTCATTGGAACCCCAACCGGGAAGAATTTGAGAACATGAAAGCATCGGCGGCGTTAGCCGCACGGATCTTCTTTTCCGGTGGCGCCGAGAAAGTGTTCATGCCGACCTTCCAGAGTCTGGAAGTGGACTCTGTATTCAGCCTGGATGAAAAACTGGCGCAAGTGGATTATGGCATCAAGGGTATGTACACCTTTCGCTCCAACAGTTTCAGTCCCCACGGTACATGCCGCATGGGCGCTGACAGCTATACATCCGTGGTGGCGCCCAATGGTGAGGTCCACGGGACTGCGGGGCTGTTCGTGGCGGATGCCAGCCTGATTCCCGAGCCCATGAGCGCAGCACCCCAGTGGACGGTGCAGGCGCTGGCCAAGTATGTCAGTGACCAGATCAATGCCAAGGCGAGCAGCTACTTCATTGGTTGATCGGGTCCCATCATGACGACTCAGAACGCGCCTTCGGGCGCGTTTTTTATTGATAAACAGATACACTTTTGGCGTGAAATCCGTGGGGATTGGCACCTCCGCCCATGGTCAGCTGTGCTAGCATAAAATCACATTCCAAATTTCGATGGAGAGACACCATGGTGGGGTTTGAATTTGCCACCACGCACCGAGTGTTGGTGGAAGCGGGGGCCGCAACCCGTTTGCCTGAACTGTGCCAGCAGCTGGGCGCCAGCCGGGTCATGCTGGTCACCGATCCCGGTATTCGCAGCACGCCCTTGCTGGGGCCAGTGGAAGAGAGTTTCCGCAGCGCCAATATGCCCCTGGTGATTTTCGATCAGGTCAGTGCGGACCCTGCCGATTCGGTGGTGCTGGACGCCGCCGGGCAGGCCAAGGATGCTGGCGCGGATCTGGTGATTGGTTTTGGCGGTGGCTCATCCATGGATGTGGCCAAGCTGGTTGCCTTGTTGTCGCACCCCAAGGCCAGTCAGCAGTTGTCCGATATTTACGGCGTTGGCCTGGCAACGGGGCCGCGACTGCCATTGGTGCAGGTGCCGACTACGGCGGGTACAGGCTCTGAGGTGACGCCGGTGGCAATCGTGACCACCGGTGCGACCACCAAGGCGGGTGTGGTCGCGCCGTCGTTGTTGCCGGACCTGGCTGTGCTGGACGCCGAGCTGACCTTGGGGTTGCCGCCTCATGTCACGGCCGCCACTGGCGTAGATGCCATGGTGCATGCCATCGAGGCCTACACCAGTGCCCACAAGAAAAACCCGTACTCCGACATGTTGGCCCGTGAAGCGCTGCGCTTGTTGGGGGGCAACCTGGCCATGGCGGTGAAGGAGGGCAGCAATCTGCTTGCCCGGGAAGCTTGCCTGCTGGGTGCAATGATGGCGGGGCAAGCCTTTGCCAATGCCCCGGTAGCGGCGGTACACGCGCTGGCTTACCCTCTGGGAGGGCATTTTCACATCCCCCATGGCTTGAGCAATTCTTTGGTTTTGCCGGAAGTGTTGCGTTTCAATTTGCCCAAGGCAGCGCCGCTCTATGCTGAACTGGCGCCGATTCTCAGTGACCGTCCCTTTGCTGACCATGAAGATGGCGCCGGCGTGCTGATCGCTGCGCTGGAGTCGTTGATCCGTGAGGTGGGCCTGCCGGTACGCTTGCGTGATGCCGGGGTCACCGAAGACAGCCTGGAAACGCTGGCCGCGGATGCCATGCTGCAGCAACGGCTGCTGGTGAATAACCCCCGGGAAGTGACGGAGGCGGATGCCCTGAATATTTACAAGGCAGTTTATTAATTAAAGAGACGCAACACGCGACATGCGTTGCTACTTTCAGGGAATACACGAATGAGCGATAAACCAGGCCGTCCTCAGCGTGAGGAGTACGGTTACCTTTGCCCGGTGGATAGTCGCTGGAGCGATAATGATATCTACGGCCACATCAACAATGTGGTGTATTACAGCTATTTTGACTCCACCATCAACCGTTACCTGGTCGACGAAGGCGGGTTGGATATCCACGAAGGGGAGCACATCGCCTATGTGGTTAGCTCCGGTTGTGATTATTTGGAAGCGGCAGCCTATCCGGAATCTTTGGTGGTGGGGATGAAGGTGGACAAGCTGGGGAACAGCTCTGTGCGCTATGGCTTGGCTCTATTCGGCAGTGAAGGCCCGGCCAAGGCCACCGGCTTTGTGGTACACGTGTTCGTGAATCGAACAACAGGGCGACCTGTAGCCATTCCTGATGCCCTGCGTGAAGCGTTAGCACGACTGGCGCAGTAGAGAGTTATCGTTGTCAGAAAAGGGTGATACTCAGTAACAGCTTGCTCATCATGTAGGTCGACTTAGGCGAAGCCGTAAGCCGACAACAAGCTACACGGCTAATGGTAGAAAAAAGGCGGAAATGGGGGCTAGCCCATTTCCGCCTTTTTCATGTTGCCTGCGGCGTGTTGCGTGCCGCGTCTTGGTTTTAGTTAGGGAAGAAGTTCAGCTTGTAATCGCCTTTCCAGGTTTCCACGTTCATGGCGCCGAAGTTCATCTTCCGGGCCACCAGCAGGATCCGTCGTTCAAGCTTGTCGTCACCCAGCTGACTGGACTTGATCTTCACGTCCAGCACGTCGCCACTGGGGGCGATGGTCAAAGCAAGCACCACGGTCCCTTGCAGGGCAGGGTTGCTGCGCAGTGCGCGCTGGTACTGGCTGTTGAACTTGCCAGCATAGCGGTCGAATACGCGACGTAACTGCTCCTGGGTACGACGGCTCTTGCCATCGCTGCCTTTGCGCGAGGTGCTGGCGGCTTCACCGGCCTGGGCAATCTTGCTGTCGACCTGTTTGCCGCCACTGCCCACGGTGCCGGCAGACAAGGTCCCGCCGCCACCGCCGCCGCTTGAGGCCCGTGCCACTGCCACGCCCCCCGAACCGCTGCCGGCACGGGTGCCGATCAGGTCACGTTCGGCCTTGGCGGTGGTGCTGCCACCGGTTCTCAGGTCGCTACCGGAGTTCACCAGCGGACCGATATCATCCAGCCCGGCCAGGGAATCGCCCAGGTCTTCTTCCAGTTTGGCCTGTGCTTTTTCACGGGCCTGCTGGCGTTCCTGAGGTTCCGGTACCGGTTTGGGCTTGGGCTCGGGTTTCGGCTCAGGCTTGGGCTCCGGTTTGGGTTCCTCTTTCTTGGGTTCTTCCTTTTTCTCCTCCGGCTCGGGTTCCGGTTCGGGCTCCGGCGGTGGTGGTTCTTTTTTCTTCTCCATGACCAGTTGCGCAAGGCGCTCCGGAATTTTCTGCTGCTCACGACGATCCGGTTTCTCGATAGTCACCGCGTTCACCATGATCATGATCAGCAAAGAGAGAATCAGTAGAACGATCACGATGCCGTATAGGCGCCGGTCTTCCCCCTCTTGTTTGTCCCAGGGCAGCGAGCCGTCGATCAGTATGCGCAGCTTGTTATTGTTTTTCTGCGTCATTCTTCCTCCTCCTCTGCGACTTTCAGCACAGCGAAGGCGACTTGTGTGTACGGGGTTTCCATACAGCTACGCATCAACTTCTTGATCACCGAGTAGGGCACCGAGCGGTCGGCAAGAATCATTATTTCCCGGTCTTCGTCCGGGCTGATCGCCAGACCCTGCGAGGCACGGAAATTCAATTCTTCCACCAGCGCCGCCACGGTGCGCTCTTCCTGATTTCTGACTGTTTCGGTATCGGCGATTTTTTGCCCTTCAACAATGATGTCCACGGGGCTTACCTGAATGGTCAGTACCTCGGTGGGTAGCTCCTGGGCAATGGATTCCGGTAACTGGATATCCTGATTGTCCGGCAGCTTGGCCGCATTGTTGTTATTCACCAGCAGAAAGATCAGCAGGATGGTGAAAATGTCCATCAGGGATGTCAGGTTCAGTGTGGCAACAGCCTTGTGCTTGCCGTGATGTCGGGCCATGCGGCGAGCACGGGATGACTTCTTCATGCATCACCTCCCTGGCCGGCGCTTTGATCCTTGGGGGCTGAACCGATGCTGATGCTCGGGAACAACTCTTTCTTGATGGTTTGGCCGTTGACCTCGCTGTTGTACAGACGCACGGCGTCCATAGTCTGGATCATCACCTCGTAGGGGGTGTCATCCTCGCACAGCAGGGTAATAGCGGTTTCCTGAGGAAACTTTTCTTTTACCTTCACAAGGTAATCGTGCAGGCCGGTGCTATTGGGCTTCTCGCCATCGTTTTTCACAATCTTGAGTACCGCACTGGTATTACGGTCGACCACTTCATAGCGGTTGCCATAAATCAGCACTTCAAGCACCAGCTTGTCTTTTTCGTCGTCTTCCGAGGGGGTGCTGCTGTCATTCACCGCGGGCAGGTCGAGTTGCAGGATGGATACCTGCGCGAAGACCGCGTTGATCAGCAGAAAGGGAATCAGCACTACCATCAAATTCAAAAAGGCAGTGATGTTCAGTTCCACCTCGGTGTCGTGCGAACGTCGTCTGCGAAAACGCATACCAGATCCTTACACCAGGTTAGCGAAAACAAGAAAGCGGCTTATTGACCGTCGTTCTTGCGCTCTTGCTGGGCAGAAACCTGGCGGAATACGTTAACGAATTTCACCGAGGCCATTTCCATGCTGTCGACCAGTTTGCCGGTCATGGAATTGATAAAGGCAAAAGCCAACAGCATCGGGATCGCAGCGATCAGACCGAATGCAGTGGTGTTCATGGCCACAGAGATCGAGGCAGATAGCAGGTCAGCTTTCTGGGCCGGGTCTGCACTGGCTACGGCGGTAAAGGCGCTGATCAGGCCGAGAATAGTACCGAGCAGACCGAGCAGGGTTGCGATGTTCGCAAAGGTGGCGATGTAAGGCGTGCGGGTTTCCAGGCGCGGAATGATTTCCATCAGGCCTTCTTCCATGGCCAGTTCGATATCATCGTGACGCTTGGCAGACTTGGCACGCTCCAGGCCGTAACCGATTACCTTGGCCATACCGGTGTTGCTGTTGCTGACCACGTCCAGAGCCTGACGGAACTGGCCCTTGGCAATCAGTGGGTAAACGTCTTTCCAGGTTTTCTGGTTTTTTGCTTTGGTGGCCTGGAGGTAGATGATGCGTTCCAGAGACAGGGCCAGGCCCAGTGCCAACACAATCAAAATGGGGTACATGAAGAACCCGCCATCCTGAATAAATTTGATAGAGGTCTCAATGACACCCAGGTTTTGGGCGGCAGCGGCGGTGGTGGGCATGAACTTCTCCTGCGATGTTTCTGTTTAGCGTTATTGTTGGGCGCCGCGACGTTTCGGCTGGTGTGAACGTGCTGGCGCCTTTCCCCAAAGTGTTCGTTTTTATCAGAAAAAAAGCGTGCACGCACGCTAATGCTATTTACGGTGTTGGTTTATTCCAGAAACAGGCCGTCATTGTCCGGTTCCTGGGTCAGTAGCTGGTGATACTCGATTTCACGCATCAGCACTTCCTGGTCCAGTGGCTCCAGCACCCGATTGAGCAATGACGAGGTGGGATCCTTCTTTTCCAGCTTTACTTCACGGTCTTTCCAGGGCACCACGTTCAGCACCGTGGGGGCTTCCTGGGTCCCGATCACGTTGGTCGATGGTTCGCTCGAGTCATCGGCGGCATGGCTAGCAGCGGCCAACAGCAGTGCAGCAAGGGTCAACAGGCTTCGCATCAGTTTATCTCCCCGGGGTTAAGGGTCGAGCCGTTTTCGGCCACTGGTTGGCTGGGCTGTTCCGGTGCACGACGCTCCAGATCGACAATCCAGTTGGCCACGTTTTCGTCCGGCAGTTTCTGAAGATTCTGGTAGGCACGGAAATGATTGAGCGCCAGGTTCATGTCTTGCAGGTACAGCTCGCCGAGTACGGCCAGGTTGAAATGGGCGCGAGCATACTTGGGATCAAGCACCAGGGCGCGTTCATAATGAATACGGGCGTTATCGAATTCGCCTTGCTCGCGCAGGGCCAGGCCCAGCCCATTGTGGGCATAGGGGTTGGCATCATTGATGGCCAGGGACTGCTCGAAGGCCGCACGGGCCTTGTCGTAATCCTCCAGTTCCATCTGTATCAAGCCGATGTTGAGCTGCGGGCCGGACAGTTGCGGATAACGTTCGGCCAGGGACTGGAACATGACCAGTGCCTGTTCGTTGTTGCCTGCCATGCGAGTTTGCAGAGCACGGGCGTACTCGCCCATGGCCTGTTGCGCGATTTTTTCGACTTTCGGGTCGTGGGGCACGGGTGGAATATGCACGGCATCACTGTCGGCGGCAGCGGCGCCACTTTTTTGCTGTTCATATTTGCTGGTGTTGCCTTCGGCAGTGCCGTCCAGTCCGCCCCCCTGGTTAATGGCACAGCCCGCGAAGAGCAGTGCCAGCAAGAGGGCCGCGCCGCGTGTTACGTGCTGCGTGCAGCGTGTGGCGTTAATAAATAATGTCGACATAGCTCTCAACCTGTTCAAACTTCGCATAACGGCCGGGAATCAGCTCTGCTAACGCGGTAAAGCTCTTTTTTACCCACTGGTCATAGATGTCATCGGTGACCAGGTTGGCATTGGCGATAAGAATATCGATGGCCTGGTCCTCATAGGGGAGGGCCTTGTCTTCAAGCAGCATGGTGTACTCTTCAAGCTCCAGTTCATCCATGCCGTTGGGGCGTTCCGACTTGATCAGGTCCTTGGCCAGCACGCGATACATCTCACCAATTTTGTAGTTGGCTGCGGTGGCGTATTCAGCGACGCCAATCTGGGCAACAGCCTGGTAATCGGCCAGTGCTGTTTTCATCACCGTGGTCTTGGCGGCCAGCGAGGTTTTCAGCGGCTGCTCAAGCTTGATGCGATTGAACTCCTGGAAGTTCGGTTCGGCCAGGGTGAAGCTGGCGTAGGCGGCCAGCCAGGCGACGCGGTCGTCGGCATTGTTGCCGGCGTCACGATAGCTGGTGACAAGCTGCTTCAACCAGTAGGTTTCCCGCTCGCTGTTGGCGGTTTTGCGGTTCAGTTCTACCAGCCTGAACTGGGCTTCAGAGCGGAAGTCATAAGGCTGCGGCCATTCCTGCAGATACTGTTCGTAGAGCGCAATGGACGCCTGCGGCTTCTCGGCGCGGTCCTGCATTTCTGCAGCGCGCCACATGGCCTGACGGGCCAGCTCATCGTTCTCGCCTTTATGGTTGGCGGCGATCAGGGTCAGCTCACCCGCCGCGGCGGTATAATTGCCTTGCTGCTCGTAGGCCACCGCCAGTTTGTCCGGGATGGTATCGGTCAACGGATCGTTCGGGTAACGCTGACGGAAGGCTTCCAGGACCGGAATGGCATCGGCACTGCGCTGCTGCTGGATGAACAGGGTGGCCGCGTCAAACTCCGCATTCTTGCGCACGGCCGCTTCCGGCACCGCCTGGCCAACGCGCAGGAAGGTGGCGGCTGCCACATCCAGGCTGCCCTGATCACGCTGCTGTTCGCCCTGACGGTAGATGCTGAGTGCCAGTTTTTCTCGGTACTCGGCACGTTGCTCAGGCTGCACTTCCAGCAGCAAAAGTTTGTTGTAGGCCATCTCGGCGACCTTGAAGCGGCCCAGATCGAATTCACCGTTAGCAATGGTGGCCCAGCCGTAGCGGAGCATTGCCGGTTCGGGGGCTGGTTCGCGGGTGACCAGGATGCCGGCGGTTTTTACTGCCCCTTCCACGTCGCCCAGTGCCAGCTGATCTTCGGCGGTATCGTGTAGCACGTTGGTAGCCTGGGGGTGTTGCGGGAAGTTTTGTCCAAACTTCTGGGCGCTGGCGATTTTCTGTTGACGCCACTGGGTTGCCTGTTCTGGCTCCAGCTCGCCATCGAGAATTTTCTGGTAGGCAACCAGACCTGAGAAGGCTGCGTCGCCACCGGTGGTGTGTTCGGGGTAGCCATAGGCGGTGCGTTCGAACTGCGCAATCGCAGCCGGGTAATCGTTGGCGGCGAACAGCACATCGGCGTAGCGGTGGTTCACGTCACCCTGATTGGCGCTGACGGGGGGCGTGTCCAGGTATTCCTTGTACCAGCGTGCTGGCGCCTGGTAGTCCGCTGGCTTGCCGGATTTCTGGGCGAGTACATGGTGGTATTCGGCCAGATCAAGAATGTGCCCCTTTAGCAGATCCACGTACTGCTGGCGGATATCCGGGTGGCGATTCCAGTACTCGCTGTTCACCCCATAGTGGTCGATGAATTTTTCTTTGGCCGGCAGTACCAGGGTCGGGAAGCCGCCTTTCTGGTAAGACTCGATCTGCAGGGTGGAAAACTCCGGCGCCAAGCGAGAATCCGGGTACACCTGCACGAACATATCGTAGGTTTCAGCCGCATCGCGGAAGCGTTCCTGGTTCAGGTAGACGTCACCGAGGTTGCGGTAAATGTCCGGTTCGTAATCCCGGTTGCCGTTGCGGGCAAACCAGGCTTTTACGGACTTGGCACCGTTCAGGTTACTGAAGCTGAGGCTGACGACCCGCTGGGTATCGCTGAACAGTTTACTTTCCATGCTGGTGTTATCGGCCAGCACGGCCTGGCCGTTCAGGTTGTCCAGCAGGGTAAAGAAGCTGTCCTGGGCGCGTTCGTATTCGCCCAGTTTGTAGTAACTCCAGCCGTGCTTGTACAGCGCCTGGTTATAGAATTCGTTGCGCTCGCCCCGTTCGATGACGTCAGCGTAGGCTTTTTCTGCGTATTCGTAGTCGCCTTCGGAGAACAGCATTTCGCCGCGACGGAACTGGGATTCCAGTGCCCATTCGCTGTTGGGGTATTGCTCTACCAGGGAATCCAGGCTGCTGCGGGCCTTGTCCAGATCCCCATCCATGGCGTAGGCCTTGGAGAGCAGATAATAGGCTTCGGCACGTTCGTTGGCATCGCTGGTGCTGTTTAGCAGCTCCTGATAGAGCTGGATCGCCGTGCTGTAGTCCACATCCTCGTCGGCGAGCGTGGGGGACATGGTGCCTGCCAGGTCCAGCAGGGCCAGCTTCCGCTCGGTGTCGTCGGTGGTCTGCACCTGGGACATGGTGTTGTCGTAAACGAGCTGGTCGACTTTTTGCTCCAGCTTTTCGTCTTCCTGCTGGGCAATCTGCATGTCCTGCTCGGTGGCAGAGGCCAGTGCCAGGTCGGCCATGCGTCGCAGGGTTTTGGCCCGGCGTTGCGGATCGTCGAACAGTTCAGCCGCCTGACGGTAGCTGTTCAGGGCATCCTGAGTGGACGCGCTTTCCAGTTGCTGCTCTTCAATGACAATGTCTGTGCTTTCCAGGTCCGCTAGGGTGGTTCCCCCGAAACGGGCCTGTTGCTCCAGGGTGCCACTTGGCGGTGCGGATGCGCAGCCCCCCAAGGCCACCATCGCTGCAGCCAGACTGTGCAGGCGAAATCGTTTCACGATCCTTTCCTCTGATTTTTCTCACCGGAGACAGACGAATCCTGCAGGCGGGCAATGGCCAGATGTGCCTCGGCCAACTGGTCAGCCAGCTTTTGCTGGTTGGCGTGGAGCAGGGCGAGGGCGTCGGCCTGCATGTTTTGCTCCAGGGCCAGCAAGGTGTCTTCTGTCAGATGCTTTATTTGTTTTATTTTCTGGTCTTGTGCGGCGAGGCGTTGGCCTACGTCGTCACGGGTACGCAGGGTGGCGTCCCGGATCTGTTGGCTTATCGCCGCAATACGTTGTGCCAGTATCTGGCTTTCTTCGCGTAATTGGGTAGCAGCTTGCACTTGTTGTTCGCGTTGTTCCACCGACTGGTGGGCAATATCCCAAAGTAACAGGCCGCGAACCCGGCGCAAGCGAATGGCGTTGTTGTGGTCGGAACCGGGGATACGGCCGAATTGATGGGCGAGGGCGTCGACTTTCTTCCACATGATGGCCTGTTCAGCATTGGCCACATCGGCAGGCTTCTCCAGGTCCACATAGTTGGGGATGCGGTTGGCCAGTTTGTCGCTGGCCTGGCTGAGCGCCTCCTGGCGGCTCATCAAGCCGGTGACCTGCCCGCGAACATGGGGCAGGTTTCGGCTCAACATCTCACGCTGTTGCTGGTAGCTTTGCTGCAAGGCGGGCAGTGATTCCTGCCAATGCTCCACCATGCTCTTGATCTGCTGGATCTGCCGGTAGTGCTCAAAGCGTTGGGCAAAGTGGTTACTGGAGAACAGCTTGTACAAATACGAGAGTTCGCCACCTCTGGCCATGTCATCGGTGTTGGCGGGCAGCAGGCCGGCGGCGTTTTCGTCTTCAGGGAGCAGCGCTTCGGACCAGCCGGGTTTGGCGATGTTGTCGATGGCGCGCTGAATGTCCTTGAGGCCCTCACGGTATTGCGTGGCCGCATATTGATAGCCCGACAGGGCCTGGGGTAAGCCGCCGAGTTCTTCGTAGGCGCGTGGGGCGAGCATCAGCGCTTCCTGTACGGACGGGTGGCTGCTGTTGCGGCGTACGGCTTCCAGCCACAGGGGCAGGGCGCGTTTCACGTCGCCGGCACGGTAGTTCGCCAGGCCCAGAGCGAGCAGGGCATCTTCGGAGAAAGGACCGTCGCTGCGTACCTGGCGCAGATCAGCGCGGGCACTTTCCAGGTTGCCGTCTTTCAGTTCTGTCAGGCCTGACGCCAAGGCCGCCCGGTCACGCAGAGCCAGCGCCTGATCGCTGCTGCCCCCTGCGGACAGCAAGGATTTAAGCAGCTCAAGGCCCTGATCCTGATGGCCGGCCCGAATCAGCGCCACGCCCATGTTGTAGCTGGCGTAACGGCCTTCATCGGTATTCAGGGGTACGGAATGGAGGTAGTCCAGGGCACCGGTAAAGTCGCCCTCGGCCATGAAGATATTGGCCAGCATCAGGCGGCGGCGAGCTTCGTCAACGGACTCCAGCCCTTTCATGTTTTCGCCATCGAGAATCATGGCCGCGTCGGTGTAGTTGCCTTCGCGGTAATGCAAGGCGGCCTTGTGCAGCCAGGTCTGGGCGCGGGTGCGGCTGAGAATGTCCTTGGCCAGCAGCCGGTTGAAGATGGTTTCGGCTTTGTCGGGCAGGCCGTAGGTGACGTAGAGGTCCCCGAGGACCAGTTCGGCGTAGTCGGTATCTTCGTTGAATAGCTGTTGCTGTTGGTTCACCAGCAGCAGGTTGATGGCATCGAAGTTGGCTTCGCGATAGTAGTCATACATGACTTCACCGAACGCCAGGTAGCGGTGTTCTTCTGCGCCGAGAATCTGCGGGCCGGTGTCTAGGTCATCAAAAAACTCGACTTTTGCCGCGTGGGCAGGCGATAGATTGACCGCAAGCAGCGAATATAACAGCCACCGTTTCATCCGGGGTCGTGTCATTGCTGATTCCATTCACGGAATTCGAATTTGTGCTGCTGGCTATTCAGGTCATCGACCACCTGCATCTCCACCATTTTGCGGCCGGGGCCCTTGGTGAAGTTGTAGATGGTGGTTTTCTGGTAATCCTTGCCGAGGGGGTCATAGCCGGTGATGGTGGCTTCCATGACATGGCGGCCGCTGGTCAGGTTACCGGTATACAAACGCTGAATGCCGCCCTTGGTGAGGGCTTCGAATTCCTGGTCGGAATAGAAGTGGTAGCCAACATGGTCACCGTCGATGGTCAGGTTGATGTCCACCAGGCGGATTGGGGTGCCCACGTCTACAGAGACAAAGATGCTGGTCTGGGGGCTGGCGTAGAGTAATTCCTGCTCCAGCAGGGTGAGGTCCCGGTTCAGGTTGAGGGCTTCGCTCTTGAGTTGGCGAATCTGCTCGGACAGGCCATCGTCGTCAGCCGCACCGGCAATGGAACACAGGCTCACTAACACGGCGCCGCAGAAGGGCAAAAATGCTTTCATGGGGTGGCGATCGCTTCTTTTGTTGTTATGGGCCGGAATCCCGGCGTGCTTTATAGCGTTAGTTGTAATCAGAAGAACGGCTTAAATCAAGGGTAACCATCGGTCATGATTGGCCCTTAGCACCACCGGCGGAGGCCTCTATAGTCAAGTTTATGGATAGTAATGATGCGAATTTGCCACTAGTGCTGCGACGGGCACTGTCCGCAAGGGGCTGGAACCAGCAGATGCAGTATCGGTCCGGTGCGGGTGGGGACACCGCCAATAGCGGTTTGCTGACGCATTCGGGGGGGCGTTGTTTTGTGAAAATGCACTCCAATGCCGCATTGCTGGAAGCGGAAGAAGCCGGGTTGCGGGCCTTGGAGCCGTGGCTACGGGTGCCGCGGGTAGAGGGCCGGTACGCCGATGGGGCGGGCGGGGTGCTGTTTCTGGAAGCCCTGGCGCTGGAGCCTTTGGGGCAGGCTGGGTGGCGGACTGCAGGGCAAGCCTTGGCCAGGCTTCACAGCGGGGCCAAAAACACGGTGTATGGCGGTGTGGCGGACAACTTTATTGGTGGCATGGCGCAGTACAACAGTGATGAAACCGAATGGCCCCGTTTTTTTGCCCGTCAGCGGCTGCAGCCACAGTTGCAATGGGCAAGGCAGAAGGGGTTGCCGGCATCGGCCTGCCGGGTTGTGCATCGGGTTATCGACCATCTGTCGAACTGGTTGCCGCGCAGGCCTGCCAGTGCGTTGTTGCACGGGGATCTGTGGATGGGGAATCTGGGCCAGATTGACGGCGCAGAGCCGGTGTTCTTCGATCCGGCCTGTTATTATGGCGACCCGCAGGTGGATCTGGCCATGCTGAACCTGTTCGGCCGACCGCCCGAGGTGTTCTACCATGGCTACCAGGGGCATTTGCCGACACCGGAGCAGCGGGCGCGGTGGCCGGTGTATGACCTGTATCACTGGCTGAATCACTTCAACCTGTTTGATCATCCCTATACTTCAGCCGTTACCAATACGGCCCGATTGCTTTGCCGGGAGCTGGAATAGCTGGCGGCAATACTGATGCTTAACCCAAGGATACCGATGCACATTATCGCCGATGCCAACATGCCCGGTTTGGAACCTTTCGAGGCTTTTGCCACCGTTGAGCGAGTGGACGGCCGCACTCTGACCCGGGAACAGCTGGGCGAGGCGGAGATTCTGTTGGTGCGCTCTGTCACCCGAGTGGACGCCACCTTGCTGGCCGGTTCGCGAGTACGCTTTGTAGGTTCCGCCACCATTGGTACGGACCACGTGGATCTGACGTACCTGGCCCAGGCGGGCATTCCGTTTGCCCATGCGCCGGGCTGTAATGCCCGTGCGGTGGCGGAATATGTGCTGCAATCCGTGCTATTGCTGTGCGCGGCCCAGGGGCGATGCCCACGGGAAACCCGGGTGGCGGTGGTTGGCCTGGGGAACGTGGGGCGCCGCGTAGCGGACTGGCTGGGTGCGCTGGGCATGACGGTGCAGGGCTGTGACCCCCTGCTGGAGAGGGCCGGTTACGCCGGGCCGGTGAACCTGGCCCCGCTGGATCAGGTGCTGGATGCCGATATCATCACCTTGCATGTGCCGCTGACCCGCACAGGGGATGATGCCACCTGGCATTTACTGAATGCCGACCGACTTTCCCGGTTGGGGCCGGAACAGATGCTGATCAATACCTGCCGTGGGCCGGTTATCGACAATGCGGCATTGTCTAAGCAGCTTGCCGGCGGCACAGGGCCTTTAACCGTGCTGGATGTGTGGGAAACCGAACCCACAGTGCCGCCGACGTTGTATCAGCAGGTGCTAATGGGGTCGCCGCATATTGCGGGTTACAGCCTGGAAGGCAAGCTCAAAGGGACTCGCATGCTCTATGACGCGGTGTGCGAGTGGGCAGGCTGGGAAGCGGTGGCAGAGACTGCTGGGGCGGATGCGCCGGTGTTGCGGCAGTCGGTGGCGAGTGATGCGGACCTGTTGGCGTTACTGCAAGCAGCATATCGGCTGGACGATGATTACCGGCGATTGGGTAACAGCTTGAATGAAGCGGCCCCTGCTGCGGCCTTTGATCGCCTGCGTAAACAGTATCCTGTCCGTCACGAACTGCACCACTGGCAGTATGACGGGCCTGTCGCGGACGCCTGGGCGGCGATTATCAGCCGACTTTTTGAGCCCGATGGTATTGCGCGGTAGGGTATTGCCACTGATCTTCCAGGTGCTCACAGGCGCGCTGGATCATGTCTTCGGTAATGGGGATTTCCCGGCCGTCCTCATCGATGATGGCCGCGCCGTGGAACGGTGATGGTGACGCTGTATTGTTCAGGTTCATGTTGAATCCCCGCGTTATGCAGATGGTCTTTAAATTTACTTAGGCGCTGTCAGTGACAGCAACGCCATTTTTGTATCTGGATATGACCCTTTTATGAAAGTCGATCAAGGTCTTTGTCTCGGTGTGCTGGTCAATCCTTATGCGGGCCTGGGTGGCAGCGTTGCGCTGAAAGGAAGCGACGGGGTGCAAACCCGTGATGAAGCCCTGCGTCGTGGTGCTGAGCCCCAGGCGCCAGGCCGGATGAGCCGGGCGCTCAAGGCGCTGTCCGCCGTCAGTAATGTGTCCGTTCTGACCTGGGGCGGTGATATGGGCGAGAACAGTTGCCGGGCAGCCAACGTGCCTTGCACGGTGATTGGTGAATCGCCTATGCCGAGCAGCCAGAATGACACCCGTGCCGCCGCTGCCGCACTGAAAGCGGCCGGGGCTGAACTGATCCTGTTTGCCGGTGGCGATGGCACCGCCCGGGATCTGGTGGATGCCATTGGGCTGGGCACCCCTGTGCTGGGCGTACCAGCGGGCTGCAAGATGCATTCTGCCGTGTATGCGGTGAATCCCGAGGCGGCGGGAAGCCTGCTGGCGGAGTTGGCCGGTGGGGGGCTGGTGGCGCTGGAGAGTGCCGAGGTGAGGGACATCGACGAAGCCGCGTTCCGCGAGGGCGTGGTCAAGGCCCGTCATTATGGAGAGCTGCAAGTACCAGCAGAAGCCCGTTACCTGCAGCAGGTGAAATGCGGCGGCCGGGAAGTGGAGGATCTGGTGGTTACCGAAGTGGCGGCCTGGGTGGCAGACAGTCTGGAAGACGACACCTGGTACCTGATGGGCTCTGGCTCCACAGTGGCTGTGGTGATGGAGCAGCTGGGGCTGGACAATACACTGCTGGGCGTGGATCTGGTCCGCAATGGCGAAGTGGTTGCCGCCGATCTGGGGGCCAGGCAGCTACTGGAGCACATTGGCGATGCGCCGGCCAAAGCCGTGATCACCGTGATTGGCGGACAGGGGCATCTGTTCGGCCGTGGCAACCAGCAATTCAGCCCGGCGCTGATTCGCCGCCTGGGCAAAGAAAATATCCAGATACTGGCTACCCGAACCAAACTGGAAACGCTGGAGGGCAGGCCCTTGCTGGTCGACAGTGGCGACGCGAAGCTGGATAAACAGCTGTGCGGGTTATGGCCGGTGACGACCGGCTATGAGGATCAGATCCTTTACCGCGTGGGGACAAATGCGTCTTTAATTGAGGGTTGATAGCTCTCGCTTGAAGGTTGATTGGTCCGAAAATTAAAGAGGCCGCGCCCATGGCCATGGGCGCGGCCTCTTTGCGTTTAGTGGATAACCACGCTGGTACACGCGCAGCTGTCAATTGTCCACTATCAACTGCCAATTTTACCCTTCACCCATGGCGCTTTTCCTGCAGCGCCGCGATGCGGTCATCCAGCGGCGGGTGCGAAGAAAACAGGGCTTTCAGGCCTTGCTTTACGCCAGAGTTGATACCGAAAGCCACCAGGGTGTCGGGCATCTGGTTGGGGACCTTGGATTCCGCTTTCAGCCGTTGCAGGGCAGAAATCATGTCGCGTCGGTCAGCCAGTTGAGCGCCGGCCACATCGGCCCGGTATTCCCGGAAGCGGGAGAACTTCATGACGATGGTGCTGGCGGCAATGCCGAAGATAATTTCTGCCACGATCACCACGATGTAGTAACCGAAGCCCAGGCCGCCGCCACCGTCACGACGCAGGAAACTGTCGATCACATAGCCCACCACGCGGGCGGCAAAAATGACAAAGGTGTTTACCACGCCCTGAATCAGGCTGAGGGTGACCATGTCACCGTTGGCCACGTGGCCAATTTCATGGGCCAGCACCGCGCGGACTTCTTCCGGGCGAAAACGGCTCAGCAAACCCTGTGAAACGGCCACTAGTGCATCATTCTTGTTCCAGCCGGTGGCGAAGGCATTGGATTGCTGGGCTGGGAAGATGCCCACTTCAGGCATCTTGATGCCAGCCTTGTCTGACAGCTCTTTCACCGTATCCAGCAACCAGCGTTCCGCCTGGTTGCCGGGCTCTTTGATGATCTGCACCTTGGCGGACCATTTGGCCATGGGCTTGGATATCAGCAGTGAAATCAGTGAACCGGCGAAACCGAACACCGCACTGAAAATCAGCAGGCTGGTCAGGTCCAGGCCGCTTCCGCTCTGGGCGAAATAGCTGTTGACGCCAAGCAGGCTAAGGGTAATGCTGGCGACCACAATAACCGCCAGGTTAGTAAGCAGATAAAGCGCGATGCGCATCATCGTGAGGTTTCTCCATCAGGTAGATGATTATTTATTGGGGGCGGGGCGCAGAAGGTTCAAGGCTTGAGCTATAATTGCTGTTTAACCGCCGGCAACATGATGCCGCAGCACACCTGTCTACCTGTAGCCCGTATTGACCCCTATGCACTTGTCCCCGTTATCAGACCTTCTTGCCCCGTATCTGGTTCCATCGTCCCAGCCAAAACATCGCCTTTTTCATGGTCGTGGCAAAACCGTGCCCTCTCTGGAATGGCTCACCGTAGATCGCTTCCCTCCGGTGTTGGTCGCCACGCTATTTCGCCCCCAGGAGCAAGCGGTGCTGGCAGAATTGGAAGTCTGCCTTACCGGGGCGCTGGCAGGTTTGGGATGTCAGACATTGGTGTTCCAGCATCGCTACGACGCCAAGGCCGAGAACCAGGTGGTATGTGGTGAGCTACCGGACAGGCCGGTCGCCACAGAGCAGGGGCTGGATTACAAGCTGGATTTCCAGCGCGGTCAGAACCTGGGCTTCTTTGCCGACATGGCGGAGGGGCGTAGCTGGCTGCGTGAACGGGCCGAGGGCTGCAAGGTGCTCAACCTGTTTAGCTTCACTTGCAGTTTTTCCGTGGCGGCGTTGACGGGTGGGGCTCGCTCTGTGGTGAACATTGATCTGTCCGATGCCGCCTTGACCCTGGGGAAGCAGAACCACGCCTTGAATGGCTATCAGGATGCCCAGGTCCATTACTTGCCCCATAACATTTTCAGAAGCTGGAAAAAGCTGCACAACCTGGGGCGCTACGACATTATCGTGGTGGATCCACCCAGTGCCCAAAAAGGCAGCTTTATGGCAGAGAAGGACTACCCGAAAGTACTGCGTAAACTGCATAAGTTATTGGCGCCGGAAGCCGACCTGCTGATCTGCCTTAATGCGCCCTGGCTGGATTACGCCTGGTTGGAGCAATGTGTGGCTGATAACTTGCCAGGGGCGCAGTTGCAATCCCGCCTGCCTGGCGCCAGTGGTTTTGACGAGGCGGGAGAGCCCGCACTGAAAACACTCCATTACCGTTACCAGCGGCCCGCGATACTGGATGTGTCTGCGGACGGGGGCTGAGTACGTAGCAAGGTCTGTAGGGATATGCTATCTGTGTAGTTGCGTGAGCCGGGTGGTGACTTTATGGATGAAGGAGAGCGACATGAAGCAGATTTTTCTTGCGGTGATGGTAGGTGCGTCTCTGGGCCTGTCTCCATTGAGCCTTGCCGATGAAAGGCCGCCAGAGGGTGCCAAACCCATTTCCGAATTGGCCAAAATGATTGAAGAGCAGGGGTATTCCCCGATTACCGAAATTTCCTTTGATCGGGGTCAGTTGGAGGTCGAGGCGTACAAAGGCACCAACAAACGTGAGCTCAAGGTAGATCCCAGGAGCGGCAAGATTCTGTCTGATCGTCGGGATGATTAGCGAGCGTTGATTGCCGGAGCTGAAAGGCTAAGTTGGGCGACTGTCGTGGCCAGACAGTCACCCTGTGTCATGCTTTTTTTGCCGTATCGTGCTGCTTTCTATACACAGTTGGCGTGGTGTGGAAGCGGCGCTTGAATGCTGTGTTGAAGGTGGATTTGGCATTGAATCCGACATCATGGCAAATCCGGGTCACGGGTAGTCGGGTGTCTGTCAGTGCCTGTGCTGCCGCCTCAAGACGAAAGCCGTTAATCCAGTCATAGAAATGGTGGCCGGAGCATCGGTTGATCGCCGCAGAGGCCTGATGCGTGGTAACGCCACAGTGTGTTGCGAGCCGCCCCAGCGTCAGGTCATTTTCTCTGAATAAACCCTCTCTCATGGCGTTTTCCAGTAACTGGAAAACGGCGTGCGCGTCATCATTTTTTTCGTTTTTTGCAGAAGCCGACACCTCTTTCGCTGTTGCTTTCGTTGCATGCGCTTTCGCTGCAGCTGCAAGCGGTGGTGCTTGCTGCACGGGAAGATTAATTCGGGTCAGCAGCAAATAGGTGAGGTAGGCCGTGGCTGGTGCCAGCACAAAGGTCAGCGAAATGCGGATATCGAACAAATAGAACAGCGCCAGCCTGGCGGCAATGGACAAGGCAATCAGTAGTTGGAATGTTTGCAGGTTGCCCACCCATTCAATCACCGCGCTGCGGCGGCTCTGGATTCCCTGTTGGTGCTGTTGCCACCAGTAAAAAAAGCTCAGTACGCCAATCAGGGCCAGATAAGGATTGCCGTACAGGGTGATTGGCTCCCACAGGTCATGGTTCTTGCGCCCGGCCAGCATCCAGTAGATTTTCTGTTCCGGGGGCAGGCTCCAGAAGGGCACGGCGAGGGCGGCCACCAGCAGCACCGGTAACGCGTGCGTCCAGCGGCGACGCCGCGACCTGGCCAGGACGTTCTGTCCTTGCAGAGCACGGATATAGCCATAGATGCAAAACGGGATCATCACCACGACAGGGTCTGCCAGCTTCAGGAAGAAGGGCCAGTGCTGGAACAGATCTGTGGTGTGATACACAAATTCCAGCGATTGCAGAACTGCCAGCGCAATCAGTGCAAGCAAGTAGGCCAGTGGCAGTCGATGTTGTTGGCGATTGACCATCCAGCTCAAGCCGGCCAGCAGCAAGGTAGAGCTGATGCTCAGGCACACGATAGCGGCGCCTGCAGTCCAGTAATTCATCGGGATCTCACGTTCGAATGGATCGATTTGAACCTGTAACTTTTTGAATTAAAAAGAGTAAATTGTTTTGTTTCGAGTCCATCGAAGCGGGCGTTCTGCCGCCAACAGTCCTGTCTAATAACACGCTTCCATCGTCAGAATGATAACAAATCGAGGAGGCTATCATGCGATTCAGCACTGGCATTGCCATGCTTGGCTGCGCGCTCTTATTAGGCTGTAGTGAGGACTCGGAAAAAGCAAGTCCACCAACAACAGAACCGGACTCTCCTTACCAGGCAACGGTGCGCTACACCGAGTACGGGGTCCCCCATATCACCGCAGAAGACTACGCCAGCCTTGGCTACGGGGTGGGTTACGCCCAGGCCCGGGAAAACCTGTGTACCTTGTCTGAACAGCTGATGAAGCTGAAATCAGAAAAATCCCGTTACCTGGGAGCGGGGCAGGGCAGTCAAAACCTGTTGAGTGATGTCGGCTACAAAGCGCTGGATTATCCGGCGCAGGCGGAGCTGCTCTTTGCACAGCTGTCTGCCACGTCGCAACAAATGCTGGGTGGATACAGCGCCGGCTTCAATCGGGTGCTGGAAGAAAGCCAGGGAGATTATCCTTCCCCTTGCCGTGGGGCGGAATGGGTAACGCCGATTTCAGCCAAAGACCTGTTGGCTTATCAGCTTGATCTGGCAGGTCTGGCGAGTAGCCGGAATTTCATTAGCGCAATCGCTGCGGCACAACCGCCGGCGGCCGCTGTCGGCGCCCGGGCGGCGTTCAACGTGGAATTAGACGCCAAACAGGTGCTGACCTCGGAAGGTATCGGCAGTAATGGCTGGGCCTTGGGGGCGGAGCGCAGTGAGTCCGCTAACAGCTTGCTTCTGGCCAATCCGCACTTTCCATGGGACGGGGAACTGCGTTTTTTCCAGAATCATCTGACCATTCCCGGCGAGCTGGATATCACGGGCGCGACCCTGATCGGGTTGCCGGCGGTGGTGATCGGTTTCAACGAGCATCTGGGCTGGACGCACACGGTTTCCCAGTCAAAACGTTTTACCCTTTACCAGCTTGAGCTGGATAGCAGCGATCCGACCCGCTATCTGTTTGATGGCGAGAGCCGCGCCATGACCCGCAAAGAGATAACCGTTCAGGTCAAACAAGCGGATGGCAGCCTGGCGCCGTATTCCCAGGCGGTTTACTACAGTCACTTCGGGCCGATGGTTAACCTCGCTTCCCTGTCACCCTCACTGGGCTGGAGTAATGGTTCTGCGGTCACGTTCCGCGATGCCAATGCCGGCAATATCCGCATGCTGGATCAATGGCTGGCCATGGACAAAGCGACCAGCCGTGAGGCGTTCTTTGCCGCATTCGAAGAGCATCAGGGGATCCCCTGGGTGAATACGTTGATGATCGACAAATCCGGTTCGGCCAGCTACATCGATGGCACCCAGGTGCCGCAGTTGAGTGCACAGGCGGAAGGCTACTGGCGCGCCGCATCACAGAGCCCGCAACTAGCACCCATCTGGCAGGATGGTGCAGGGAGTGTGTTGCTGCCCGGCAACAGTTCTGTGTATGAGTGGGTGGACAGTGGCGATACTCTGACGCCCGGGCTGGTGCCGTTCAGCAAGGCGCCACAAATGACCCGCGACGATTACTTGTACAACGCCAACAGCAGCCACTGGCTGAGCAATCTTGAGGCGCCACTGGAAGGATACAGTGTTCTGTACGGCCCTGAAGACTCCGTACGTAGCCCTCGTACCCGATACAACGCGGCGATGATTAGTGACGTGTCCGGCAGTGGCTTGTCCGGTGCTGATGGCAACTTCAGTGTCAGTGAGTTGAAAACCGTCCTGACACACAATGGCTCGCTGTTTGCGGGTGACTGGACCAACCAGCTGACCCAGCGTTGCACCAACTACAGCACCGCTGAGCTGGATGGGGCCGCTTACGATTTGACCGCAGCCTGCCAGGCGCTGGTGAACTGGGATGGCACCTATAACATCACCAGTCGCGGGGCTCACCTGATGCGTGAAACCCTGCGTCAGTTCCGGGTGAGTGGGCACCGTAGCCTGGCTGACAACCTGTTTGCGCACCCTTTCGATGCGGATAATGGGGCGACAACGCCGTCAGGCCTGGCGCCCATCGACACGGCCAACCCCGAGCAGGACCCGGTGCTGGTTGCGTTGGCTCGCGCCGCGAAAACGCTGACCGATAGTGGCATCAGCCTGGATGCTCCCTTGGGTGACATTCAGTATTTGATCAAAGCGGAGGGGGAAGCCGGAATTCCCGTTAGCGGCGGCTATTCCTATGAGGGCGTGTTCAATATGGCGGAGAGCAAAACCGCGTCGCGCAGCACCTCTGACTTTGCCAACAATGTTATTGGCAGCCCGCAGCCGGACAGCTTGCTGTTTGCCCTGGATGAAGATGGTGATGGCACGGATGAGCTGGCATATCGGCCCAATTACGGTTCCAGTTTTATCATGGCGCTGTCTTTCACTGATGAAGGCCCCCAGGCGGAAATGCTCCTGAGCTACAGCCAGTCACATGATCCTGAGAGTGCTTTTTTCAGTGATCAGACGCAGCAGTACAGCCAGTTGCAGTGGCGCCCTGTGCGTTTCACCGAGTCCGAGGTGGCCGATAATACGGTGGAAACCCTGGAGTTGAGGCAGGAGCGCTAATGCGCCGCGTCACTGAACCCGGTTAAATGTCCCGACAGCAAAAGGCCCACATGGTGTGGGCCTTTTGCGTTGGTGCGTGGTAATTAAAAGGTGACGCGGTTTATTTGGCACCGATGGGGGCGAACTCATCCTTGTCCACCGGCTGCGGATCGCGTGACAGCAGGTAGCGCACCAGTGCCGTAGTGCGTGCGGAGTCCTGGGCACGTATGGCCTGAATCAGTTGTTCGGCCACCGTGGCTTTTTCCAGTTGCACGGTGGCGGGCAGTTGCGGATCGGTTTCTTCAAAACGCAGATCGCTAAGAGCAGTAAGCAAGACAAAAGCGCGGTTACTCAAGACCGCTTGCTCAAGACCTTCCTGAAAAATACTGGCCTGGTAGCGCAGGTAGCCTTCTTCGGCCAGCCACAGCATGGCGCCCAGGCAGCTCATGTGTCGGGTGCTGTGCAAGCCCACATCATCCACCTCGGTGGGGCCGATGATATCTTCCACATACAGGGCCCCCGGACGTGGGAAACTCATGTAGCACTGCATCAGAATGCGCGCCACATCGTGGGTGAAGTCATCGATATGCAGGTGGGACATGGGCTTACCTAACAGATGTCATTGTATTGTTCTTTTTGGGCGCCAGACGCTCAGCGTCTGACGCAGTCACACGTTACTTCTTGCGTGCCCGATCCAGATAACGGGCAATCCGGCCGATGGAATCTTCCAGATCATCCGGGCGGGGCAGGAATACGACACGGAAGTGGTCCGGGTCGGGCCAGTTGAAGGCGGTGCCCTGAACGATCAGCACTTTTTCTTCGCGGAGCAGGTCCAATGCAAAGGCTTCGTCGTCTTCGAACGGGAAGACCTTCGGGTCCAGTTTCGGGAACAGGTACAACGCGGATTTGGGTTTCACGCAGCTCACGCCGGGAATCGAGTCGAGCATTTCCCAAGCCAGATCACGCTGGCGTCCCAGCCGGCCGGTGGGCAGTACCAGATCACCAATGCTCTGGTAGCCGCCCAGCGCGGTCTGGATAGCATGTTGGCTGGGCACATTGGCACACAGGCGCATGCTGGCCAGCATATCCAGCCCTTCGATATAGCTTTCCGCCCGGTGCTTGGCGCCGGAAATTACCATCCAGCCGGCACGGAAACCGGCGGCGCGATAGTTCTTGGACAGACCGTTAAACGTGATGAACAGCAGGTCATCGGCCATGGACGCGATGGAGGTGTGTTCTTCACCGTCGTAGAGAATCTTGTCGTAAATTTCATCGGCGAACACGATCAGGTTGTTCTCGCGGGCGATCTGCAACAGCTCGCGCAACATGGCCGGCTCGTAATTGGCGCCGGTGGGGTTGTTCGGGTTGATGATCACCAACGCTTTGGTGTTCTTGTTTACCTTGGCGCGGATATCTTCCAGGGAGGGCTGCCAGTCCTGTTGTTCGTCGCACAGGTAATGGGTTGGTGTGCCGCCGGATAACCGCACGGACGCGGTCCACAGGGGATAATCCGGGGCGGGCAGCAGCACTTCATCGCCGCTGTTGAGCAGCGCTTGCATGGCCATGACAATCAGTTCGGACACCCCGTTGCCGATGATTACATCGTCCACGGTAACGCCTTCGATGCCCTTGGTCTGGGTGTATTGCATCACCGCCTTGCGGGCCGGGAACAGGCCCTTGGAATGGCAATACCCAGTGGATTCCGGCAGATTGGCGATCACGTCCTGGAGCAGTTCTTCGGGCGCTTCGAAACCGAATGGGGCCGGGTTGCCGATGTTGAGCTTGATGACCCGGTGGCCTTCGTCTTCCAGCCGGTGCGCTTCACGCAGCACAGGGCCGCGAATGTCGTAACATACGCCTTTGAGTTTGTCGGATTTGCTGACGTGGTATTGATCGCTTGTCATGAAGTTCCCGCAGGTCGACTCGTAGAGGGCAGGGAAGTGATTCTACAATGCGTCCTTTTCACTGTATATCTGACGCCCGCATACAAAAGACACAAACCGGAGTAGAGCGTGACCCCATTCAAGGATTTACTGGCCCTGGCGGTGAACCGTAAAGGCTCATTGAAAGCGGTGCAGTCACAGCTGCCTGACGTCGCCGATGCACAAACTCTGCGTGGCCGTGATGATGCGTTTTATATGTCGGCGCTGACCCGCCGTATTTTTCGTGCCGGCTTGAAACATTCTCTGGTGGACAACAAGTGGCCGGCATTCGAGGAAGCCTTTTTCGGTTTCGACCCGGAGAAGCTGGTGCTGATGCCGGATTCCATGCTTGACGATCGCATGCAGGACACTCGCTTGATCCGCCACTGGGGCAAGATGAAAGCGATCCGCCACAACGCTCAGCTGGTGCTCGACCTGGCCGAAGAGTACGGCAGTGTGGGGAACTGGCTGGCGGACTGGCCAGCAGAGGATACTGTGGGCATGTGGCTGTTGTTGAAGAAGCGGGGCAAGCAGCTGGGCGGCAATTCCGGTGCCGCGTTTTTGCGCATGGTGGGGCGCGATACCTGGTATCCCACTGGCGATGTGGTGGCCGCGTTGAAAGCGCAGAACATTATCGACAAACCCCCGGCGAGCCAGCGGGACCAGAAAGCCGCCCAGGCGGCCTTTAACGCCTGGCAGGCGGAAAGCCGTTGGCCACAGTCTCATATCAGCAAGGTATTGGCGTTTACCGTGGGCTGATATGCACTGGAACCCCCGTGCTCTATTAAGAGTGGCTATTTTCTTGATGCAGGCAAGAACATAAATGATAATGACTCGCCTTTAATGCACTGAATTGAGTTCACTCTTATGCCGCGCACTTTCCTGACCCGTCCATTTTTCGGGGTCCTGCTCGCGTTTTTCTGTTTTTCCTTGCCTGCCTATGCCGCCAATCAGACAGCCCTTGTTCAGCTGGTTGAGTATGTAGGGGCGGACTATATCAATGCCGTGGTCGATGGCGAGATCGTTAGCCCGGCGGAATATGCCGAAATGTCTGAATTCTCAGCGCTTCTGGCCGAAGGGGTAGCCGAACTGCCGGAGGCTGAGGGCAAGCAGACCCTGCAAGACCAGGCCGACAGGCTCAAGCAAGCGGTGGCCGACAAGGCTGCTGAAAGCGAGATCAAGGATCTGGCCCAGTCGATCCGAGCGACCCTGGTCAGTGTCTATGGCATCCCGGTGTCACCCAAGAAAGCCCCGGAGCAGGCCCATGCGGCTGCGCTGTATCAGAGCCACTGTGCGGCTTGTCACGGTGAACAGGGCAAGGGCGATGGCCCTGCCGGAGTGGCGTTGGAGCCGGCCCCCACCGACTTTACCGAAGTAGAGCGTTATAACGGCCGCTCACTGCTGGGGCTGCACACCACCATCACGCAAGGGGTGGAAGGCACCGGCATGGCGGCCTACGGTGACACCCTGAGCGAAGAGGATCGCTGGGCGCTGGCCTTCTATGTGGGGGCCAAAGCGGTTACCGACGATGTGGCAGAAGAAGGCGAACAGGTTTTCACCACCGTGCCGGGGATGAAAAGCACACTGACGCTGGACACCCTGGTGGCCCAGGCACCGGAAGACGTGCTCAAGGAGCAGGGGCCGAAAGCCTATGCCGCCTTGGGCTATTTGCGCCGCACCCCGGGTGCGCTCTTCAACAAGAACCGTTTCATCGCGTTGAGTCATGACAAGCTCAGCGAGGCCGACAGTGCCTATCAGGCGGGGGACAAAGGTGCCGCCAAGGCGGCGGCGCTGTCTGCTTACCTGGACGGATTCGAAATGATCGAGCAACAGCTGGCTGCGGTGGATAACGAACTGATGCGCAGTGCTGAATCCCGCTTTATGGCGGTACGCGAAGCCATCGACCGGGATCGTGAGGCCAGTGAGGTGAGCGACAAGGTGGCTGCGGCCCAACAGGGTTTGGCCTTGGCCAGTGATGCCTTGTCTGGTGATGGCCTGAGCCCGGCAGCAACTCTGTCTGCCAGCTTCTTCATCCTGTTCCGTGAAGGTCTGGAAGCCCTGCTGGTGGTAGCTGCCCTGTTGACGTTTACCCGCAAGGCCAACGCGGTGAAGGCGACCCGTCATATTCACTTCGGCTGGATCACGGCGTTAGTGGCCGGCGGCCTGACCTGGTATGTGGCCAATACGATGATTACTTTCAGTGGGGCATCGCGGGAAATGACCGAAGGCTTTGCCGGTGTCGTGGCCGCGTTGATTCTGTTTTATGTGGGCTTCTGGATGCACAGCAAAAGCAATAGCCAGAAGTGGATGGGGTACATCAAGAGCAAGGTGGACAATGCCCTGGGTGGCGGCACCATCTGGGTTTTGGCCTTCGTGTCTTTCATTTCCGTGTACCGCGAAATTTTCGAGACCATCCTGTTCTATGAGGCATTGTTGAGCCAGGTGACGGCGACGACACAGCCTTATCTGTTTTACGGTATGGGAGCGGCCATCCTGGCGCTGGCGGTGGTGTGTTTCCTGTTCTTCCGCATTGGCATGCGCTTGCCCCTGAGTCTGTTCTTCCGCGTGACCAGCATTGTGCTGTTGATCCTGTCGGTGATTCTGCTTGGCAACGGCATTGCCGCCCTGCAGGAAGCCGGGCTGATCAGTGCGTTTTACCTGGGCGTGCCCACCATTGAGTGGCTGGGCCTCTACCCGACCGTGCAAGGTGTGGTCGCACAATCAGTGGCGATCATCCTGGCCGTGGTTTTCTGGCTGCGTGGGCGTCGCGCCCAGCCGGCCTGAGCACTGAGTTGCTCCGGGTATCGTGTACTGGATTTAAAGAGCCGCCTTCGGGCGGCTTTTTTGATTCCAGGGCCTGACCTTCTCTACAGTCACCGGGGTGAATCGCGTAGACTTTTCGTTCCGTTAGTTCAGGAAGTGTCATGCCCCACATCAGCTTTCTCGGCATCGGCCTGATGGGTGCGCCCATGGTGGCGCGGCTGCTGGATGCCGGTTTTTCCCTCACTCTCTGGAATCGCACCCCCGACAAAACCCAGCCGTTTGCCGGTCGGGTGCGCATTGCGGCAACCCCGGCGCAAGCCGCGGCTGAAGCAGATGTGCTGATCACCATGCTGGAAAATGGGGCAGTGGTGGATCAGGTGTTGTACCAGAGTGGTGCCATTACCGGGCTGCGCCCGGGGGCGTTGGTGATCGACATGAGTTCCATTGAGCCTGCTACCGCGCGCCGTCACGGCGCGCGAGTGGCGCAGCTGGGCGGAGGGTATCTGGATGCGCCGGTATCCGGTGGCACCCGGGGAGCTGAGGCCGGGACGCTGTCGATCATGGCGGGTGGCAGTGATGCGGATTTCGACCGGGCGGCCCCGATTTTTCCGGCCTTTGGCAAGGCAACGCATATCGGCCCGGTGGGCAGCGGCCAGCTGGCGAAGCTGGCTAACCAGGCGATTGTCGGTATTACCATCGGCGCCGTTTCAGAAGCCCTGTTGTTGGCGGCGAAGGGCGGTGCGCGCCCGGACAAAGTCCGTGAAGCTCTGCTGGGTGGTTTTGCGGGCAGCAAGATTCTTGAGCAGCATGGCGAACGTATGCTGGCGCGGGATTTTGAACCGGGCGCCCCGGCGCGAATCCAGCACAAGGATCTGCGCATGATTCTGGACGAGGCCCGCGCCGAAGGGCTGACTTTGCCCCTCAGCCAGCGGGTGTTCGAGGAGTATCGCGCCTTGCTGGCCAGCGGTCACGGTGATGTGGACCACAGTGGCTTATTACTGGAGCTGGAAAGGCTCAATGGCGTTCGACTGTCCTGTGGCCCGGTTGCTGCGGACGCTACGGATGGCGAACAGGAGAACGGCTAATGCCACGCTTTGCCGCCAACCTGTCCATGTTATTCACTGAATTGCCCTTTCTGGACCGTTTTGCCGCTGCGGCGCAGGCCGGTTTTAAGGGAGTGGAATACTTGTTCCCGTATGACTGGCCCGCACAGACATTGGCGTCACAGCTGGCGGGCAATGGTTTGACCCAGGTGTTATTCAACTTGCCGCCCGGGGACTGGGAAGCCGGGGAGCGGGGTATAGCCTGTTTACCGGACCGGGTGGAGGCGTTCCGCGAAGGTGTATTTACCGCCATGGAGTACGCCGAGGCGCTGGGCTGCAGGCAGATAAACTGTCTGGCCGGCCTGAAACCAGCAACGCTACCAGCAGAGGTAGCCTTTGAAACCCTGGTGGAGAACCTGCGTTTTGCTGCGGACCTGTTCGCCGCGAAGAGGCTGACCCTGACACTGGAAGCGATCAACTCCCGGGTGGATATGCCGGGTTTTCTGGTGGATACCTCGGCCATGGCCATGGCCGTTATCGAGGCGGCGGGCCGCGACAATATCCGCCTGCAATACGATCTTTATCATATGCAGATCATGGAAGGGGATTTGTGCCGTTCTCTTTCGCAACTTTGTCCCCATATAGGACATATTCAGTTTGCCGATAATCCCGGGCGCCATGAGCCGGGCAGCGGCGAAATTCATTTTGATACCGTGTTTGCTCACATCGACTCGCTGGATTATGCGGGCTGGGTGAGTGCGGAGTACCGGCCCCGGGCCGACACGATAACCAGCCTGGGCTGGTTTAACGCAACCAAACAGGAACAGTGATGCAATTCAATTGGGGTGGAAAGATCATCCTTGGCCTGCTCGGCATGCTGGTGGGCGGGCCCATAGGTCTGGGTATTGGCGTGCTGATTGGGCATATGCTCGACAAGGGCGCCGAGCGGGTACAGACCTTTAACCCGTTTCGGCCCTATGGCCCGGGTGAGCAGTCACAGATTCAGACAGCGCTGTTCGATACGGCGTTTTCGATCATGGGGCACCTGGCCAAGGCCGATGGCCGCGTCAGCGAGGACGAAATTGCCCAGGCCAGAGCGGTGATGGATCGCATGCAGCTGTCCGAAGAGCAGCGCAAGCAGGCGATTGCCTTGTTCAATCAGGGCAAGCAGGACGATTTTCCGCTGGATCAGACCGTGGCCGCGTTTGCGACTACGGTGAAGCATCGCAAGCAACTGATCTTGGTGTTGCTGGAAATTCTGCTGCAAACCGCGTTGGCTGACGGCGAACTGGACCCGGCTGAAGAGGCGATTCTGATTCGGGTGGCAGAAGGGCTGGGCGTGCCGCGCGCTCAGTTCCAACAGATTCTCAGTATGTTGCTGGCCCAGGCGCAGTTTTCCGGTGCCCGTGGCGGGCACTCCTATCAGGGCGGGCAGCAGGCCGCCGGGCCGTCGCGCCCGTCCCTGTCACAGGCATATCAGGTGCTGGGTATCACCGATAGCGCCAGTAACCAGGAGATCAAGAAAACCTACCGCAAGCTGATGAGCCAACATCACCCGGACAAGCTGGCCGCCAAAGGCGTGCCGGAAGAAATGATCCGCGTGGCCACGGAAAAAACCGCAGAAATCAGCAAGGCCTACGAAATGATCAAGGAACACCGCGGCTTTAAATAAGCAAACGCCTCACGCTGGACGTCGGTGGTTTGCATGTTGCGTGCAGCGTGAGGCCTGTTGCGTCTCTTGCTTCAATAACTGGCGCTGGGGAGCCGGTCGATTTTCGGAATCGACCAGCCGCTGCTCACCAGATCGGATTCCCCGGACCACCAACGGTTCAGCAAACGGGTTGGCAGATCGGCGCGGGCGCGTCCACTGAGCCGTTGCTGGGCTTCATGGTAGGCCGGTTGGTAGCGTAGGCGCTCGGGTAGCCGACAGGTCAGGTCCATCAATCGGCGAAGATGTTTCTGGTAGTTGCGGTGGGCATCGAGCCCGGTTTGTGGCAGCCGAAACTGTTCGCGCAGGTGTTCGGGAATCTGGAAAGATGCCAGGCCAAGATAACTCCCGTAAGGGAGCCGACCGGGGTAGCCCTGTTCGCGAATCAGGGTATGCCCCAGCTGGCGACGGTGGCGGGGAATAGCGCCATTGCGGGCCAGCCGCTTATTCCACCAACGCTGATGGGCATGCCAGTGTGCGGGCAATCGCTGAGGTGGTATGCCCAGTGCCTCGGCCATCACCATGGTTTCTTCGAACAGCCGTTCCTGGTGGGCGGTGGCAAGCGGTTCAATCACGCTTTGGTAGACCCGCAGGCATGAATCCATCCACGCACTAAGGATGTATAACAGGGTGTCGCTGTCTTCCACATCAAACAGGGTTTTGCGGCGGGTGCGTGGGCTTTGCAGGGTCAGCAATGCCTGGTCCAGATTGCCGAAAACCAGTTTCAACATGAATACCTGTGTGTGCTGCAAGCGCTGAATCATGTCGTTCCCGGATGTGACCAGTTGTGCGGTGCGGCTGTCTGCCAGCGCCAGTAGCAATACGCGGCCTTGTGCCAGGCACATGAGGTTTTCGCGCATCAGTTGCCAGCAAACAGAGCCGGGACCGAACAGGCCAGCATCCGGGTGGTGGCAGCGGTCGCTGGTGCGTAGCAGGCCGTGTTCCAGATGATCTCGGGTGATTAATTTCGGTAATGCCATGTGCATGCCTCCGCTCTGCAAATGGATACGGTTTACCGACTACCACCAAACACTGCAGGACAAGGCTGCAGGGGGACAACGTAGTGCAGACTCCGGCATGGCAGTGCTGCCATGCTCACTTTTATCTTACGGCCACGGGCGATTGAATCTAATCAGAAAATGTGGTGATTTGGAGTCATGAGGGGAACGGTGACCCGTTTCTGCTTGTCGCATAAACAGGGCCGGTCCTACTGATTGGCCTGCCATTTCCATTAAAGGAGCGACCTTCATGTTGGGCGAAAATCACAGCATTCATCACGAATTTCCCGATTTTCACCAGAAGATAGACGAGCTTGCCAACGCAGATCCCACGTTCAAGGCACTGATTCTGGAGCACGACAAACTGGACAAACAGATACGGGGGTTGGAGATGCGCGAGAGCCCGATTTCGGATCCTGAGATGGAACGGCTAAAACAGGACCGCATACGGCTGAAGGACGAGGTCTACCACCGGCTAAGCCATCACTGAATGAAAAAAGCCTCTGGGATCAGAGGCTTTTTTAGTTTACTTCATTAACAGTCTAGCTTTGGGCTCGGTGAGCAGATTTTTTGCATAAACACCCGGCGCGAGGCCACTGCTATCGTGGCTATAATACATTCGGGTGATGAAATAAAATTCCTTACCAAACGGAATGTCGGTCAACGAAAAGCCCACATTGGGGAGTTGCCCGGCAAACCGTTCAGGCTCGTTCACCTGGCTGGCATCGTCCTGATAGAGCAGCCGGGCAGGGGTATCGAAACCCTTCACGAATGCCAGTTGGGCGAGCATGTCGAAGCCGCGGCCGGTGCCAAACCAGATCCAGTTGTTCCCTTTCAATGGCATGGTGAGCATGGCTTTTTCCGATTCGGATAGCACGCCATCGGTAATGGCAACGTGGTTGCCGGTCCAACTGGTGACCAGTTTGCTGTCGTACAGATCGTTGCCATCCAGAGAAATATCCAGCGCAGGGCGTTCCAGCACGGTGTCGGCAATACCGGGCAGGGTGAAGCGGCTATGGATATCGACCTGCTGCGGCATCACCAGGAAATAGTTGTGGATGCGTAGTACCGGTACCCGAGCCACCTTAACGGAAGTGGTGGCGTAGACCATAGCTGCCAATGGCCCGCTGATGATCTGTTTTACTTTCGGGTCCAGATTGTTGTTGTTCAGGGTGACACGATTGTTTTCGCCGAATACGCCCGCGCTGAGACGTAATTTGAGCGTATCAAGAATGCTCTGACGCTGGCCGTTTTCCCCTTCGAAGCCACGGAAGTAAAAGTCGTTCCACTTGAATAAATTCTGGTCCGCCATGCTCAAGGCAAAATCAGTGCTCTTGATCGTCATGCTCTTGGGGTCGAACTGCACATAACGTTCTGTGCTTTGCAGATAGGCGTTCTTCACCAGGTAGAAGTGATGTTCTTTCCCGTTGTGAGAAACGAGCAGTTCGGCGGCGACCTGTTCTGAGACGTTACCGCTGAGTGCCGGGCCACCGTCTTCGAAGCGCAGCAGTAAACGGTCTTCGCTATCAATGCGACGCGGGTCGCCAATCAGGTGGGTGCTGTCATCTTCTTCAAAGTAGGGGTAGCCCTCTTTTGACCATTGGACCCACTGGTGAGGCACCGGTGTGAGGCGGCCATCCTGCATGGAAAAAAAGGAGTACAGGCCGGTTTGTTTGCCGATTAGCGGTTTGAAGTCGGCACCGGTGAGGGTAATGATCTGTGCCCAAAGGGCCGGGGATGCGCAAAGCAGCAAAACGGTAGCCAGCGCTCGGGTGACGGTATTTTTTATCATTATGGTCTGTCATGGCTGTCAGTACAGCGACCATGATGCGCCTTTGCGCCGGGCCGTCAATGACCCGGCGACCAGACGGTCAGTCTTCAAGCTCAATGCGCTGGGCGAAGTGGGCCAGGGCGTCGGGATTGGCTAAGGCGTTTCGGTTGGTAACCGGGCGCCCGTGGATCACCTCACGCACCGCCAGTTCCACGATTTTTCCGCTGACCGTACGGGGAATTTCGGGAACCGACAGAATGACTGCGGGCACGTGCCGTGGTGTGGCGCCCTGGCGAATGGCTTTGCGGATGCGGGCCTGCAGGGCGTCATCCAGTTCGACGCCGTCTGCGGGAACCACAAACAATACCACGCGCACATCACCGTCGAATTGCTGGCCGACCACAATGGCTTCGCGGATTTCCGCCAGGGTTTCCACCTGACGGTAAATTTCCGCTGTGCCGATACGCACCCCCCCGGGGTTGAGCACCGCATCGGAACGGCCATGAATAATCAGCCCCTGATGACCGTCATGGGGGGACAGCTGTGCGTAGTCGCCATGGGCCCAGATGCCCTCGAAGCGAGCAAAGTAGGCGTCGTGAAAACGCGTGCCGTCCGGGTCATTCCAGAAACTGACTGGACAGGAGGGGAAGGGGGTTCGACAGACCAGCTCGCCTTTGCTGTCGGCGAGTGGTTGAGCGTTATCATCGAACACGGCCACATCCATTCCCAGACCAAGACACTGAAGTTCACCGCGGTACACCGGCAACATCGGATTGCCGAGTGCGAAACAGGAAATAATGTCGGTGCCGCCGGAAATGGAGCTTACCAGTAACGACGGTTTTACCTGCTGGTAGAGGTAGTCATAGCTTTCGTGCAGCAGGGGGGAGCCGGTGGAGAACAGGACGCGAAGAGTGCCGAGATCGTGGCTGTCTTTGGGGCGCAGGCCGGATTTTTCCACCGCCTGAACAAACTTGGCGCTGGTGCCGAAGTGAGTAATCTTTTCTGCGTCGATCAGGTCAAACAGCCTGCCGGTATCCGGGTAGGCCGGGTTGCCGTCGTAGAGCACCAGAGTAGCGCCGGTGTGCAGCCCGCAGATCAGCCAGTTCCACATCATCCAGCCGCAGGTGGTGAAGTAGAACAGGGTGTCTGTGTCGTGCACATCGCCGTGCAGGTGCAGCTCTTTGGTCTGCTGGAGCAGGGTGCCGCCGGCCCCATGGACGATGCACTTGGGCTGCCCGGTGGTGCCGGAGGAATAGAGAATAAACAGTGGATGATTGAAGGGCAGGCGAATAAAGGCGGGAGCGGGTCCAGCGGCGTCCAACCAGGCGCCCCAGATCAGGGCTCTGGTGACGGTGCTGCTATCGCCACGTCCGGGAACCACGATCAGCAACTCTGGTTTCAGGGCGTCATGGAGCGCATCGATGCGCTCGCCCAGGTCAATCCACTTGCCGTTGTAGTGGTAGCCATCGCAGGCCAGTAGCACCTTGGGTTCGATCTGGCCGAAACGGTCCAGCACTCCGGAAACGCCGAAATCCGGGGAGCAGGAGGACCAGACGGCACCGATCCAGGCGGCGCCGAGGGCAGCGATCAGGGTTTCGGTGCGGTTGGGCATGAACCCCGCTACCCGGTCTCCGGGCTGGACGCCAGCGGCGAGCAACTGGGCGGCCACTTTGCCGGCGGCAACGCGCAGTTGTGCGTAGCTGATGACATTGCGGCTGCCATCTTCCAGTACGCTGACCACGGCGGGGTGGGTGTCGTTGCGTTTCAGCAAATTTTCCGCGTAATTGAGTTCGCCGTGGGCAAACCAACGGGTGTCCTGAAAGTGCTCCCCTGGCGTCAGCACGGTATCGCCGGGGTGGCCGACTACATCGCAATGCTCCCAGACCTGTCGCCAGAAGGCGTCGGGTTGCTCCACAGACCAGCGATGCAGGGCCTGATAATCCGTTAAGGGCAGGCCACTGTTGGTGCGTGCCTGTTGCCAGAAAGCGGCCAGGTGGGTGTGCTGGCTGCTGTCATCGGGTTGCCAGAGAGGCTCGCTCATTCTGTCTCTCCCTTGCTGTCGGTATCCGCGTGGCTGTCAGCGGCGGAGAATTCCACCAGCACCGTGCCTTCGCTGACACTGTCGCCAGCGGCGACGGCAAAGCCGTTCACCGTGCCGGGCACGGTGGCGCGCAGGGTGTGCTCCATTTTCATGGCTTCCAGTGTAATCACCGCATCGCCGGCTTCAACGCTATCGCCGGGGGCAGCATGCAGGGCGACAATGGTGCCGCTCATGGGGGCACTGAAGCCGCCAGCATCCGCATGTTGGGCGCTATCTCGGCTGGGGTTCAGGGTCACCGGGTACGCCTGGCCACCCACAAACAACACCACGGTCCGTGCGTTTTGCCAGGCAAAGCGAGCCGCCAGGCTGTCGGTTCCCCAGTGCAACCGCAGGCTACTCTCGGCGATGTCCACGGCAAAACTGACAGCGCCCCGGCGCTCGCCGATGGTGGTTTGCTGACCGTCATCGCGCACGGTGAGTTGTTCTCCGTTTGCTTCAACCCGGGTTTGACACAGGCGCTGATTGAGCGGCCGCCAGCCATTGAGGGCTTGCCAGGGGCTGTCACCGGTGGCCTTGTGCGCCTGCAGGCGCGCCGCAGCCAGTGCCAGCAAGGCGGGGTCGACAACGGTGCTTTGCATCAACTGTGGGCGGTGCTCCAGCAAGCGGGTATCCAGCTCGGCTGTGGCGAAGGCGTCGTCGTTGAGCACCCGGCGAAGGAAGGCGGCGTTGTGGTGGATGCCTTCCAGTTCCAGCCCGTCCAGTGCCTGAATCAGTTGTTGCCGAGCGGCGTTGCGGTCCTCGCCATGGCAGATCAGCTTGGCGATCATGGGATCGTAGTGCTCGTCTACCCGGTCGCCTTGTTCGTAGCCCGCATCCACCCGGCTGAGGGAATGGGGCCAACGCAAATGGCGCAGCAAACCGGAGGAGGGCAGAAAGCCTTGTTCCGGGTTTTCCGCATACAGGCGCACTTCCATGGCGGCGCCGTGGCGTTGAATCTGATCCTGTTGCTTCGGTAGCGGTTCGCCGGCGGCCACGGCCAGTTGCCAGGCGACCAGATCTTCGCCGGTGATCATTTCGGTGACCGGATGTTCCACTTGCAGGCGGGTGTTCATTTCCATGAAGTAGAACTGGCCATCCTCGCCGTAAAGGAATTCGACGGTGCCTGCACCCCGGTAATCGATGGCTTTGGCGGCTTGTACAGCGGCACTGCCGAACGCATTGCGGGTGGCGTCATCGAGCCCCGGTGCCGGCGCTTCTTCGATGATTTTCTGGTGACGGCGCTGTACCGAACAATCGCGTTCGAACAGGTGAACTGCGTTGCCATGATTGTCAGCAAACACCTGAACTTCCACGTGGCGGGCGGTGGCCAGGTAACGTTCCAGTAACACCCGGTCATCGCCAAAGGCGTTACTGGCTTCACGGCGGGCGGCGGCCAGGGCTTCATCGAAGTCTGCGGCCGTATTCACCACGCGCATGCCCTTGCCACCACCGCCGGCCACGGCCTTGATCAGTAATGGAAAACCGACCTTTGCCGCGGCAGCGGTCAGTTTGCTGTCGCTGGCGCCTTCTTCATCGAAGCCGGGCAGAACCGGTACGCCGCTTTCCGCCATCAACTGGCGGGCGGCGGCCTTGTCGCCCATGACTTCGATGGCTCGGGCATTGGGGCCCACAAAGATGATGCCGGCCTGGTCACAGGCGGCGGCAAAGGCGGTGTTCTCGGACAGAAAACCGTAGCCGGGGTGGATGGCATCGGCCCCGGTGGCCTGGGCCGCAGCGATCACCTTGTCGATGACCAGATAGCTGTCACGGGCAGCAGCAGGCCCCAGGCAAACAGCCTGATCCGCTTCCATTACGTGGGGCAGGGTAGCGTCAGGTTCGGAATAGACCGCCACCGTGGCGATGCCTTGTTGGCGGCAGGTACGCATGATGCGGCGAGCAATTTCCCCGCGGTTGGCGATCAGGAGTTTTTTTATCTTTGCCATGGTGATGCCTTTGTCCTGCCGTAGGGGCGTCGCTGGCGGCGCGATTCCGGCGTGCGTTATCGCGCCGCCAGCGACGCTCCTACGGATAGTGGGTC
>NZ_PBSH01000018.1 GCF_002726155.1 Alcanivorax sp. | reverse complement strand
CCCCGCCGCCCCTTCAACAAACTTGTCCGCACTCCATACCAGCAGTATCAGCCCGCCAATCACGGCGGCAATGGCCAGCAACATCGGCACTCCTTGGGATCATCAATTGTGGGATGGTCAATAATGTCAGGCGCGCACATTGTGGCAGAGAGGAGGGAGGCTGGCACCTCCGGAGACGCAACACGCATCACGCCCCATGCAGCACGCCGCGAGGGGACGTGCTGCGTGAGGCATGCCACGCTATTCAGACATGCTGGTCCTTCTTACCGGGCTTGATGCCATAGACGAGGGTGTAGAGCACCGGAATCACGATCAAGGTCAGCACGGTGGCAAAGCCCAGGCCAAACATGATCACTACCGCCATGGATTCGAAGAACGCATCGAATAGCAGCGGCACCATGCCAAGGATGGTGGTAATCGCTGCCATACACACCGGCCTCACCCGTGAAATGGATGCCAGCACCACCGCGTCGAATGGCTCCCGGCTTTCCATTTCCAGCTTGATCTGTTCCACCAGCACAATGCCATTTTTTACCAGCATGCCGGACAGGCTGAGGAAGCCCAGCAGCGCCATGAAACCAAACGGTGCATTCAGTAACAGCAGCCCCATGGTCACCCCGATGATGGCCAGCGGCACCGTGGCCCAGATCACCAACGGCTGACGCAAGGAATCGAATAGCAACATGGTGATGATGAACATGAACAGGTAGCCCATGGGCAGGCTGCCAAATACGGCTTCCTGAGCATCCCGGGAGGCCTCGTACTCACCGCCCCAGGTGAGGGAATAACCCGGTGGCAGCTCAAGCGCCTCAATCTCCGGGCGGATCCGCCGCAAAACATGATCGGCGGTTTCCTCACCCAGTACATCCGGCTCTGCCTGCACAGTAAGCGTGCGCTTGCGGTCGCGGCGCATGATCAAGGCGTCTTCCCACTCGGTATCAAAATCACCGACCACCTGGCTGATGGGGATATAGGTGGAATACACCGGCGACCACACCTGCACATCATTCAGGTTATTGGCGCTGAGCCGCTCATCATCCGGTGGCCGCGCCACGATGGGCAGCAACTTACTGCCGTCGCGGTACAACCCCACGGTACGGCCACTGAAGTTGAGCGCCAGGGTATTATCCAGATCCTCGCGGCTAATCCCGGCACGGCGGGCCTGGGCTTCAAGAAACTGCGGCCGGATCACCTTTTCCTGCTGGCGCCAATCGTGGCGAATGCTCTCCAGCGCTCCGTCATCAGCCATGATGGCCTGGGCCTTGAGCCCCAGATCGCGCAATATCTTCGGGTCCGGTCCACTGAAGCGCGCCTCAATGGACGCCGCCGGGCTCGGCCCGATCATCAAGCGCTTCACTTTGGCGAAGGCTTGCAGGTGTTCCTCACGAATCAGGTCACGGGTTGCCGCCAGGGCCGGATTAATACTCTCCCGGTCCTTCACCTGAACAATCAGCTGAGCATAGCTGGGATAACTCTTCTCTGGCGCATAAGGCAGCATGAAGCGCGCAGCCCCCTGACCAATGGTGCTGGTCACCTGGGTCACACTGTCCATCTCCAGCAGCGACGCTTCCAGCTCACTCACCGACTCACGGGTGGCGCGGATATCACTGCCCTGGGGCAACCAGTAATCCACCAGATACATAGGCGTATTGGAAGGAGGGAAAAAGGCCTGTTTGACGAAGCCAAAGCCCACCACCGCCACCACCAACAGCACAAACATGCCTGACAGGGTTAACACCCGGTGATGGATAGCGCGGTCCAGCAGGCGGCGATAGAGCACAAACACCCGCCCCTTGTAGGGATCTTCCCCTTCACCGCCTTCGCCACCCACATCCTTGTCACTGAAGAACTGCTCGGCAAAGAAGGGCACCAGGGTGATCGCGGTAATCCAGCTGAGCATCAGGGAGATCAACAGCACCCAGAACAGGCTATTGGTGTATTCCCCGGTGGAATCATCCGACAAGCCGATGGGCGCAAAGGCCATGATGGCAATCACCGTGGCCCCCAGCAGCGGCCAGATCGTCTGTTTCACCACCAGACTGGCCGCCTGCAATTTGGACAGGCCACGCTTCATGCCTACCAAAATACCTTCGGTGACCACGATGGCGTTATCCACCAGCATACCCAACGCGATGATCAGCGCCCCCAGGGAAATCCGCTGCAGGTCGATGGCCATCATCTTCATGAGAATGAAGGTACCCAGGATAGTCAGCAGCAATACGCCGCCCATCAGCACCCCGGACCGCAAGCCCATGAATACCAGCAGCACGGCAATCACAATGGCCACAGCTTCACCCAGATTGAGCATGAAGGCACTAACCGACTTATCCACTTCCTGGGGCTGATTATAGATTGTGGCCAGATCCATACCCACCGGGCGCTGGTATTGCAGCTCCTTGAGGCGCTGATCCACACGCGCTCCCACATCCACCACATTGATGCCGGAGGCAAAGGAAATACCCAGGGTCAGGGCCGGGCCACCATTGAATCGATAAAGATGGTTGGGAACTTCGGCATACCCCCGCTCAATGGACGCCACATCACGCAGGTAAACCAGTTCATTCGCACCGGGCTCGGAAATCAGCAGGTTGCCCATGGCCTGAACAGAGGGGAACTCCCCGGTGGGGTAAATGCGAATGTACTCATTTCCCACCCGGACCTTGCCCGCCGGGTTCACGGTATTCTGGGTTTGCAGCAAGCCAAAGATGCGGTCCGGACTGATCCCCAGCGAGGCCAGGCGGGCACGGGAAATTTCCACCAGCACCTGCTCCTCGCGCTGGCCACCAATCGTCACCTTGCCAACCCCGTCCACCAACACCAGGTCACGGGTCAGGTAGTCAGCGTAATCCTGCAGCTCTTGATAGCTGTAACCCTCACCGGTAATAGCCATGAGGATGCCGTAAACATCACCAAAGTCATCAATCACCTGAATCGTGCCCGCCCCTGGCGGCAGCTGCGATTGCAGGTCGGTCATCTTGTTACGCAGCTCATCCCAGATCTGTTTTAACTCGTGCGCCTTGTATTTGGGTTTGATCTCCACCTGGATCTGGGACAGCCCGTTGCTGGAGATAGACGTGACGTTTTTCACGTAAGGCAAAGTCTGAATGGCCTTCTCAACCGGCAAGGTCACCTCTTCTTCCACCTGCCGGGGTGAAGCACCGCCATAATTGGTAATGACCATGGCGATCTTGAGGGTGAATTCCGGATCTTCCAGCTGCCCGAGGCGGGTAAAACTGATCACCCCGCCGACCAGCAGGATCACGGTGAACAACCAGCTCACCACTTTGTGGCGGATGCTGTACTCAGCGATATTCATTGATTACAGGCCCCGCTCTTTTACCAGTTCACGAACCTCCTGGCCTTCCTCAAGGTGGTGTACACCGGCGCTGACTACCTTGTCACCGGTTTCCAGCCCAGAGGTGATTTCAACGCCATTGCCAGTCACCTGCCCGAGGGTGACCGGCACCGCCGACACCGTGCTGTCTTCCGGGTTGAACCGCCAAACATGGGCACTGTCCTTGCCATCCGGATTGAACACTGCCTCCACTGGCACCTGGGGCCAGGTGGTGGCTTTACGCATGATCTTGCTCAGATCAATAGCCACATCCACGCTCATTCCCGGCAGCACCAGAATGCCTTCCGGGTTGGGCATGGTCAGGGTAATGATGTAGGTCTGGGTACGATCGTCAGCGCTGGCCTCATGCTCCTTGTAGCTGGCCTTGAACACCTTGTCCGGGGCACCTTCAAAACTCAGCTCCGGCTGATAATCCTCACCATCCTTTTTCAGGTTCGCAAAGAAACGCTCGGAGACGGCAAACTCGATATCGATATTCTTATCGCCCTGCAGGTAAAGAATGGGCTGCTTGGCCTGCACGAATTGGTAATTTTCGACTTCGGTGCGGGCTACCGTACCGCCGTAGGGGGCTTTCAAACGCGTGTATTTCACATTGTCCCGAGCCAGGCTCAGGGCTGCCTGGGCCTGCCGACGTTTGGCTTCAATTTCATCGAACTGAGCTTCAGAGATAACGCCCCGATCACGCAGGCTGATGCCACGCTGATACTGGCTTTCGGCCAGATCGTACTGGGCTTGCCGATCGGCCAGCTGGTTGCTGAAATCCGATGGGTCCAGCGCTGCCAGCAACTGCCCTTTCTTCACCTGCTCGCCCGCCCGCACCGGGAAACGCTCCAGCTGACCGGACACCCGGAACGCCAACTCGGACCCTTCGGTAGCCACCACCTTGCCCGGGTAGTGACGTAAAGCGCCATCGCCGCCGTTAACGACTTGCAGCTTTACCGGTTGCGGCATGGGAGCATCCTGCTGTGGCTCATCACTGCAGCCCCACAGGGCCAGCGCCAGGCCCAGGGTTACCCAAAAACGTTGCATCGTGCTCTCCCCGATCTAAAACGGTACTTGTTAGTACCAATTGTCGCACAAGTACGCGCGTATCAGGTGAAGCTTTTTCACCCGCAGCGAGATTTTGACCTTATCAGACGATGGGCGCGCAGGCGCTATCGGGCCAAGCGGCGAGCCAGGCAGGCTCAGACAGGGAACCGGCTCGGGAGCAAACCCGGGCCAACAAGCGATGCAGCACAAAAAGGGCCGACTGACGTCGGCCCCGGTAACGAGTAGAACACTGAATGTGTGCCCAGCGGGCGATCAGCCCAGATGGGCCGACAACATCCAGGCGGATTTTTCATGAATCTCGATGCGGTCACTGGCCACCGCGCCAGAGCCTTCATCTTCATGCTCGCCTGCCAGTTTCAATACTCGATTGGCACGCTCGGCCACCGTGCGGTGGTCCGCGGCCAGCTCCTTGATCATGCCGGACGCATCCGGATCGCCCGTGGCGTCCTCCACCGTGGATAACTTGGCAAACTCCGCATAGCTGCCCGGCGCCTTCCAGCCCAGCGCGCGAATTCGCTCGGCAATGGTGTCTACCGCCTCCGCCAGCTCGGTGTACTGCTGTTCGAACAGCAGGTGCAGGCTATGAAACATGGGGCCGGTTACATTCCAATGGTATTTGTGGGTCTTGAGATAAAGGGTGTAACTCTCGGCCAGTAACTTGCTCAGCTCTTCCGCGACCTGCTTGTTGTGTTCAATCATGGAGTGTCTCCTTTTCCAGTATTGTCCTTGCCCGCAGTGCCTAGCAGGCTGTTGTTTGCCGGGACTACCTAACACCATTGGGTCCGCAAAAGGCATTTCAATAGCAGCGCCCGTCCAGCCTCCTGCTTTTGTTTCTTTACAATCAGACGCGCCGCCGTCACAGACGTTCCTGGACTGGCGAGGTATTTGCGTTATCGCGCACATAGGGAAATTCAATATGCCCCTCTGTCCGATTTGGCGCTTTACACTCAGGCCGGCGTCTCGGCATGATGCAACTTCTTCCCTCAACCGAAAGCAGATTCGCCAATGGCCGTAGCCCCTAATCCTGAACCGCCCTATTCGATTCTGGAGGAATGGCTCAATGGCCTGACCCATGGCATCGGCGCGGCGTTGAGTATTGCCGGCACGGTGATCCTGGTGGTGGCGGCCAGCCTGCTGGGGGACCCCTGGAAAATCGTCAGTTTCAGCATTTTCGGCGCCAGTCTGATTCTGCTTTACAGCGCCAGTGCGCTCTATCACAGCCTGCGTAGCCCGAAGTGGCGCGCCGTATTCAAAATGCTGGACCACTGCGCCATTTACGGCTTGATCGCGGGCACCTACACCCCCTTTCTACTGGTCAACCTGCGTGGCCAGACCGGCTGGATTTTGTTTGCCGTAATCTGGGCCCTGGCCCTCACCGGCATCGCCCTGAAAGCGCTCTATGGTCACCGCTTCAAGCTCATGCGGGTGGGCATTTACCTGGCCATGGGCTGGCTGATTCTGGTGGCCTCCAACGATCTGACCAGCAAACTCAACGACACCGGCTTCTGGCTGATCCTGGCCGGCGGCATTACCTACACCGTAGGCGTCATCTTTTACCTGGCCGACCGGTTTATTCCCTTTAACCACGCCATCTGGCACCTCTTCGTCATGGGCGGCAGCCTCTGCCATTTCTTTGCGGTCTATTACGGAGTATTGCCGTTTACCGCACCAATCAGCTGACGCAAATCACATAAAATGAACATAATTCAAGAAAGTGCTTGTGATTGCCTCAACAAAAATATACTTTTTATTTAAATATATATTGTTGGATCCATGCACCATGCTCACTATCGACCCGGACGCCCTGCGCGACAATGCCGCCCAGGCCAGCCAGTTACTCAAAGCCCTGTCCCACCCAGATCGTCTGATGTTGCTATGCCGCCTCGCGGAAGGCGAGCGCAGCGTTAGTGAACTGGAGCCGCTCGTCGGGGTTTACCAACCCTCACTCTCCCAACAGCTGGGCATTCTGCGCCGCGAAGGGCTGGTTAGTAGCCGCCGGGAGGGCAAACAGATGTTCTATCAGGTCGCCAACCCGGACGCCCTGGCCGTGCTGAACGTGCTGTACCAACGCTTCTGCGGCGACACGCCATGAACATCGATTGGGGAGCCTTCACACCCTGGACGTCCCTGGCTGGCGGCGCCTTGATTGGCCTGTCTGCCCTGCTTTTCCTGCACGCCAACGGGCGCATTGCCGGCATTAGCGGCGTTCTTGGTGGCTTGCTGAGCCCCGGCGGGGACGGTCGCCATTGGCGAGTGGCATTCGTGCTGGGACTGGTGCTGGCTCCGCTACTCTGGCGTCTGGCGGTGGACCTGCCACCGCTGATCGTCGACGCGGACTGGCCACTGCTGATTGGTGCCGGTTTGCTGGTGGGCATCAGCACCCGCTACGGAGCCGGGTGCACCAGCGGCCACGGGGTCTGCGGCGTCTCCCGCCTGTCCCCGCGCTCACTGGTTGCCACACTGGCATTCATGGCCAGCGGGTTTGCCACCGTGTACGTGGTTCGTCACTTGCTGGGAGCGCCGCTGTGAACCGGTCAACGCTCACCGCCTTCCTCAGTGGCCTGCTATTTGGCATTGGCCTGTTGCTGGCCGGCATGGCCAACCCGGCCAAGGTTCTGGCCTTTCTGGATATTGCCGGTCACTGGGACCCCTCCCTGGCTCTGGTGATGGGCGGTGCCATTCCGGTGTCAGCCATCGGCTTCTATCTGGCACGTCACCGCACCGCGCCACTGTTCAGCGAACGCTTTCAGCTACCCACCAACACCCGGCTGGACAAGCGTCTGGTGCTGGGTGCTCTGGGCTTTGGTGTGGGTTGGGGGCTGGCCGGCTTCTGCCCGGGCCCGGCACTGGTTGCCCTGGGTAGCGGCAATCTCAAGGGCATAGTCTTCGTCGCCGCCATGCTCAGCGGGATGGTGATTTTTGAAAGGCTGGAAAAGCGCAAAAGCGGGTAAGGCACTCTGTCGGGCAGTCCTGCCCACGGCCCATGGAAGAAACTGTAGGAGTTCCCTTCCAGGGGACGAATCGAGCAACAGCGAGGCCAATCGCTTTCTGGACAACCCAAAAAAACGTCGCTATGGCCTCAGAGGAATTTCGCGCTTCGCGCGGTTCGTCCCCTGGAAGGGAACTCCTACAGGAAACTCGCACGATTTACCGACCCTGGTGGCATCCGGCTTCAGGCCAGCAACTTCTCAATATCCTTGCGGATCGCTTCCGGCTTGTCGGTGGGCGCGTAGCGCTTCACCACCTTGCCGTCCTTGCTCACCAGAAACTTGGTAAAGTTCCACTTGATGCCTTTGCTGCCCATCACGCCCGGCGCGGCTTTCTTGAGGTAATCGTACAGCGGGTGGGCGCCACTGCCATTCACGTCGACCTTGTCGAACATGGTAAAGCTGACACCGTAGTTCTTTTCACAGAAGGCACCGATTTCATCCGCCGCGCCCGGCTCCTGCTTGCCAAACTGGTTACAGGGAAAACCAAGAATCTCCAGCCCCTTGGGCTGCAGGGCTTCATACAGACTTTCCAGTCCCTTGTACTGGGGGGTAAACCCGCATTTGCTGGCCGTGTTGACGATCAGCAACACCTTGCCCTGAAACTCGGACAAGGATTTTTCTTCACCACTCAAGGTGGTGGCGCTGTAATCATAGATCCCCATGATTTCTCCTGACGATGAAACCCAAACAATGAATAATACGGTGCCCACCGTGAGTGGCAACCGCCACCAAGGCAGAACCTGACAATACGGCATGCCCTGGCGGCCTGCGAGAGCACATTGTTTATCGGCAGGCGCTATTCGCTGTAAAGCTGCGCGATCACCGCCTCGGCCACCACACGGCTGGACTGCGGGTTCTGCCCGGTGACCAGCTTGCCATCCGTGACCGCATGGGGGGTGAAATCCTCCGCCAGATCAAGACGGGCCCCCAGCTCTTCAAGCCGGGAGGCCAACAGAAACGGCATGATTTCATCCAACCCCACTTCCCGCTCTTCGCTATTGGTAAAGCAGGCCAGCGTCTTGTTCTGCACCAATGGCGCACGCTGTTCGTTGCGCAAGCCCACCAGCGCCGCAGGGCCATGACACACCGCCCCCAACAAACCGCCCTGTGCCCAGGTGCGCTCCATGACCGCCGCCACCAAGGGGTTGTCCGGCATATCGAACATGGCGCCATGACCACCGGGTACAAAGACACCGCAATAGCCATCTTCCCAGACGGACTCCAGCTCCCGGGTATCCTGCAGGGCCGCAATGGCCTCAGCCCAGGCCTCTTTCTCGCTGTCATCCGGCACCGAATTGGGATCCACCGGAATCTTGCCCCCTTTGGGACTGGCCACCACCACAGGAATATTGTTTTCCTGGAACAACAAATACGGCACGGCGAATTCTTCCAGCCACAGGCCGGTCTGTTGCCCCTGGCCCATTTGCGATGCGCTGGTGACCAACATCAGCAGCGGTTTATCCAGATTCATAAATGCCTCCGAAAATTCGCAACGAGAGATGCAATATGCACAGAGGGTGTGGCACAAAGTCGTCGCATGCAAGGACAGCCTGCGTGTAGCATGTGGCCTGCAAGCATGTAGCGGGGAATCTCATGGACTGGCATCAATTGCTGAACAAGGCCCGCCTGGGCGGGCGTACCGCCAAGGATGAAAGTGGTCGTACCGCGTTTCTTCGCGATCACGACAAGATCATTTTTTCCGGCGCCTTCCGGCGACTGGCGCGCAAGACCCAGGTCCATCCGCTGGCCACCAATGACCACGTGCACAATCGTCTTACCCACTCGCTGGAAGTCTCCTGCGTGGGGCGCACTCTCGGTATTCGCGTGGGAGAACGCCTGCAACAACGCCAGCTGCTACCCGACACCGTCAGCGCCACGGATTTCGGCGATATTGTTCAGTCCGCCTGCCTGGCCCATGACATCGGCAACCCGCCCTTTGGCCACACCGGCGAGCGCGCCATTCGCGCCTGGTTTCAGGAACGCGGACAACGGTTTCTGGATATGCTCCCCACCCACCAGCAAAGCGATCTGACTTTTTTTGAAGGCAACGCCCAGGGCTTTCGCATCATTACCAAAAGCGAATATCACCAGTACGACGGCGGCATGCGCCTGACCTACGCCACCCTGGCGACCTTCCTGAAATACCCCTGGCTGTCTGCCGATGCGGGCAGCGCCAGCAGCAAGCCCGGCAAGTACAGTGCCTTTGTTTCGGAAGCCGAGGCCTTTCGCGAAGTCGCCCACGCCACCGGGCTACTGGAGCACAGCCCGGGGCATTTCTGCCGGCATCCACTTGCCTACCTGATGGAGGCGGCCGATGACTTCTGCTACGCCATCATTGATCTGGAAGATGGTCTGGAGATGGATTTGCTGCACTGGGATGAGGTGTATGCATTACTGCAACCGGCCCTGCCGGATAGCGAGGAAGTGCGCGAGCTAATCCATTCGGATATCCGCGATGGCCGCAAAGCCGCCCTGCTGCGTGGCAAGATTATCGAACGGTTTATCGAGGCGGGCGTAGAGGCTTTTGTGGCCAATCACGAACGGTTACTGCAGGGGCGTATGGAAGGCGACCTGATCAGCCACTGCGAACCGGCGGTGCGCGATGTGGTGGAAAACGCCAAACAACTTTCCCGCTCGAAAGTCTTCGAACATCCGCGAAAAATCGAACTGGAAATTGGCGCCTTTGAAGTGATGGGCGCACTACTGGATGGTTTGATAGAAGCCGCTGTATCTCATGCCTGCAACAGCACAAAAAACTATCGGCACGAGCGCATCATTGACTTGATTGGCCGACACAGTTTTCCGGAAAACCTTGCGCAATTACCGGAGCAGGAACGCATTTACCAATGCATCATGCGAGCGCTGGATTTTCTGGCCGGCATGACCGACAACTACGCCACCTATCTTGCCAAGCAGTTTTCGGGGATGGCGGAAACGCGTTATTAACACCACCTCTCAGCATCCCTGCAACAAAACGCCCTGACAAGTCAGGGCGTTTTTTTCTGCTCGTATCAATACTCGCAGCTTAGTCGGCCAGCCTTACACCCACTGCCACGAACGTCTCCAGCCCGGAGGTGCCATCGCCTTCGTCAAGGCCACCACCACCGGAAGCCATGATTTTGCCGTCCGAAGAGAGACTGAACGATTCAGAACCACCGTCGCTCCAGTTAACGTTGAGCGTCTGACCACTCACGGACCAGGATCCCCCGCCGGTTTCGTCATCATCCCAGGTATCAACGTAGTGCGAACAGTTACCAGACTGATCACAGGTATTTGCATCCAGACTGATAAAACGTCCTTGCTCACTGAACACTTCGTTCAGCGTCCCGTCACTGTTGAAAGTCAGGTTGGCAGTGCCACCAAACCGTTCCAGATTAGCGCCACCGCCATCATCAAGCTCAATGATACCGCCTGAGAAATAAAGCAGGTACGTGGAACCACTCACGATATCGGCCAGATCCGTCACCTCACCGTTTGCGGCTTCAAGATCAACAATACGCTGATGATTATCGTTGATGGCAGTGATTAAGGCCTGGAAGTTGGCATCCACCCCAGCCGCTGTTGCGGCCTGACCGGATTGTGGTGCGGTATAACCCGCCACTTCAGAAGCCATCGCGTTGGCGCTCAGCACAACAGCGGTGAGGCCTGTCAGGATTACTTTTTTCATGTCTCTTACCCTCTAAGGTTATGTCCTTTAACCAATGGCCTCACTGCCAGTTGGCTTGATCCCAGTTAAATTGATTCCAGACGGCGGCGGTGGGGCCGGATCCGTCTTCTACAAAACTCACACTCACAGCACAGTCTTCAGTGATTTCACCGGTGGTGTAGGTATTACCCACAAGCGTGCCGCCACAACCGGAGATCGTATTCACTTCAAAACCTTCATCCGGCGTCACGGTCAGCTCACGAGTCTCGCCATGAATAATGTTTTCCAGGTTCTGCCCGACGATCATGCCGTTTTCGCCCTGCACCGTAGCCGTAACGGTGTACGTCTTCTGGGCAAAGCTGGCAGTCACTGAACAAGCTGCGGTGATCGTTGCGGTTGTGAACGTGTTGCCGTCCAGGGTTCCGCCACAACCATCTACACCGGTGAGCTCATAGCCATCATCCGCGGACACGGTAAAGACCTGGGTCTGCCCGTGATCAACCATGGGATTGGCTGGGGAGAAGGAACCATTGGGAGCAATCGTAGTGATCGGGTACTGAATGGGTTCGAATGCCACTGCAACCGTACAGGCACCAGTGATAGCGGCCGTGGTGAAAGTGGCGCCATCCTGGGTGCCGCCACAGCCACTGGCCACGCTAACCTGATGCCCTTCATCCGGGCTCAGCGAAAACGCGGTTGTGCCGCCATGTTCGACCACCACCGTGCCCGGGGACACCGTACCGTTACCGGTCACCGCCGTATTCACGGTATAGCTCAACAGACTGAAGCTGGCATCCACCTGACAGGCCGACGTGACCGGCCCTACCGTGTATTCACCAGGCAACGCAGACGCAGCCACCTCACAGGCATCCCCTGTCACCGAATCCACCTGGAACCCGAAAGCCGGCGTGACCGTGAGAGTGCCATTCTGGCCATGCGTCACCGTCAGGCTTTGCGGATCGAAACTGCCGGTGCCGGCCGCCACATTGGTGGTTACCGCATATTCCCGGAGCGCAAACGCCGGCGTGATGGTGCACGCGCCGACAATCGCTCCCGTGGTGTAGGTCGTGCCTGCCAGTGAACCGTCACAGCCTTCCACACTGACAACGTCATAACCCTCATCCACCGCGATTTCGAACTGGGTGGTATCACCGTGATCCACTACCGCCGCATCCGGCATCACCTGGCCACCGGTTACGCTGGCGGTGCTGACGGTGTACTCATTGATGGAAAAGGTAACCGACAGATCGCACGCACTTTCAAGCGCACTGGTGGTAAACGACAGGCCATCCAGCGAGCCGGCACAACCGGTTACTTCATCGATGCTGTAACCGGTATCCGGTGTCACCGTGAAGTTCGCACTGGCCCCGCCCAGCAACGATACTGACGTGGGCGACACGCTACCGTTGGCACCCGCGCTGGCGGTTACCTCGAAGCTGGTTACGCCAAGTTCTTCGTTATCCTCGGCGTAGTCATTAATCGCGTCAGCCAGGTCCGCACTGCTGGTGGGCGGCAGGGTGCCGGCATTGTCACCGATGGTGATCGCACCACCGTTTTTCTTGCCGTCAACGACGCCATCCGACGCATCGTCGATCAGGGCAATCACCGTTTCAAACGGGTCCGTTGTGCCGCTCAGATTGTTGGCCTGGGTGGACAAGCCCCCCAGCACGGCAGCGTACTGTTTTGCCGCCGCATCATCGCCACTGGTAGCCGGCACGGTGGTCAGCGGATCAAAGGACACGCCCAGCACATCATCCAGCACATCGCGACCAGCGTTTACGCCGTCTTCCAGCGATGCGCCAGCATTGGCAGCAAGATGCTCACGGGCGGAGCGCACCAACAGTTCGCTCAATGGCGTAACCGCAGCGGTTTGTGCGCCCTCAGGCAGGAAAGAATTAAGATTACCGGCCGTGACGTCAGTACCGGTTGCTTCATCCGTGTAGGTGCCGCCGCTGGATTCGATCAGCAGCGGTCGCGGCACAGAATCCGGCACCTGAACGGACCAGGAGCCATCCGCTTCGGTAACGATTGGGCCCGCTACCGCGTCGCCGGTTTTGTTACCGGCCGCGTCCATGGCGTAAAGGTAAAGCGTTGCGCCTCCGACAGGGCCCTTGGTTACCGCACCGGCTACGGTGGATTTGGGTGCCGCTGGCGCCGATCCTCCTCCGCCACTGCTACCACCACCTCCGCCGCAACCGGCAATGGCCACCGCCACTGCCAGACCGGCCATTCTGAATGTTCCCTTCATGTGTGATATCTCCGATCACCCCAGTTTTTTGGTAGAACACCAAACTAAACCGAAGCCACAAGAGCGCACATCACCCATATAGGGTATGAAAATAAAAAATAATGCCGAACCGAAATAACGAAACTATTCACAACACAACCACCGTCCCGCTCCTCACTCGCCAAGCCTGAGCGGTACATAAATATGCGGTGGCGATCTCAGCAACGCCCGCTTAGCCGCAAGCCATCAATACCTTCGCAAGCGTATGGGCAAAAATACCTGGCTGCTCCATTTGCGGAAAATGCCAGGTGCCCGGCTGTAACCACTCGGTCACATGGGGCGCGCAACGCGCGCGTGCGGCATCCCCCACAAGGTCACCGTTGATTGCATGAATCGGGCATTGGATATCCGAAAAAGCTGCCTCCGGGGACCAGCGCAACAGGTCAGACCACAGTGGCAATATGGCCTCCTGCCGCGCCGCAGCCATATCACTCTCCAGACTCTGCCTGGCCTGCCCACTCAAATCTGGCCCCGCATTGTTGGCAACCAGGTTGGCAATGCCGGACGCAAAGTCTTCTTGAAAAGGGGTTTCAATCTGGCGTGCAGTGTCCTCGTCAAGATCCCCGTAGGGAATAACAAACGTATCCACCAACACCACGGCTTTTACCGGCTTTAGCCGGGCCGCTTCCAGCACGACAGCACCGCCCATGGAATGCCCCACCAATACCGGATTGTCGATGCCGTCCAACGCCGCCACCAACGCCCGTGCCTGCGCCGTCACCGTCCAGGCCGGCAGGGTAACGTCGCGCGCGTCACCATGGCCGGGCAGGTCCACGGCAATCAATCGCGTTCCATCCGGTGCCGAATCCAGCAGTGGCTGCCAGTGCTTGCGGTTGCAGGTCCAGCCATGCACCAGCACCACAGGCTGCGTGCCGTTACCGGCTTCGGTGACCGGCAAAGCCTGTCCATTGTCGATTGTCAGGGTGGATTCCACCGGTTTCTCCTGTTCACGAAATTGTGATCGAGTTTGTTTACATTCAATTTTAAGCCGAAATCGGATAAGTTAGAGGTTCATAAGGGGAACAACAACTCATGACTCAGCCAATCTTGGATGGATTGCTGGGCAACGAGCGCGGGGACTTGCTCGACACCCTGTATGAGGCGCCACAGGCTCCTGATGCTTGGCCGCGTTTTCTTGCGCAAGCCGTCAGCGCGACCCGGTCACGCTCTGCCCGTATGCTGGTGCTTGATCGCCGGGCACAGACTGTGCTGTCCAGCATCAAGCACAACATTGATGACAGTGATCACCAGGCCTATGTGGATCACTACGTGAACGCCTGCCCGTGGCGCCCGGAATTGAAGGACAAACTTCCCGGCCAGCTGTACTCCACCTTTCTCGATTTTTCCTGTCGGCAAAAGGCCTTCTACGACACCGAATTCTACAACGACTGGGCCCGCACCCAGGACATCCACCACGGCGTGTGCGGCACCGTCTGGCAGGATGAAGACCATACCGTGCAACTGTTGATTCAACGCACCCGGGAGCAGGGCCACTACACCCGGGAAGAAACCGAGCAGATCAATGACCTGGTCATGCATGTGCGCCGTGCCGTGCGACTGCAGACCCAATTCAGCGCGCTCAAGCACCAGCAGCAGGCCCTGGAGCAGGCGCTGGACATTCAGGCACAGCCCTTTGCCCTGCTCGATGCGCAAGGCACGCTGGTGTATATCAGCCAGGAGGCGGAGCAACTGGTGACCTCGCACCCTCACATGGCGCTGGAAAAGCACAAACTGACCTTCCTGGATTCCCGACGACAGTGCGCGCTTTTGCAACAACTGACCCAGGTCACTCACCCCAATCCGGCCCTGCGTGGCAGCGGCGAGGTCATTGCCATTCCACTCAATAGCCACCTGACAACCCGCTGCCTGGTGTCCCCCATGCATCCCCATGCAGCCCCCAGCGGCTTCAATACGCATCCCACCCCCCTGGCCATTGTCTATTTCCAGGACCCTTTGGGCGATATCGATATCGACCTGGACAGCCTGATGCAGCTGTTTGATCTGTCAGAAGCCGAAGCCCGGGTCGCCGCAGGCATTGCCCAGGGCCAGTCGCCACAACAGATTGCCGACAGCCATTTCCTGTCGGTGCATACCGTGCGTACCCAGCTCAAAAGCACCTTCCAGAAAACCGGCACCATGCGTCAGTCCGAGCTTGCCAAGTTAATGCTTACTTCTCCTGCCGCCCGGCGCTGGCGCCGCCCCCCTGTGAACCTGAGCTGCTCCGCATAGCCTGGCGGGCCACCTTCAAAAACAGATCAAACTGATACGCAAAGCGCCAGTCGGCCCGGTGTAAATCCGCCAACGAGTACCAGCCGATATCACTGACCTCCATCCGGGCAGCCGCCGGTAACGACAGGGGCACCTCCTCCAGCAAAGGCCCGGCGGGCATGCAACGATAGAGATGGAAACCGTTCTTCATCACCTGCAAACGCTCCCCCACCACAACCTGCAGCCCCGTTTCTTCCAGAGTCTCCCGGTGCGCCGTGCATTGGGCCAGCTCTCCCGGCTCCAGGGTTCCACCGGGCAGCCCCAGCTTGCCGCCCCAGCGATGAGTAATCAGTAATACTTGTTGATCGCGGACGATCAGGCAGCCGGCATTGGCCCGCCGGTCATCTTCTTGCCCGGGCACACGAGGGCAATCCGCCAGCACCTGCAGGGGCAGCCAGATCAGGAAAAAGATTATCAGGGCGCGGGAATTCATCATGGATACAGCCTGCCCCGTCACGATGACGGTGTCATGGCATTTTGGCGCAGAAGAGAAGAACGAGCAGCACCACAATCCTCCTTCTTCCTTCCTTTCGCCTTCCTTCTGCAGACTTCAGCTGATCAGCGGCAGGCGATGTTCCCGGGTGGCCGCCACAACCTCATCCGGGATGACGATTTCCGTGGCCAGGGGCAGGTGATCCGACAGCAGGCAGTCGGTAAGCACACGGGTGTGCCGACTTTCCAGATCCGGCGACAGCAGGATGTGATCGATATGCCGGTCCGGCGCCCAACTTGGATAGGTGTTGAGGTTATCCGCCTGCACGGTCTGCAAACCCAGGGCCGCCAGCGGCGAATTATCCAGATGTGCCAGGCGGCAATTGAAATCACCCATCATCACCACGTACTTGTAGTCCGCCAACAAGCGGGCCAGGTAGGACAACTGGGTATTGCGCACCTTCTCACCCAGCGCCAGATGCGCCACGACCACAACCAATGGCTGGATCGGGTGGCCGTACTTGATCACGATGGCACCGCGACCGGGCAACCCGGGCAAGCGGTGGTCGGTGATTTCAAACGGTTGGTGTCGGCTGAGAAAGCCATTACTGAACTGGCCAAGGCGGCCAAGATTGCGATTCAACTGCTGATGCCAGAAGGGAAAATCGGCCATGGAGGCCAGGTGGACCAGCTGGTTCATGTTACGCGAACGCAGACTGCCGCCATCTACTTCCTGCAGACCCACCACATCAAAGTGGCTCAGCACCTCGGCGATCTGCTCGATGGTTTCCACACTGCGCGGATGCGCCACCAGATGTTTCCAGCTACCGGTGATGTAATCCCCGAATTTCTGGCTGCCGATGCCCGCCTGGATATTGAAGCTCATCAGCTTCACGGTATCCGGAGGCAGCAATACTTCCCGGGTCTGGCGGGTCTTTCTTACCCCTTGCCTGGCGAAGGAAAAGCCCGCAGGGCGGGCTTTCCAGTCACGATAGGCAAGTCTTGCGCGATCAAGCAGCATTCATCAGCCGCCTTTCTTTTCCTTGTTCGCCAAGTACTCGATCACGGCGAACAGCTCTTTATCGCTCTTTAGGTTCTGGCGCAGCACCAGGTATTTGCCGTTCACCACGAAGTTCGGCACCCCGGGGATCTGGTACGCCTTGGTCAGTGCGTCGGCCTGACGAATCTTGGTGGACACACCGAAGGAACCGTACAGCTTGTTGAACTTCTCAGGCGCCACATCGTATTTGCGGAAGAAATTGGCCAGTGCTGGCTCATTGAACAGCGGCTCACGGTGCTTGTGGATCGCATCGAACAGCGGACCGTGGATTTCATCGACCAGGCCCAGGGCTTCTTCTACATAATAGGCGCGGGCCAGCGGCTCAGCATTACGCAAAAACAGCACCGGCGTGCGCACGTAGTCGATGTAATCCGGTTTGGTTTTCAGCCACTCGTCAACGGAGGGCTCCAGGGAATAGCAATGCGGGCAGGCATAGGAAAAGAATTCCCGCACTTCCACCTTGCTGGGGTCATCCACAGAACCCGGCACGTCCAGAATCTTGTAGTGGGTATCAACCGCAAAACGGGTGTGGTCTTCAGCGGCAGCAACTCCGGTCGCCAGCCCCAGGCTCAGCAGCAAAGCCGTCACAATGCGAAACATGCATCCTCTCCTTTCTTGTTGGTTTGCGCCCACTGTGACAACCGGGGCGGCATTTTTCTCCCTGGTGAGTGCAATCGGCACTCAATCAGAGCCATATCTTTTCATGTTGGCCATAAAAAAGGCAGCCCGCAGGCTGCCTTTTCTACAAACCGTAACCGAACCGCCTTATTTGGACAGCCCGGAAATGAAGCTTGCTACGGCCTTGATCTGGGTATCGGTCATTTTCGCCGCCACCGTCTGCATCATGCCCGGCGCATCATTATCCGAGTCATTGGTGCGCTTGATGATGCCGTCGCCCAGATCGTTACGGCCTGCCGCACGGAAAGCCTTCAGCTGATCTTCCAGGTATTGGGCGTTCTGGCCGGCCAGATGCGGATACTTGGCCGCGTCAATGCCCTGGCCTGCGGGGCCATGGCAACCGGAACAGGCCGGAATGCCGTTGGCCATGTCGCCACCACGGTAGAGCTTTTCACCCTGCTCCACCCAGTCAGCGCTGGCCTGCCCGGCTTCCGGTGTCAGGCTGGCGTAGAAGGCCGCCACGTCCTGCATATCCTGCTCACTCATGCCGGCCACCTGGCCTTGCATGACGGCGTTTTCACGGGTGCCGGACTTGAAATTTTCCAGCTGCTTAACCAGGTACTCTTCCCCCTGGCCAGCCAGTTTCGGGTACGTCCCGGTAAGGGTCTTGTTACCATCCTGACCGTGACACGCGGCGCAGGGGGCGGCTTTTGCTTTGCCTGCCTCAGCATCACCGGCCGCCATGGCCTGGGTGGCTGCCACGGCAGCAGCCATCAGCACGAACAGTTTGAAAAACTTCATGGCCTATCCTTCAGTACAGCGTCTTATTTGCTTTTGGACATGTACTCAATCAGAGCACGGTATTCTTCGTCGCTACAGTCGTTGCACATGCCTTTTGGCGGCATGGCGTTGAACCCTTCCTTGACGTGTTTCACCAGCGTATCCATACCTTTATCCAGGTGTGGCTTCCAGGCGGCTTCATCATGGGAAATCGGCGCTCCAGCTGCACCGGAGGCATGACAGAATGTACAGCTGCTGTTGTAACGTTCCTCTACAGTCGCTGCACTGGCAGCCCCCGTAACCAGAACCATTGCAAGACCTGCTACAAAACCCTTCATACGCTACCTCTGCTATGCTGGCGTCGCCGCTGGCGAAGTCCGTTTGCCGCTACCGGCAAACCGTTGTAGAACGTCGGCCGCCCTCAACATACCGCTAAATACGCCGTTAAGGGGCAAGCGGCCGGGATTATATACCAGTCCGGTGGGCGCCGTCATATTCCATGTGAAGGGTAGGGGTATAGTCCGGTCAAGTCACGCCCACACCAGCAAAACACGGCAATAAAAGGCGAAAGTGCCCATACTCTGCGCACTCATTTGCTCCACCGCACAGCTATGCATTGCCAGCCGCATGCCAGGCAGCAAGAATAGCCCCCTGACGTGACCCAAAGGCACTTTGCTATGCCCCTGCACCCCATGGAAAAAATGCTCCACCAGGCTCTGTTCCTGCAGAGCGCCCAGCGCCTGGACCAATGCCCACCCGATGAAGGGCTGGAAGTGGCGTTTGCCGGGCGTTCCAACGCCGGCAAATCCAGCGCCATCAACCGCCTCACCAGCCAGCGCACCCTGGCGCGGACCTCCAAGACCCCGGGGCGCACCCAACTATTGAACTTCTTCCAGTTGGACGAGGAACGCCGCCTGGTGGATCTGCCCGGCTATGGCTACGCCAAAGTCGCCAAGAGCACGCGCAATGAGTGGCAACAGCACCTGGACCATTACCTGTCTGAACGTCAGGCGCTGGTGGGGCTGGTGCTGATGATGGACATCCGCCACCCGCTCAAGGACTTCGACCTGCTGATGCTGGAATGGTCGGCCCAGGCCAACATGCCCATTCATATCCTCATGACCAAGGCAGACAAACTGAAATTCGGCGCCGCCAAGTCCACCCTGCTGCAAGTGAAAAAACAGCTCAAGGACCACCCGGCACCGCTATCCCTGCAGCTGTTCTCGGCCACCAATGGCACCGGCTGTGACGAAGCCTGGGACAAACTGGGGGAATGGCTGGAAGTATAGAGAGACGCTGCACGCGGCACGCTTCATGCAACAGGCAGAACAACGCCGCGCGTGTTGCGTGGGGCGTGCTGGCATGTTGCGGAGGATAAAAAAATCCCTGGCAGCAATCTTGGGGGAAGGGAACGACTGTGCTGCCAGGGAGGCTTGCCACCCTGGCCTCTTTGGGGGAAAAGACCAGGGTTATACAGCGACGGATCGGTGAGGGTACTGGGGGATCGGGGGTTCCAATCCGTCGCTATGTAGTGAGAGTGCGCTTTTTCCGAAAAAGTTCCAGCCCCTGAAAGTATTTTTCTTCCCAGCTGTCGATCTGCGTCACAAAACTGGCGCATTACGGCATATGCCGCTCGGGCCCCAGGCAGGCAAGGCCATACCCCTACGCGAATAAAACACCTATCTCGCTGATCACTAACAGGTAATTGGCCGGGGATATAAAACTGGCACAGCGTTTGCTTACTCTTTAACCAGCAGGCCCAATAACCTGCAGCCGGCAGAAATGTCAGGCAAAAAAAAATCCCTGGCAGCAATCTTGGGGGAAGGGAACGACTGTGCTGCCAGGGAGGCTTGCCGCCCTGATTTCGGGGGAGAAACCAGGGACTCCAAAAAACTACGGATCAGCGAGGGTACTGGGGGATCGGGGGTGCCAATCCGTAGCTATCAATAGGACCGCCGCTTTTTTCGGAAAGTTCCAGGCGGTTTTATCTTTTACAAATTTTACCTTCCAGCCCAACAGCCCTCCTACTGCTTCCACGGCTCTCCCCGTGTGCCTTTCATCCGCTTCAGCTGCCTGTGCATGGCCGCCTTGGCCAGCATGTGTGCCGACACTGGGGCGGTGATGAACAGGAACAGTGTAATCAGCACTTCATGCAGCTGCAGCCCACGCTCCTGCCAGGAAAAAAACAGTAGCGACGCCACAATGGTGCCGCCCACGCCCAGGGTGGTGGCCTTGGTCGGGCCGTGCAGCCGGGTATAGAAATCTGGCAGCCGGGCCAATCCAATGGATCCCACCAACGCAAACACCCCGCCAATAATCACACTGGCTGACACCAGCCACTCAATCAGAGAATCCATTAACACCTCGCTTGCAGGCCACACGCATCACGCAACAACGCGGCCGCCTCAACCAATCCATCACGCATTTTCCCCGCGCGGAAACGTCCAACCATTCCGCGTGAAACACCAAAACATCCAGACCTGACACCCCTTCCCGCGTTGTTGCGTGAAGCGTGCAGCCTGTTGCGTCTACTCAATAATATCCCCGCGGGTGACGTATTTCGCCACCGCCACGGTGCTGACGAAACCGATCAGGGCGATCAGCATGGCGGCTTCAAAATAAAGTTTGCTGTCCACCTGGATACCGTACACCACGATCAGCGCGATGCTGTTGATGTACATGGTATCCAGTGCCAGCACCCGGTCAGGCAGCGACGGGCCGATAATCAGCCGGTACAGGTTCAGTACCCAGGCCAGGGTAATCAGCGCCAGGGCAATGGAAAGGGCCGTCTCTAGCATTCGAAAATCTCCTTCAACGGCCGCTCGTAGCGCTGCTTGATCTCCGCCACCAACGCCGCCGCATCATCCACATCCAAGCCGTGCACCAGCAAGGTTCGACGATCCGGGCTCACGTCCGCCGACACGGTACCCGGGGTCAGCGAAATGGTGCTGGCCAGCAGGGCAATGGCAAAATCGTCTTCCAGCTCCAGCGGCAGCTCCACGAAACCCGGCCGAATGGAACGCAGCGGCCCCAGCACCTTGATTGCCACGGACACGTTGGCTACCACGATGTCGTACAGCACCACCATCACGAAACCGAGCAACCGCGGCAGATTACGAATGCGCGGCACATTCGGCCAGAACGGCCGCGTTCCCAGCGGCAACAACACCGCCAGAATCGCGCCCAGCACGGCATGGCCCGCGGTGAAACCGCTGAGCAACATCCAGGCAAACCACAGAATCAGGCTCAGGCTGGGATACGGCAGCACCCGATACATCAGCTTCATGCGTCACCTCCCAGCACCGCAAACAAATACAGGTCCGGATCACGCAACTGGTCGGCCACCGCCGTCGTCAACTGCAACAACGGCTCCGCATACACCGTCATCAACGGACTCAACACCAGCAACCACAGCACCGCTACCAGATGCCGGCGCGCCGGACGCAGGCCGCTGCCTTCCCCGGTGGTACGCCAGAACAACGTGGAACCCGCCCGGCTCAGGGCGATCAGACCACACAGACCGGCCACCAGCAGCAACACCCAATAGGCCGGGTCTGGCACACTGCGCAACAATGCCACTTTGCCCACGAAGCCAGACAACGGTGGCAACCCCACCACGGCAATAGCCGCTGCGAAGAACAGTACCGACAACCGCCCGCCATTAAGAATCGCCGGACCAATTTGCAAATCATCGGCCACCTCGCCACGCCCCCGAGCGATCAGGTCCGTCAGCAGGAACAAGCCGCCGCAAATCAGGGTGGAATGCAGCAGGTAATACAGGGCCGGCCCCAATGCCTCCAGCTGACCGAAAGCCAGCGCCGCTACCAACGTGCCCACGGACATCACCACCAGATAAGACACCAACGTACCCAGCCGTTTCGCACCCAGCACGCCGATACAGGCCAGCGCCAGGGTCACCAGCGCCAGCCACCACAGCGCCGATTGCCCCAGCCCCGCAAAGGGGCCATCGGCAAACGCCAGCGCATACACCCGCACCATGGCGTAGAACCCCACCTTGGTCATGATCGCGAACAGGGCTGCAACGGCGGCCGTCGCCCCGGCATAGGCCGCCGGCAACCAGAAATACAGCGGGAACAGGGCCGCCTTGAGACCGAACACCACCCACAACATCAACACCGCGATGCGCAACAGCGTGGCGTCCGTTCCCGTCAGCGCCTGCGCTTTCACCGCGAAATCGGCCATGTTCAGCGTGCCGGTGGTGCCGTAGATCAAACCCAGGGCGATCAGGAACAGCGCCGAGCCCACCAGGTTGAGCACCACATAATGCAGCCCCGCTTTCACCCGCTCCGGTCCACGACCGTGCAGTGCCAGCCCATAGGAGGCAATCAGCAAGACCTCGAAGAACACAAACAGGTTGAACAGGTCGCCAGTCAGAAAGGCACCGTTGACCCCCATCAGCTGGAATTGAAACAGGGCATGGAAATTGGCGCCCCTGCGGTCATCGCCGCAGCAGGCATAGAGCAGGGCCGGGAAGGCCAGCACCGCCGTCAGCAGCAGCATCAGCGCGCTGAATTTATCCAGCACCAACACGATACCGAACGGCGCCTGCCAGTTCCCCAGCGCATAGACGGTAATCTCCCCACCCCAGGCCTGATCGCCCAGAAAAAGGGCTGTCGCCAGCATCGCCGCACAGGACAACAAGCCGGTGATGCGCCGCAACCGATGGCGCTCACGCACCTCCAGCAGCAACAGCATTCCCGCCAGGGCAGGAATCAGAACCGGCGCAATAATCCAGTGATTCATGAACGGCCTCCGTCATCCGGTTTACCGTCCACATGGTCGTTATGCAGCTCACCCTGGCTACGCAACGCCAGCACCACCAGAAACGCCGTCATGGCAAAGCCGATCACGATGGCCGTGAGCACCAGCGCCTGGGGCAGAGGATCCGTGGGGTCCGGGCTCATGCCCACCACCGCCACCTGATTCATCTTCAACCCACCCATGGCGAACAGAAACACATTCACGCCGTAACTCAGCAGCGTCAGGCCCATGACCACCGGGAAGGTCCGCGCACGCAGGCACAGGTACACACCCGACGCCACCAGCACACCAATGATGATTGCTACCAGCAGTTCCATCAGGCTTCCTCCCTCTTGTCATCCAGCAACGACAGCTTGCCCAGATTGGCCAGCATCAGCAGCGTTGAACCCACCACGGTGAGGAACACCCCGGTGTCGAACAGCATGGCCGTGGCCAGCTCGAACTTGCCGATCACCGGCAGCGACACATAGGTAAACGAACTGGTCAGGAACGGGTAGCCAAAGACCCAGCTACCCACGCCGGTGAGCCCGGCCAGCAATACCCCCAGCGCCACCACCGGGTGATAATCCCCGGGCATGCGGCTATGCACCCAGCCCACCCCGGACGCCACGTACTGCAGCACCAGCGCCACCGAGGTAATCAGCCCGGCCACAAAACCGCCACCGGGCAGGTTGTGGCCGCGCAGGAAGATATACACCGCAATCAGCAGTGCCAGCGGCAGCAGCGGCCGGGAGATCGTTACCAGCACCAGCGGGTGGGCGTCTTTTGCCCAGGGCCGCCCCAGCGAATCGTACTTGGCCGACGCCAGATTCAGATCCTTGAGCAGGGCATAAATGCCCATGGCAGCAATCCCCAGCACGGTGATTTCCCCGAAGGTATCGAAGCCGCGGAAGTCCACCAGAATCACGTTGACCACATTGGTGCCGCCGCCGCCGGACTTGCTGTTATCCATAAAGAACTGGCTGATGGTAGTGGTATCACCGGTCATCACCAGGAACGCCATCACCGCCACACCGGCGCCAACCACAAGCGCCAGCAGCACATCGCGCACCACCCGCACCGATGACGACTCCACCTTGGTGCGCACCGGCAGGAAGTACATGGCCAGCATCAGCAGCAGCATGGTCACCACTTCAACCGACAGCTGGGTCAGCGCCAGGTCCGGCGCCGAGAAACGCACAAACAACAGCGACACCATCAGCCCCACCACACTCAGCGACATGATCGAGGTCATCCGGTGGCGATGCAGGATGGTGGTCAGGAAAGCGGCCGCCACCAGCATGGCAGTACACAGAACCGCCACCCCGTCCATGGGTAACATGCCCACATCCAGGCTCAATGCCGGCAAGTGCCACATCTGGGTGAGCAGAATCACCGCCACCAGCGTCACCCCCCAGGCCACATAACTCTGCAACGAGCCATTCTGCAGCCGCCCGGTAATGGCACTGGCCAGCCGCCCCAGTTGCTGGATACGCCCTTCAAACACCAGCTTGGCATCCAGCTCCGGCAACCGCGCCCACAGGTCGAACAAACGGCGGCGTTGAGAGTAAACAAAGATGCCACCGAACAGGGCAATAAAGCTCATCACTAGCGGCAGGTTAAAGCCGTGCCAGATCGCCAGGTGATACTCCGGCAGCTCGCCCCCCAGGGTAGCGGTAGCCGCCACCGCCAGCAGCCCGGCCACAGTGATCGCCGGGAACACACCTACCGCCACACACAGCGCCACCAAAATTTCCACCGGCACTTTCATATAACGCGGCGGCTCATGGGGCGGGTATTTGGGCAGATTGATAGGCTCGCCATTGAAGAACACGTCGTGAATAAAACGCGCGGAATAAGCCACCGAGAACACCCCACCCAGGGTCGCCCCCAGCGGCAACAACCAGCTCATCGCGCCCAACTGCTCGGACTGCAGGGTCTCGGTAAAGAACATCTCCTTGGACAGGAACCCGTTCAGCAACGGCACCCCGGCCATGGCCGCCGAGGCCACCATGGCTAGCACCGCCGTATACGGCATGTACTTCCACAGGCCGTTGATACGGCGCATGTCGCGGGTGCCGGTTTCGTGATCAATGATCCCCGCCGCCATAAACAGGCTGGCCTTGAAGGTGGCGTGGTTGATGATATGGAACACCGCCGCCACCGCGGCCAGCTGGCTATTCAGGCCGAACAACAAGGTAATCAGGCCCAGATGGCTGATGGTGGAATAGGCCAGCAGGCCTTTCAGGTCGTGCTGGAACAGCGCCACCGCCGCGCCCCACAGCAGCGTCGCCATGCCTGCCAGGGTGACAATCTCGAACCACAGGTCGGTGCCCGCCAGCGCCGGGTACAAACGCGCCAACAGAAACACCCCGGCTTTCACCATGGTGGCCGAGTGCAGATAGGCGCTCACTGGGGTGGGCGCCGCCATGGCATGGGGCAGCCAGAAATGGAACGGGAACTGGGCACTCTTGGTAAACGCCCCCAGCAACACCAGACACAGAATCAGCGGGTACAACTCGCTGCCACGAATCAGGTCGCCGCTGGCCAGCACCTCGGTGAGCGAGAACGAACCCACCACATCGCCAATCAACAGCACCCCGGCCAACAGCGCCAGGCCGCCCATGCCGGTCACCGTCATGGCCATGCGCGCACCCTTGCGCGCCCCGGTCTGGTGGCCCCAGAAACCGATCAGCAGGAAGGAGCTCAGGCTGGTCAGCTCCCAAAACACCACCAGCAACAGCAGGTTATCGCTGGTCACCACCCCCAGCATGGCGCCCATAAAGAGCAACAGGTACGCATAAAAGCGCCCGGCCTTTTCCTTGGCGGACAGATAATAGCGGGCGTAGAGAATCACCAGCAGGCCGATCCCCAGCACCAGCAAGGCAAACAGCAGCGCCAGTCCGTCCAGGCGGAACGCCAGCGACAGGTCCAGCGACGGGATCCAGGTCAGGGTGCTGTGCAGGGTCTCTCCGGCAAACACCTTTCTGGCCGGGTCGAAAAGCAGCGCCAGTGCCAGCGCCGGCAGTGCCGCCGCCCCACAGGCCAGCAAGGTGCGGTTCCCCGTTACGCGCTCCACCAACGGCGGCAGGAACGCGCCCAGAAAGGGCAACATCACCACAAAGGCAAGATTCATAGTCAATCCGTTGTCATTGTCACAAGGGCGGCAACCCGCCCGTTAGCTTGAACAGGGTGAACTAGAAAGACAATAACAGCGGCGGATCAGGAAAATACGGACGGCGCCCCCGGCGTGGGCACTGGGACAGAATGATGCGGCAAGGCTGTACCAGAAAAGGCGTCATGGCATCCGTATCGAAAGAAAGGAGGTCGGCAGTATGCCATGGAGAAGCGGTGACAAACCAGACGCGAGTAACGAGTTTCGAGTTGCGAAAACATGAGCAACAAGCACCTGTAGGAGCACCTCTTGAGGTGCGAACCAAGCGCCCGCGGGACGACACTCTTGTCGTCCACTCGCACAGGCAATACACCACCGTCGGCCAGCATCACCCTTCCCCACCGGTTTACGTTGCTCCTCGCCGGGTTCGCACCTCAAGAGGTGCTCCTACAGCTAACTCCACGACCTGTCGTGATCCTCCATTTCCGCTACACTCTCCCTACCATTCAGTCAGCAGAAGCCGAGCCCCATGTCCGCAGCCGAAAAACCCATCATCCTCGTCGATGGTTCTTCCTACTTGTATCGCGCCTTTCACGCCCTGCCGCCGCTCACCACCTCCAGCGGCCAGCCCACCGGGGCGGTGCGCGGCGTAGCGGCCATGCTGCGCAAGCTGATCAAGGACTACGACCCGCAATACATGGCGGTGATCTTCGACGCCAAGGGCAAAACCTTCCGCGACGAGCTGTTCGAGCAATACAAATCCAACCGCCCGCCCATGCCCGACGATCTGCGCGAACAGGTACAGCCCCTGCACGACCTGATCCGCGCCATGGGCCTGCCGCTGATTATCGAAGACGGCGTGGAAGCGGACGACGTGATCGGCACCTACGCACGTATCTTCGGCGGCCAGGGAAAGCCCGTGCTGATCTCCACCGGCGACAAGGACATGGCCCAGCTGGTCACTGAACAAGTCACCCTGATCAACACCATGAACGACGCCCTCTACGACATCGACGGCGTAAAGAAAAAGTTCGGCGTGGGCCCGGAGCTGATCATCGACTTCCTCGCCCTCATGGGTGACAAGGTGGACAACATCCCCGGCGTCCCCGGCGTGGGTGAAAAAACCGCCCTGGGCCTGCTGCAGGGCCTCGGCTCCCTGGAAGATATCTACGCCAATCTGGACAAGGTCGCCGAGCTCAGCTTCCGGGGCGCCAAGACAATGGGCAAGAAGCTGGAAGACAATAAAGAGATGGCATTCCTCTCTTACCAGCTGGCCACCATCAAGCTGGACTGCGAGGTCAGCGAGGATCTGGATGACCTGAAGCTGCAGGCCCCGGACGCGGAAAAACTGGCCGAGTATTACCGCAGCCTGGAATTCAAGGGCTGGCTCAAGGAACTGCTGGGCGGCAAGGACCCGGTGGCCGAGGATGCCGGCGAAAACGTGGAGCTGGCCGAGGACGCCAGCCCCGCCGCTCCCGAATTCGCACGCGACGCCTACGACATCGTCTACAGCGAAGCCATGCTCGACAAATGGATCACCAAGCTGAAAGACGCCGGTGAGTTTTCCTTCGACACAGAGACCACCAGCCTCAACTACATGAACGCCGAACTGGTGGGCTTCTGCGTGGCAGTGGATGACAAGGCCGCCTACATCCCCTTCGGCCACAACTACCCCGGCGCCCCGGACCAGCTCGACAAGCAACTGGTCATGGACGCCTTCCGGCCGCTGCTGGAAAGCGACAACATCAAGAAGATCGGCCAGAACCTGAAGTACGACATGAGCGTGCTGGCCGAAGACGTGGGCATCACCCTGCGCGGCGTGGCCTACGACACCATGCTGGAATCCTACGTACTGGATTCCGTGGCCACCCGCCACGACATGGATTCCCTGTCCCTGAAATACCTGGGCCGCAAGACCATCAGCTTCGAAGAGATTGCCGGCAAGGGCGCCAAGCAGCTCACCTTCAACCAGGTGGGCCTGCACGAAGCCAGCCGCTACGCCGCCGAAGACGCGGACGTGACCCTGCGCCTGCACCAGACCCTGTGGCCCAAACTGGAAAAGGAAGGCCGCCTGCCGGAGGTGTTCCGCGATATCGAGCTGCCACTGGTGACGGTGCTCAGCCGCATCGAGCGCAACGGCACCTACGTGGATGCCACCCTGCTCAAGCACCAGAGCCAGTTCCTGGCCAAGCGCATGGCGGAACTGCAGGAACAGGCCTTCGAGATCGCCGGGCAGGAATTCAATCTCGCCAGCCCCAAGCAGCTGGGTGAAATCCTCTACGAAAAACTGGAAATTCCGGTCATCAAGAAGACCCCCAAAGGCGCGCCCTCCACCGCCGAACCGGTGCTGCAGGAACTGGCCCTGGAATACCCCCTGCCCCAAGTGATCATGGATTACCGTGGCGTGGCCAAGCTCAAGAACACCTACACCGACAAACTGCCGGAGCTGATCAACCAGCGCACCGGCCGCGTGCACACCTCCTACCACCAGGCGGTAGCCGCCACCGGGCGCCTGTCCTCCAGCGATCCCAACCTGCAGAACATTCCGGTGCGCAGTGAAGAAGGCCGCAAGATTCGTCAGGCATTTCTTGCGCCCAAAGGGAAAAAGATCGTCGCCTGCGATTACTCCCAGATCGAACTGCGCATCATGGCGCACCTGAGTGGCGATAAAGGCCTCACCGACGCCTTCGAAAAAGGCCTGGATATTCACCGCGCCACCGCCGCCGAAGTGTGGGGCAAGACCCTGGACGACGTGAGCGACAACGACCGCCGCAACGCCAAGGCCATCAACTTCGGCCTGATCTACGGCATGAGCGCCTTCGGCCTGGCCAAGCAACTGGGCCTGCCCCGCAAGGAAGCCCAGGATTACATCGACCTCTACTTCGAACGCTACCCGGGCGTAAAACGCTACATGGAAGAAACCCGCGCCCAGGCCTCGGAACAAGGCTACGTGGAAACCCTGTTCGGCCGCCGCCTCTACCTGCCGGAAATCCGCAGCAGCAACGGCCAACGCCGCCAGGCCGCCGAACGCACCGCCGTCAACGCCCCCATGCAAGGCACCGCAGCAGACATCATCAAGATGGCCATGATCAAGGTCCACGACTGGCTGGAAACCACCGACTTCGACGCCAAGATGATCATGCAGGTGCACGATGAACTGGTGTTTGAAGTGGCGGAGGATCAGGTGGAGGATCTGGTGAAAGAGGTGAAGACGCGTATGGAGTCAGCGGCGGAATTGAAGGTGCCGTTGATTGTGGATGCGGGGATTGGGGAGAATTGGGATGAGGCGCATTGAGCGCCCGAAAGGAAAAACTTGGACTTATTTTTTGTGGCCGCACACATTGCGCAAAGCCGGTCCGCCTGAACAGGCAGGCGCCAGCATGCCGCAACAACTCCCGCACTTACCATTAATCAATCATCTATAATAAATTATGCGATACTTAGTCTTTATAATTTTAGGTTCAACATTGCTTGGCTGCTCATCAGTCCCTCTCGACCAAGTCAACGGGAAACATGAAATCTCTTCTGACACCGGAATTGTTTATGATGATATCGAGGTACTTAATCGCTGTAACTTTTTTCCATTCAAATATGGAATCCAAAATCAAGCACACATGAAAAGCTGTGTATTTGCTTTAACCGGCGACTCCATCTACATCATTGGTCACATTAAAAAAACTGATGAATACACCATCGAGCACAGCAAAAAAATACGAGACATTGATTGTGTTTTTTATGAGCCAGACGGCCCAGGAAAAGGGATGATAAGCATTCTCACCAAAGACATTCTTTTCCGGTTGGCACTTTTTAAAATAAACAAAAACTCTATTGATCAAAAAGCCGCAGGGGAAACCATTTCTTCCTTAAAACGCCAAGAGATCCCCATATTGACAAGAGAAACCCACGTCCTAAGCCCACTAGCCTACTACACTGTAGATATAAGCAACCCGTGCCAAGCAATGAAAGAAGCCCGGAATGGCTAACCATGGAACGCGGAACGGGGTCAGGCCTGAATGGCAAATGGCTTCAATGGAAAGAGGGTGCACGCACATATTAAAGCTGTAAAAACATGGCTTTCTCTTTACCCTCAGACCACGTCAGTTAAGGCAAATCAAACCGCCGCTCCAGCCCTGACAACGTGGCATTGGAAAAATACTGCAGTCCTTCTGCATTAAAGCCCGCAGGAAAACCGGCCACTGCCGCGCGGCAGGAAATGCGTCGCGTCAATACCAGAGCCGGCTCTTCGGCAGAGAAGAAGAAGGGGACATGCGCACACTCAGCCCAGTTGCGACGGCGCAAACGAATACGACGCGCTATACGGTGAGCAAAAACAGGCCCCCTGCCCGGCCGAATCTCGGACTTCACACTATCTTGCCGCGCCCCTCACCACGCTGGTGTCTTTTGCGATGGAAGGGCCGCCCCATGACTGGAATGACCGCACTACTGATTTATATCGTCTGGACGCTGATTCTGGCGCTCAGTTACGCCACCTACCGGCTGCCGCTGGTACTCACCGGCAAGAAAGCCGCCAGCCACTGGGAGCGAGGTGAACCGGTGGATGATCCGGCGATTCTGGTGCGCGCCAAAGCCGCCCACCTGAACTGCCTGGAGAACCTGCCGCTGTTCGCGGCGCTGGTGCTGGTCGCCGCCGCTACGGGTCAGAGCGAGACCGTTAACGCGGTGGCAGGCTTTGTCGTTGCTGCCCGTATCGGGCAAAGCCTGGTGCATCTTGTCGGCACCAGTTTCCCGCTGGTATTCATCCGCGCCAGCCTGTTCCTGGCTCAGGTGGCCCTGATGCTGTATCTGGCTTTTGCGCTGCTGTAGCGCCGTAATGGTGACATGAGAAAAAGAAAACCGGGAGCAGATCTGTCCCGGTTTTCTTTTTAGCGCTCCAAATACCGCTCCAGTTAACCCTCCAGCAACCCCGCAAGCAGCATATCAATTTCCGCCTTCAGTTCTTTATCCTCGATCTTGTTGGCGCTGATTTTTGCGTCCTCAAGACTCTGGATGGCCGCTGGCTTTTGCCCCAGCTCCAATTTCGCCATGGACAAGCCAATGCAGGCGAGGTGGTCTTTGGCGTTAATGGCCAGCGCCTTGCCCCGCGCTGCTTCGTACACCACCAGCGCGGCATTCAGATCTTCGGTGAAGTCGGCCAGGGTTTCCCATTGCTCGGGGTGGTCTTTGTCGGTGTTGTCGGTGTTGTCGGTGTTGTCGTTTTCGGTGCAGATGGTCTTGAGCTGGCCATAGAGGGAATCGAATTCCGCCTGGTTATTCTTCCTGGCCGCCTCCATCAGTTTTTCCGCCAGACTGTAAACGGCCTTGTATATCTTGGTGTTAATCATTGTCTCTCCAACCCATCAGGCACGCAGTGCGTCCAAGAACGGGCTCTCACGCTGCATCCACGGCAACTTTAAGGCCTCCCGGCAACGGGCTCTCAACTCTCTGGAGGACAATCAGGAAAGAGGGAGCCGCGCCTAATTCCCCTCCCGCCACTCCCCCGGCGACACGCCCACCCACTGCTTGAACGCCCGATTAAACGAACTCTGCTCCGCAAAGCCGAGCAGCATGGTGATCTCGAACAGGGACAGGGACGGGTCGCGCAGGTAACTTTGTGCCAGCTCCTCGCGGGTGCGATCGAGCAGACCCTGGAAAGTCTGACCGCTGGCGGTGAGCCGGCGCTGCAGGGTGCGAACAGACAAGGCCATTTCGCTGGCTACGGCTTTCAAGGAGACCCGCGCATCCGGCAGCAACCTCAGGAACACCTGTTGTACCTGGAAGGCAAACGGGTCGCTGCCCGGCAGCGCATTGGCCAGGGCCACGGACTGGCGGTCGAGGATCTGCCGCAATGCCGGATTCGCGGTGGACAAGGGAATGCTGAGGTACTCCGCCGGGAAGCGGACCGACACATAGGGCGCCGAGAAACGCACCGGGCAACCAAAAAAGGCCTCGTACACCTCCGGCTTCTCGGGGGCCGGTGCCGAGAACGTCACTTCCGCCGGGTTGGGCGCATCGGGCACGATCTTGCGCAGACAGCTGATCAGCGCCGAAATGGCCGTTTCATCCATCAGCAGGCCCAAACTGAGTCCGCCAAACCTGGGCCAACCGATCTCTGCCTGATCCCCCCGTATGACTACTTCTGCCATGCGTATCCCATAGAACAGGGATTCGAAGCGCTGGTAGGCATACAGCGCCTGGCCCAGGTTATCGCTGGCCTGCACCAGATAACCCAGCACCCCCACATGCCCAATAGTGATACAGGCGCCGATCTCCAGACCGCGCCCATCCCCTGGCTTGACGGCATGAGCCCGGCGCAGCAAGTCAAGCCATTGAATTAACGGCACCTGCTCACCGGGAGCTAGCCGCGATACCGCCGCCCGCAGGGTCGGAGCGGACAACTGTTGCTGGTCAAGCCAGTCCAGCAGCACCCGCACGTAGGAGCCGTTGACGCGGATGGCGGAGGGATCGGGGTAGATTGCGCTCATGGCACGATTAGATAACAAGCCGGCATGATTCGTCAATTAATGGCCCGCGCCATTGCCTAGCATGCCCCTGTGACCTTTGCTCTTCACCCAAGGGAGATGCTTCATGAGCCCCATCGATTTCGCCATCACCACCTACCAGAACGCCGACATCAAGGAACTGCTACTGGTAGCCATGATGCCCCTGTTCGGCCTGACCATTGTGGTCGAGGCCTGGCGTTTTCGCGGCACCGGCCTTTACAACCTCAAGGATTCCGCGGCGAGCATGACGCTGGGGGCCAGTTATGTGCTGCTGGAAGTGGTGGTGAATGCCCTGTTCGTGTTCGCCATTCTGGACTGGGTGTACAGCTACCGACTGATGGATATTGCCATCACTCCACTGAGCTTTGCGCTGCTGTTTTTGCTGGTGGATTTTCTGTTCTATGTGTACCACGTGACCGCCCACAAGGTGCGCTGGTTCTGGGCCACCCACGTGGTGCACCATGCCTCGGAGCACATGAATTTCACCACCGCCGGACGGCAAAGCACCCTGTATGCGTTCAGCGGCCTGTTCATCTTTTTCCTGCCAGCCATCCTGCTGGGCTTTGAGCCAGCCTGGGGTCTGTTTGCCCTGGCAGCCAACCTGTCTTACCAGTGGTTTATACACACTCAGTGGATCAAGAAGCTGCCACGGCCGATTGAATTTATCTTCAACACGCCGTCACACCATCGTGTGCATCACGGCCGTAACCCGGAATACATCGACCGCAATTTCGGCGGCACCTTCATTATCTGGGATCGACTGTTCGGCACCTTCGTGGAAGAGCGGGAAGATCTGCCCCCGGAATACGGCATCACGCGCCAGATCCACAGCTACAACCCGATCACGCTGACCCTGCACGAGTTCATCGCCCTGTTCCGAGACATGACGAAGCCAGGACCGCTGTGGCTGAGACTAAAACACCTTTGGGCAGCACCGGAGTGGCAACGCCCGGAAGCGCAGAACCAACAAGCCAAGGAAAACGCACCAGCAATAGCAACGCGCCCGGAAGGATAAGGCTGGCTCAACAGGCGGAGGTTCCTTAGGGAGTTTCCGCCCTGCGGCTCATTTACGCCAATCAGAAAGCATTCATCCTTCAGGAAGCCACCCCCAAACCACACGCCCTCACCGCCGTTCCAAAAACTCCACCATCATTCGGTAACTCAACCCCCAAATGCAGTAGCCCTGATAACGGCTGCACGGCAGGGTAACCCGCCCCACGGGCGTGCGGAGGGTAAGCGTACTGTGGTTATCAGGGTTGCTCAGATAGTCCAGCGGAATCCATACGCCGTGGCGAGCTTCGTGGTTCAGGCGCAGCGCGTCGTCGCCTTGCCAGGCAAATACATGGGGCGTGACCACCATGGGCCGCCAGCGGCTGTGGTGGCGAGTCAGCCGGTCGGTCAGGCGCTCCTGGTAGTGCCCACTCTGGTACAGGTCCAGCCCGGTTTCTTCCGCCGTTTCACGCATGGCGGTGTCCCGGCTGGAGGTATCCCCGGTTTGCAGGCGCCCACCGGGAAACGCCATATCACCAGACCAGGGGTCCCCGGGCCGATGCGCCCTCTGGATAAAGAATAACTCCCCCTCCGTTATTCCCCCGCGATAAATCAGCGCCACGGCGGCGCGGGTGACACGGCGTCGGAAGGGCAATTTCTGTGGACGGGCTCTGTTGAGCCAGGTCAATGGAGGCACGACGGATTCTCTTTGGCTAGATACCGCCAGCATAGCACTCCACCAGCTCTCGCCACGCCCCGCCATGGGCGGGCCACACCCCCAATCAGCGCTGGTAGCCCTTACCGGACGTCAATCAGATACGATTTAGCTGTACACGGAGGGATAATACGGTTATGTTCTGGCCCAGCTAAAAGATCGCGCTTGAATCACGTACTCCATTTCGTTGTTTACATTGTATAACTCGTCCTGCAGTTCTGAAGTCCAAGTCTCCGTTTTTCAGCTACACCCGCCGTAAAAGGCAAAACTTCATTTTTCAGGATTAGAGATATGTCTACAGTTAAAGGCACCGTTAAGTGGTTCAACGAAGCAAAAGGTTTTGGTTTCCTGGAGCAGGAAAACGGCCCAGACGTTTTCGCTCACTTCAGCGCCATCACCGGTTCCGGTTTCAAAACCCTGGCTGAAGGCCAAGCGGTTGAGTTCACCGTGACCCAGGGCCCGAAAGGCCCGCAGGCTGAGAACATCGTCGCTCTGTAAGCGATCGTTCCAGTGAAAAAGGCGCCCTCGTGGCGCCTTTTTTGTATCTGGCCATCTCTCGCCGATAACAATTATACCTACCCGCCCGGCCGCTTCCCTTACGCAGCAAGCGCCCCATGAATCTCTTGCCAATCAGCACCTTTTGACACAACCCGCATACACATTACCCCCATTTGAGGTATGTCCTGGCTTGGTGGCAAGCGCCATAATTGCCTCTGCATTGCCTGAACACTTATCTAATAGGGGAAATCGTGATGAAAAAACTCACCTACGCCGCCTTGGCGCTGGCTATTTTTGCCGGTGCCGCCATTGTGTCTGAAGTACCCCTGGTCGAAGAAGCACGTGCTGAATGCAGCAGCATCTGGGCCAGCTGTTCCGAGTCAGAAACATCTGAACTGCAATCCGAGCTGGACAAGGCCGGTTGATCTCTACGGGCTGCCCGCTTGGGCAGCCCGCCTAATCAAGATGAAACAGTTCTTATCCAGCAGCCAATATGCGGAAGTACGCCTTTTCCTTTTGCTGGTGGCGGCTTCGCTGGCGATTCTTTTCAACCACTTCTACCACGTCACCTATAACGATCTGTCGCAATGGAAAGGCGGCGGAATGGGTATGTTCGCCACCCAGGATGCCCCCGGCACCCGGGTAGTGTCGATCATGCTTGAAACACCAGAGCAATCATTTATTGCCAACAACCAGGCCCTGGGTCGGCCACTGGCTCATTTCAACGCCATGCCAACAGCAGAGAACCTGCTGTTCCTTTGTCGCTATGCCGCCAATAAAGTGTGGCTCCCCAGCGGCACGGTGCGAACCGTGACCCTGAATGATCAGACCTTGCGCAGCTACGCTGTTGCCGGCCTTTCCGGAGACAAAACCAGTAGCCATCAGCCCCTGACCGTAACTGACATACAGCTGGCAGCATGGAAAACCTTGCTCGACGTGCCCACCGGCACCCTTACCCGCGTCCCTCTGGGCAGCGCCCATTGGAATAGCGCGGAGGGCTGCCGTGTTAAATCCTGACACTATTTATCAGCGACTGAGCACCACTCTCAAGTCACCGCTACTGGAAAAGTTGTGTGGCCGGGAGCAGCAGGATTTTCTTGCTGTCGTCGGGGCGTTAACCCTGGGTATCCTCATCTTTCATGGATTCCCCCATGTCTATTTCGCCATTCCCTTCCAGCTGCTGGTCATCAGTTACCTGGTCTGGCCAGCCCTGCTGCGGCAAGGCCCGTTCTGGTTTGTGGTCTTCCTGTTCAGTACCGCAGCCCTGTGGCTGAATTGGACCCACGCGGACAACCACAAATACCTGCTCTGCTACTGGGTGTTCAGCCTGTTCCTGGCATTCGACAACGGGCTTGATCGCCCGGCTTTTCTGAGGCGCTGCGCTCGCTATCTACTTTTCTTTACCATGGTCATGGCCGTGGTACAGAAAACCCTCTCTCCGGATTACCTGAGTGGCGATTTCTTTGAGTTTATTCTCATGACAGATAGCCGCTTCAGTGCCCTTGGATCATTGGTAACCGGCATGGAAGCTGAGCTTTTTTCTGAAAACCGCCAGCTCTATGTGCGAGCCCTCGATCCCTTACTGGCCGATCAAGCCACCGCCACACTGCACAGTTCCGAGGCGCTTCATCGTCTGGCTTTAATCATTACCTGGGTCAACTACATAGACCAGATTGCCATTGCCATCATGTTGTTGTTGCCGCTCTCTCGTCGCGGTGAAATTTTCAAACACCTGCTCCTGATGGCGTTTATCATTCCTGTTTACGCTGTAGCACCGGTTATTGGTTTTGGCTGGCTGATCATCATCTGGGGGTACTGCCTGGTGCCCAACGAGGTGGCCGGCTTAAGGCTGGGCTACCTGGGATTATTCCTGTTACTTTGTGTCTATGAATTTCCGTGGCTGAGCCTCTTGGTCTATTCCCCATGATCCCTGATCCACACGACACCTATCTGATTTACGATGGCGAATGTCCTGCCTGCCGAAACTATGTGCGCTTTGTTCGCTTTCGCGACACCGTGGGCACCCTGCACCTCATTGATGCACGTAAAGCACCGAGCTGGGTGCTGCAGATGCAGCAGCGGAACATGCCCCTCGATGACGGCATGGTTCTGATATTTAACGGCCGCTACTTTCATGGTGCCGATGCCATCCATCATATGGCGCTACTGAGCAGCGGTAGCGGCCTTTTCAATCGGATCAATGCACAACTGTTCCGGTCTCGCTCATTGTCTCGCTTTCTTTATCCTATCCTCAAAGCCTGCCGTAACGCCTTGCTCTTTTTGCTGGGCAAAAAACCACTGAAATATTCCTGACAGAAATCCCTCTCTATGTTGCCCCTGGCAGCCTGAACAACATTTTGAATTGCCTGTTTTTTGTTATCGCTTTTTACCCGTTCAAGCACTGTTTTGCCCGAAAATAGCCTACCCGACCCTGTTTTGTAACCTTGCGTAAGCCACGCCATTTTTGCCGTCATGGTTTGTTCATACCCACCCGTCAGCATCGGCGCGTTTTTAATGGGGGAGATCCTGATCATGTGGCGTAACGTTATTCTCAGCTTACTGGCCGCTCTACTGGTTGCCTGTGGCGGCGGTGGCAGCAGTAGCAATACCGGCCCGGCACCCAACACGCCGGAAAATCAGGCTCCGACAGGCAGCCTGACCGGCGACAGTACCATGACGGGAGGCAGCAGCAGGACCTTCCAGCTGCAAGTCAGTGATGAGGATGGCGAAGTCATCAATATCCAGTGGGCCGTGGAAGGACCATTGTCTATTGAAGCCACAACCGACGCCTTCATTCAGATCCGTGCCGATGCCGTCGGCACGGATACTGCCGCCGCCGTGGTCGTTCGGCTGCATGACGACGACGGAGCCAGCACTACCCTTCGCCATCCTTTAACCGTGACGCCAGTCAGCACCACGGCGCCCACGGTGGATGCAGGCATGGATCAGACGGTGGAAGAAACCGCCCTCTTCACCTTGCAGGGCAGCGCCACTGCCGCCGGCAGCACCACCGTTCGACGCCTGCAGTGGCGCCAGCTTGAAGGGCCTACCGCCACTCTCGACGGCGCCAGCGACCAGAACCTGCTGACGGCCACAGCTCCCCAGGTGAGCAGCAACACCAACCTGATATTCGAACTGGAAGCCGAAGACAGTGCCGGCAACTCAGGCAGGGATCAGGTAACGGTGACGATCACCAACACTCTGAACAATCCGCTACCGGTGGTCGATGCCGGGGCCGACCAGACTGCCTCCAGTGGTGATCAAATCATGCTGTCTGGCAACGCCAACGATGACGGCTCCATCGCTTCGGTACGCTGGCAGGTGACCGCTGGCCCCGCCGTGACCTTCCAGCCCGGGAATGACCTGAACACCCATTTCACCGCCCCCCAGGTCAGCGAGGAAACCAGCCTGATAGTGACCCTCACTGCCACAGATGATCTGGGCGCTGAAGCCAGCGACTCCCTCACCATCACGCTTTCCCCGCTACCGGGTAATAATGCCCCCACCGTAGACGACGCCTATGCTGATCCCGGCGTGGCCACCAGCGGCGAATCCATTCAGCTCATTGGTGAGGCCAGCGACCGGGAAGGTGATGCGCTCATCTATGTCTGGACTCAACTGGACAATGGCGCTCCGACTCTGGCCATCACTGATTCCAGCCAGGCAACCGCCTCGGTAACGCTACCCGAGCTGGATATCGCCACCACCTTCGCCTTCCGCTTCACCGCCAATGACGGTGCACTAGAAGCATATAGCGACATCACCCTGCAAGGCACACCCACCACGCAACCCTCACCCGGCGTACTGGAATGCCTGTTCCGCCCCCTGCAAAGCGGCTGCCCGCTGGCCGTCCTTGGCAATCTTCTTAACCCAGACAGTGTCAGCGCCTGTTTCAGCAACCCAAACTCGCCCGCCTGCCCCTTCTCCGGTCTGGCCAGCCTGGACGAAGACCTGGCCCACTGCTTCGAACAGCCCACCGACGATGGTTGCACCAGCCTGCTGGGGAAAATCACCGACCCTCTATACGTGCTGGAAACCCTGCCCCCGCAGGCACCAACCAACACTTGCACCCCGGCCTACGACAGCCGCACGTTTGAACAATACATCGGGGTATTACACGCACACACCGGTTACTCCGACGGCGCCCTCAACTCCCGCCCTTCAGATGTGTTCGAACGCGTAAAAACGCAGGGTCTAGATTTCACCGGGGTTACCGACCATTCCGACAATGTGCGGCTTCCCCTGACGGTAACCGGCGATTGCCTGTCTGAAGATTTTTTCCAGTGCCTGATCGCTGATGACGACGTCCCGTTCGATTCTTTCCGCAAGTGGGACGCCACAGCAGAACAGGCCGACGCTGCCAGCGATGAAAACTTCACCGCCTTCCGCGGTTTCGAATGGACCTCCGACCGCTTTGGTCACATCAACCTATTCTTTGGAGACAATGTGATCAACGCCAAAACGGGTCCTGGTTATGCCGTTTCCATGGGCCTGTTCTGGCAGTGGTTCAGCTACCCGGCACAGTTCGGTGGTGGTGACGACGCCCTGCTGGTGTTCAACCACCCCGGTCGCGAAGACGCCATTGAAGGCATCGTGGAACCCCTGGGTGGCGATCCCGCCTACACCTTCAATGATTTCCGCTACGTGCCGGCAGCAGATCGTCGTGTAGTCGGGCTGGAAGTCTTTGGCAAAGGCTCAGAGTACGATTCCGGCGGCCCCGGTGGCAGCTGGCTGTCCTACGCGCTGGACAAAGGCTGGCACGTGGGTGCGGCAGGCTCCGAAGATCACCACGATACCGAATGGGGTGACCCGGACCTGCCCAAAACCGTGCTGGTGGCCCGTTCGCGCAGCCGCGATGATTTACGCGAAGCCATGCAAGCCCGCCGCTTCTATGCCGTGGCCCAGTTCTATAACGACCTGCGCATGGCCTTCACCGTGGATGGCGCACCAATGGGTAGCCGTTTGCGTCGCCCGGCAGGCAGCCAACTGCCGCTGTCGGTCAACCTGACTCGGGACGGCGGTGACTTTATTGGCATCGTGGAAGTGGTGACCCGCAACAACACGGTAGTCGCGACTTTAACGGGCAACCACGTGGAAACCCTGGTGCCGGTCACTAATGAGGAAAGTTACTACTTCCTGCGCGTCCGTGATCCACAAACCGGTCGCCCGGTGGCATTCAGCAGCCCGATCTGGGTAATGCCCGGAGCCAGCGCTCTGCCAGTGTGCGAGGCCACGCTCTAGATCACCATTGTGCACGGATTAAAAAAGGCGCCGGATATGGCGCCTTTTTTGATTCTTCAATAAACAGGTTACGGCACCGCTACCCTCTCTTTAAAAAGTAGGTCGGATTAGCCTGAAAGGCGTAATCCGACACTCAACGGACAGCGCAGCAGAAACGGCCCAGTGTCGGCTTACGGCTGCGGCTAAGCCGACCTACGGTAGCCGTCGATTCAGGCTTATTGCTCAAACAAATCTTTGATCGGCATCAGATCCGGATATTCCGCCTGCTGTTTTTGCGCCTTGGCCTGGAAAGTCAGCATCATGTCGTTGGGGCGGAACATACCCGCCTGCCAGGTCGCCATGTACTTGAGGCTGTCCTCCACGCTGTGGTCGCGGCTGAAGTTGAGCATTTCCTTACACCCGATCACCGCCAGCGGGGAATTCGCGGCAATCTCAGCGGCAATCGCCATCACGGCCGCAAGCATGCTGTCCGCATCATCGTAAACGCTGTTCACCAGCCCTTGCTCTGCCGCCTCCTGGGCACTGAATTTGCGCCCGGTGTAGGCCAGTTCACGGACCAACCCCTGGGGCATCAATTTGGGCAAACGCTGCAAGGTGCCCACGTCCGCGGTCATTCCTAACGGGGTTTCCTTAATGGTGAAGAACGCATCGCGAGTGCAATAGCGGCTGTCTGCTGCGCATACCAGATCCAGCGCGCCACCGATACAGCCACCCTGAATGGCCGCCAGCACCGGGATACGCACCTGCTCCAGTACGCTCAGGCAATCCTGTAACTGCAACACCACCCGGCGTAGATTTTCTGCCATACGCCCCGGATCGCCCCCCATGGGCACACCATTAGGGTCAGAAAACACCGCCAGATCCATGCCTGCAGAAAAATGTTTGCCAGTGGAAGAAATCACCACCACGCGTGCATCGGTGCCCGTCTCGATATCACGCAGGCAACGCGGAAGCTCCAGCCAGAAATCCTTGTTCATGCTATTCAGCGCTTCCGGGCGGCTGAACTGCAGGTGGGCAATATGGTTTTCCACGGTAACATTGAACGAGCGGTATTCAGGCAATGCGGACATGGTGTTCTCTCCCGTTGTTATAAGCACAATATGTATAAGCACCCTTGCCGGGACTTTCGGCATTTGCCTGACAGCCTTACTCAATCAGCCCGTATTGAACAGCCCCGATCACGTAATAAACCATGCGCAAGACGACATGCGCTGGGGCGCTGTGCTGTTTCCAGAAATGCAATGACTGAAGGCCCGATCGTCCGCCTGAGCCAACAGGCTGGCCACACATAAAAAACGGCGCGCTGATGGCAGCGCGCCGTTTTCTTTACTCTGGCATGGAAAGAAAGAACTACTTCAGATCAAAGCGTTCCAGCTCCATCACCTTGGTCCAGGCTGCCACGAAATCGTGGGCGAACTTTTCCTTGGCATCGGCACTGGCATAAAGCTCCGCCAGCGCACGCAGCACCGAGTTGGAGCCGAACACCAGATCCACACGGCTACCGGTCCACTTCAATTCGCCACTGGCACGATCACGTCCTTCAAATTCTTCTTCATCACTGGATACCGGCTTCCACTCGGTATTCATATCCAGCAGATTCACGAAGAAATCGTTGCTCAAGGTGCCGGGCTTGTCGGTAAACACACCCAGCTCACTGCCACCATGATTGGCGCCCAGCACCCGCAGCCCACCGACCAACACCGTCATTTCCGGCGCGGTGAGTGTCAGCAGTTGCGCGCGATCAATCATCAGGTGCTCACCGCCCATGGAGAAACGGGCTTGCTGATAATTACGGAACGCGTCGGCTTTGGGTTCCAGCGGTTCGAACGACGCCACATCGGTTTGTTCCGGGCTGGCATCGGTACGCCCCGGTGAGAACGGCACAGTGACATCCGTACCCGCCGCTTTGGCCGCTTTCTCAATCGCGGCACTGCCGCCCAGGACAATCAGATCCGCCAGCGATACCTTTTTGCTGCCACTATTGAAGTCCGCCTGAATGCTTTCCAGGGCGCTGAGCACCCGCGCCAGTTGCTCCGGCTGGTTCACCTCCCAGTCTTTCTGCGGGGCCAGACGGATACGGGCACCGTTGGCGCCGCCACGCTTGTCACCGCCACGGAAGGTGGCAGCAGACGACCAGGCGGTGTACACCAGCTCGGACACGCTGAGGCCGGAATCCAGGATCTTGCTCTTCAGTGCCGCAATGTCCTTGTCATCCACCAACTCATGGTCCACCTCGGGCACCGGGTCTTGCCAGATCAGCTCCTCGTCGGGAATCTCCGGGCCCAGGTAACGGGCACGCGGCCCCAGGTCACGGTGGGTCAACTTGAACCAGGCCCGCGCAAAGGCGTCGGCAAACTGGTCCGGATTTTCATGGAAACGCCGGGAAATTTTTTCGTAGGCCGGATCAAAGCGCAGCGACAAGTCCGTGGTCAGCATCATCGGCTTATGCTTCTTGCTCTTGTCCTGGGCGTAGGGCATCTGCGGTTCAGCGCCTTTCGCCACCCACTGCTTGGCACCAGCAGGGCTTTCGGTAAGCTCCCACTCAAAGCCGAACAGGTTGTCGAAAAAGTAGTTGCTCCATTGCGTCGGCGTCTGCGACCAGGTCACTTCCGGGCCACCGCCCATGGTGTCATCACCCTTGCCGGTACCCACGCTGCTGCGCCAACCGAAACCTTGCTCCGCCAGCCCGGCACCTTCCGGGTCAGGGCCCACTTTTTCCGGATCACCGGCACCGTGGGCCTTGCCGAAGGTATGACCACCGGCAATCAGGGCAACGGTTTCTTCATCGTCCATGGCCATGCGCGCAAACGTCTCGCGAATGTCGTGGGCGGCAGCCTTCGGGTCCGGATCGCCGTTAGGGCCTTCCGGATTCACATAGATCAGCCCCATCATGGTGGCCGCGAGAGGGTTTTCCAGGTCACGCTTGTCCGAGAACCGGGAGTCATTGGTGAGCCAGCCTTTTTCACGCCCCCAGTACACATCCTGATCCGGCTCCCAGGTATCTTCACGGCCACCGGCAAAACCAAAGGTTTTGAAGCCCATGGATTCCAACGCCACGTTACCGGTGAGGATAATCAGATCTGCCCAGGAAATTTTACTGCCGTATTTCTGCTTCACCGGCCAGATCAAACGACGCGCCTTGTCCAGGTTCACGTTATCCGGCCAGCCATTGAGTGGGGCAAAACGCTGCTGACCGCGGCCGCCGCCGCCACGCCCGTCACCAATGCGATAGGTGCCGGCACTGTGCCAGGCCATACGGATAAACAGCCCACCGTAATGGCCGAAATCCGCTGGCCACCAGTCCTGTGAGTCTGTCATTACGGCATGCAGATCTTTCTTTACCGCCTCCAGATCCAGGCTGTTGAATGCCTTGACATAGTCGAAATCCACGTTCATGGGATTCGACAGTGAGGAATGCTGGTTGAGTAGATCCAGACGCAACTGGTTGGGCCACCAGTCCTTGTTGGTCGTTCCGCCACCTGCGGCATGCATCGGGCATTGACTTGCATCAGCCATGACTCTCTCCCTGTTGAGTATGTATTCGCTGTTGATTCAGTTATATCCCTTAATCCTTGCCCCCGGCCAGTTGGCTTTGGCAAACACGCCGATAGTTTTTATCAAACGCCATAGGCATAGCAATAGTTCAAACAGCCAATACTCAGCTGTTGATGATGACCTCGGCTGCCCCGCTGACACCTCCTGAATATCCTATTCACAACGCCATTCTCTTACCACCGTATGGTGGTATGGTGACAATGCACACAACAACAAAGGGAACCGGTTGCCACGCGCAGCGGCCTGACACGGAGGTTTCACCCCCATGCGTTTAACTCGTTTTGGTTTGCCCATTCTGTTTCTCGCTTTAGCTGCCTGTGAAGAACCGCCCTCCACCGAAGCACCGCCACCGGAAGTGTTTGTGGTCACCGCCAGTGAACGGCCCTACCAACCCGAACGCACCTTCACCGCCAGGATTGATTCGCGCAGCGACGTCAACATCACCGCCCAGGTGTCCGGCAAACTCACTGCCGTGCATTTCCGTGAAGGGGACACCGTGGAAGCCGGCTCACCCCTGTTTGATATCGACCCGGCACCTTATGAGGCCGCCCTGTCGCGTGCCAAGGCTGAGCATGGACGCGCCAAGGCCACTCTGGCGGAAGCCAAAAGCAACTTTTCCCGCGCCAACAAGCTGGTGGACAAGGGCTATATCTCCGATTCCGAATACGACACCCTCAAGGCCCGCCAGCAGGAAGCCGAAGCCGCTGAGCAATCTGCCCGCGCCGCACGGGAAAGTGCCCAGGTGGATCTGTCTTATACCCATATCGAGGCCCCCCAGGCCGGTCGCGTAGGGCGCTCCATCGCCTCGGTGGGCGATGTGGTCAGCCCCGGTTTCGGCACCCTGACCACGCTGGTCGGCGGCAACGACATGCAGGCGGTTTTCCAGATCCCCGAGCGACTACTCACCGAAGCGGCCATGAGCGACAACCAGCCCAAACCTTCAGAGATTGAAGTCGGGCTGGAGCTGCCCAACGGCAGCGAGTATCCCTACACCGGCAACATCGTTTACGTCTCCAACCGGGTGGACAGTAATACCGGCACCGTGGAAGTCCGCGCAGCCATGCCCAACCCCCGCGACCTGCTTCGCCCCGGTATGTTTGTGCAGGCCAATGTACGCCTCAAACAAAGTCTGAGCGGTCTGATGATTCCTCAGGCAGCCCTGCAGGTGGATCAGCAAGGCACCTATGTCTTTACCGTCAACACCAACAATCGGGTGTTGCGCAACAACCTGATGACCGGCGACCGTTTTGGCGAAAATGTGCTGGTCACCGAAGGTCTGCTCGCCGGGGAAAAAGTCATCCTGCGCGGCATCCAGAAAGTGCGGCCCGGCAGCGAAGTCCAGGTCTCCGACTACAAGCCCGCCACCGAACCCCATACCGGTAGCCAGCCCGAAAAAGACCAGAACGAAGACACCGAACAGGCGAACGCGCCAGCGGCCGCGGATAACAACGGGAGTACTGCCCCGTGATCAGTGGCGTCTTTATCCAGCGACCCAAGCTGGCCATGGTGGTCGGCCTGGTGATTACCTTCACCGGCCTGCTGGCCATGAAGCTGCTGCCCATTTCCGAATATCCGGAGGTGGCGCCACCACAGATTTCCGTGAGCGCCAGCTGGCCCGGTGCGTCGGCCGCGATCATGGAAGAATCCGTGGGGCAGGTCATTGAGGATGTGGTCAACGGGGTGGAAGGCATGGAATACATGTCGTCCAGCTCATCCAATAACGGCAGCTACAGCCTCGCGATTACCTTCGAGGTAGGCGAAGACCCGGACATGGCGCTGGTGCGGGTACAGAACCGGGTCAAGCTGGCCGAGCCCTCGCTACCGGCAGAAGTCCGCGCCCAGGGCCTGACCATCGACAAGCGCTCCCCGGACATTCTCTTCACCATCAACCTGTATTCCCCGGACGGCTCACTGGATGAACTGTTCATCGCCAACTACAGCCTGCTCAATGTGCAGAACCCGCTCAAGCGGGTGGAAGGCGTATCCGATGTGAGCGTGTTCAGTTCTGCGGATTACTCCATGCGCCTGTGGATGGACCCACCACAGATGACCGCACTCGGTATTACCCCGGACGACATTTCCAATGCCCTGCGCGAACAGAATGTACAGGCCCCCGCCGGCAAGATCGGCGCACCGCCTTTCGATGGAGAGCTGAGCACGGAGTATGCCCTGCAGCTGGAAGGGCGACTCAAGGATGTGAAGGAATTCGAGAACATCATCCTGCGTGCCGACGAGAACGGCGCCATGGTGCGGCTGGGGGATGTGGCGCGGATCGAATTGGGTCAGCTTTCCTACAGCATTGCCGCCAACTACCAGAACCACCCCACCACGGTGATGGCCGCCTACCTGGCGCCGGGCGCCAACGCCCTGGCCACCGGCGATGCCCTCAAGCAGGCCCTGGAAGAACAGAGCAAAACCTTCCCTGACGGGCTCGAATACGCCATCGGCTATGACACCACCCGCTATGTGGAAGTGGCGATTCAGCAGGTCACCACCTCGCTGCTGATGGCGGTGGGCCTGGTCATCCTGATCACCTTTATCTTCCTCGGCGACTGGCGCCCAACCCTGGTCCCCACGGTGGTCATTCCCGTGTCACTGATCGGGACGCTGGCGATCATGCTGGTGGCGGACATGTCCATCAATACCATTACCCTGTTTGGCCTGATCCTGGCCATCGGCATCGTGGTGGATGATGCCATCCTGGTGGTGGAAAACACCGACCGGCACCTGCTTGAAGACCCGGACATTTCCACCCGCGAGGCGGTGACCCGCACCATGGAAGAAGTCACCGGGCCGATCATCGCCACCACCCTGGTGTTGCTGGCCGTGTTTGTGCCGGTGGCGTTGATGCCCGGCATCACCGGCATCATGTACAACCAGTTCGCAGTGACCATCTGCGTGGCCGTGGTGATTTCCTCCATCTGTGCATTAAGCCTGAGTCCGGCCGTAGCCAGCCTGGTGCTGCGCCGCAAGCAGAAAACACCGCGCTGGTACCAATATTTCAATAACGGCTTCGACCGTATCACCGGAGGGTATTCACGCATTGTCGGCGGTTTGCTAGGACGGCGCAGCCTGACCCTGGTGATTTATGCGGTAATAATGGTCGGGCTGTTTGTCGGGGCCCGCAGCATTCCTTCCGGCTTTGTGCCCATGGAAGACAAAGGCTTGCTGCTGGTGAACGTGCAGCTGCCGGATGCGGCGTCCATCAACCGGACCGAAGCCGTGATCGAGCAGGTGCAGCGCATGCTCGACAATGATCCCGCGGTGGAGTCGGCCACCATGATTGCCGGCTTCTCCATGCTCACCGGCGGGGTGCAGAGCAACGGTGGTACCGGCTTCGTGGTACTCAAGCACTGGGATGAAAGGCCAGACTTCCAGGACATCTCCCTGGCCGTCTCGGCGCGGGTGACCCAACAGGCTTACCAGACCATTCCCGAAGCCCAAATCCAGTCCTTCCCGCCGCCCTCCGTACCAGGCATGGGCGCCGTGGGTGGCCTGGAGCTGGTGCTGGAAGACACCCTCGGGCGCAGCCATGCGGACCTGGCCGGGGCCATGCAGATCCTCACCGCGGCGGCTAACCAGTCGCCATTGATCGGCAACGCCTCCACCAGCTTTCGAGCCAACGTGCCCATGTACCGCATCGATATTGACCGCAACAAGGCCAAGACCCTGCAGGTACCGCTGACCAACATCTTCTCCGCCCTGCAGAGCCAGCTGGGTTCCAGCTATATCAATGACTTCTCCCTGTTCGGGCGCACCTTCCGGGTGATGATGCAGGCCGACCCGGCCTACCGCTCCGACCTGAAGGATATCGAACGACTTTACGCCCGCAGCAGCAACGGCAACATGGTGCCGCTATCCACCCTGCTCACCACCGAGCCGGTGCTTGGCGCAGACATCACCAACCGCTTCAATCTGTACCGCTCCGCCATTCTCCGCGCCCAGCCCGGCGAGGGCGTCTCCAGCGGTGATGCCATGGCCGAACTGGAACGCGTGGCTGCCAAGGTATTGCCGGATGGCTATCAGGTGGAATGGACTGGACAGAGCTATCAGGAGCGCAAGGCCGGTAACCAGATCGGTATCGCCTTCGCGCTGGCCATGGTCTTCATCTATCTGTTCCTGGTAGCGCAATACGAAAGCTGGTCGGTGCCGGCGGCCATTATCCTGGTAGTACCCATCGCCGTGGCCGGGGCCATCGGCGGGCTGCTGATGGTGGGACAGATCGGTATTCCGCAATTGGGGGCGCTGGATCTGTTTGCCCAGGTGGGGCTGGTATTGCTTATCGGCCTGGCCGCCAAGAACGCCATTTTGATCGTGGAGTTCGCCCGCGAACGGCGCGAACAAGGAGGGCTCTCGATAATTGAAGCAGCAGCGGAAGCCGGGCGCCTGCGTTTCCGCGCCGTGTGCATGACCGCCCTCTCCTTTGTCCTCGGCATTCTGCCGCTGGCCTTTGCCAGCGGCGCCGGCATGTTCAGCCAGCTTTCGCTGGGGCATACAGTGATGTGGGGCATGCTTGCCGCGCTTCTGATCGGCACGCCGATGATTCCCGCCTTCTATGCCATGGTGCAGAGCACCCGGGAGTACCTGAAGCAGAAATTGCTGAAATAAATCCGTGGCGAATTGCGAGATAACGACAAGGCCACTGAGCGCCGCCCGGTCGATTCCGTGCTGCGCACGGTTCGCCCCCTGGAAGGGAGCTCCTACAGCGGCACGCGCGTGAAGCGTGAAGCCTGAAGCGTTATTTGATCAGCTTCTTCATCAGGTTCACCTTGTCCTTGTAAGGCGCGTAACGGAACTTGATGTCGAACAGGGTCGTCGCCTTCAAAATGCTGCGTTTATGCGAAAACGCATCAAAGGAATTCTGCCCATGGTAAGCGCCCATACCGCTTTCCCCCACGCCGCCGAACGGCAGGTTCGGGTTGGCCACGTGCATCACCGTGTTGTTGATGCAACCACCACCAAACTGCACATTATCCAGCACCTGACGCTCCACCTGATCACTGGCCGTGAACAGGTACAATGCCAGAGGATGCTCCGGTAGCTGCTTCAGATTCCCCACTAGCTCCTCAACCGTGGTATAGGTCAGCATCGGCAACACTGGGCCAAAAATTTCTTCCTGCATCACGGCATCATCCATGGTCACATCCTTGAGCAGAGTCGGCGCAATATACCTCGCATCCTTGTCCGTCTCGCCACCTGCCAGCAACTTGTCGCGATTGATCAAGCCGGCCACCCGGTCAAAGTGCCGATCGTTAATCATCCGGCCCAGGTCCGGGCTCTGGCTCGGATCCTCGCCGTAGAACTCCTTCAGCGTAGAAACCATTTCCGCCTCGAAGGCACTCTTGATATCCGCATGCACATGGATGTGATCCGGCGCCACGCAAGTCTGCCCCACGTTCATCATCTTGCCGGCGAGAATACGACGGGCGGCTACTTTCAGGTTGGCGTCCTTATGCACGATGGTGGGGCTCTTACCGCCCAGCTCCAGGGTCACCTTGGTAAGGTGCTTGGCAGCAGCAGCCATGACAATGCGCCCCACCCGAGGACTGCCAGTGAAGAAGATATGATCGAAACGCTCTTCGAGCAGTTCGTTGGTCACGTCCGTACTGCCCTTGAACACCGCTACATATTCATCGCCATAGCACTGCTTGATGATCTTCTCGACCACATCTGCCACCGTGGGATTCAAAGATGACGGCTTCAGCACAGCCGTGTTGCCGGCGGCGATGGAGCCAATCAACGGCTGCACCAGTAACAGGAACGGATAGTTGTACGGACCGAGCAAGAAGGTGACACCCTGGGGGGTGGATTCAATACGGCTGCGGCCCGGCTGCGCCCACATACTGGTGCCCACACGCTTGGGTTTCATCCAGTTTTTCAGGTGTTTGATAGTGTGTTTCAGGTCTTCAATGGCTGTGCTGATTTCGATGTACGCTTCAAACGGCGGACGGCCAATATCCGCGTGCAGCGCGTCCTGAATGTCGCCCTGGTACTGCACAATGGCTTCTTTCAGCTTGTTCAGCTGACGCAGCCGAAAGGCATAGCTGCGGGTCGCCCCGGATTCAAAATAGTTACGTTGACGGGCAACGGCACTGGCCGCCCACCCCTGTGCTTCATTCAAATTACTGTTATCCAGAACCGCACCCATGGCTAATCTCCGTGTGAATACCTTATTCAGGGGCACGAGTGTTCCACGGGGCCACCGCACCCACCATGAGAAAAGCGCGCGAAACCTGACATAAAAAACCAACCGGCGTCATTTACCTCCACAAAGTAAACACACCCTTACTTATTGTTTTCCTTACAGAAAATGGAGCATCCACAGATTCACGCCGAGCGTCTACCTGGAGTCGGTCGATGGACGCACCAGCCTCAGGTAGAAACAGGGACTGTTGGCTCTGTCACACCCACTCGCAATACGTGGCTGCGCAGGTGGTAGGCCTCTGCATTTTCTCCTAGTATCGAACAAGACCGATCCAGTGAATCCGGTACCGATAAAAAAATCAGGGGAGTTCATCATGAATAGGGATATTCTCGGCAAGCTGTCAGCCGCCGTTGTTTCACCGCGTTTCCGTCAATCTCTTGTCGCCCTTCCTGTGGCCGTTCTGATCACCGGTTGCGCCACCACTGCGACCCATACCCGCACAGCCAATGAGCGCACGCTGGAATCCCTCAAACAGCCCAACGAACAGCAAGCCTGCTACGACCGGGAAAAAGAACCCTATACCCCATTGGTAGATGCCCACTTCCACCCCCGCCCATTCGGGGGCGCAGCCATACCACCGGAAAAGCTGCACACCATGCTGGAAGACCAGGGCGTTCGCTTCGTGAACTATTTCGGTATTGGCCAGATCCTGGAGCTGGATTCAGGCTGTAACTATTACCTGGATTGCCCTGGCGTCACCGCCGAACCGAGCATCAAGAACGACTTCGTCAATGGCATGGAAACCGTGGCGTACCCCAGCGACAATCTCCATATCACCCTGTCCATGACCTTCATGGATCTGGCGCACCCGGAAAACGTGGTGGACCTGATCGAACTGTATGACCGGGAGTACCCGGGCATGTTCAGTTGGAGCGGCGAGCTGAACGTGGTGAAACAGGCGCTACTGCAAAACAACCACGAACCGGCCACCATGCAGAGCATCGATAACTGGGCGCCGTTCATGGCGGTGCTGCAGGAACGTGGCATTCCCGTTACCTTCCATTCCGATCTCGGCAACGACGCCAACCCCACCGAACACTTGCCGTTGATGAAACATATCCTCGCCACCTACCCGGATAACAAGATCGTGTGGGCGCACATGGGGCTCTCCAAGGAACTGGGCAAGATGAACCCGGTGCAGCACGTCACCATCCTCAAGGGCCTGCTCGACAAGTACCCCAACCTGATGCTGGATATCTCCTGGGACGTGCTCTACAACGAGTATCACCAGTGGGGTGATATCTACATTCCGTTCTTTAACGAATACTCCACCCGCATCCTGCCGGGCACTGACTTCGTGGCCGCCGCTTACAAACCCGATGATCAGTATGGCAAGGAACTGGACGTGACTAGCCGCGCCCTGAGAGCACTGGGCGACGAGGCATTCCATAACATTGCCCTGGGCGCCAACTACTTCCGCCTGATGGAGCTGGATTACAACGCTCCCGACGTTTGCCCTGCGGATGACAACAGCAACAGCTGATAATAAAGGACTCGGGAATGAGAAAAATCACCTCCTCTTCGGCAGCGCTCTGCGCTGCCCTGCTTGCCAACCCGGTACTGGCTGAAACCTCCGACCCGGAAGTGGAAAAACAACTCCAGGAGCTGCGCTCCATGCGCCAGAATCTGGAGCAGCAAAGTCAGGATTTCGACCAGCGAATCCAGCAACTGGAAACCGAACTGTACGGGCAAAGCACACCGTCCCCCCAGCGCCCCGCCGACAACCCCGGCGGCAGCCTGGGCTATCGTCCGGGCAAGGGCTTCAACCTGTTCAATTCGGATCTGGGCGAAGTGAATTTCAGTGTGTTCAGCTATACCCGTTACCTGAACCAGAAGGATTTCGATCGCGGCTACACCGACAGCTTTGGTCGCTCAAGCGATATTGATATTCGCAACGACATCCAGTTCCAGAAAGTGAACATGAGCTTCAAGGGCTGGATCTTCGATCCCAAGCTGAACTACCTGTTCTACACCTGGACGTCCAACACCAGCCAGGGCGATCCGGCACAAGTGGTCGTCGGTGGTAACCTCAGTTACCACTTCAACGAAGCCTTCAAATTGTACGGTGGCGTTGGTGCCCTTCCCTCCACCCGGTCTACCAACAGCACTTTCCCCAACTGGCTCAAGAATGATCATCGCACCATCGCCGATGAATTCTTCCGCGGGTCTTACACCATGGGCATCTGGGCGGAAGGCGAAATTGCCAAGGGCCTGCAATATCGGGCCATGCTGGGCAACAACCTGAGCCAGCTGGGCGTGGATGGCGTGCAACTGGACGATGGACTCAACACCGTTTCCGGCGCTCTGTGGTGGATGCCCACCACCGGTGAGTACGGCCCCGGTGAGGAGCTGGGGGATTATGCTTTCCACGAAGAGGTGGCAACCCGCTTTGGGGTGCACTTCACCCACAGCCGCGAAGACCGACAGGCGCAGCCCGGCACCGAGACCGTGGAAAACACCCAGATCCGTTTGTCCGACGGCACCCTGCTGTTCAACTGCTACCCGGATGGTGGCGGAGTCTGTCAGGGCCCCTTTGGCAATGGCACAACCATTGAGCAGGCCACCTACCAGATGGCAGCGGTCAACGCCGGGGTCAAATATCGCGGCTGGTTTCTGGAGGCAGAGTTCTACCACCGCTGGGTAGATAATTTCGATGCCACTGGGCCACTGCCCGAGGACAGACTGGACGACAAGGGCTACCAGATACAGGCTTCAATGATGGCCATTCCCAGAGTACTGCAGCCTTATGTGGGCTTCTCCGAAATTCAGGGGGAATATGGCACGCCGCACGACCTGAGTGTGGGCTTTAACTGGTATCCAATGAAAAGAAAGGAACTCCGCCTTAACGTGCAGGGCCTTTACCTGAAAGATTCCCCGGTGGGCTACAGCAGCGTGCCATTCCAGGTAGGTGGCAACGGCTGGGCTCTCACCACGGATGTGGTGCTGGCATTCTAGCCTTCTCCGGCAGGTCACCGGTGCGTGGCCTGCCCCTCTCCTGGCTTATATCTGTTCACACACCTAGTCAGCGCCAGTAGCGCTGGCCGCTTTGGCTGCGCAAACCGGCGCGGACAGCTTGTCCGCATGGCGCGGCGTGACGCCCGCAAAATGCCGATAGATCTGCTGAAGATCCGCCTCCATGTCATCACCCGGATAGATCACTACCGGAAACGAAAAGGTCTTTTCTTGATAATCCGCCAACGCCAGAATAATCGGCACCTTGGCCTGGCGGGCAATGTGATAGAAGCCCAGCTTCCATTGGTCCGCATTGCTGCGAGTGCCCTCAGGGGTCACCGCGATCAGCAGTTTCTCACGCTCGGCAAACGCCGCCACGGTTTGCTCAACCATGCCGCCAGCCTTGCCCCGTTCAATCGGCATGGCCCCCAGTTTGCGCAACAGCACGCCCAGCGGCCCCTTGAACAGGCTGCTCTTGATCATCACGTTGACGTCTTTCTGCAACGCGGAGCGGCTCACCAGCGCCAGCACACCATCCCAGTTGGAGGTATGTGGGCCGCCGGCAATCACCGCCCTGTCGATATCCGGGAAGGGACCGGCTGTCCAGCCGGTGAGCCGCAGCAGAGCCTGGCCGATTCGCTGCCCCAATGGCACACGGGATGGCCCGCCTGTGGACTGGTTCTGCATACCCTACCCTCAAATGGTTGTTATCTTTCGTCCTGCGAACCGGGCCGCAGCGTAACAGAGCACCGCAGTATATCGGATAGCCCACCGCACCCGCATTGACGACAACCACCCCGACTTGCCCTGTCACCGCTTTGCCTCTGTATAATTGCCCCAAGACACGCTCATTACTGCCGACAGGACCCCTTATGCCGTCTTTCGATATTGTTTCCGAGATTGATGAAGTCGCCCTTCGCCACGCGGTGGATAACGCCAACCGCGAGCTTTCTACCCGGTTCGATTTCCGCGGCGTCGAGGCCAGCATCGAGCAGAACGGCCTGGCCGTTACCCTGAAAACCGAATCCGATTTTCAGGTACGTCAGCTGGAGGAGCTGTTCGGCAAAGCCTGCCTGAAACAAAACATCAGCGCCGCCGGCGCCGACAAACCGGAAGAGCCCGAGCATAGTGGCAAAACCTTCTCGCTGACCCTGACCTTCCGCCAGGGCATCGATCAGCCCGTGGCCAAACAAATCGTCAAGGAAATCAAGGAAAGCAAAATCAAGGTGCAGGCCTCGATTCAGGGCGATCAGGTACGGGTGAACGGCAAGAAACGTGACGACCTGCAGGCGGTGATGGCGCTGTTGCGGGAATCCAAAATCGAAACGCCGCTGCAATTTAATAATTTTAGAGACTAGCTTGCACGCAACACGCGTCACGCAACAACGCCGTACCAGCGCTGTAGTCACACAAACGCAAGAGGCCGCGTTCCAAATTGGGGCGCGGCTTTTTTCGTTGCAGAAGGACTAACCCGTGTCGCGTGAAGCGTGCTGCCGTCGCCTTTAGCGCGCCAACGTCTTCACCGGCGTAAAGGTGGTATCCGCTTTTAGCCGCTGCACTCGCTTCGGGAACTGATCCCTGCGGGCTTTGGCTCCCAGCCATACCAGCACCCGGTTAGCACCGGGCACGCTTTTGCGCACCAGTTCAGCCCCCACACGCAGGGGAATCTGTGCGGGCCACACATACTTCGCTGCCGTGCGTGGCAGGCCCAATTTATCGCCAGCTTCATCGCCCAGAATATAACGGGTGTAACCGGCTCGCAGGGTGCACTCCAGCCGCGCCATACGTTTCGCCGCCCAACCGTCACCACCATCCTGCAAGGAGGCGCCAGCCAATGCCTGGCCCAGCTTGCGGGTGTCGTCATCACTTTCACAGATAGTCGCAATTACCTGGTAAAACGCGCGCATGGCATCCGCTTCACAGGTGGGCAGGATGCGCTCTTCCACTCCCATCAAGTAACCCACATAGCGCCACAGGTGCACCACGGCTTCGCGCTCTTTCTTGCTGAAAATAAAGCCCAATGAACGCAACCCGGTGAGAAAGATCACTGAAAATTCCAGAATGGTAGCCATGGAATCCCACTGATTCAGCGGGTGCCCCCAGGCCATTGTCCACTTGTCGGATTGCAACAACATGGCGCGCACCTGGGAATGCATCAGCCGCACTCGCACCGCACTTTTGAATCCTTCCTGATCACGCTCCAGGCCACCCGGCGTGGTCACGTCCATCCAGAATTTTCCGGTTTCTACCAGACGCCGGTTCGCCATGCGATCCAGCTCCCCGGTGAACACCAGTGGCTTGGCAGCGGCGGCGCCCAGGTAGCCCCCCATCAACGACAGGTTGCGCAATACCAGCTCCCCGGATAGCCCAACCCGATGAGAGACATCACAGGCCAGGCGCAGTTTTTCCCGGTCCAGCCAGATGGGCTCATGGTCAATCTGATTGAACAAGGCCTGCAACGCTTCCGGCGGATTATCGAGCGCCTCGATACCCTGCTCCAACGCCTGATCCACCAGTTTTCTCCCCTGCCCCGCCGGCAAAGTCTTGTACATCTCCACCACGGCGTCCGCGAGGCGATCGCCCATCAGCATGTGCTCACGAATCACCCGCATCTGTCCTTCACTGGGCTGCGGATCGGAACCGATCATCAACGAAAACAGTTTGCGCACCCGACGCATCTGCGGACGCCCGGGGTCACCCACCCGGTTCAACTGGGCATGCTCCAGTGGCCTGGCTGCGAGCATTGCGGTCATTCTTTTGCTCCTTGCCCTCGCGTTTCGGGGCGTTAGAACCGACAAGTTCTTATCGAGCTTAACAATGTCCACTGATCAACGGCATGGCAAGAATTGCCAGAAAGAATGGCGTTGAATGACAGAAACAAATCGCGCTTTTTTATCCACCCTGGCTTTGCTATTTTGCCTGTTTATCTAACACCGTTTGCAGCCCGCAACGGATTACAGGGAAGTCTCTATGTCCACCTCCAGCTCGGCCACCCAACGGCTTAATATGTTCTGGTTTCTGGTGCTCTCCGCCCCCATGCTGATCGGAATCGCCATCGCCGGACTGGTCTGGTTTGGTAACTACACCGCCTCCGCTGAGCTGCTGCCGCAGGAGACTCTGCGCATGGGCGCCATGGGGGCCATGGGTTTGATGCTGGTGGTGGCCCGACCGCTGCGTAATCTGCTGCTATCCCCCTCAGCCATCGCCGGCCGCCAGGCCCAGACCGTTACCCCCGCCGACTCTTCCGACGATCAGGCGGTTGCCAAGGTGCAGGCCAGCATGTTCATGCTGCTGGGCATCCTGGATGCGCTTTCCATGGGGGTAATCGCCCTCAGCTTGATGCAGGCGGATGTTCTGCTCGCATTACTCAATGGTGTCTACACTCTGGTGCTGGCCGTCATCGCCCGTCCGGACTTCGCTGCATTAATCGATACCACACGTAAACAACTGATCCATAACGGGTAATACCCAAATTCGCGTTCTATTGAACACCTTGCGACATGTCTTGTTAATGAACACTGTTTAACAAAGCGGACCCCAGCGCGTACAACGTAGCCCATGACCGATAACAAGGAGAATCCTCATGGGTTTCAGGAATCGATTCCAACGTCTTCTCGCCACGGTGGCGCTGACATTCAGCGCCCTGACCGCCACTCAACACAGTCTTGCTGCCGGGCTGATGACCCCCGTCGACAGCAACCTGCCACCGCTACAAATCCGCGAACAGCATGTCACGGTGGACGTGGAAGACGGCTATGCCATCACCGAAGTCGAGCAGGTGTTCCACAACCCCAATGATCAGGATCTGGAGGCCTACTACCGCTTTCCGGTTCCCGAAAAAGGCACGGTGGCCGAATTCACCGTCTGGATCGACGACAAACCGGTGATCGGTGAAGTGCTGGAAAAAGAGCAGGCCCGCCAGGTATACGAGCAGGAAAAAGCCGCCGGCCGTGAAGCCGGCCTCACCGAGAAAGACAGCTACAAGGCCTTTGATGTGAAAGTGCAGCCGGTGCGCGCCGGCCAGGATACCCGGGTGCGGCTGGTCTACATGCAGCCTGCCTCCGTGGATACCGGCATCGGCCGTTATGTCTACCCGCTGGAGGAAGGCGGCGTAGACGAGAAAAAGCTGGCCTTCTGGACTGCCAACGACAGCGTTGAAGAGCACTTCAGTTTCACCCTTAACCTGCGCAGCGGCTACCCGGTGGATGCGCTGCGGCTACCCAAACACCCCCAGGCACAGATCCAGCAGCTGGGCCCACAGCAATGGCAGGTAACACTGGACAACCGCACGGCAACCGGCAGCAGTGAAGAAGAAACAAACAGCGAGAACCCCAACTTCACACCACCGGCTGCCAACGGCCAACCGGCCAATGCCTTCACTCTCGACCAGGACATCGTGGTCTACTGGCGTCACCAGCAGGATCTGCCCGGCAGCGTGGACCTGGTGGCCTACAAGGCGCCGGGCAAGGACCGTGGTACCTTCATGCTCAGCATCACCCCCGGTGATGATTTACCCCCGATCACCACCGGTAGCGACTGGGTGTTCGTACTGGATATCTCCGGCTCCATGAGCGCCAAACTGGCCACCCTGTGCGACGGCGTCAGCCAGGCGCTGGGCAAACTGCGCGGCGGCGATCGCTTCCGTATCGTGCTGTTCGATGACCGCGCCGAAGAACTCACCAGTGGTTTTGTGGACGCAACGCCGAACAATATTCGCCAGTACACGAAGAAGGTCATGCAGCTCCAGTCGCGGGGCGGCACCAACCTGTTCGGCGGCCTGAGTCTGGCCCTGAACCCGTTGGATGCAGATCGCCCCACCGGCATCGTGCTGGTCACCGACGGTGTAGCCAACGTGGGCAAAACCCAACAAAAAGATTTCATCGATTTGCTGGAAAACCACGACGTTCGTCTGTTCACCTTTGTCATGGGTAACAGCGCCAACCGCCCCATGCTCACGGCCATGACCGGTGCCAGCAACGGCTTTGCCATCAGCGTTTCCAACAGTGACGACATCGCCGGGCAGATTCTCAACGCCACTGCCAAGCTCACCCACCAGGCCATGAATGACGTTGAAATCGATATCGACGGGGTACGTACCGCTGATCTCCAGCCCCAGCGCATTGGCAGCATTTACCATGGCCGTCAAATCGTGCTGCTCGGCCATTACTGGGGCGACGGTCCGGCAAACGTCACGCTGCGTGCCAACGTGGCGGGCCAGGACAAGCACTACAAAACCCGCTTCAATTTCCCCGCCCAGGGCGGTGACAACCCGGAGCTGGAACGCCTGTGGGCCTACGCCACCATCCAGGACATGCAGCAGGAAATTAATTATTTCGGGGAGGAAAAAGACCTGCAACAGGGCATCGTGGATCTGGGCCTGGAATACGGCCTGGTCACCAATTACACCTCCATGGTGGTGCTGCGCGACGAAGTGTTCGCTGAATACGGTATCGACCGCCGCAACGCCAAACGCCGGGAAATCGAAAAACTGGCCAAGGCCCAGCGTCAGGCTAACGCCCCCACCAGCAACCGTGCGGACACCGCCCAGCCCATGTACACCAGCAACCGGCCGTCCTATAGCAGCGGCGGTGGTGGAGGCGGTGGCGCCTTCGGTATCGGAGCGCTGCTGCCCTTCCTGATATTGTTGATCGGCGGCGGCCTGCGACGCCGCCGCTGACTCACCCTGTTCTGGCACACCCTTCCGGGCAGACAGCGTCTGCCCGTTTTTATTCCTGACGCCCTTCGATGGCAGACATCAACACCCCGGCAGCAATCCCCAGACGCTTGTCCAGCCGGCCTTCACGATCGGCACTGAAATCCACATCCAGTTTCAGAATGAAGGGATTGAAGCGCTGACGATACTCGGCCACGGGGCTATCCCCCACGGTAGCGTGGTAGTGCTGCGGAAAGAAAAATGCCAACGTTTCGATATAGCGGCGCACCAGCGCCTTGATCATGGAGTCTTCCTGCAGGGTACCGATTTCCTGGCCACCACTATCCAGAAAGGTCCAGTGATCGCGCAGGAAAGACGACGTGAAGCCCGACCGCCGCAGCGTCCCCACATGCTCATCGCTTTGCGAATCATGTACGTCATAGGCGCCAGCGAAATCGAAAATGCTGCGAGTGGAAATTCGCAGCAACTCCTGGTCCTGACTTTCGTCCGCATAGAGCCGGATGTCTTCGCGGATGCGGAAGCGCTTCATGTTGGAGTAAAGCGCCAGTTCTCCATCATCCGTATAAAGATGGAAGGCATCACCGAAGAACCGAAAGAACTTGCGGCGAATGGTGTAGCGTGGATGTTGAAAGCGCACAGCGTGCGTCATGACTTGTTCTCCATCAGCATTCGGTGAAACCCTCTTCTGTATTCAGAGAAGGCAATCCCATTACCAGGGCAGCACGCTGCCATCGGAATGCCAAAAGGTCCCGCTGTTTTCCAGGGTCAGGGCGTCCATACGCGCAATCAGATCGCTGGCCGCTTCTTCCGCCGTCAGATTACCGCTCTGCCGGGTCATGTCAGTCTGCACCCAGCCCGGATGCAGAATCGCCACCGCAATGCTGCGCGCCGCCAAATCCACCGCCAGGGATTTGCCCACCGCATTCAGGGCGGCCTTGCTGGCCCGGTAGCCGTATTTGGCCCCGGAGGTATTATCCGCCATGGACCCCATTCGCGAAGTCATCAGGCCCACCTTGCTGCCTGCATGCATGTTAGCCAACAGGGCCAGGGTGACCCGCAGCGGCCCCAGCGTATTAACCTCAAACTGGTCGCGCATAGCGTCAAAGTCCATGGCGTCCACCGTTTCACTGCACATGATGCCGGCGTTGTTATAGAGCATATCTACCGGGGTCTCGCCCAGCGCATTCTGCAAGTTCATCACCCCGTCCGCCGTGCTCACATCCACGCCATCGATCACTTTAGCACCGCTTTCCAACAGCGCTGCAGAGGGCTGGCGGCAAGTGGCAATCACGGTATCGCCTCTGGCACACCACGCCTGCGCCATGGCAAGACCGATCCCGCGGTTCGCTCCGGTAATAACGATTGTCTGCCCCACGATTTTCTCCTTTTTCCTGATTCAACAGATAGTTACCCTGAACCTGTTTCGCATTCAACGCCAGCAGACAAGCCACATTCGCAGGGCCCTGTGGCGGTGACTTGTCTCTCTGCCCGTAAACACCCTTTTTTATGCTTCATCGCGGAATGAGTGATCACCCGGGTTCAGAGGTTCCCTTGTCTCCTTATCCCAACTTGGCAGCCGCTGGACGCCGGATGCCCGACGAAGGATGCTTGCCTTCAAAACCTGAAAATCTTGGCCACCATACTCTCTATGCAAAATGCATTACCCGATTATTACCATCAATGATGGCCTGACAGTTCCTCAAAATACCTCTCTGGAGAGATGCCGGAATAACGACAGCCTCTCAGGCGATGGAGAGTTACGTCAGGCATCCGGCGTCGAGCGTTTGGCAAAGTGCCCGATATTCGGGACAAGCCAGGCAGATGGCGAGAAACGTGTTATTTACGCTAATCCCTGAAGACCCTTTTTTATCCGTGTCTCTTTGCTACAGTGAGTGTCCATTCTCAAGCCAAGGACGCGAATCATGAGCATTGCAGTTGGCGATACCCTCCCCTCTATCACCCTGAAAACCAACGGCCCAGACGGCCCGGAAGACCTCAACACCGGGGAATTTTTCAAAGGCCGCAAAGTGGTGCTGTTTGCCGTTCCCGGTGCCTTTACCCCCGGCTGCTCCAACACCCACATGCCCGGCTTTGTGGTGAATGCCGACGCCCTGCTGGACAAGGTAGATGCCATTGCCTGCATGGCCGTTAACGACGCTTTCGTGCTGGATGCCTGGCAGAAAGACCAGAACGCCGAGCGCCTGACCATGCTGGCCGACGGCAATGCCGAGTTTGCCAAGGCGCTGGGGCTGGAACTGGACGCCACCGGCGGCGGCATGGGGATTCGCAGCAAGCGTTTCGCCCTGATCGCCAACGATGGCGTGGTGGAATACATCGGTGTGGACGCCAAAGGCGTAGACAAAAGCAGCGCCGACACGGTGCTGGGTCAGCTTTAATTTGGGTTAAACGCGGATTAGAGGGAATGTTCTGAACGGAGAATCGTTCCCTCTAGATTTTGCCCAGACAGCCCCATGCCTGACGCCTCATGCCTGACGAAAACCTGGCGACGCGGGTTATCTGCATGGTGCATGGCCGGCAATTCATGGCGGTGCCACCCGGAAACCTCTGACAAACGCTCGAGGCACTGTGGGAAACACTTCCCACAGACAACCAGCGCTGTTGGGCGTTTTTCAGCGATTCCCTGTTCGTCGGTTTAACGTCCGGCCTCAGGCGTGTGGCATCCGGCAACGCCAGAAATGCTGAGCCGTGCCGACGCTTGCTCAATACCGCTTATATCTCCAGGGCAAGCCCCAGGGTAGCGGTAAAATCGTCTTTTTCCGGAGTAATGCCGTCGCTGTCCGGTTGCGGGCTTTCAATTCGTTTCCAGGTACCCGCCAGCCTCAGGTCCAAACGGCTGGTCAGATCCACGTCCAGTGCCATATAGAAGTCATGCTTGGCACGGCCCGCGTCCTCTTCCGTCAAGGTCACCTGATAATCAATCTGGAAGTCGATATTGTCGGTAATATCCTGATCGTAATAAGTACCCAACAGCAATGCGGGCGTAGACACGGTACGGTCTTCACCCGGCGCCACGTCCACGTACTCGGTACGCTGATAACCGGGACCGGCCGAGACCGTCCAATCCAGCTTCGATGTATCAAAAATCTGGTACCCCGCACCAAAACCTACCGTCCATTCTGCTTCACGGTTCTGGAACGGATCACGGTAATATTCCGCCTGAATCGGCCTGAAAAACCATTTATGGCTAATCCGATAATCATGACTCAGACTCGCCGTGTGGTTATTGGCCAGCTGCTCGGATTCCGATTCCGAATAGTTACCGGTATAACTCATCTTGGTATTATTTTTTACCGTGCGGCGTTTCAGTGAAACCTTGGTATTCAGGTCTTTCTGTTCCACGTTACCACTGCGGAAATTCAGGCCCACCGAAATATCCGCAGACCACAAATCAAACTCTCTGGGTGAGGCCGAGGCAATACCCACCACCTGCGGAAACTCAACCGGTTCACCGCCCACCAGCAGCTTGCCGCGCTCCGTGGTCAAACGCCCCAGGATCACTTCACCGCCATCCAGCAGCACCGACATGACTCGCCCCGTGCGGATATAGGCCACGTCTTCCCAGTCAATCGAAATCAAATCGAAATGATCGCTGTCGATCTCGACCGACTCTTCATGCAAGACCTTTATGCGGCCCTTCACCCACTCGCCAGTATCCAGCTGAATCCAGTCCCATTGCTGCACATCAAAGCTGGGCGGCTGCCAGATCTGTGGCGGGGTACTGGCCGTGTCGAAGGTTTGGTCCGCTGCAAAGGCGACAGCAGGAAAGGTGCCGACAACCAAACAGGCAGCCCAGAAGGCTGCCTGTTTGGTTGTCTGGCAATAAGCACTGTCAGACGAGAAAGGTCGGCCGGCCATTACCGGCCAGCCATTAACAACGACTTTTTTCATCACTTACCATAAGGTGCGGCTTCGTACGGGTTGCCCCCCAGCGCCGCGGAGATATCGGCAATGGCTTTCTGGGCACGTACGCTGTTACCGGCCTCATCCAGCGGCGGAGAAATAGCCGCGATGCCGAACTTGCCCGGAGAAACGGCAATGATACCACCGCCCACACCGCTCTTGGCAGGCAGGCCGGTCTTGTACAACCACTTACCCGCATCGTCATACAGCCCCGCCGTCGCCATCACCGCCAGAATTTCCGGCATGTCTTCCGGTTTAACCAAAGCCTTGCCGGTTACCGGGTTGGTCCCGGCGTTGGCCAGCGTCGCCGCCATGGTGCCCAGGTCCTTGGCATTGACACCCACAGAGCATTGACGGGTATAAATGTCGGTGGCCTGCAGCGGGTCACCTTCGATATGACCATAGGCATACATCAGGTGTGCGATCGCCTGGTTGCGCTGGTTAGTTGCCGCTTCGGACTTGTAGATATCCTCCAGCACAGTCAGTTCCCGGCCCGCAAACTCGCTGTAGTAACCGAGGATCTTGTTCCAGATTTCGTTGTAGCTCTTGCCTTGCACCATGCTGGTGGTGGTAATCGCACCGGCGTTCACCAGCGGGTTCATTTCATGGCCCTGGTTCTGCTCGATGGCATAGATGGAATTGAACACTTGGCCGGTAGCGTCTACCCCCACATTCTTGGGCAGTGCATCGATGCCTTTCTCCTCTGTCACCTTGGCCATGGTGAAGACCTTGGAGATAGACTGGATCGACACCTCGGATTTGATATCGCCCACGCTGTAGACCTTGCCGTCCACCGTCACCAGCACAATACCAAAGATATTGGAGTCCACCTTGTCCAGCGCGGGGATGTAATTGGCGTTAGCGCCTTCCTTCAATCCCTTGTACTTGTCATAGGCTTTTTTCAACGCATCATTGATGTTTTTTTCGGTGAGCTTGCTGTCCACCGGAGACGCCGCCGGTGCCTCCGATTCTGCGGAACAGCTGGCACTCGCCATGGCCAGCATGCCGGCAAAGAACAGGCTGAAGAACTTACGTGAATATTGCATTTCTCGTGCTCCCTCTGAGAGATTCCGGCTTCCGCTTAAAGCAGATTGCCACTGGAAAAGCTGTATTTAACGCTGAACTGAACGCGGCGGTCGTAGCCCTTGTCACCATCGTTCGCGGTACGTTTACCAAACAGGTACTCCACCCCCATCATGACCTTGTCATTAGGGGTATAGAGCAGGTTGGTGGAGGCATACTCGCCTTTCTTGAAAGCATCCGGGCCCTGGAAATCCGTGTTGTCGATTTCGGTAGAGCTATAACCAATGGCGGAACTGTAACGGTCATTCCAGGCATGTTCGTAATAGCTGATCAGGCCGGTCAGTGGCACCACCTGGTAATCCGGATCGATGACATTGCCATCCGGTGCCATATCGACCCCACCGTCGTTCATGTAATTGGAAATACCATCACCATGAACCACACCCAGAATCAGACGGTCTTTTTCCAGCAGGTTGATCGTGGTGGTCAAATTGACGCCCCAACCCAACTCGCTGTCGTCCGGGCTACCATCAGGCCCACCGGGAGTGTCATAGCCCACCTGGCGCAGGATACCCGCTACCTGGAAGTGGCCCCAGTCGCCGACCTGGCGGAAGTGCGCGGTCAGGTCGGGGTATTCGTTGTCGCCCGCAGTGGTATTCGGATCCAGCCCGTTATCCACCCCACTACCCGGAGTCTCAATGGCCACGGCCACGGTCTGATCGCCCTGCACCGGCGTCCAGCGAATCTGCGGATTGCGCAGGAACACCATGCCCGACGGCCCCCAGTAGTCGATCACGTTAGGGAACACATCCCCGTCCATGAACACACTATTGGTTTGCCCGGCCAAAATGGATTTCCACTCACCGTAGGCATGACGCAAACGAATCGTCGTCTGCCCCTCATCCGGGCCGACGCCGTACATATCAAATTCGAATTTGGTGGTCAGCTCACTGTCACCGGCCATGGTGCTGGCATTCACACCCAGACGGCTCTGGCGAACACTTAACTCCGCCTGACCATCACTGCCAACCGAAGCAGCGTTGGTGGGAATTCGGCTAGGGCGCAACGCCCCTACCCAATCCGGATTGGGCCGATCAAACGCCTGCACATAATCCACCATCCCGAAACCGTAGACTTCGAAAGAGGAATCCGCCAAGCAAGTGAGAGGAGCAAGAAGCAGCGCAGTACCGAGGGTGCGCCTGGAAGCGAGAGTACCCATGATCATCATCCCTGTGCATTGTTTTGTTAATCGCTGCCATTCCCGGGCAGAACTGTTGAGCACCCCGAGCTGCAACGTTAAACCAGTGATCCGCCTCCGATAGAAGCACAAATTTTACAGAGTGTCACGATAGTCCCATCCAAAGCTTTTCAAAATGGTGACACGCTTTACAGAGCCTTAAAAAACACACGCGGTTGTCTATACTGGTGGTTAAGCTGAACGGCATGGCGACACGCCAATGTGACCAGGCTATAAGCCACCACTCACAACCTACGGGCAACCTCATAATGAGCATTCTGCAACTGCCCCACGCCCGCCCCGATGTCATTCTGATTGACTGGCACGCCACCCTGGTGGATACCCATGACGCCATGTACCACGCCGTGGATGACATCCTTCCCCAACTAGAAAATCTCGACCTGTGGGACCGGCTGCTGGACCCGGATGAATCCAAGACTATTGAAGACGCCAAGCTGCTGATTTATGTGAAAGATCATCACCGCTTGCACCCCAAAATCGTCTCTCAGCGGAAGATTTCCCGCACCGATATCTTCGAAGTATTGTTCGGCAGTGATCAAGACGCCAAAGGGCGCGCTCACCAGGCCTTCGACCAGGCCTACCGAAAGTACGTGGCCGAAGTACATCCGCTGGAACCAGACATTCGCCCACAACTGGAGCACCTGCGCGAGCTGGGCGTAAAAGTCGGATTGATCTCCAACCGCAAACGGGAATTTCTGGAACACGAACTGGCCCTGGTGGATGGCACCGGCTGGGAAGACCTGTTTGATGTGGTCGTGTGTGGCAGTGATGTGGAGGAACGCAAACCGTCACCACAGATGCTGTTGAAGGCCATGGAGATTCTCAACAGGCCTCCCGCCGAAAGTTGCTGGTATGTGGGTGACAGCACCACCGACGTGATTGCCGCCAAGGAAGCCGGTGTTACCTCCATTTTCTATAATGGCGCGGACTGGGATCAGGCCTGGCTGGACAAGATTTTCCCGCATACGGTCAAACACCCACACCGTCCGGACGCCGTGGTCGGCAGCATTGCCGAACTCACCGGTCTGGCCCGCCACTTGCTGGCCCAGCACAAACGCGTGGAACGGGCGCGGCCCTGAAACGCGCCTGCCCTGTCAGCCGATTGGCCCGATCAGCCCCCGCCCGCCCCGCGCCAAACTGGTACATTCGTGCAAAATAACAACCGGCCCGCGAGACACCATGACACAGCACACGCTTCACGCCTTTACCGATGACGCCCTGGGCACCGATGACGCCACTGCTCTGGCAGCGCGCCTGCAGCGCGGCGAGATCAGCACCACCGACGCCACCGAGGCTGCCATCGCCCGCTTGCAGCGGGTCAATCCCACCCTCAACGGGCTGGTACTGGATACCTATGCGGAAGCGCGGGAACGAGCCGGCAACAAGCATTTTGAGGGCTTTTTTGCCGGCGTTCCCAGCTTGATCAAAGACAATATCGATCTGCGCGGCCTGCCCACCGGCCATGGCAGTGCCGCCGTGGGCGGCAAACCCATGAAGAAAACCAGCGTACTGGCAAAGCAGTATCTGGCTCAGGGTTTTAACCTGCTGGGCAAGACCACCCTGCCCGCCTTCGGCTTTACCGCCTCCACCGAGATGGCTCACGCCCCGGCCACCCGCAACCCCTGGCACCTGAACCACTCCGCCGGCGGCTCTTCCGGCGGCAGCGCCGCACTGGTGGCCGCCGGCGCCGTGCCCATTGCCCACGGCAACGACGGCGGCGGCTCCATCCGCATCCCCGCAGCGGTCTGCGGCCTGGTGGGCCTGAAAAGCACCCGCGGGCGCCTGGTCACCCAGGAAGCGGCCAAAGCCCTGCCGATCAATATCATCAGCGATGGCGTGCTCACGCGCACCGTGCGCGACACCGCCAACTTCTTCGCCGAAGCCGAAAAGTACTACCGCAACAACAAGCTACCTGCTGTCGGGCACGTCACCGGCCCCGGCAAACAGCGGCTACGCATCGGCCTGATGGTGGACTCCATCGCCGGCGACCCCACCTGCCCGCAAACCCGTGCCGCCGTGGAAGCCACCGCCAAACAGCTGTCCGCCCTGGGCCACCATGTGGACGTCGCCCACATCGACCTGCCCCAGCGGTTCGTGGACGACTTCCTGCTTTACTGGGCCATGCTCGCGTTCTTTGTCAGCAAATTCGGCCGCGCCCTTTTCCCCCAGGGATTCGATAGTCAGCAGCTGGACCCGCTTTCACAGGGCCTGGCCCGCTATTACCGTCAACGCTTCCTGAAAACCCCCGGCATGCTGCGCCAGCTTCGCCAGAGCCAGGCCCGCTACGCAGAGGTATTCAACCAGTACGACGTGGTGCTCACCCCGGTGCTGGCCCACACCACGCCGGAGCTGGGCTATCTGGGCGCCGATGTGGACTTCGACACCCAGCTGGAACGCCTGTTGAGCTACACCACCTTCACTCCTGCCAACAATGCCTCTGGTAGCCCGGGCCTGTCCCTTCCCCTTGGACAGGCCGAGAATGGGACACCCATTGGAGTGCAACTCAATGGGCGCCACGGCGAGGAGCGCACCTTGCTGGAGCTGGCCTTTGAACTGGAAGAGGCACACCCCTTCAGGAGACTTACGTCATAGAGGCCACCCACCGCCTTTTGCTATTGTCAGTGCCTTGATCTCACAGGGAACCCGGATCATGGCAAATCAGTAGCGTAGGTCGTGTTAGCCTGAAAGGCGTAACCCGACAATTGGCGTCCTTCCTCTTTTCACAAGGGCAACTGATCAAGGATGATTACCATGAAACAGCCCACCCCGAGTGGCGGCGTGGTCCACCCACTGCCCGACGACCTTCGCCAGACTCTACTGGCGGACAACGCCATGCTGGCGCAATGGGAAGACATCACCCCGTTGGCCCGTAACGAATGGATTTGCTGGATAGAAGACGCCAAGAAAGCTGACACTCGAACCGGACGCATCACCCGTGCCCAGGAAAATCTCACCGCCGGCAAACGCCGCCCCTGTTGCTGGCCGGGCTGCCCCCACCGCGAGCGCACCGGCAAGGCATGAAAACGTCCGCCCGCGCGCCAACAACCCGAACACCTTACGGCGAGCCAACCGGATGCACGAGAACCGCAAGCTGCCTGATAGTGACGGCTTACCAACATAAAGCCGCAAAGCGCGGTTTGCTTGTTTTCAACGGAAACGGCCCCGCTTACGCACCCCGCCAGCTACAATTTTCTTCTATATCAAGCACCTTGCTGTCATCCAATGGATGACAATTCTCCAGGAGTTATATAGAACGTTCCTCATAACTCCGTGCAGGAGATTGGCTATAGCATCCCAACCTTTTGTTATGGCAGGCTTTTCCTTGTGGTCAGGGAAGCACGGTTCCAGAGTTATAAGGAACCGGGTTATGCGGAACGTTCTAATTAATACGCTGTTAGGTGAATATGAAAACAGTCACGCTTATTCTGCTCTGTCTGTTGCCGCTTAAGGTTCTGGCGCAATGTCCAGTCTGGAAGCCAGATATTAGGTTTG